>NZ_QETK01000019.1 GCF_003105155.1 Pseudomonas sp. SDI | reverse complement strand
AGTGTACGGCGGTGCTCTTGTGGGAGCGGGCTCGTCCCGCGATTAGGCCCTCAGTACCAGCGCGCCTCGCCTGGCGGGCGCTTCTTGAAGCGTTTCATGCTCCACATGTACTGGCTCGGATAGGCCCGCACATAACGCTCCACCACCTGGCTCATGGCCGCCGCCGAGGTTTCGGTGTCCTCGCTGTACATCGCCTCCGGCGCCGCTTCCAGGATCACCTTGAAGCCGGAACCGTCCGGCAGCCGCAAGGCATGCAGGAACACCCCCACTGCCTTGCCACCGGCCAGCATGTTCGGCACAAACTTGCTGGTCAGTGCCTTGGTGGCAAAAAACGGCACGAAGATCCCCGCCGATTCCGCCGGCTCCGGGTCTGCCGGAATTCCTACCTGGCCACCCTTGCGCACCTCCTTGATGATGCTCAGGATGCCTTCCTTGGTCGACGCCGCCACCCGATTGCCCAACTGCACGCGCTGTTCGCGCAACAGGTCGTCGACCGCCTTCAACTTCGGCGGCCGATAGAAAATGATCGGCTTGCACTGGCTGCAATAGAAGTGGTTGAGCACTTCCCAGTTGCCCAGGTGGCTGGTGATGCCGACCACGCCCTTGCCCGACGCCAGTGCGTCCTTGAGCACCTCCAGCCCCTCGACTTCACGCACCAGCTCCAGCGAGCGCTGCGCCGGCCAGATCCAGGCGCAGGCGCTTTCGGTGAACGACTTGCCGATATCCATCAGCGTGCGCCCCACCAGTTGCTCGCGGGCCACCGGGTCCATCTCCGGGAAACACTTGGCCAGGTTGATCCGCACCACTTCGCGGGAACTGTTCGGCAGCTTCCACATGATCCAGCCAATCGCCGAACCGACGCGCTGAACTGCGCCCCAAGGCAGCTTGGCAAACAACCGCAACGCCCCGACCATCAAGGCGCCCTTGAACTTATCCACAGGCTGATTCCTCTTTCTGCAAGCCGGCCATTGTAACCGTCAGCGCAGCAACGCGGCGTATCGATCACAGTCGGTGGTGTGGTCCATGACCATCCCGGTAGCCTGCATGAAGGCATAACAGATGGTCGGCCCGACAAAGGTGAAGCCGGCCTTCTGCAACGCCTTGCTCATCGCCTTGGCCTCGTCGGTAACCGCCGGTACCTCGCTGCGCGCCGTAAAATGGTTGATCTTCGGCTGCCCGCCGACAAACGACCAGAGCCACTCGCCCGGCTGCTCCAGCACCAGCCAAGCGCGCGCATTGCGCCGCGCGGCGTTGAGCTTGAGGCGGTTGCGGATGATGCCCGGGTCGAGCAGGCGTTCTTCGATTTCGGCGTCGCTCATCTGCGCCAGACGCTGCGGCTCAAAGCCGAACAGCACCTCGCGGTAGCGCTGGCGCTTTTTCAGCACGGTGATCCACGACAGCCCGGCCTGGAAGCCTTCGAGCAGCAGCATCTCGAACAACTGGTCCGGGTCGCGCTGCGGCGTGCCCCACTCCTGATCGTGATAAGCCTGGTACAACGGATCGTCGGTACACCAAAAGCAGCGTGGCATATGGCTCCAAGGGTAGAGGCTGTGGCGAATCGGGTTATACTCCCGCTCTTTATATTCGCAGCCCTAGAAACAGGTGAATTTCGTGAGCCAGCCTACGCCAGCCGTGCGTACCTTCCAAGACTTGATCCTCGCCCTGCAGAACTACTGGGCCGAGCAAGGTTGTGTGGTGCTTCAGCCCTACGATATGGAAGTAGGCGCCGGCACTTTCCATACCGCCACGTTCCTGCGCGCCGTCGGCCCGGAAACCTGGAACGCCGCCTATGTCCAGCCGAGCCGTCGCCCGGCCGACGGTCGCTATGGCGAAAACCCGAACCGCCTGCAGCACTACTACCAGTTCCAGGTGGTGCTCAAGCCGAACCCGGCGAACTTCCAGGAGCTGTACCTGGGCTCGCTGAAGGCCATCGGCCTCGACCCGCTGGTACACGACATCCGTTTCGTCGAAGACAACTGGGAATCGCCGACACTCGGCGCCTGGGGCCTGGGCTGGGAAATCTGGCTCAATGGCATGGAAGTCACCCAGTTCACCTACTTCCAGCAAGTGGGCGGCATCGAGTGCATGCCGGTGACCGGTGAAATCACCTATGGCCTGGAGCGCCTGGCCATGTACCTGCAAGGCGTCGACTCGGTCTACGACCTGGTCTGGACCGATGGCCCGTTCGGCAAGGTGACCTACGGCGACGTGTTCCACCAGAACGAAGTGGAGCAGTCGACCTACAACTTCGAACACGCCAACGTCGAGAAGCTGTTCGAACTGTTCGACTTCTACGAAAGCGAAGCGAACCGCCTGATCGAGCTGGAACTGCCGCTGCCGACCTACGAAATGGTCCTCAAGGCCTCGCACACCTTCAACCTGCTCGACGCCCGCCGCGCCATCTCGGTGACCGAGCGCCAGCGTTACATCCTGCGTGTACGGACCCTGGCCCGGGCCGTGGCGCAAAGCTACCTGCAAGCCCGCGCCAAGCTGGGCTTCCCGATGGCGTCCCCTGAATTGCGTGATGAAGCATTGGCCAAGCTGGAGGCTGCACAATGAGTGCTCAAGATTTTCTGGTTGAACTGGGCACCGAAGAACTGCCGCCAAAAGCCCTGAGCAGCCTGGGCGATGCCTTCCTCGCCGGCATAGAAAAAGGCCTGCAGGCCGCCGGCCTGAACTACACCGCCAAACAGGTCTATGCCGCCCCGCGTCGCCTGGCCGTGCTGATTCGTCAGCTCGACACCCAGCAGCCGGACCGCAGCATCAACGTCGACGGCCCACCGCGTCAGGCCGCCTTCGACGCCGAAGGCAACCCGACCCAGGCCGCCCTGGGCTTCGCCAAGAAGTGCGGCGTCGAGCTGGCCGAAATCGACCAGAGCGGGCCGAAGCTGCGCTTCTCGCAGCACATTCCGGGCAAAGCCACCGCCAGCCTGCTGCCGACCATCGTCGAAGACTCGCTGAACGACCTGCCGATCCCGAAACGCATGCGGTGGGGTGCACGCAAAGAAGAATTCGTGCGACCCACCCAATGGCTGGTAATGCTGCTGGGCGACACCGTGGTCGATTGCACCATCCTCGCCCAGAAAGCCGGCCGGCATTCGCGCGGTCACCGCTTCCACCACCCGGAAGACGTGCTGATCAGCGCCCCGGCCAACTACCAGGAAGACCTGCGCAAGGCCTACGTGCTGGCCGACTTCGCCGAGCGTCGCGAACTGATCAGCAAACGCACCGCCGAACTGGCGATGCAGCAGGAAGGCAGCGCTATCGTGCCGCCGGCGCTGCTCGACGAAGTGACCGCCCTGGTTGAATGGCCGGTGCCGCTGGTCTGCTCGTTCGAGGAGCGGTTCCTCGACGTGCCGCAGGAAGCCCTGATCACCACCATGCAGGACAACCAGAAGTACTTCTGCCTGCTGGACGTCGACGGCAAGCTGCTGCCGCGCTTCATTACCGTGGCCAACGTGGAAAGCCGCGATCCGAAGCAGATCGTCGAAGGTAACGAGAAGGTCGTGCGCCCACGCCTGACCGACGCCGAGTTCTTCTTCAAGCAAGACAAGAAACAGCCGCTGGAAAGCTTCAACGAGCGCCTGAAAAACGTGGTCTTCCAGGCTCAGTTGGGCAGCGTCTACGACAAGGCCGAGCGGGTTGCCAAACTGGCCGCGTTCATCGCCCAGCGCATCGGCGGCGACGCCCAGCGCGCCGCTCGTGCCGGCATCCTGTCCAAGTGCGACCTGGCCACCGAGATGGTCGGCGAGTTCCCGGAAATGCAGGGCGTTGCCGGTTACTACTACGCGCTGAACGACGGTGAGCCACAAGACGTCGCCCTGGCCCTGAACGAGCAGTACATGCCGCGCGGTGCTGGCGCCGAGCTGCCGTCGACCCTGACCGGGGCGGCCGTGGCCATCGCCGACAAGCTCGACACCCTGGTCGGCATCTTCGGCATCGGCATGCTGCCCACCGGCAGCAAGGACCCGTATGCCCTGCGCCGTGCCGCACTGGGCGTGCTGCGTATCCTGATCGAGAAGCAGCTGGACCTGAACCTGAACGAAGCGGTGGAATTCGCCGTCGCCCAGTTCGGCGCCAAGGTCAAAGCCGCCGGCCTGGCCGAGCAGGTGCTGGAATTCGTCTTCGACCGCCTGCGTGCGCGTTATGAAGACGAAGGTATCGACGTTGCCACCTACCTCTCGGTACGTGCCCTGCAGCCGGGTTCGGCGCTGGACTTCGACCAGCGCGTGCAGGCCGTCCAGGCGTTCCGCCAGTTGCCCGAAGCCGCCGCCCTGGCTGCAGTGAACAAGCGTGTCTCGAACCTGCTGAGCAAGGCCGAGGGCGCGATCGCGAGCAACGTCGAGCCGAAGTACTTCGACAATGCCAACGAGTTCTCCCTGTACTCGGCCATCCAGCAGGCCGACCAGGCCGTGCAACCGATGGCGGCAGCGCGTCAGTACAGCGAGTCGCTGGCCCGCCTGGCGGCCCTGCGCGAGCCGGTGGACGCCTTCTTCGAGGCGGTGATGGTCAATGCCGAAGACGCCAACGTGCGGGCTAACCGCTATGCCCTGCTCAGCCGCCTGCGCGGTCTGTTCCTGGGTGTGGCCGACATCTCGCTGCTGGGGTAAGCCTTGAAACTGCTGATTCTCGATCGGGACGGGGTGATCAACCAGGACTCCGACGCCTACATCAAGTCGCTGGACGAGTGGATCCCGATTCCGGGCTCGATCGAGGCCATCGCGCAGTTGAGCAAAGCCGGCTGGACGGTGGCCGTAGCCACTAACCAGTCCGGCATTGCCCGCGGCTATTACCCGCTGGAAACCCTTGAGGCCATGCACGCGCGCCTGCGCGCGCTGGTCGCCGAGCGGGGCGGCGAAGTCGGCTTGGTGATTTACTGCCCGCACGGCCCGGACGAGGGCTGCACCTGCCGCAAGCCAAAGCCGGGCATGTTGCGTAGCATCGCCGAACATTATGCGGTCGATCTGGCCGGTATCTGGTTCGTCGGTGACAGCAAGGGTGACCTGGAAGCCGCCAAGGCCGTCGATGCACAACCCGTTCTGGTAAAAACCGGCAAGGGGCAAACGACCTTGGGCAAGGGTGTGCCGGACGGCACCCTGGTATTCGAGGACCTGGCGGCAGTCGCCAGGGCACTTATCCACAATCATCAGGACGCCTGAAGACTCTCCAGGTGCCCTGTTAAAGGCGGGCGAGCCCGCAACGGTACATGCCGCTATGTCGATCCTGCAGGCGATCAGAATCTTTCTTTTTTACCTGCTGCTGGGTACCAGCGCGTTGCTCTGGTGTTCCCTGAGCTTTTTCATTGCGCCGTTTTTGTCGTTCCGCGCGCGTTACCGCTTCATCAACGTCTACTGGTGCCGTTTCGCACTGGTGCTGGTGCGCGTGTTCCTCAACATCAAGGTCAAGGTGACCGGGGCAGAGAATATTCCCAAACAGCCCTGTGTGATCCTGTCCAACCATCAAAGCACCTGGGAAACCTTTTTCCTGTCTGCCTATTTCCAGCCCTTGAGCCAGGTGCTCAAGCGCGAGTTGCTCTACGTGCCGTTTTTCGGCTGGGCCATGGCCATGCTGCGGCCGATCGCGATTGATCGCGACAACCCCAAGGCCGCGCTCAAACAGGTGGCGGCCAAGGGCGACCGTCTGCTCAAGGACGGCGTCTGGGTACTGATCTTCCCGGAAGGCACCCGCGTCCCGTTCGGTAAGGTCGGCAAGTTCTCCCGTGGCGGTACCGCGCTGGCGGTGAACGCCGAACTGCCGGTGCTGCCGATTGCGCACAACGCCGGCAAGTACTGGCCGAAGGAAGGCTGGGGCAAGCGCGCCGGCACCATCGAGGTGGTAATCGGTGCGCCGATGTACGCCGAAGGCACTGGCCCACGGGCAATCGCCGAGCTGAACGACCGCGCTGCCGCGTGGAACGAACAGACCCAGCGCGCCCTGGGTTCGTTACCGGCACAAACGCCGAGCGAATCGCAGCCAGCGGCCTGAGCCGTTCTGTGGATAACTTGTGTACAGTATTTGGATTTCTCAGGAAATAATTCTCTAAGTTATTAATTTAGCTACTTATTTCTGTGTATGACTGGCAACGGCAAATCGTGCATAAGTTTTTTCGCGGAATAAAAAAACCGGCTTTTACGCCGGTTTTTTTGTGCTTTGAGAAGCCTCGTCCCGCGATAGACCTTCAAACCTTGTCGATATCCACATCCCGCGTCTCTTTCAAACAGAACAGCCCCACCACCAGGCTCACCCCGGTAATCAGCACCGGGTACCAGAGGCCGTAGAAGATATCCCCGGTGTACACCACCAGCGCGAACGATACGGTGGGCAGGAAGCCACCGAACCAGCCATTACCAATGTGATACGGCAGCGACATCGAGGTGTAGCGGATGCGCGTCGGGAACAGTTCGACCATCACCGCCGCCAGCGGGCCGTAGGTCATGGTCGCAATCAGGATCATCGCCACGATCAGCAACACCACCATCGGCTGGTTGACGCTGGAAGGGTCGGCCTTGGCCGGGTAGCCGGCTTGCTCGATGGCCGCCCGCATGGCCGCTTCGTCGAAGCCATTGATCCGCTGCTCGCCAATGCTCACCACCACTTCACCGCCAGTAGCACTGGCCGAGCTGTACGGCAGGCCCTGTTTCACCAGGAAGGTTTTGACCTTGTCACACGGGCTGTCGAAACGCGCCTTGCCGACCGGGTCGAACTGGAAGGTGCACCCCTGCGGATCGGCAATCACCACGATTGGTGCCTGGCGGCTGGCGGCATCGATCTGCGGGTTGGCGTAATGGCTCAGCGCCTTGAACAGCGGGAAGTACAGCACGGTGGCCAGCAACAGGCCGAGCATCAGGATCGGCTTGCGCCCAACCCGGTCCGACAGCCAGCCGAAGAACACGAAGAACGGCGCACCGATCACCACACTGATGATCAGCAGGGTGTTGGCCTGGGCCGGGTCCATCTTGAGCATCTGGGTCATGAAGAACAGGACATAGAACTGCGCGGTGTAGAACGTCACCGCCTGCCCGGCGTTGATACTGAACAACGCCGTCAGCACCACCTTGAGGTTCGCCCAGGAACCGAACGACTCGCGGATCGGCGCCTTGCTCGCCTTGCCCTGGGCCTTCATTTTCACGAAGGCCGGCGACTCGTGCATGCTCATGCGAATCCAGGTGGAAATCGCCAGCAGCACGATCGACAACAGGAACGGCAGGCGCCAGCCCCAGACTTCGAACTGGTCGCCACTGATGTAGCGGCTGCCCAGTACCACCAGCAGCGACAGCAACAAGCCGAGGGTGGCGGTGGACTGGATGAAGCCGGTGTGGAAGCCCCGCTTGCCCGGCGGGGCGTGCTCGGCCACGTAGGTGGCAGCGCCACCGTATTCACCGCCCAGCGCCAGCCCCTGGAGCATGCGCAACACCACCAGGATGATTGGTGCAGCGATGCCGATGCTGGCGTAGGTGGGCAGCAAGCCGACGGCAAACGTCGACAGGCCCATCAGCACGATGGTGACCAGGAAGGTGTATTTGCGCCCAATCATGTCGCCGAGCCGGCCGAACACCAAGGCCCCGAACGGCCGCACCAGGAATCCGGCGGCAAACGCCATCAGCGCGAAAATGAACGCCGTGGTGTCGTTGACCCCGGCGAAGAACTGCTTGCTGATAACAGCCGCCAGCGCCCCATAGAGAAAAAAGTCATACCACTCGAAAACCGTCCCGAGGGATGACGCGAAAATGATCTTGCGTTCTTCCCGGCGGCTGTTGACCACCGGGGCAGCGCCCTGCTGTTGAAGAGTCTCTGCCATCGTTGCTGTCCTCTCGGCCCGTGCGGGCACAGTGATTATTGTTGTTGTTCCACTGTCGACAGCGGCCGACTGCTGCCACTGTCACTGTTGCCACGCCACCCCGGCCAGGCTCAGGGCGTCGCTATCGCTGCTTTGCCATTACCGTTGCTGGCCGCCGCCGGCCCTTGCAGGATCAACTGCGCGGCCTTCTCGGCGATCATCACCGTGGGTGAACAGGTATTGCCGGAAACGATGTGCGGCATGATCGAGGCATCCGCCACCCGCAACCCCACTACACCATGCACGCGCAGTTGGGCGTCGACCACGTCCAGCGCTCCGTTGCCCATACGGCAGGTACCAACCGGGTGGAAGATGGTGGTGCCGATCTCGCCAGCGGCGCGCTGCAGATCTGCTTCGGTGTGCAGGGCAGCACCCGGCAGGTATTCGCGCGGAGCGAACGGCGCCAGGGCAGGGGACTGAACGATCTGCCGGGTCAGGCGGATAGCCTGGGCTGCAACCTGCAAGTCGGCTGCGTCGCTGAGGTAATTGGGGTCGATCAGCGGTGCATCGGTCGGCTTGGCCGAGCGAATATCCACCCGCCCGCGGCTGGCCGGGCGTAGGTTGCACACCGAGGCCGTGAACGCCGGGAAACGATGCAGCGGCTCGCCGAAGCGATCGAGCGAGAGCGGTTGGACATGGTACTGGAGGTTCGGCGTGGCCTGTTCCGGAGCGGAACGGACAAACGCACCCAGCTGGCTCGGCGCCATGGCCAACGGCCCGCTGCGGTCGTACAGGTAACGCAGGCCCATGCCGAGTTTGCCGACCATGCTGTTGGCGACCTGATTGAGCGTACGAACGTTGCTCACCTGGTAGATCAGCCGCAGTTGCAGGTGGTCCTGCAGGTTGCCACCGACACCCGGCAGCTCGTGTTTCACGCCGATGCCCAGCCGTTCCAGCAACGGCCGCGGGCCGATCCCGGAGCGCTGGAGGATGCTCGGCGAGCCGATGGCGCCCGCACACAGAATAATTTCGCGGCGTGCGGCGAACTGCTGCTCGACGCCCTGCCAGCGCGCCAGCAGCGCCTTGGCGCGGCCTTCGTCGAGCACCACCCGGTCGACCTCGACTTCGGTCAACACCGTAAGGTTCGGCCGTTTCAGGGCAGGACGCAGAAACGCCTTGGAGGCATTCCAGCGCACGCCGGAGCGCTGATTGACCTGAAAGTATCCACAGCCTTCGTTGTTGCCACCGTTGAAGTCGTCCACCGTGTCGATACCGCGTTGTGCGGCAGCTTCACGGAAGGCGTCGAGAATGGCCCAGGAATAGCGCTGCTGTTCAACCCGCCATTCGCCCTCGGCACCGTGCAGCTCGCTGTTGCCGGCATGGTGCAGTTCGCTGGCCTTGAACAGCGGCAGCACGTCGTTCCAGGCCCAGCCGGGATTGCCTTCGGCAGCCCAGCGATCGTAGTCGCTGGCCTGGCCGCGCATGTAGATCATGCCGTTGATCGAGGAACAGCCACCGAGCACCTTGCCGCGTGGGTAGCCGAGGCTGCGGCCGTTCAGGCCCGGTTGCGCTTCGGTCTTGAAGCACCAGTCGGTACGCGGGTTACCGATGCAGTAGAGGTAGCCGACGGGAATGTGAATCCACGGATAGTTGTCGCGACCGCCAGCTTCGAGCAGCAACACCCGACAGCCCGGATCGACGGAAAGTCGGTTGGCGAGCAGACAGCCAGCAGGGCCGGCGCCAACGATGACGTAGTCGTAGGAATGATCGGCTGATGCCATGAGGGACCTCGCGCCAGACTTATTATTCTTGTGGCCCTCAGTGTTATTGATTATTTTCGCGATGAAAACGTTAGATTTCACGCAAGTGCTGTGCGTTTTAACACAACGCAGGTGAACCTCTGATTCACAAGGAAAAGCATGTTCGACTGGAATGATCTACGGTTTTTTCTCGAGTTGCAGCGTAGCGGCCGCCTGTTGTCGGCGGCCAAACGCCTCAACACCACCCACAGTACCGTGGCCCGGCATATCGAGAGCATCGAGCAGAGCCTGGGCACGGCACTGTTCGTCCAGCATGCCCAGGGCTATGAGCTGACGCCGTCCGGCCAGGCCCTGCTCAAGCATGCCGAGGCCATGGAAAACGTCGCCTTGCTGGCCCAGGAAGAAATCACCCAGGCGATTACCCCGCTGGGCAAGATTCGCCTGGGGGTAACCGAAGGCATCGGTATCATGTTCTTTACCCCGCGCATGGGCAGCCTGTTCGAGCGCTATCCGGGGCTGGAAGTGGAACTGGTGGCGGTGCCGCGGTTTGTCAGCATCATCAACCGCGAAGCCGAGATCAGCATCCACCTGGAGCGGCCGAACGCCGACCTGTTGATCACTCGAAAACTCACCGACTATCGGCTGGCGCTGTACGCCAGCCCGGCGTACCTGGCCCAGGCGCCGGCCTTGCACAGCCGCGAGGATCTGGCCCGGCACAGCTGGATCGGTTACGTCGACGACTTGCTGTTCAGCCAGGAACTGCTGTTTCTCAACAGTTTCTGTCGAGCACCGAACGTGGTGTTCCGTAGCACCAGCGTGATTGCCCAGCAGCATGCCGCGCGCGCCGGGCTCGGTATTGCGGTGCTGCCCAACTACATGGCCCGCCACGACCCGGGGCTGGTGCGCATCCTGCCCAGTGAAACCATCCAGCGCAGTTACTGGATCAGCACCCGCCGCGAGCTGCACAAGTCGGTGCGCCTGCGGGTGGTCTGGGACTACCTGCTGGCGCTGTGCGCCGACGAGCAGGGTGCGCTGCTCGCCGAGTGAGGCTCAGTGGCTGAGGGTGTTGAACGCCAGCAATAACGCGGCCCCCACGCCGACCACGGCAAACGCCTGCTGCAAGCGCGGCCCGGCCAGGTGCTGGGCGAACTGGCGGGCGACCACCAGACCGAGCACCGCGCCAAGGGCGAACGGCACGCCCACCGCCCAGTGCATCACCCCACTGAGGCTGGCCGTCACCACACTGCCAGTGGAAACCAAAGCGATCACCGCCAGCGAGGTGGCGACGATGCTTTTCATCTCAAGGTTGGTGTAACGGCCCAGCGCCGGAATGATCACGAAACCACCGCCCACCCCGAGCAACCCGGAGAGCAGGCCGCTGAGCAATCCGGTGAAAGCCAGGGCGCGGGCGCAGGGCAGGGTCCAGCGCAAGCGACCCTGCAACGGGTTGAGCACACACGGCTGGATGTTGCGCCCGGCACAAGGCGCGATGCCTTTCAGCTCCCGGCTCGCCTTGCGCCAGATACGCCCACAGGCATACACCAGCAAACCGGCAAAGCCCAACGCCAGCGGGGTATTGGGCAACTGATGGGCCAGCGCCAGCCCCAGCGGCGCCGCCGCAATGCCAATGGCCGCGACGAACAGCGCCGCACGATAACGCACCAACCCCTGGCGCAAGCCCAGCACCGCACCGACACCCGCCGCCAGGCCAACGGCGAGCAAACCGACCGGCCCGGCCTCGACCATCGTCAGGCCCAAACCGAACACCAACAGCGGCACCGCAAGAATCCCGCCGCCCGCGCCGGTCAGCGCCAGAATCGCCCCAATCAGTGCGCCGAGCCCGGCGCCCAGCCATTCGTGTTCGCTCACGGGCGTACCTCACGTGACGCCGCCAGCGGCTTGGCCAGCCATTCACGGCCCTTGAGCATGCAACGCCAGTACAGCGGCGGCAGCACGCGGGCTTTCAGCCACCAGGCCAGGCGGGTCGGCCGGCGGCCATCGAGCAGCCAGCGCGGGAAGCTTGGCGCGACCTTGCCGCCATAGGTGAACTCGGCGAGCACGATCTTGCCACGGGCCACGGTGAGCGGGCAGGAACCGTAGCCATCGTACTCGGCCATCCGTGCCCGCCGACCGAGGGCAACCAGCACGTTGTTGGCGACCACCGGCGCTTGCTTGCGCGCGGCGGCAGCGGTCTTGGCGTTACTGGTATTGGTCACATCGCCGAGGCTGTGGATATTGCCGAACTGCCGATGGCGCAAAGTGCTCGGGTCGACATCGACCCAACCCGCCGCATCGGCCAACGGGCTGTCACGGATGAAATCCGGGGCCACTTGCGGCGGCACCACGTGGAGCATGTCGAACGGCTGCACGTGGGTTTCCGTGCTGCCATCGGGCAGGCTGCGCAGGAAGGTCGCACGCTTGCCGGGGCCGTCCACCGCCACCAGGCGATGGGCATAGTTGAGGTCGACGGCGTAGCGGTCGATGTATTCCATCAGCGCCGGCACATACTCGGCGACACCGAACAGCACCGCACCGGCATTGAAGAACTGCGCCTGGATCGGGCCGAGCCGGCCGTTGCGCAGCCAATGGTCGCAGGACAGGTACAGGGCCTTTTGCGGCGCACCGGCGCATTTGATCGGCATCGGCGGCTGGGTGAACACCGCACGACCCTGCTTGAGCCCTTGCACCAGTTGCCAGGTGTAAGGCGCCAGGTCGTAGCGATAGTTGGAGGTGACGCCGTTGCGACCCAGGGTTTGCGGCAAACCGTCGATGGCCGCCCAATCCAGCTTGAGGCCGGGGCACACCACCAGCTGTTCATAACTGATCACGCGGCCGTCTTCGAGGCTAACGGTCTGCGCCTGCGGTTCGAAGCTGACCACAGCAGCCTTGATCCAGCGTACCCCGGCCGGCAGGGTCGAGGCCATGGTCCGCGCGGTGCTCTGCGGTTGGAACACGCCGGCGCCGACCATGGTCCAGCCGGGCTGGTAATAATGCACATCGGCCGGGTCGATCAACGCAATATCCAACGACGGATCACGGGCCCGCAGGCTGGAGGCGGTGGCGATCCCCGCAGCGCCGGCGCCGACGATCAGCACCTTGTGATGATCGGCCGCAAGCGACCGGGCAGGGGATGAAGCAGCAGGCATGGGCAGTGTTTCCTTCTAATAATAATTCTGTGCAGCACAATCAAAGCGCGTTGAGCGGGATCTTCAGGTAGCGCACGCCGTTGGCCTCGGGCTCGGGCAACTGGCCGCTGCGCATGTTCACTTGCACCGACGGCAGGATCAGCACCGGCATCTCCAGGGTGGCGTCGCGGGCTTCGCGCATGGCCACGAAGCCGTCTTCGCTGGTGCCTTCGCGCACATGGATGTTGCCGCTACGCTGTTCGGCCACGCTGGTCATGTAACGCAGTTCGCGCCCGCCGGGCAGGTAGTCGTGACACATGAACAACCGGGTGGCATCGGGCAGGGCGAGGATGCGCTGGATCGAGCGGAACAAGGTGCGCGCGTCGGCGCCGGGGAAATCGCAGCGCGCGGTGCCATAGTCGGGCATGAACAGCGTGTCGCCGACAAAGGCCGCGCTCTCGGCGTCAGACTCGACCAGGTAGGTCATGCACGCCGGGGTATGCCCTGGGGTATGCAGCGCGCGGGCGGTGAGGTTGCCGATGGCGAACACCTGGTTATCTTCGAACAGCACGTCGAACTGGCTGCCATCGCGGGCAAAGCCGGGCTCGGCGTTGAAAAACGCCCCGAAGACCTTCTGCACCTTGGTGATCTGGCTGCCGATGGCCACCTGACCGCCGAGCTGGCGCTTGAGGTAGTCGGCCGCCGACAGATGATCGGCGTGCACGTGGGTTTCCAGAATCCACTGCACCGTGGCTTGCAACTGCTGGACCCGGGCGATCAAGCTATCGGCGCTGTGGGTATCGGTGCGGCCGGACTTGGGGTCGTAGTCGAGCACACTGTCGATGATGGCGCAGCAGCGGCTGCCCGGATCCATCACCAGGTAGCTGATGGTCGAGGTCGCGTTGTCGAACAGTGCTTCTACATACAGGTTGCCGCCAATGATCATTCCGCTCTCCAGACAAATCGGTTGATGCCGGCTCACACGCCAGGCCGACAGTCGGCATGCACTCATCAAGATATGTGCCAGCGCTGGCGCGGCACAGTGATCCCGGTTTCATTGAGTCTGGCTCAAGTTTGGCAGAGCGACTGCCGCGGTGACTGGCAGGGATCTGACAGTCGCTGGCAGTTTTTGGCAGTCGCGGCTCGCTTCGGTTAAGCTGCCCGCGTGCTTTTCAGGTGTTGCCATGCCCACGTCTCTCGTCCCCCCCATCAGCCCCTCCGTTCAGGCGCTGGTGTCCTACCTCGAACACGATCCGCAACCAACCATCGTGCTCGACACCGACTACAACATCCTCGCGGCCAACAGCGCCTACCTGCGCCAGTTCGGTGTCGAGGGCCAGCCGCCGCTGGGTGCCAAGTGCCACCGGGTATCGCACCACTATGCGGTGCCGTGCGATCAGGCCGGCGAGCATTGCCCGATGCGCAAGGCCTGGGACAGCCGCAGCCCGGAGCGGGTGCTGCATATTCACCACACTCCGCGCGGGCCGGAACATGTGGATGTCGAGCTAAGGCCGATTCTCGACGGGCAGGGCGAGGTGGTGGCATTCGTCGAGCGCCTGACCAGCATCAGTGTGGCCTCGGCACAGCCGCAGCAGCATGGTCTGGTTGGTCGCTCGCAGCCGTTCAAAGCGGCCCTGGCCAGTTTGCAACGGGCGGCACCGGCACAGATTCCAGTATTGCTGCAGGGTGAGTCGGGCACCGGCAAGGAGTTGTTTGCCCGTGCGCTGCACCTGAACAGCCCACGCGCCAGCGGCCCACTGGTGGTGGTCGATTGCACCGGGCTGACCGAGTCGTTGTTCGAGAGCGAATTGTTCGGCTACGAGAAGGGCGCGTTCACCGGCGCCTTGCAGCGCAAGATCGGCCTGGCCGAAGCAGCGCATGGCGGCACACTGTTTCTCGACGAGATCGGCGAGGTGCCGCTGGCGATGCAGGTGAAATTGCTGCGCCTGATCGAGTCGGGCAGCTTCCGCCCGGTGGGGAGCCTGCGCACGGTGCATGCGGATTTCCGCCTGGTGTCGGCCACCCACAAACCGCTCAAGCAGATGGTCGCCGAGGGGACCTTCCGCGAAGATCTGTATTACCGCATCAGTGCCTTTCCGATCCGCCTGCCGGCGCTGCGCGAGCGGGTCGACGATCTGCCATTGCTGGTGGAAAGCCTGCTCCAGCGCATGGCCGGCAAAGCCGCGCCACAGGTGGACCGCGAGGCGATGAAACAGCTCTGCCTGTATGGCTACCCCGGCAATATCCGTGAGTTGCGCAACGTGCTGGAGCGGGCGCGACTGTTCACCGACGACGGGGTGATTCGCCCGGAACATCTGCCGCAGGAATTGACCGGCGCTGCGCTGAGTGCTGCCCCGCGACGCCAACCGCGCGACCACCTCGGTCAGCTGGCGCAGGCGCTCGATGGCTACCAGGGTTCGCGCAGCGAACTGGCGAAAGAGCTGGGGATGAGTGAGCGGACCTTGTATCGCCGGTTGCGCGAGTTGGGGATTTAAACGAGCACCACCTGTGGCAGCCGGCCAGCCACCAGCGGCTGGTGCTCTGGTCGATGCTGGCCGTCGGAAGCTGAATCTTCAGCGCTGGAAGGTCGCCTGACATGAACGATTTCCGCCCATGAAAAAGCCCGCTGATTAGCGGGCTTGAGGTGGCAATCCATTGTTGGCCAGGTTCAGAACCGGCCGCCAATCAGAAGTCCAGGTTGGACACTGCCAGAGCGTTGCTTTCAATGAACTCGCGGCGTGGTTCTACCGCATCGCCCATCAAGGTGTTGAAGATCTGATCGGCAGCGATCGCGTCTTCGATGGTCACCTTGAGCATCCGGCGCACGGTCGGGTCCATGGTGGTTTCCCACAACTGATCCGGGTTCATCTCACCCAGTCCTTTATAGCGCTGGATGGTGTGACGCTTGGTGCTTTCGGTCATCAGCCATTCGAGCGCTTCCTTGAACTCGACCACGGCCTTCTTGCGCTCGCCACGTTTCACATAGGCGCCTTCACCCAGCAAGGTGCTCAATTGAGCGCCCAGTGCGGTGACGGTGCGGTAGTCGTTGCTACCGAAGAAGTCGCGGTTGAAGGTGACGTAGCTGGCCAGGCCGTGGGAGGTGATTTCCACTTCCGGCAGCCATACACCACGCTCACGGTCTTCACGCAGGCTGGCCTTGTACAGCAGGCCGGACTTCTCGCTCGTGCGCAGACGCTCTTCGAACTTGGCCAACCAGGCTTGCATGGCCGCGTGGTCTGCCAACTGATCGAGAGAGACCGCCGGCAGGTACACGAAGTGCTCGGTGAGCTCTTGCGGGTACAGGCGCGACAGACGCTTGAGGGTCTTCATCACCGTGCGGAATTCGTTCACCAGGCGCTCCAGCTCGACGCCGGAAACCGGTGGGGCGGATTCGTCCAGGTGCAGGCTGGCGTCTTCGAGGGCCGACTGGGTCATGTATTCTTCCATGGCCTCGTCGTCCTTGATGTATTGCTCCTGCTTACCTTTCTTGACCTTGTACAGCGGTGGCTGAGCGATGTAGATGTAGCCGCGCTCGACCAACTCCGGCAGCTGACGGAAGAAGAAGGTCAGCAGCAGGGTACGGATGTGCGAACCGTCGACGTCAGCATCGGTCATGATGATGATGTTGTGATAGCGCAGTTTGTCGATGTTGTACTCGTCGCGACCGATGCCGCAGCCCAGTGCCGTAATCAGCGTGCCGACCTCCTGGGACGAGATCATCTTGTCGAAGCGTGCTTTCTCGACGTTAAGGATCTTACCCTTCAGCGGCAGGATCGCCTGAGTCTTGCGGTTACGGCCTTGCTTGGCCGAGCCACCCGCGGAGTCACCCTCGACCAGGTACAGTTCGGAGAGGGCAGGGTCTTTCTCCTGGCAGTCCGCCAGCTTGCCCGGCAGGCCGGCGATATCCAGCGCACCTTTCCGGCGGGTCATTTCCCGCGCCTTACGCGCCGCTTCACGGGCACGCGCAGCGTCGATCATCTTGCCGACCACAGCCTTGGCTTCGTTGGGGTTTTCCAACAGGAAGTCAGAGAAGTACTTGCCCATCTCCTGCTCGACCGCCGTCTTCACTTCGGACGAAACCAGCTTGTCCTTGGTCTGCGAGCTGAACTTCGGATCCGGCACTTTTACCGAGATGATCGCAGTCAGACCTTCACGGGCGTCGTCGCCGGTGGTCGAAACCTTGTTCTTCTTGGCCAGGCCTTCTTGCTCGATGTAGTTGTTCAGGTTACGCGTCAGTGCCGAACGGAACCCCACCAGGTGAGTACCACCGTCGCGCTGCGGGATGTTGTTGGTGAAGCACAACAGGTTCTCGTTGAAGCTGTCGTTCCACTGCAGGGCGATTTCCACGCCCACACCATCTTCGCGTTGCACGCTGAAATGGAAGACCTGGTTCACCGGGGTCTTGTTGGTGTTCAGGTATTCAACGAAGGCACGCAGGCCGCCTTCGTACTTGAAGTTTTCGTCCTTACCGGAGCGCTCATCCTTCAGCAGGATGCCGACACCGGAGTTGAGGAACGACAGTTCGCGAATCCGCTTGGCCAGGATGTCCCAGCTGAAGTGGATGTTCTTGAAGGTTTCCGCCGACGGCTTGAAGTGAATCTGCGTACCCGTGGTTTCGCTCTCGCCAACGATCTTCATCGGTGCTTGTGGAACACCGTGCACGTAGACCTGTTCCCAGATCTTGCCGCTGCGGCGAACAGTCAGGGTCAGCTCTTCGGACAGGGCGTTAACCACCGACACACCTACACCGTGCAGGCCGCCGGAAACTTTGTAGGAGTTGTCGTCGAACTTACCGCCGGCGTGCAGGACGGTCATGATGACCTCGGCTGCGGAAACGCCTTCTTCTTTGTGCACATCTACCGGAATGCCACGACCGTTGTCGCGCACGGTGATGGATTCGTCCGGGTGGATGATAACGGTGATGTCATCACAATGGCCGGCGAGCGCCTCGTCGATCGAGTTATCGACCACCTCGAACACCATGTGGTGCAGGCCGCTGCCATCGTCGGTGTCGCCAATGTACATACCGGGACGCTTGCGCACGGCATCTAGCCCTTTCAGCACTTTAATGCTGGAGGAGTCGTACGTTTGATTTTCGCTCATGCCTTCACTCCCGATGGTCGTGGGTCTGGGTGATACGGCCCTGTTCCACGTGGAACAGAGCAACTGGCGTATCCGTCTGCCAGCCTTCCCTCAATAATTCGTGATCTACACAGGTGATAAATACCTGGCAGCGTAAGTCTTCCAACAAGCGGCAAAGTGCAAGACGGTGCTGCTCGTCCAATTCGGACGGCAGGTCATCCACCAAATAAATACATTGGCCGCGGCGTGCCTGGCTAACCAGATGGCCCTGGGCAATACGCAAGGCGCACACCACGAGCTTCTGCTGACCGCGAGACAGAATATCGGCAGCGTTGTTGGCGCCGAGTCTGAGACGCAAATCTGCGCGTTGCGGACCGGCCTGGGTATGGCCCATTTGCTGGTCACGCTGAAGAGAGGAGGCGAGAACTTCGTTCAGCTCTCGATCCTTGTCCCACCCTCGGTAATAACTGAGGGTCAGCCCTTCAAGCTCCAACAACTCGCTCAAAGTTTGCTCAAAGACAGGCTTCAAAGCTTTGATGTAATTACGGCGGTACTCGTCGATTTCCGCACTGGCCAGGCACAATTCCCGGTCCCAGGCTGCTTGCGAAACGGCATCAAGTGTACCATGCCGCAGCCATGAGTTCCGCTGGCGCAGGGCTTTCTGCAGGCGCTGCCAGGTTCCCATGAAGCGGGGTTCCACGTGGAACACCCCCCAATCGAGGAACTGTCGACGGATTTTCGGTGCCCCCTCAAGCAAACGGAAGCTATCCGGGTTGATCAATTGCAGCGGCAAGATCTCCGCCAACTGCGCCGCACTACGGGCATTCTGCCCATCAATGCGAATGGTGAAGTCGCCTTGGCGCTCCCGCGAAATCCCCAGATTGCTGGTGCCGCCATCGCTGAGTTCGACCTGGCCGAACACCGTGCACGCCAACTGCTCGTACTGAATAACCGGGTTCAGGCGGGTGCTGCGAAAGGAGCGGGCGAGGCCCAATAGATGAATGGCTTCCAGCACGCTGGTCTTACCGCTGCCGTTGGCGCCATGCAGGATATTGATGCGGGGGGAAGGAGAGAAGGTCACCGGGTGCAGGTTACGCACCGCGGTGACAGAGACGCGACTGAGGGACATCTAGAATCTGCTGGGCAAATTACAGACGCATCGGCATGACAACATAAGCGGAATCGTCGTTGTCAGCCTCTTGCAGCAGGGCACTGCTGTTGGAGTCAGACAAAATCAGACGAACCTGCTCGGTGGTCATCACACCCAACACATCCAGCAGGTAGCTAACGTTGAAGCCGATTTCCAGCGAGCTACCGTTGTAGTCGACGCTGATTTCTTCTTCCGCTTCTTCCTGCTCAGGGTTGTTGGCCTGGATCTTCAACTGACCGCTGGCCAGTTGCAGACGAATGCCGCGATACTTCTCGTTCGACAGAATTGCCGTACGGCTGAACGCTTCACGCAGTGCCTGACGGTCGCCCAATACCAGCTTGTCGCCACCTTTAGGCAGCACACGCTCGTAGTCGGGGAACTTGCCGTCGACCAGCTTGGAGGTAAAGGTGAACTCGCCAGTGGTCGCACGAATGTGGTGTTGACCCAGAACGATGCTCACGGTGCCATCCGGTTCGGTCAGCAGGCGCGCCAGCTCAAGGATACCTTTGCGTGGAACGATCACCTGGTGACGGTCGGCCTGACCGATCTCAGCGCTCATCGAGCACATGGCCAGGCGGTGACCGTCGGTAGCCACCGCACGCAGGGTGCCGGTGGATACTTCCAGCAGCATGCCGTTGAGGTAGTAGCGTACGTCCTGCTGGGCCATGGCGAAGCTGGTGCGTTCGATCAAACGACGCAGGCGGCTTTGCTCCAGGTTGCAGGTCAGCGAGCCCGGGCCTTCTTCAACGGTCGGGAAATCGTTGGCCGGCAGGGTCGACAGGGTGAAACGGCTACGGCCAGCCTTGACGACCAGCTTTTGCTCGTCGACCTTGATGTCGATCAGCGCGTCGTTCGGCAAGCTTTTGCAGATATCCATCAGCTTGCGTGCAGGTACGGTGATTTCGCCCGGCTCGGCCGGTTCTTCCAGTTGGACACGGCCAACCAGTTCCACTTCCAGGTCGGTACCGGTCAGCGACAGTTGCTGGCCTTGCACAACCAACAGCACGTTGGACAGTACCGGCAAGGTCTGGCGGCGCTCGACGACGCCTGCGACCAGTTGCAGGGGTTTCAACAGGGCTTCGCGTTGAATGGTGAAATGCATGGTCTAGTCCCTTGCCTTAAAAAGCTGCGCTGACGTTCATCAAGTCGTCAGGGTCCGCAGCAGGTTCTTGTAGTCCTCGCGGATATCCGCGTCGGATTCCTTGAGTTCGTTGATCTTGCGGCACGCATGCAACACGGTCGTGTGGTCGCGGCCACCAAAGACGTCGCCGATTTCCGGCAGGCTGTGGTTGGTCAGTTCCTTGGACAGTGCCATGGCAACCTGACGCGGCCGTGCTACCGAACGCGAACGGCGCTTGGACAGCAGATCGGAAATCTTGATCTTGTAGTACTCGGCCACGGTGCGCTGGATGTTATCCACACTCACCAGTTTGTCCTGCAGTGCCAGAAGATCCTTGAGCGACTCGCGAATCAGCTCGATGGTGATGTCGCGGCCCATGAAGTGCGAGTGAGCAATGACACGTTTGAGCGCGCCTTCGAGTTCACGCACGTTAGAGCGAATACGCTGGGCGATGAAGAATGCAGCGTCGTGCGGCAGGTCGACTTTGGCCTGATCGGCCTTCTTCATCAGAATTGCCACGCGGGTTTCCAGTTCCGGCGGCTCGACGGCAACCGTCAGGCCCCAGCCGAAGCGCGATTTCAGGCGTTCTTCCAGGCCTTCGATTTCCTTCGGATAGCGGTCACTCGTCAGGATGACTTGCTGGCCGCCTTCGAGCAGGGCGTTGAAGGTGTGGAAAAACTCTTCTTGCGAGCGCTCTTTACGGGCAAAGAACTGGATATCGTCGATCAGCAACGCATCCACCGAGCGGTAGAAGCGTTTGAATTCGTTGATCGCGTTGAGCTGCAAGGCCTTGACCATGTCGGCGACGAAGCGCTCCGAGTGCAGGTAAACCACCTTGGCATTCGGGTTTTTCTTCAGCAGATGGTTACCCACAGCGTGCATCAAGTGGGTTTTACCCAGGCCGACGCCGCCATACAGGAACAGTGGGTTGTAACCATGCTTGGGGTTGTCGGCTACCTGCCAGGCGGCCGCGCGGGCCAGCTGGTTGGATTTACCTTCGACGAAGTTCTCGAAGGTAAACGTACGGTTCAGATAGCTGGTGTGCTTGAGCGCACCTTCGACCTGCACGGTACGTTGCTCGGCACGACCACTGCCGTTGGTGACGGGCGCGCTGTTGCCCGATTCCCCCATCGAATCGAAGCTGTCACGCGAAGGCGCATCCTCGACCTGCGGCGCAGGTGCAACAGGCGCAGCCGCCGGGGCAGGGCTGGCCGGTTCAGCTGCCACGGCGGCCTGGGCAGCCTGTGCCTGCGAAGCGGCAACCGAGGCAGCCAATGGCGCGTTGGGTGCGGCACGCGGCGCAGAGCTACGACGGCTTCCTATTAATAAGGAAAGCGCAGGCGCCATGCCATTGCCGTGTTCGCCGAGCAGCTCGAGCAAACGGCCGAGGTACTTTTCATTGACCCAATCGAGAACGAAACGGTTAGGCGCATAGACGCGCAACTCGTCGCCTTCGGCTTCGACCTGTAGCGGACGGATCCAGGTGTTGAATTGCTGGGCAGGCAGTTCATCGCGCAGAAGCTCCACGCACTGCTGCCAAAGTTCCACTGACACGGATATCCCCTGAGTTGAAAGCCGGTGAGGCAAAAACAAGCAGCCATTGTACCGACCGACCGCGCACTTATCCACATGCAGGTGCACCCAGAGTGGCGATAAATCAGCAGGTTAATGGCCAAAATACCCTCAAGGGGGTGTGAATAAACCCTGTGCATAACCGCGCCTGAGGTCTTTGCACAACCCTGGGTCAAACCCTGTGGATAAAACGCCTGTTGATAAGTGGCATTTTTATCCACCGCTTATCCGCGGGCGCAGCACAGCCAGAGCACCGCTTCCCGACAGAGTTTAATTTCTCTGTACAGTACGAATTTAAAGGGCTGTATAACCTTATCCACAGAAATCTTCCACATAAGCTTTATAAGATTTACAGAAAAGCTTTAAATACCTTTCCTTTCTTTTTTCTATATCTAAGCCGTCGTTGAGCTTCTGCACAGTGCTTGAACTGTCACCATGGAAAGACCTGGATACAAAGGAAGGATTTCTTCGTTACAAGGAAAAGCTGGTTGGAAATTGACCTACGGCCTTGCTTTCTCTAGAATCGCCGGTCTCTAAAAACGGGGGCCATTCCGGCCCGTTGTCGACGAACCAGGTAACACGCCATGAAACGTACTTTCCAACCAAGCACCATCAAGCGCGCCCGCACTCACGGTTTCCGTGCCCGTATGGCCACCAAGAACGGCCGTGCCGTACTGTCGCGTCGTCGCGCCAAAGGCCGTAAGCGTCTGGCAGTTTGATTTTTCGGCACAGGTGGTGAGTCAGGACTACGGTCGGGAAAAGCGCCTGCTGACCCCCCGACATTTCAAAGCGGTCTTCGACTCTCCATCCGGCAAGGTCCCAGGCAAGAATCTTTTGCTCCTTGCTCGCGAGAACGGTCTGGATCATCCCCGTCTGGGGCTTGTGATCGGTAAAAAGAGCGTCAAGCTCGCCGTTCAGCGAAACCGCCTGAAACGTCTGATGCGCGATTCGTTCCGTCTGCACCAGCAATTGCTGGCCGGGTGGGATATCGTGATCGTCGCGCGTAAGGGTTTGGGCGAGATAGAAAACCCAGAATTGCACCAACACTTTGGCAAGCTCTGGAAGCGCCTTGCACGCAGTCGGCCCGCTCCAGTGGTTAACAACGACTCTGCAGGGGTAGACCGTACAGATGCGTAAACTGGCACTCGTTCCGATCCAGTTTTACCGTTACGCCATTAGTCCTCTGATGGCCAGCCACTGTCGTTTTTACCCAACCTGCTCGTGTTATGCGTATGAAGCCATCGAGTCCTATGGCCTTTTACGCGGCGGTTGGCTGACCGTTCGTCGGCTTGGGCGCTGCCATCCCTGGAATGCCGGCGGTTATGACCCGGTCCCGCCTGCTCCTTCATCCCGTACTTCTTCTTCGATAGCCGAGTAATCATGGATATTAAACGCACGATCCTGATCGCCGCCCTGGCAATCGTGTCCTATGTCATGGTCCTCAAGTGGAACCAGGACTACGGCCAGGCTGCCTTGCCGACTCAGAATGCTGCTGCCAACAATGTCGCTCCGGCCCTGCCGGATACCGCGGCCGCCGGCAACACTGGCGCCAGCGCCGACGTTCCGAGCGCTACTGGCGAATCCGCCCCTGCCGAACTGGCACCGGTGGCAGTGAGCAAGGACCTGATTCGGGTCAAGACCGATGTCCTCGATCTGGCTATCGATCCAAGTGGTGGTGATATCGCGCAACTGACGTTGCCGAAATACCCTCGTCGTCAGGATCATCCGGACATTCCATTCCAGCTGTTCGACAACGGTAATGAACGTACCTACCTGGCACAAAGCGGCCTGACCGGCGTGAATGGCCCGGATGCACGTTCTACGGGTCGTCCGCTGTATGCCGCCGATCAGAAAAGCTTCCAGATGGCCGATGGTCAGGACCAACTGGTCGTCGACCTGAAGTTCAGCGACAACGGTGTCAACTACATCAAGCGCTTCAGCTTCAAGCGCGGTGAGTACGACCTGAAAGTCAGCTACCTGATCGACAACCAGAGCGCCCAGCCCTGGAGCGGTAACCTGTTCGCGCAACTGAAGCGCGACGCCAGCTCCGATCCGTCGTCGAGCACTGCGACTGGCACCGCGACCTACCTGGGTGCGGCCCTGTGGACAAGTTCCGAGCCATACAAAAAAGTGTCGATGAAAGATATCGACAAGGGCAACCTGAAGGAAAACGTGACGGGCGGCTGGGTCGCCTGGCTGCAGCACTACTTCGTGACCGCCTGGATTCCAAGCTCGACTGACAACAACATTGTTCAGACCCGCAAGGATAGCCAGGGCAACTACATCATCGGCTTCACCGGCCCTGCGCTGAACGTTGCGCCAGGCGCCCAGGCTGAAACCAGCACCATGCTGTATGCCGGTCCGAAGATTCAGTCCAAGCTCAAGGAGTTGTCCCCAGGCCTGGAACTGACCGTCGACTACGGCATCCTCTGGTTCATCGCCCAGCCGATCTTCTGGCTGCTGCAACATATCCACAGCCTGTTGGGTAACTGGGGCTGGTCGATCATCGTGCTGACCATGATGATCAAGCTGCTGTTCTTCCCGCTCTCCGCAGCCAGCTACAAGTCGATGGCGCGTATGCGTGCAGTTGCGCCAAAACTGGCAGCACTGAAAGAGCAACATGGCGATGATCGGCAGAAAATGTCGCAGGCCATGATGGAGCTGTACAAGAAAGAGAAGATCAACCCGCTGGGCGGCTGCTTGCCGATCCTGGTGCAGATGCCGGTCTTCCTCTCGCTGTACTGGGTACTGCTGGAAAGCGTCGAGATGCGTCAGGCGCCGTGGATGTTCTGGATCACCGACCTGTCGATCAAGGATCCGTTCTTCATCCTGCCGATCATCATGGGCGCGACCATGTTCATTCAGCAGCGTCTGAACCCGACGCCGCCGGATCCGATGCAGGCCAAGGTGATGAAGCTGATGCCGATCATCTTCACCTTCTTCTTCCTGTGGTTCCCTGCTGGTCTGGTGCTGTACTGGGTTGTGAACAACTGCTTGTCGATCGCACAGCAGTGGTACATCACCCGCAAGATCGAAGCAGCCACCAGTAAAGCCGCTGCTTGATAGGTTAGTCAGCTAACCTGTGGAAAACGCCCCCTCGTGGGGCGTTTTGCTATCTGTCGTTTTTGTTCTGAGGCCTTCGAGCATGAATTCTCCTCGTGAAACCATCGCTGCCATCGCCACTGCCCAGGGGCGAGGCGGGGTAGGGATTGTGCGTATCTCCGGGCCCCTGGCGAGCAAGGCTGGCCAAGCTATCACCGGTCGCTCCCTGACACCGCGGCATGCCCATTACGGCGCGTTCCGCAGTGACGACGCGCAGGTCATCGACGAAGGCATTGCCTTGTATTTCCCCGGACCGAACTCGTTCACCGGCGAAGACGTGCTGGAACTGCAGGGCCACGGTGGCCCGGTGGTACTCGACATGCTGTTGCAGCGCTGCCTGCAACTGGGCTGCCGGTTGGCCCGGCCTGGTGAGTTCAGTGAGCGAGCATTCCTCAACGACAAGCTCGACCTGGCCCAGGCCGAAGCCATTGCCGACCTGATCGAAGCCAGTTCTGCACAGGCGGCGCGCAATGCCTTGCGCTCGCTGCAGGGGGAATTTTCCCGCCGTGTGGATAACCTCACCGAGAAACTGATCAGCCTGCGCATCTATGTCGAGGCGGCCATCGACTTCCCCGAGGAAGAAATCGATTTCCTTGCCGATGGCCATGTGCTGAGCATGCTCGAAGACGTGCGCAGCAACTTGTCCACAGTGCAGCGTGAAGCCGGGCAGGGCGCTCTGTTGCGCGATGGCATGACCGTGGTCATCGCTGGCCGGCCGAATGCGGGTAAATCGAGCCTGCTCAATGTGCTGGCCGGGCGTGAAGCGGCCATCGTTACCGATATCGCCGGCACTACACGGGATATCCTGCGCGAACATATCCACATCGATGGCATGCCGTTGCACGTGGTCGATACTGCCGGCTTGCGCGATACCGACGATCATGTGGAAAAGATTGGCGTGGAGCGCGCGCTGAAAGCGATCAACGAGGCTGATCGGGTCTTGCTGGTGGTGGATTCGACAGCGCCGGAGGCCAGTGATCCGTTTGCCCTGTGGCCGGAATTCCTTGATCAGCGTCCCGACCCGGCCAAGGTCACGCTGATTCGTAACAAGGCCGATCTCAGTGGTGAAGCCATCGCCGTGGAGCAGTGCGCTGACGGCCACGTCACCATTACCTTGAGCGCCAGAGACGCCGATACCGGGCTCGACCTGCTACGTGAACACCTTAAAGCCTGCATGGGCTATGAGCAGACCTCCGAAAGCAGCTTCAGTGCGCGCCGGCGCCACCTGGAAGCCCTGCGCAGCGCCAGCGAGCACCTCGATCACGGTCATGCCCAACTGACGCTCGCCGGTGCAGGGGAACTGCTGGCCGAAGATCTGCGCCAGGCTCAGCACGCCCTGGGCGAAATCACCGGGGCCTTCAGCTCCGACGACCTGCTCGGTCGCATCTTCTCCAGCTTCTGCATCGGCAAGTAAGCGTCGTTATCCACAGTCAGGTCTTGCACGGACCTGACTGACCCCTCCGGCAACACTTCTTTCTACGATTTTATCCACACCCCTGGTCGACCTCGGGTGCGTTCGCCTGCGCGTTTGTCCACTGTGGATGAAAATAAGCCCTGTGGAAAACCCCGCCTCAGCTCCGTTGATAACTAGCCCTCAAGGCTGGAGATAAATCGCCTTGTGGGTAAGTGGCTGTTTCATCCACAGGTTAAACCCGCTTATCCAGAACCCCCAGACCCACTAGACCACAGACTTTTGAAACGCTGTACACAGCGGAGTACAAGGCCTGTAGAACGTTATCCACAGAAAGGTACGGCACTAAGAATAAACATAAAAACAAAGCTTTAATAAATTTCTCTCTCTTTATTTCTATTGCTCGCCACTCATCCACAGGCTGGTTAAATTTTGTGCAAAAGGTTCCTTTAGGGGGGGGTTAGTCCCTATACTTGTCCGTTATCCCTATTTATTCCCGGAACAGGCACGAGGTGCGTGGTGGATTTCCCTTCCCGTTTTGAAGTGATCGTCATCGGCGGCGGCCATGCCGGAACCGAGGCTGCGCTTGCGTCTGCACGCATGGGTGTGAAAACCCTGCTGCTGACCCACAACGTGGAAACCCTCGGGCACATGAGCTGCAACCCGGCCATTGGTGGCATTGGTAAAAGCCATCTGGTCAAAGAGATCGATGCCCTCGGTGGCGCCATGGCGCTGGCCACCGACAAGAGCGGTATTCAATTCCGCGTGTTGAACAACCGCAAAGGCCCAGCCGTGCGTGCTACCCGGGCCCAGGCCGACCGTGCCATCTACAAGGCGGTGGTACGTGAGATACTCGAGAACCAGCCGAACCTGTGGATATTCCAGCAGTCGTGCGACGACCTGATCGTCGAGCAGGACCAGGTACGCGGTGTGGTGACGCAGATGGGTCTGCGCTTCATGGCCGATTCCGTGGTACTGACCACCGGGACCTTCCTTGCCGGACTTATCCACATCGGTCTGCAGAACTACTCCGGCGGCCGTGCCGGCGATCCACCGGCTATTGCCCTGGCTCATCGCCTGCGTGAACTGCCGCTGCGCGTCGGCCGCCTGAAAACCGGTACGCCGCCGCGTATCGACGGGCGCTCGGTGGATTTCTCGGTCATGTCAGAGCAGCCTGGCGATACGCCGATCCCGGTCATGTCGTTCATGGGCGACAAGGCCATGCACCCGCGTCAGGTCAGTTGCTGGATTACCCACACCAACGCGCGTACCCACGAAATCATTGCGTCGAACCTGGATCGCTCGCCGATGTACTCGGGCGTGATCGAAGGCATTGGCCCGCGTTATTGCCCATCGATCGAAGACAAGATCCACCGCTTCGCCGACAAGGAAAGCCACCAGGTCTTCATCGAGCCGGAAGGGCTGAATACCCACGAGCTGTATCCGAACGGGATTTCCACCTCGTTGCCGTTCGACGTGCAACTGCAGATCGTGCGCTCGATTCGCGGTATGGAAAACGCGCACATCGTGCGCCCGGGCTACGCCATCGAGTACGACTACTTCGATCCGCGCGACCTGAAGTACAGCCTGGAAACCAAGGTGATCGGCGGCCTGTTCTTCGCGGGTCAGATCAACGGCACCACCGGCTACGAAGAAGCCGGCGCCCAGGGCCTGCTGGCCGGAACCAATGCGGCACTGCGTGCGCAGGGCCGCGACAGCTGGTGCCCGCGCCGCGACGAGGCGTACATCGGCGTGCTGGTCGACGACCTGATTACCCTGGGTACCCAGGAGCCATACCGGATGTTCACCTCGCGTGCCGAATACCGGCTGATCCTGCGGGAAGACAACGCCGACCTGCGCTTGACCGAAAAAGGTCGCGAGCTTGGCCTGGTCGATGACGCACGCTGGGCGGCGTTCACTGCCAAGCGCGAGGGTATCGAGCGTGAAGAGCAACGCCTGAAGTCGACCTGGGTGCGCCCGGGTACCGAGCAGGGCAATGCGATCGCGGAGAAATTCGGTACACCGCTGAGCCATGAGTACAACCTGCTCAACCTGCTGACCCGGCCGGAGATCGACTACGCTGGCCTGATCGAAGTGACCGGCGGCGAAGGCGCCGAGGCGCAAGTGGCCGAACAGGTCGAGATCAAGACCAAATATGCCGGTTACATTGACCGGCAACAGGAAGAAATCGCTCGCCTGCGTGCCAGCGAAGACACCCGCCTGCCCGAGGATATCGACTACAGCGGTATTTCCGGGTTGTCCAAGGAGATCCAGGGCAAGCTCGGGCAGACCCGCCCCGAGACCCTTGGCCAGGCCTCGCGTATTCCCGGTGTGACGCCGGCGGCGATTTCCCTGTTGCTGATTCACCTGAAAAAACGCGGCGCTGGCCGCGAGTTGGAGCAAAGCGCTTGAGTTCTATGGTCACCGACAAACATGCCGAGGAGTTGTCCACAGGCGCCCGCGCATTAGGCCTCGACTTGAGTGCCGCGCAGCAGGAACAACTGCTGGCGTACCTGGGCCTGCTGATCAAGTGGAACAAGGCGTATAACCTGACTGCCGTCCGCGACCCGGACGAGATGGTCTCCCGCCACCTGCTCGACAGCCTCAGCGTCATGGCGTTTATCCACAGCGACAGTCCGCGCTGGCTCGACGTCGGCAGCGGTGGTGGCATGCCGGGCATTCCACTGGCGATCCTGCATCCGGACAAACAGGTCACGGTGCTCGACAGCAACGGCAAGAAAACGCGCTTCCTGACCCAGGTCAAACTGGAGCTGAAGCTGGCCAACCTCACGGTTATCCACAAGCGCGTCGAAGCGTTCCAGCCGGCACAGCCGTTCACTGGGATCATCTCGCGCGCGTTCAGCAGTATGGAAAACTTCACCAACTGGACGCGGCACCTGGGCGATGCCCAGACGCAGTGGCTGGCAATGAAAGGGCTGCATCCTGCCGATGAGCTGGTAGCATTGCCGGCAGATTTCAAAGTGGATAGCGAGCAGGCCTTGACCGTTCCGGGTTGCCAAGGCCAACGCCATCTGCTGATACTGCGCCGCACGGCATGACTGGGAACACAAGCAAGAATGGCTAAGGTATTCGCAATTGCGAACCAGAAGGGTGGTGTGGGTAAAACCACCACCTGTATCAATCTCGCCGCATCGTTGGTCGCTACCAAGCGCCGGGTGCTGCTGATCGATCTCGATCCACAGGGCAACGCCACCATGGGTAGCGGTGTGGATAAACACGTCCTGGAACATTCGGTCTATGACCTGCTGATCGGCGAATGCGACCTGGCCCAGGCCATGCATTTCTCCGAGCACGGCGGTTATCAGCTGCTGCCGGCCAACCGCGACCTGACTGCCGCCGAGGTGGTGCTGCTGGAAATGCAGATGAAGGAAAGTCGTCTGCGCACGGCCCTTGCGCCGATTCGGGAAAACTACGATTACATCCTGATCGACTGCCCGCCATCGCTGTCGATGCTGACGCTCAACGCCCTGGTTGCCGCCGATGGCGTGATCATTCCAATGCAATGTGAATACTTTGCCCTGGAAGGCCTGAGCGACCTTGTGGATAACATCAAGCGCATTGGCGAACGACTGAATCCCCAGCTCAAGATCGAAGGCCTGCTGCGGACCATGTACGATCCACGCCTGAGCCTGATCAACGATGTTTCGGCACAGCTCAAGGAACACTTCGGCGATCAGCTCTACGACACGGTGATCCCGCGCAACATTCGCCTGGCCGAGGCGCCGAGTTTCGGTATGCCGGCTCTGGCCTACGACAAGCAGTCGCGCGGCGCCCTGGCCTATCTGGCGCTCGCCAGTGAACTGGTCCGTCGTCAACGTCGTCAAACCCGCACTGCACAGGCAACTTAAGGAATCCGCATGGCCGTTAAGAAACGAGGTCTCGGACGTGGGTTGGATGCACTGCTGAGTGGTCCGACTGTCAGCGCGCTTGAAGAGCAGGCTGTCAAGGTCGACCAGAAAGAACTGCAACACCTGCCTCTGGATCTGATCGAGCGTGGCAAATATCAGCCACGCCGCGACATGGACCCGCAGGCGCTCGAAGAACTGGCGCACTCGATCAAGAGCCAGGGCGTGATGCAGCCGATCGTGGTTCGCCCGGTGGGCGACAACCGCTTCGAGATCATTGCCGGTGAACGCCGCTGGCGTGCCAGCCAGCAGGCCGGCATGGAGACCATCCCGGCGATGGTCCGCGATGTGCCCGACGAAGCGGCCATTGCGATGGCCCTGATCGAGAACATCCAGCGCGAAGACCTCAACCCGGTCGAAGAAGCGATCGCCTTGCAGCGTCTGCAGCAGGAGTTCCAGCTGACCCAGCAACAGGTCGCCGATGCAGTCGGCAAGTCGCGGGTGACCGTGGCCAACCTGTTGCGGTTGATCTCTCTGCCGGACGTGATCAAGACCATGCTCTCGCACGGTGATCTGGAGATGGGCCATGCCCGCGCCCTGCTGGGTTTGCCTGATGAGCAGCAGGTGGATGGGGCGCGACACGTTGTCGCACGCGGCCTGACCGTTCGTCAGACCGAGGCGCTGGTGCGCCAGTGGCTCAACGGCAAGCCTGAGCCGGTCGAAGCGGCCAAGCCGGACCCGGACATCACTCGCCTTGAACAGCGGCTGGCAGAGCGCCTGGGCTCGGCCGTACAGATCCGCCACGGTAACAAGGGCAAAGGCCAGTTGGTAATTCGTTACAACTCGTTAGATGAGTTACAGGGTGTGCTAGCTCACATCCGCTGAAACAATTCCATTTGTAGCGCGCAGTCGGAAATCACTACCCGGCAGTTGAATAGGGGTCAAACCGCCCCTATACTCTGCGCGCATTTTGTCGGCACAAATTATGCCAAGTCATAGCTGACGGGTTGGCCGACTTTCGAGGAGCAGTTGTGATGGAAACCCGCACGCCAAACCGCTTGCCTTTCCATCGCTGGGCGGTTTTTCCGGTACTGCTGACTCAATGTGTCGTGCTGTTGTTGGCAAGCTTGGCGTTGTGGCAATGGCATGGAGCGGTCAGCGGATATTCGGGACTCTGCGGAGGACTGATTGCCTGGCTGCCGAATGTGTACTTTGCCTATAAGGCGTTCCGTTTTACCGGCGCCCGGGCAGCGCAGGCCATCGTCAAGTCGTTTTACGCGGGCGAGGCAGGCAAATTGATTTTGACGGCAGTGCTGTTCGCACTGACGTTTGCAGGAGTGAAGCCATTGGCGCCATTAGCAGTATTCGGCGTCTTCCTGCTGACCCAGTTGGTCAGCTGGTTCGCGCCCCTGCTGATGAATATAAGACTTTCGAGACCTTAGGGCGTTTGAGGCAAACATGGCAGCAGAAACCGCTTCGGGCTATATCCAGCACCACTTGCAGAACTTGACCTTCGGTCAACTACCAGACGGCGGTTGGGGTTTTGCCCATTCCGCAGCAGAAGCCAAAGCAATGGGCTTCTGGGCGTTCCACGTGGACACCCTGGGTTGGTCCGTTGCACTGGGTCTGATTTTCATCCTCGTGTTCCGCGCGGCGGCGAAGAAGGCAACCTCGGGTCAGCCCGGCGGTCTGCAGAACTTCGTTGAAGTGCTGGTCGAATTCGTCAACGGCAGCGTCAAGGACTCGTTCCATGGTCGCAGCCCGGTGATCGCTCCGCTGGCGCTGACCATCTTCGTCTGGGTGTTCCTGATGAACGCCATCGACCTGGTACCGGTCGACTGGATTCCTCAGCTGGCCATCCTGATCTCCGGCGATCCGCACATTCCGTTCCGCGCGGTGTCGACCACCGACCCGAACGCGACCATGGCCATGGCCTTCTGCGTGTTCGCCCTGATCATCTTCTACAGCATCAAGGTCAAGGGCCTGGGCGGCTTCCTCGGTGAACTGACCCTGCACCCGTTCGGCAGCAAGAACATCTTTGTTCAGATCCTGCTGATTCCGGTCAACTTCCTGCTCGAATTCGTCACCCTGATCGCCAAGCCGATCTCGCTGGCCCTGCGTCTGTTCGGCAACATGTACGCCGGTGAGCTGGTGTTCATCCTGATTGCCGTGATGTTCGGTGCCGGCCTGCTGTGGCTCAGCGGCCTGGGCGTGGTGCTGCAATGGGCGTGGGCGGTGTTCCACATCCTGATCATCACCCTGCAAGCGTTCATCTTCATGATGCTTACCATCGTCTACCTGTCGATGGCTCACGAAGATAACCATTAAGACCGCCTGGCGTGTCTGATGACCCTTTCGCCAGCACGGGGGAGGGTCGAAAACGTCCGCAAGGGCAGCTGTAAAAAACGATTTTGTTTTACCGCTTCAAACTAAAAAACCTAACCAATACGACGTAAAAGTCGGGAGGAAAGATGGAAACTGTAGTTGGTCTTACCGCTATCGCTGTTGCTCTGCTGATCGGCCTGGGTGCTCTGGGTACCGCCATTGGTTTCGGCCTGCTGGGCGGCAAGTTCCTGGAAGGCGCTGCTCGCCAGCCAGAGATGGTTCCAATGCTGCAAGTTAAAATGTTCATCGTTGCCGGTCTGCTCGACGCCGTAACCATGATCGGTGTTGGTATCGCTCTGTTCTTCACCTTCGCTAATCCCTTCGTTGGTCAGATCGCTGGCTAATCACTCGGTTTTTCGAGTGTGTTGGTGTGATGGACAAAGAACGAGCGAGGTGTTGGCGTGAACATTAATGCAACCCTGATTGGCCAGTCCGTTGCGTTCTTCATCTTTGTGCTGTTCTGCATGAAGTTCGTGTGGCCTCCGGTCATCGCGGCTTTGCAAGAACGTCAGAAGAAGATCGCGGATGGACTGGACGCTGCCAACCGAGCAGCTCGCGACCTGGAGCTGGCCCAAGATAAAGTGGGTCAGCAACTGCGCGAAGCGAAGGCTCAGGCAGCTGAAATCGTAGAGCAGGCGAAGAAACGCGGTGCTCAGATCGTCGAGGAAGCCCGTGATCAGGCCCGCGTCGAAGCTGACCGTGTGAAAGCTCAGGCTCTGGCCGAGATCGAACAGGAACTGAACGGTGCCAAAGACGCGCTGCGCGCCCAAGTGGGTAGCCTGGCTGTTGAAGGTGCTGAAAAGATCCTTGGCGCCACAATCGATCAAAACGCGCATGCGGAGCTGGTTAACAAACTGGCCGCTGAAATTTAAGCGAGGGCGATCATGGCAGAACTGACCACGTTGGCCCGACCTTACGCTAAGGCTGCCTTTGAGCACGCCCAGGCCCATCAGCAACTGGCCAATTGGTCAGCCATGCTCGGCCTGGCTGCTGCGGTGTCGCAAGACGACACCATGCAGCGCCTGCTCAAGGCCCCGCGACTGACGAGCGCACAAAAGGCCGCCGCGTTTATCGACGTGTGCGGTGACAAGTTCGATGCACAGGCACAGAATTTCATTCATGTTGCCGCGGAAAACGAACGTCTCCAGCTGTTGCCGGAGATTTCGGCGCTGTTCGACCTGTACAAGGCCGAGCAAGAGAAATCCGTGGACGTGGAAGTCACCAGTGCTTTTGCGTTGAACCAAGAACAGCAAGACAAACTCGCCAAGGTTCTCAGTGCACGGCTCAGCCGGGAAGTGCGCCTGCATGCGACGGAGGATGCCAGCCTGATTGGTGGTGTCGTTATCCGCGCCGGCGACCTGGTTATCGATGGCTCTGTTCGCGGCAAAATCGCGAAACTGGCCGAAGCATTGAAATCTTGAGTTTGAAGGGGCAGCAGAGCAATGCAGCAACTCAATCCTTCCGAAATTAGTGAAATCATCAAGGGTCGCATCGAGAAGCTCGATGTGACCTCCCAAGCCCGCAACGAAGGTACTGTCGTCAGCGTTTCTGACGGCATCGTGCGGATTCACGGTCTGGCCGACGCTATGTACGGCGAAATGATCGAGTTTCCAGGCGGCGTCTTCGGTATGGCCCTCAACCTGGAGCAAGACTCCGTTGGTGCGGTAGTACTGGGCGCTTACGACACCCTCGCTGAAGGCATGAGTGCCAAGTGCACCGGCCGCATCCTGGAAGTTCCAGTTGGTAAGGAACTGCTGGGTCGCGTTGTCGACGCACTGGGTAACCCAATCGACGGCAAAGGCCCACTGGGCAACACCGAGACCGACGCGGTCGAGAAAGTTGCTCCGGGCGTTATCTGGCGTAAATCGGTAGACCAGCCTGTACAGACTGGCTACAAATCGGTTGACGCCATGATCCCTGTCGGCCGTGGCCAGCGTGAGCTGATCATCGGTGACCGTCAGATCGGTAAGACCGCCATGGCGATCGACGCCATCATCAACCAGAAAGACTCCGGTATTTTCTGCGTTTATGTCGCTGTCGGCCAAAAGCGTTCCACCGTTGCCAACATCGTTCGCAAGCTGGAAGAAAACGGCGCCCTGGCCAACACCATCGTGGTTGTTGCCAGTGCTTCGGAATCCGCCGCACTGCAATTCCTGGCGCCATACGCCGGTTGCACCATGGGCGAGTTCTTCCGTGACCGCGGTGAAGACGCACTGATCGTTTACGATGACCTGTCCAAGCAGGCCGTTGCCTACCGTCAGATCTCCCTGCTGCTGCGCCGTCCACCAGGACGTGAAGCGTACCCAGGTGACGTGTTCTATCTCCACTCCCGTCTGCTGGAGCGTGCATCGCGCGTTTCCGAAGAGTACGTCGAGAAGTTCACCAACGGTGCTGTAACTGGCAAAACCGGTTCCCTGACCGCACTGCCGATCATCGAAACCCAGGCTGGCGACGTTTCCGCGTTCGTTCCGACCAACGTGATCTCGATCACCGACGGTCAGATCTTCCTGGAATCGGCCATGTTCAACTCGGGCATCCGCCCTGCAGTGAACGCCGGTGTTTCGGTATCCCGTGTGGGTGGTGCCGCTCAGACCAAGATCATCAAGAAGCTTTCCGGTGGTATCCGTACCGCTCTGGCTCAGTACCGTGAACTGGCAGCATTCGCCCAGTTCGCATCTGACCTGGACGAAGCCACCCGCAAGCAGCTGGAACACGGTCAACGTGTTACCGAGCTGATGAAGCAGAAGCAATACGCTCCAATGTCCATCGCGGACATGGCGCTGTCGCTGTATGCCGCTGAGCGTGGGTTCCTGACCGACGTTGAAATCGCCAAGATCGGTAGCTTCGAACAAGCGCTGATCTCCTACTTCAACCGTGATCACGCCGAACTGATGGCGAAGATCAACGTGAAGGGTGACTTCAACGACGAAATCGACGCTGGCATCAAAGCCGGTATCGAGAAGTTCAAGGCCACCCAAACCTGGTAAGCCGCAGCGGGGGCTTTGCAGCCCCCGCTTGCTAACCTGATAGGTGTTACATGGCAGGCGCAAAAGAGATTCGCAGTAAGATTGCGAGCATCAAAAGCACGCAAAAAATTACCAGCGCCATGGAAAAAGTGGCGGTCAGCAAGATGCGCAAGGCTCAAATGCGCATGGCTGCTAGCCGTCCTTATGCGGAGCGTATCCGCCAGGTGATCGGTCATCTGGCCAACGCCAACCCGGAATACCGCCACCCGTTCATGATCGATCGCCCTGTAAAGCGCGTCGGCTATGTCGTGGTGAGCAGTGACCGTGGTCTGTGCGGCGGCTTGAACACCAACCTGTTCAAGGCCCTGGTCAAGGACATGTCGGCCAACCGCGAGCAAGGTATCGAAATTGATCTTTGCGTGGTGGGCAGCAAGGGTGCGGCGTTTTTCCGCAGCTTCGGCGGTAACGTCGTTGCAGCGATCAGCCACCTGGGCGAAGAGCCATCGATCAATGATCTGATCGGCAGCGTCAAGGTCATGCTGGACGCCTACCTGGATGGTCGTATCGATCGTCTGTCCGTGGTATCGAACAAGTTCATCAATACCATGACGCAACAGCCAACGGTCGAGCAGTTGATTCCGTTGGTCGCAACCCCGGATCAAGAACTCAAGCACCACTGGGACTACCTCTACGAACCTGACGCCAAAGAGCTGCTGGACGGCCTGATGGTGCGTTACGTGGAGTCGCAGGTCTACCAGGCGGTGGTCGAGAACAACGCTGCTGAACAAGCGGCGCGGATGATCGCAATGAAAAACGCCACCGACAACGCCGGCGACCTGATCAGCGAATTGCAGCTGATCTACAACAAGGCGCGTCAGGCTGCGATCACCCAAGAGATCTCGGAAATCGTCGGCGGCGCTGCCGCGGTTTAACGGTTCAAATATTCAGAGGATCCAGCTATGAGTAGCGGACGTATCGTTCAAATCATCGGCGCCGTCATCGACGTGGAATTCCCACGTGACAGCGTTCCGAGTGTCTATAACGCGCTGAAAGTACAAGGCGCGGAAACCACCCTGGAAGTTCAGCAGCAGCTGGGCGACGGCGTGGTTCGTACCATTGCGATGGGTTCCACCGAAGGCCTGAAACGTGGCCTGGACGTGGTAGACAGCGGCGCAGCCATCTCCGTACCGGTCGGTAAAGCGACACTGGGCCGGATCATGGACGTGCTGGGCAACCCGATTGACGAAGCAGGTCCGATCGGCGAAGAAGAGCGTTGGGGTATCCACCGTCCTGCTCCGTCCTTCGCTGACCAGGCAGGCGGTAACGACCTGCTGGAAACCGGCATCAAGGTTATCGACCTGGTTTGCCCGTTCGCCAAAGGCGGTAAAGTTGGTCTGTTCGGTGGTGCCGGTGTAGGCAAGACCGTAAACATGATGGAACTGATCCGTAACATCGCGATCGAGCACAGCGGTTATTCCGTGTTCGCCGGTGTGGGTGAGCGTACTCGTGAGGGTAACGATTTCTACCACGAGATGAAGGATTCCAACGTACTGGACAAGGTTGCCCTTGTTTACGGTCAGATGAACGAGCCACCAGGAAACCGTCTGCGCGTAGCGCTGACCGGCCTGACCATGGCTGAGAAGTTCCGTGACGAAGGTAACGACGTTCTGCTGTTCGTCGACAACATCTATCGTTACACCCTGGCCGGTACCGAAGTATCCGCACTGCTGGGCCGTATGCCGTCGGCAGTAGGTTACCAGCCGACCCTGGCTGAAGAGATGGGCGTTCTGCAAGAACGTATCACTTCGACCAAGGAAGGTTCGATCACCTCGATCCAGGCCGTATACGTACCTGCGGACGACCTGACCGACCCGTCGCCAGCGACCACCTTCGCCCACTTGGACGCCACCGTCGTACTGTCCCGTGACATCGCCTCCCTGGGTATCTACCCAGCGGTCGATCCACTGGACTCGACTTCGCGCCAGCTGGACCCGAACGTCATCGGCAACGAGCACTACGACACCGCGCGTGGCGTTCAGTACGTACTGCAGCGCTACAAAGAGCTGAAGGACATCATTGCGATTCTGGGTATGGACGAGCTGTCCGAAACCGATAAGCAACTGGTATCCCGCGCTCGTAAGATCCAGCGTTTCCTGTCCCAGCCGTTCTTCGTGGCTGAAGTCTTCACTGGTTCCCCAGGTAAATACGTTTCCCTGAAAGACACCATTGCTGGCTTCAAAGGCATCCTCAACGGTGACTACGACCATCTGCCAGAACAAGCGTTCTACATGGTCGGCGCCATCGAAGAAGCGGTCGAGAAAGCCAAGAAACTGTAATCCCGGCGCCCCGCAAGGGGCGCTAATCAGGTTGAGGCAAGCAGATGGCTATGACAGTCCATTGCGACATCGTCAGCGCGGAAGGAGAGATTTTCTCCGGTCTGGTCGAAATGTTGGTTGCGCACGGCAACCTGGGTGACCTTGGTGTCGCTCCAGGCCACGCCCCGCTGATCACCAATTTGAAGCCAGGCCCGATCACGCTGACCAAGCAGGGTGGCGCCCAAGAGGTGTTCTACATCTCTGGTGGTTTCCTCGAGGTTCAGCCGAACATGGTCAAGGTGCTTGCCGATACCGTGCAACGTGCTGCCGACCTGGATGAAGCTCAGGCTCAGGATGCCGTCAAGGCCGCCGAGAAAGCCCTGAACGAGAAAGGCGCGGATTTCGATTACGGAGCCGCTGCTGCACGTCTGGCCGAGGCCGCAGCTCAGCTGCGTACCGTCCAGCAAATGCGCAAAGGCAAGTAAGCCGGCATTTTGCCGATTGCTTTCGTTGCGATTGAGTAAAAGGGTAGCCTCGGCTACCCTTTTTCTTTTTCCGCTTTTTATCTCCGGTCATCTCGCTGACCGCCCAGGATTGGTAGCCAGTAATGTCGCTTGATATCGTTATTCTCGCCGCAGGCCAAGGCACTCGCATGCGTTCGGCACTGCCCAAGGTTCTGCACCCGATCGCCGGCGATTCCATGCTTGGGCATGTTATCCACAGCGCTCGGCAGCTTCAGCCACACGGTGTCCATGTGGTTATCGGGCATGGTGCTGAATTGGTTCGCGAGCGCTTGGCCGCCGATGATCTGAATTTTGTCCTGCAGGACAAACAACTGGGTACCGGCCACGCCGTCGCCCAGGCCCTGCCGGCGCTGACTGCCGACACCGTGCTGATCCTCTACGGGGATGTGCCGCTGATCGAAGTCGACACCCTCAAGCGCCTGCTGGCGCTGGTCACACCGACCCAATTGGGCCTGCTGACCGTCACGCTGGATGATCCGACCGGCTACGGTCGCATCGTTCGCGATGCCCAGGGCCAGGTCACTGCTATCGTCGAGCACAAGGATGCCAACGAAGCGCAGAAGGCTATCCAGGAAGGCAATACCGGTATTCTCGCGGTGCCGGCTGCACGTCTGGCCGATTGGCTGGGGCGTCTGTCGAACAACAATGCCCAGGGTGAGTATTACCTGACCGACGTGATCGCCATGGCCGTGGCCGATGGCCTGGTGGTGGCCACCGAGCAACCGCACGACCCGATGGAAGTGCAGGGCGCCAACGACCGTCGCCAACTGGCCGAACTGGAGCGTCACTACCAGTTGCGCGAAGCTCGCCGTTTGATGGCCCTGGGTGTCACCCTGCGTGATCCGGCGCGTTTCGACGTGCGCGGCCAGGTCAGCGTCGGTCGCGATGTGCTGATCGATGTCAACGTGATCCTCGAAGGCCGCGTCGAAATCGAAGACGGCGTGGTCATCGGTCCGAACTGTGTGATCAAGAACAGCGTGCTGCGCAAAGGCGTGGTGGTCAAAGCCAACAGCCACCTGGAAGGTGCAGTGATGGGCGAGGGCAGCGATGCCGGCCCGTTCGCGCGGCTGCGCCCGGGCAGCGTGCTGGAAGCCCGCGCCCATGTGGGTAACTTTGTAGAGCTGAAGAATGCCCACCTCGGCGAAGGCGCCAAAGCTGGCCACCTGACCTACCTGGGCGACGCTGAAGTCGGCGCTCGTACCAACATCGGTGCCGGTACCATCACCTGCAACTACGATGGGGCGAACAAGTTCAAGACGGTGCTGGGCGAAGACGTGTTCATCGGTTCGAACAACTCGCTGGTTGCGCCTGTGGATATCCAGGCTGGGGCGACCACGGCGGCCGGTTCTACCATCACCCAGAATGTCGAGGCTGCGCAGTTGGCCGTAGGCCGTGCCCGGCAACGCAACATCGATGGCTGGAAGCGTCCCGAGAAAATCAAGAAAAGCTGATCTTATTCACAGCTGAGCGGAAAGGCCGACTGGATTGTGTATAAGTCGGCCTTTCTGCGTTATGTTGCCCACAGGCACGTGTCTGTGGGTAAAACTCGGTACGCCGCCGTTATACACACTGTCGGAAAATCCTGTTCGCCTGCTTGACGACTCGAAAGCTTTAGGTTTTGATTGCCACCATTATCTTTCGAATCGAAACTTAGGCCCCATGTCGAAACGCAACACACCCCAACGCCGCCACAACATCCTGGCGCTGCTCAACGCGCAGGGCGAGGTGAGCGTGGATGCGTTGGCCAAGCGTTTCGAAACATCCGAAGTGACCATTCGCAAGGACCTGGCCGCGCTGGAGTCGCATGGGCTGTTACTGCGCCGCTACGGTGGTGCGGTGACCATGCCGCAGGAACTGATTGCTGGCCAAGGCCAGCAAGTGTCCCTGTATAAGCAGGCGATTGCCCGGGCGGCGGTAGCGCGTATCCGCGAACATGCGCGGATCATCATCGACAGCGGCAGTACCACCGCCTCGATGATCCCGGAACTGGGCCAGCAACCAGGTCTGGTGGTGATGACCAATTCGTTGAATGTGGCCCGAGCCTTGAGCGAACTGGAGCACGAACCGGTGTTGCTGATGACGGGCGGTACCTGGGACCCGCATTCGGAATCGTTCCAGGGCCAGGTCGCCGAACAGGTTCTGCGCTCATACGATTTCGACCAGTTGTTCATCGGGGCCGATGGCATCGACTTGCAGCGCGGTACCACCACGTTCAACGAACTGCTTGGCCTGAGCCGGGTGATGGCCGAAGTGGCCCGTGAAGTGATCGTGATGGTCGAATCCGACAAGGTCGGGCGCAAGATCCCGAACCTTGAGCTGCCCTGGAGCAGCATCAATACCCTGATTACCGACGAGCGCTTGCCAAATGAGGCGCGCTCACAGATTGAAGACCGCGGCATCAACGTTATCTGCGCCGCAATCAGCTAGGAGCATTAAGTATGTGTGGGATCGTTGGTGCCGTTGCCGAGCGCAACATTACAGCCATTCTGATCGAAGGCCTCAAGCGCCTGGAATACCGTGGTTATGACAGCGCCGGCCTGGCCGTCTACACCCAGCAGGGCAGCCTGGAACGCCGCCGTCGCATCGGCAAGGTCAGTGAGCTGGAGGCTGCCGCGGCCGCCGAGCCGCTGAACGGCCAGTTGGGTATCGCCCACACCCGCTGGGCTACCCATGGCGCACCGACCGAGCACAACGCCCACCCGCATTTCTCCGCCAGCGAAGTGGCGGTGGTGCACAACGGCATCATCGAGAACCACGAAGCCCTGCGCGAACAGCTCAAAGGCCTGGGCTACGTGTTCAGCTCGCAAACCGACACCGAAGTGATCGTGCACCTGATGCACCACACCCTGAAAAGCGTGCCTGATCTGGCCGACGCCTTGAAAGCTGTGGTCAAGCAACTGCACGGCGCCTATGGCCTGGCGGTGATCAGCGCGAAGCAGCCTGACCGTCTGGTTGCCGCCCGCAGCGGCAGCCCACTGGTGATTGGCCTGGGCCTGGGCGAGAACTTCCTGGCCTCCGACCAACTGGCCCTGCGTCAGGTTACCGACCGCTTCATGTACCTGGAAGAAGGCGATATCGCCGACATCCGTCGCGATCAGGTGCGGATCTGGGACGTCGATGGCAACGCCGTCGAGCGTGAAACCGTGCAGTACCACGAAGGCGCCGAAGCGGCCGACAAGGGCGAGTACCGCCACTTCATGCTCAAGGAAATCCATGAGCAGCCACGTGTGGTGCAGCGCACTCTGGAAGGCCGTCTGGGCAGCGACCATGTTCTGGTGCAGGCTTTTGGCCCGCAAGCTGCCGAGCTGTTTACCAAGGTGCGCAACGTGCAGATCGTCGCCTGCGGCACCAGCTACCATGCCGGGATGGTCGCGCGTTACTGGCTCGAAGAACTGGCCGGTATTCCGTGCCAGGTCGAAGTGGCCAGCGAGTTCCGCTACCGCAAAGTAGTCGTGCAGCCAGACACTCTGTTCGTCTCCATTTCGCAGTCCGGCGAAACCGCCGACACCCTGGCCGCCCTGCGCAATGCCAAGGCCCTGGGCTTCCTGGCGAGCCTGGCGATCTGCAACGTCGGCATCAGCTCGCTGGTGCGTGAGTCGGACCTGACCCTGCTGACCCTGGCTGGCCCGGAAATCGGCGTGGCATCGACCAAGGCCTTCACTACCCAGCTGGTTTCGCTGATGCTGCTGACCTTGGCCCTGGGCCAGGTGCGTGGCACCTTGGCGGCGGGCGTCGAAGCCGAGCTGGTCGAAGAACTACGCCGCCTGCCGGTACGCCTGGGCGAAGCATTGGCCATGGACGCCACCGTCGAGAAGATTTCCGAGCTGTTCGCCGACAAGCACCACACCCTGTTCCTTGGCCGCGGTGCGCAGTTCCCGGTAGCAATGGAAGGTGCCTTGAAGCTCAAGGAAATCTCCTATATCCACGCTGAAGCTTACCCGGCTGGCGAGCTCAAGCACGGCCCGCTGGCACTGGTCGACAACGACATGCCGGTCGTCACCGTGGCGCCGAACAACGAGTTGCTGGAAAAGCTGAAATCCAACCTGCAGGAAGTGCGGGCCCGTGGCGGCGAGCTGATCGTCTTCGCCGACGAGCAAGCTGGCATGAGCAACGGTGAAGGTACGCACGTGATCAACGTGCCGCACATCATCGATGCGCTGGCGCCGATCCTCTACACCATCCCGCTGCAACTGTTGTCGTACTACGTTGCCGTGCTCAAGGGCACCGATGTCGACCAGCCGCGCAACCTGGCCAAGTCGGTGACGGTGGAGTAAGCCGCTGTCGTACTGATGCGTTATCCACAACCCCCTGCCACGGCAGGGGGTTTTTGTTTTGTTGGCAGGCATTCTTTCGCTATATATTTTCGTATATTACGAGGGCATCCTGCCGATCAAGGAGCCGCTGGATGCGATGGAGCGCAAGGTTCGGGCGATGATCCGTCTGTTCCAGCAACGGCCGTCGGCGTCAAAGGTGCTGATGGTCGAACTGACCAACGACACACCGCGCCTGCCCACGGTGTATTTCGAGCGCTGGACGCAGCAGGCGCAGCAAAGTGTCGCCTGTTTGCGCAAATGGATGGAGAACGGTTTGCTGGCGCCGGTCGACCCGCACCATCTGCTGCTGACCCTGGCGGCGATCGCGCAGTCGTGTATCAGCCAGGGCTGGCCACTGCCGGGGATCAATGCGAAGAGCGGGCTGCAGGAAATCGACTACGACGCCGCCGCAACCACGGCGACGCGCTTGTTGCTGCGCGGGATCATCCCCGACGGCGGCTAAGCCTGGAGGGGTTATCTCACCGTTACACGCCGGGTGTTATCGCCAGAAGATGAGGCGCAACGGCCCTAAATAGCGGTCCTTCGTCAGTTTAGGAGATCTCTTACAGTAGATGCTTGGCTTGGATCAATTTGTTTCCGGCGACTTCGAATAGTGTTTTGGGCCCAGTCTCACTTCATGGACGAAACACGATGCACAACCTTGATCGATCCCTCGATATCCAGCCCTTGCAGGGCGCGGACATGACCATCCTGCTCGACGGCAAAGCGGTGGCTGCGGCTGCCGGTGAAACCGTGTTGAGTGTTTTGCACGCGGTCGGCCAGCGGCAGATCGGCCGCAACGACCACGGCCAGGTCAGCGGTGCTTTTTGTGGTATGGGCGTGTGCCAATGCTGTCTGGTCGCAATCAATGGTCGGCCCAAGCGCCGCGCCTGTCAGACCGTGGTGCAGCCCGGCATGCAGGTCGACACCCTGGTCAATCGCGTGGTCGCACAGGAGGCCTTATGAGCATGCGCCCGGTGATTGTCGGTGGTGGCTCGGCGGGAATGGCGGCGGCCATCGAATTGGCCCGGCATGGCGTCGACAGTGTGCTGATCGACGAAGCCTCGCGCCTGGGCGGCGTGGTTTACCGTGGCCCGCTGCGCAGTGGCGTCGACCTCGGCTATCTCGGCGCACGCTACAGCAATGCGCTGAAGCAACTGCACAAGGACTTCGACGCCAGCCGCAGCCATATCGATGTACGCCTGAATACCCGGGTCGTCGGTGGCGAAGGCGGCCAGCGCTTGATGGTGCTGGACGCCGACGAGCAGCTCGGTGAAGTCGAATTCAGCCACTTGCTGCTGTCGGCCGGCTGCCATGAGCGCAATGTGCCGTTTCCTGGCTGGACCTTGCCTGGGGTGATCCTGCTCGGTGGCCTGCAACTGCAGATCAAGAGTGGTGTGGTCAAGCCGCTGGGTACCACGGTGATTGCTGGCACCGGGCCGTTGCTGCCGCTGGTGGCCTGCCAGTTGCACGCGGCGGGGGTGAAGGTCGAGGGTGTGTATGAAGCCTGTGCATTGGGCAAGATTGCTCGTGAAAGCCTGGCCTTGTTGAACAAACCGCAGCTGTTCCTCGACGGCTTGAGCATGCTCGGCTACCTGAAGCTCAATGGCATCCCGATGCATTACGGCTGGGGTGTGGTCGGTGCGACGGGCCAGGACGAACTCGGCGAAGTGCGCCTGGCACCTTACGGCGACGACTGGCAGCCGGACATGAGCCGCGTGCAGCGGGTCAAGGCGCAAACCCTGGCGGTGGGCTACGGCTTTATCCCGCGGACCCAGCTCAGCCAGCAGATGGGCCTGAACCACAGTTTCAGCGAAGACGGTTACCTGCGCGCCGAAAGCGACGGCTGGCAGCGCAGCAGCGAAGCGCATGTCCACCTGGCCGGCGACCTTTGCGGTATCCGCGGCGGTGAAGCGGCGATGCTCACCGGGCGCATCGCCGCCGTGTCGATGCTGATGCAGGCTGGGGTGATCGGCGACAGCGAGGCCCTCGATCTGCGCGAGCGCTACCTGGGCAAGCTGGGGGCGATCAAACGCTTCCGCGCTGGGGTCGACCGCTATACCTTGCGCGGTAAACAGCAGATCAACCTGCCGAACGAAGACACGCTGATCTGCCGCTGCGAAAACGTCAGCCGCGCCGACATCGACCTGGCCCTGGAGCAGGGTGTGCAAGACATGGCCGGGCTGAAGATGCGTACCCGCGTGAGCATGGGCGATTGCCAGGGGCGGATGTGCGTCGGCTATTGCAACGACCGCCTGCGCCAGGCCACCGGTCGCGCCGACGTCGGCTGGCTGCGGCCGCGCTTCCCGATCGACCCGATACCTTTCTCTGCATTCCAGCACCTTGGCACGGAAGCCTGAACCATGAGCAAAACCTACGATGTTGTGATTGCTGGCGGCGGCGTGATTGGCGCCTCCTGCGCGTATCAGTTGTCCAAGCGCAAGAACCTGAAGATCGCCCTGATCGACGCCAAGCGCCCAGGCAACGCCACCCGTGCTTCGGCTGGCGGCTTGTGGGCTATCGGTGAGTCGGTGGGGCTGGGTTGCGGGGTGATCTTCTTCCGCATGATGTCGGCCAAGCAGAAACGCGAGGCGCAAGGCTCGGCGGTGGTGGTGGACTCGAGCACCCCGCATATCCTGCCGCAGTCCTTCTTCGACTTCGCCTTGCAGTCCAACGCGTTGTATCCACAGCTGCATCAGGAACTGATCGAGCGCCACGGCATGGACTTCAAGTTCGAGCGTACCGGCCTCAAGTACGTGATTTATGACGACGAAGACCGGCTCTACGCCGAGCATATCGTCGCGCAGATCCCGCACCTGGCCGACCAGGTGCGCTGGCTCGACCGCGATACCCTGCGCCGCACCGAGCCTGCGGTGAGCGAGCAGGCGCACGGTGCGCTGGAGTTCCTCTGCGATCACCAGGTCAGCCCGTTCCGCCTGGCCGATGCCTATACCGAGGGGGCACGACAGAATGGCGTCGACCTGTACTTCAACACCAACGTGACGGGGGTGCTGCATCAGGGCTCGCGGGTAACCGGGGTGAAGACGGCCGAGGAGGGCGTGTTCCACTGCCAGACGCTGATCAATGCCGCTGGCGCCTGGGCTGCCGATCTGAGCGAGCAGGCCAGCGGGTTGCGCATTCCGGTGAAGCCGGTGAAGGGCCAGATCTTGCTGACCGAACGCATGCCCAAGCTGCTCAATGGCTGCCTGACCACCAGCGACTGCTACATGGCGCAGAAGGACAACGGCGAGATCCTGATCGGCAGCACCACCGAAGACAAGGGCTTCGACGTCACCACCACCTACCCGGAAATCAACGGGCTGGTGCAGGGCGCGGTGCGCTGCATTCCGGCGCTGGCGCAGGTCAACCTCAAGCGCACCTGGGCCGGGTTGCGGCCGGGTTCGCCGGATGAATTGCCGATTCTCGGGCCGGTGTTTGGCGTGGAGGGTTACCTGAACGCCTGTGGACATTTCCGTACCGGCATTCTGACCTCGGCGATTACCGGAGTTCTGATCGACAAGGTGTTGCACCGCGAGGCGCTGCCGCTGGATATCACACCGTTCCTTGCGGAGCGGTTTGTCGAGCATAAGCAGACAGCGCTCGCCTGATCACTACAACGGCACCTGTAGGGGCCGGCCTTGCCGGCGATGGGGCCAATGTGGCGCCATCGCTGGCGAGGCCAGCGCCCACTGGGATACAGGCTGACTGAGGTCAGATCTGCATGGCCAGACCTTCGACGTTCATCGCTGCCTGGCGCAAGGCTTCGGAACGGGTCGGGTGCGGGTGGCAGGTGAGCGCGATGTCTTCGGCTGATGCGCAGAACTCCATGGCCACGCAGAACTCACCAATCATCTCGCTGACGCTCGGGCCGACCAGGTGCACGCCGAGCACTTCATCGGTGTTGGCATCGGCCAGGACCTTGGCGAAGCCTTCGGTCTCGTGGTTGATCTTGGCGCGGCTGTTGGCGCTGAACGGGAACTTGCCCACTTTGTAGGCGCGACCTTCGGCCTTGAGCTGCTCTTCGGTCTTGCCGACGCAGGCCAGTTCCGGGCGGGTATAGATCACCCCGGGGATCAGGTTGTAGTTCACTTCATGCGCTTTACCGGCGATACGCTCGATACAGGCCACGGCTTCGTCTTCGGCCTTGTGCGCGAGCATCGGCCCCGACGTGACGTCACCGATCACCCAGACACCCGGCACGCCGCTGGCGTGATGTTCGTTGGCGAGCATACCGCGTTTGTCGGTGGCGAGGCCGACGCTCTCCAGGTTCAGTCCCTTGGTGTATGGCCGACGGCCAATGGCGACCAGCACGTAATCGGCTTCCAGGGTTTCTGCCGCGCCGCCGGCAGCCGGCTCCAGGGTCAGGCTGACGCTGTCGGTCGAGGCTGTGGCCTGGGTCACCTTGCTGCCCAGCTTGAAGCTCATGCCTTGCTTGGCCAGCGACTTCTGCAGGGTCTTGGCGGTTTCCTCGTCGGTACCCGGGCAGATGCGATCGAGGTACTCGATCACGGTGACCTGGCTGCCGAGGCGGCGCCACACCGAACCCAGCTCAAGGCCGATCACGCCGGCGCCGATCACCACCAGGTGCTTGGGCACGCTGGGCAGCGCCAGGGCGCCGGTAGAGTCGATGATGCGCTGGTTATCGATGGCCACGCCCGGCAGTGGGGTAGGCTCGGAACCGGTGGCGATGACGATGTCCTTGGCGACCAGCTCGGTGACGCTACCGTCGTCGGCAGTTACCTTGACCTTGCCAACACCGTCCAGCTGACCCCAGCCCTTGATCCAGTCGACCTTGTTCTTGCGGAACAGGTACTCGATGCCCTTGGTCAGGCCGGTCACGCTTTCGTCTTTCTGTTTCATCATTTGCGCGAGGTTCAGGGTCGGCTTGACCTCGATGCCGAGGTTGGCGAACTCGCTGCCAATGGCTGCTTCATACAGCTCGGAGGCATGCAGCAGTGCCTTGGACGGCATGCAACCGACGTTCAGGCAGGTGCCACCGAGGGTGGCGCGGCCTTCCACGCAGGCAACGCTCATACCCAGCTGGCCGGCACGGATGGCGGCGTTGTAACCGCCAGGGCCGCCACCGATGATGACTACATCGTAGGTTTTCATTGTTTTACTCCCGGATGAAGAATCGACAATGGCGCCAAGGTTAGTCTGCTGGGCTATGAATTGTATACAATTTATCTCGCCGACTTTGCTGGCTGGGCGAGCCGCTGGCACTGGCTTGCTGGCTTGCGACCCGGGTTGCGATTAACGGAAAGATCCGGCAGATGAACTACCCTTTTTTCGTGACGTCCGATGAAAAAAGGGAGGCTTATTTATGCTTGCGCAACTTCCACCCGCTTTGCAAAGCCTGCGATTACCCCTGCGCCTGAAGCTCTGGGATGGTCATGAGTTCGATCTTGGGCCAGAACCCAAGGTCACGATCGTGGTGAAGGATCCGCACTTGATCACTCAATTGACACACCCCAGCCTGGACGAATTAGGCGCAGCATTTGTCGAAGGCAAGCTGGAGCTGGAAGGTTCCATCGGTGAAGTGATCCGGGTGTGCGACGCGCTGAGCCAGGCCTTGTTAAAGGATGACGAAGACAATCAACCGCGGCGCGAGGTGCATGACAAGGCCACCGACGCGGCAGCGATCTCCTACCACTACGACCTGTCCAACGCCTTCTACCAACTGTGGCTGGACCGCGACATGGCGTACTCCTGCGCGTACTACAAAACCGACCAGGACACCCTGGAGCAAGCCCAGCACAACAAGTTCGAACACCTGTGCCGCAAACTGCGCTTGCACCAGGGCGACTACCTGCTCGACGTCGGTTGTGGTTGGGGCGGCTTGTCGCGCTATGCCGCGCGCGAGTTCGGCGCCAAGGTATTTGGCATCACCCTGAGCAAGGAGCAACTGAAGCTGGCGCGGGAGCGGGTCAAGGCCGAAGGCCTGGAAGGGCAGGTGGAGCTACAGATTCTCGACTACCGCGACCTGCCGCAGGACGGCCGCTTCGACAAGGTGGTGAGCGTCGGCATGTTTGAGCATGTCGGCCACGCCAACCTCGCGTTGTATTGTCGCAAGTTGTTCGGCGCCGTGCGCGAAGGCGGGCTGGTGATGAATCATGGCATCACCGCCAGGCATGTCGACGGTCGCCCGGTAGGACGCGGTGCCGGCAATTTCATCGAGCGCTATGTGTTCCCCCACGGCGAGCTGCCGCACCTGTCGATGATCAGCGCCAGCATCAGCGAGGTCGGGCTGGAAGTGGTCGATGTGGAAAGCCTGCGCTTGCACTATGCGCGGACGTTGCACGAATGGAGCAAGCGCCTTGAGGCGCAATTGGACAAGGCCGCCACTCTGGTTCCGGAACGCGCCCTGCGCATCTGGCGGTTGTACCTGGCCGGCTGCTCGTACGCCTTCGCCAAGGGCTGGATCAACCTGCACCAGATTCTTGCGGTCAAACCCCTGGCCGATGGCAGCCACAACCTGCCACTGACCCGCGAAGACCTTTACCGCTAATCAGAGAATCGGCGAGATCAGCCGGGCGATGCGCATCCCCAGTTGCTGGATGCGATGGGTGTCGCGGCTGTCCTCGGCGGTGATTTCGTGGGCGCAACCGAAGTCGTTGAGCAGCATGGCCTCGACCTGATCGGCGAGGGCTCGGTCTACGGTCAGCAGCATGATCTCGAAGTTCAGCCGGAACGAGCGGTTGTCCAGGTTGGCGCTGCCGATGGCGCTGACGTCGTTGTCCACCAGCACCACCTTCTGATGCAGAAAGCCCGGTGTGTAGCGGAACATCCGCACGCCGGCGCGCACTGCCTCGAAGGCAAACAGGCTGGAGGCGGCATAGACGATCCGGTGGTCGGCCACCGAGGGGATGAGTATGCGCACGTCCACCCCGCGTAGCACTGCCAGACGCAAGGCGGCGAATACCGCCTCGTCGGGGATGAAGTACGGGCTGGTGATCCACAGCCGCTCGCGCGCGGCATGAATGGCTTCGACGAAGAACAGCGAGCAGGTTTCCTGTGGATCCGCCGGGCCGCTGGCAAGCACCTGGCAGAGTATGCCGTCCTCGGGGTAAGTGTCTGGCAGGATCAGCGGCGGCAGTTCCCGCGCGGCCCAGTACCAGTCTTCGGCAAACGATTCCTGCAGGCAGGCCAGTACGGGGCCACTGACCTGCACGTGGGTGTCGCGCCATGGCGACAGATGCGGGTTGGCGCCCAGGTATTCATCGCCGACGTTGTGCCCGCCGAGAAAGCCCTGCACACCGTCGACCACGACGATCTTGCGGTGGTTGCGGAAGTTGACCTGGAAGCGGTTGAACCAGCCGCGCCGGGTAGCAAACGCGCGGATACTGACGCCGCCGTCACGCAGCGTCTGGGCGTAGCGCGACGGCAGGGCGTGGCTGCCGACACTGTCGTAGAGCACATAGATGCGCACACCTTCGGCGGCCTTTTTCAACAGCAGGCTTTGTAGCTGACGGCCGAGGTTGTCGTCATGAAGGATGAAGAACTGCACCAGCACCGTGTCACGGGCCTGCTCGATGGCGGCGAAGATCGCATCGAAGGTGGCCTTGCCGTCGATCAGCAGGCGCACCTGATTGTTCGCCAGGCATGGCATGCGTCCCAGCTTGGGCATCGCTCGCAGTGCGGCATAGGATTCGGAGTTGCGAGCGGCAAGGGCTTCTTCCACCCACGGTCGCCAGTTGAGATCGGCCATCGCCACGTGCATTTCCTGGTTGGCCTGGCGCCGGGCCTGGATATAGGCGTCGAAGGTGCGGCTGCCGAACACCAGGTAGGGAATCAGCGTCAGGTAGGGAATGAACAGCAGCGACATGGCCCAGGCAATCGCGCCTTGGGCGGTACGCACGGTGAACACCGCATGCAGTGCAGCGATCACCCCGAGCAGGTGAATCAGGCCGATCAGGTAACCGAAGAAGTAGGGGCTGTGGTAATCCATACACATCCTGCTGTCCAGAGGCACTGCCTGCTAACAGAGCATGTTCACGCCTACACTTGCAACCGAAAGCACAAAACGACGTCTAACCCAGTGTCCGGCTCGGGGCCGGGGAACCGAGGAGTAAGTGCATGAAAAGTCGTTCGCCACTGCTGGCATTGCTGGTCGGATTATCGAGCCCGTTGGTGCATGCGCAGATGTTGCAACCCGGCTTGTGGGAATTGACCACCAGTAATATGCAGGTCGATGGCAAGCCGCTGCCGGACATGGCGTTCATGCTCGGCCAACTGAAGAACCTGCCACCGGAACAACGGGCGATGATCGAAGGCGGGCTGGCCAAGCAGGGCATCAGTGTGGCGGGCAACGGCGTGCGCTCGTGCCTGACCCCGGAGCAGGTCAAGACTGACGATATCCCGCTGCAAGATCCACAATCGGGCTGCACGCAGAAGATTACCGAGCGCACCGGCAAGGTCTGGAAGTTCCAGTTCAGTTGCCCGAAAGCCCAGGGCACCGGTGAGGCGCAGTTCCTCAGCGACAGGGAATTCCTGACCAAGGTCAACGGCACGTTCAATGCTTCCGGCGTGCAGCAGCGGGGCAGCATGAGCACCCGCGCGGTGTGGCTGGGCAACGACTGCGGTACGGTCAAGCCACGCACCTGAGCCGGCGTTTCACCATTGCCATTGGCTGTGCGCAACCGCGTCGTGGGCATGCAGGCTTTCTGCATGTTCCACGCGCAGGTTGAAACCGGCCAACCAGGGCAATTGCTTGAGCGCCAGGTTGAGGCGGCGGGCGGCGTCTTCGCAGAACATCAGGTTCTGCCCATTGGCCAGCGCGAAGGCTTGTTCGTCGGCGCGTTTCACCGCCGTTTGCACCGCGGTACCGAGCGCCTGCTCTGCGTGGTCGATTAATGTGCGGAGGGGTAATTGCTCGACGCCTGGCTTCAGTCGGGTCTGCAAATAGGCTGTGCTGCGCTGGCTGTGCGGTGTTGCAACGATCCCTTGGGTGCTGCCTAGCCAGCTCAGTACGGCCTCGTGACTAAGGCTGCGATTGCCGAAATCAGTCAGAAACTGCTGTTGAATCAATTGCCTGGCGAGTGCGGCGGAGCACGGGCAGGTCGATGAGTAATCCAGATTCGCGATTAGTTCCACGTGGAACAATTCATCGTTCAGCTCTGCACTCAGGGTAATCGGGTACGCTTTCCAGCCGGCGAGTGGGCTGAGCAATGCCGGCCGCTTTAAAAGCAGATCGAAATTGATCCGTAGAAAAGCGCTGGCAGAAAGGCTCTGATGCGTGTTCAAGAACCCATCGAGGATCCGCCGCAACAGCGGCACCGAGAGCGGCTCGTGCTCGAGCACCTCCAGCCCCACGTACAGGCGCGACATATGAATGCCGCGCGCTGCACCGTCGTCCAGGCTCACCCCGGCATCCACTGAGGCACGCAACTGCTGAGCCTCCAGTTGAATCGGTAGGGCAATGCCACACATGCCCACCCAATCCAGTGGCAAGGCTTGTTGGCTGATCTGTGCGGCGATATCGGGGAGGCTCAGGGCATTCATGTCGGCACCATCGTTAACGGAGTTCATTGGCAGCCTCCCAGGCGATTACAGCGCAGATCGAAGCGCTGACCACTGGAACTGGAGACGCGATTGAGGGTGGTCCAGCCAACCCTGCGGCTGTAGCCAACCCAGGTTTCGCCATCGCTGGCGACGCCGCTATAGAACGTCAGTTGGCCGTAGCGTGTGCTGCTTTGCGCCCATGAACGCTGTCGCTGCCCTTCATAACCGCGCAAGTACAGCGTGTTGCCGTGGCTTTGCACGCTGTAAAAATTGCCGTCTCGGTCGCTGCAGGCAAGCAGATTGGCGCTACGCGTACACAACGTAGGCGTTACGTTCGGCATGGCGTTTGCCGTAGCGGATGGGCTGAGTAGCAGCATCAGTAAAACGATTTGCCAGAGCAGAGGCTGTTGCACCGCACTTCTCAAAAAGGGACTGCCTTCGATCGGAGATCGCAAAACGGGTTGGCTGAAGTTTATTGTTATAATATAACATAAAAACACAGTATCACTCGAATGCCGCCTTGATGAGGAACTGCGCTATGTCCGACCGTCTTCCCGTAACCGTGCTCTCCGGCTTTTTAGGTGCCGGTAAAAGCACCTTGCTCAATCACGTACTGCGTAACCGCGAGAACCTGCGCGTGGCAGTGATCGTCAACGACATGAGCGAGATCAACATCGACGCCAGCGAAGTGCAGCGCAACGTCAGCCTGAACCGCGCCGAAGAAAAACTGGTAGAGATGAGCAACGGCTGCATCTGCTGCACCCTGCGCGAGGACCTGCTGGAGGAAGTCAGCCGACTGGCCAGCGAAGGGCGCTTCGATTACCTGCTGATAGAATCCACCGGCATCGCCGAGCCGCTGCCGGTTGCCGAAACCTTTACCTTCCGCGACGAACAGGGCCGCAGCCTGGCCGATCAGGCGCGGCTCGACACTATGGTCACGGTGGTCGACGGCCTGAACTTCCTGCGTGATTACCAGGCTGCGGAAAGCCTGGCCTCGCGCGGCGAGACCCTGGGTGAAGACGATGAACGCTCGATCAGCGACCTGCTGATCGAGCAGGTGGAGTTCGCCGACGTGCTGCTGCTGAGCAAGATCGATCTGATCAGCAGCCAGGACCGTGAAGAGCTCATGGCCATCCTGCGCAGCCTCAATGCCGAAGCGCGGATTGTGCCGATGGTGATGGGCCAGGTGCCGCTGGCGCAGATCCTCAATACCGGCCTGTTCGACTTCGACCGCGCCGCGCAGGCACCGGGATGGTTGCAGGAGCTGCGTGGCGAACATGTGCCGGAAACCGAGGAATATGGCATTGCCGCCAGCACCTGGCAGGCCCGCCGGCCACTGCACCCGCAGCGCTTCTACGACTTTATCCACAGGCCGTGGGGCAATGGCCGGTTGTTGCGTTCCAAAGGTTTTTTCTGGTTGGCGAGTAAACCTCAGGACGCCGGCAGTTGGTCGCAGGCCGGCGGCATGATGCGGCATGGTTTTGCCGGACGCTGGTGGCGCTTTGTGCCGCGTGAGCAATGGCCGCAGGATTCGCAAAGCACGGCCGAGATCCTCAAGCACTGGAGCAGCGAATGCGGCGACTGCCGGCAGGCGCTGGTGTTTATCGGTCAGCACATCGATTTTGCTCGGTTGGATCGCGAACTGAGCGCCTGCCTGCTGACCGATGCGGAAATGGCGAGCGGCGTCGACGCCTGGAAGCACTTGCCCGACCCGTTTGGCCCGTGGTTCGACGAGGAGGCGGCATGATGCTGGCGCTTAAACCGGCGGCACAGGCACGCCAGGCCTTCGGTACGTCGCCGAGCGTGCTGGCCGAGGTGCTGCAGGATGGCGTGAACATGGCGGTGTGGCAGCGCCGCCTGCCGGCGCAGATCGAGGATTTCGTCAGTATTCTGCTGTCGCTGAAGCCGTCGCTGGCCGAGTCGCTGGTAGTCGACACCGACCCGGACGCCGATGCACCGCCGTTGGACAGCCTGGCGTCGGGCTATGCCGATCTGCAGGGGTACGCCGGGTTCATCGCCGATGTCCGCTGGTTGGTTGGCGCCTACGCCTGCCTGCTCGATGCACGCCGGGTTGGCCTGCGCTTGCGCGTGCTGGAGCGGGCAATGTGCCCGCGCTTTCACGTCGATCATGTGCCGCTGCGGCTGATCACCACCTATGGCGGGCCGGCCAGCGAGTGGCTGGACAACGGCCAGATACGGCAACTGGCAACCGGCGATGTGGCGCTGCTCAAAGGCGAGAAATGGCTCGGTAACGAAGGTGCCGGCCTGGTTCATCGCTCGCCGGCCCTGGTCGAAGGCGAGCGCCGCTTGATCCTGACGCTTGACTGGATGGCGTGAGACGGGAACATAGTGCGATTCCTTCCTGGCGAAACCTTCCCCATGCTGCAGCAGATACCTACGCACCTGATCGCAGGCCCCCTGGGTGCCGGCAAGACCAGCCTGATTCGCCAGTTGCTGGCCCAGCGCCCGGCCGATGAGCGCTGGGCGGTGTTGATCAACGAGTTCGGACAGATCGGCCTGGATGCGGCGTTGCTCAGCACCGATGACCAGGGCGTAACCATGGGCGAAGTAGCCGGTGGCTGCCTGTGTTGTGTCAATGGCCTGCCGTTTCAGGTCGGGCTCGGGCGCCTGCTGCGCAAGGCGCGGCCAGATCGGTTGTTTATCGAGCCCTCGGGCCTGGGCCACCCGGCGCAACTACTGGCCCAGTTGAATCGTGCGCCGTGGCTGGGCGTGCTGTCGGTGCAGCCGGCGCTGATGGTGCTCGACGCTCAGGCGCTGGCTGCTGGTGAGCCGCTGCCGGCGGCACAGGCGCAGGCGTTGAGCAGTGCCGGTCTGCTGCTGCTGAACAAGGCAGATACGCTGCCGGAGGAAAAGCGCCTGTGGATAACTGCGCAACTGCCGGAAGTGCCGATGGTATGGTCGGAGCAGGGCTATTTGAACCTGGTCGATCTCCCCGGCTATGCCAACGGCGCTGTGGAAAGAACCGCTGTGGATAACCTCGCAGTGACGGAAACCCCTGCGGCACTGGCCAGCCTGTGGACAAATCCCCAGGTACCGATCTGCAGTTATCAACAGTTGGCGGACGGCTGGAGCATTGGCTGGCGTTGGCATCCGGCTCAGCAACTGGATCGCCAGCGGCTGCGGACATTCCTCGAAAGCCTTGGCTGGCGGCGGGCAAAGCTGGTTATCCACAGCCACGAGGGCTGGTCTGCGGGGAATCTTCTGAACGGCGCGGCGTTGCTGTGGCAGCCGAGTGAATGGCGGCAGGACTCGCGCATCGAACTGATCTTTGCCGAGGCCCAGGATGTGGAAAAGTTGAACGCCGGTATGCTCGGCTGCCAAATGGCAGTGTACTCATCACGGGACTAGCCCGCTCCCACAAGGGCACCGCATGGTGCCGCGATCGCATCATCACGCCACTGTGGATAAGTCAGTTGCGCCAGCGATTGTGTTCCTGTCGCCACTGGTTCATCTCGATGACGTTATCCCCAAGCGGCGGCGTCTTGATCTCGAACGGGTAGGGCGCCAGCTCGATCTGCATCGTGTGCGCGCCAAATTGCGTCACCGTGCCCGGGTGACGCTGCTCGCCGGTCACCGTGAATTCGAAGTTATACACACGGGCCAGCCGTTTGCGGCCATTGGCATCGCGGACAAAACCGATCTTCTTCAACGCCACGTTGCCGTCCAGCAGCTCCAGATCGAGCTTGGCGCAATGCTGCTTGACCCGCTCCAGCGCCTTCTCGCGCAAGCCATGGTTATGCCACAGCCAGGCGCCTGCAGTCGCCAGCAGCATCAGCACGAGAATATTTTCGAGGCTTAACATCTACGGTTGCTCCCACCAGGTGTGCTCAGCTTAACTGCCGTTCCGGTCTGTCGTACAGGTGGCATTTGGCGCCATACTGCGCGCCTTGTTTTTCATTCGATCGCTTTGGAAGTCCTGCATGAAACGTACGCCGCATCTGCTCGCTATCCAGTCCCACGTGGTGTTCGGCCACGCCGGCAACAGTGCCGCGGTGTTCCCGATGCAGCGGGTGGGGGTGAATGTCTGGCCGCTCAATACGGTCCAGTTCTCCAACCATACTCAGTATGGCCAGTGGACTGGCGAAGTGCTTGCGCCAGAGCAAATTCCCGCGTTGGTGGACGGTATTGCGACGATCGGCGAGTTGGGCAACTGCGATGCGGTGCTGTCCGGCTACCTGGGCAGCGCTGCGCAGGGGCGAGCGATTCTTAGCGGGGTGGCCCGGATCAAGGCCGCCAACCCCAAGGCGCTGTACCTCTGCGATCCGGTCATGGGCCACCCGGAGAAAGGCTGCATCGTGCCGGCCGAAGTCAGTGACTTCCTCTTGCACGAGGCGGTGGCGGTGGCCGATGTGCTGTGCCCCAACCAGCTGGAACTGGACAGCTTTTCCGGGCGTCGTGCCGAGTCGCTGGAAGACTGTGTCGGCATGGCCCGTGGCTTGCTCGAGCGCGGACCGAAGGCGGTGCTGGTCAAGCACCTGGCCTATCCAGGACGCAGGCCGGAAGACTTCGAAATGCTGCTGGTCACCACCGAAGGCAGCTGGCACCTGCGCCGCCCGTTGCTGGCCTTCCCGCGTCAACCGGTAGGCGTTGGCGACCTCACCGCCGGGCTGTTCCTGGCCCGGCTGCTGCTAGGTGACAGCTGGCTGGCGGCGTTCGAATTCAGTGCGGCGGCAGTGCACGAAGTGCTGCTGGAAACCCAGGCCTGCGCCAGCTATGAACTGGAGCTGGTGCGTGCCCAGGACCGTATCGTGCACCCGCGTGTGCGCTTCGAGGCGCAACGCCTGGCGTTTTAAACCGCCTCTTCCTTCAGCTCCTGGTAGCGCTTTTCCAGCTCCTGACGAATCAGACGCCGTTGCTTGCCCTGCAGGAAGCGGCGTTTTTCCTCGCTGGATTCCGGCTGACGCGGTGGCACGGCCACCGGTTTGCGGTCGTCATCGACAGCAACCATGGTGAAGAAGCAGCTGTTGCTGTGGCGCACCGAACGCTCGCGGATGTTCTCGGTGACCACTTTGATGCCCACTTCCATCGAGGTGTTGCCGGTGTAGTTGACCGATGCCAGAAAAGTCACCAACTCGCCGACATGCACCGGCTCGCGGAACACCACCTGGTCCACCGACAGAGTGACCACGTAGCGCCCGGCGTAACGGCTGGCGCAGGCATAGGCGACTTCGTCGAGGTACTTGAGCAGGGTGCCGCCATGTACGTTGCCAGAAAAGTTGGCCATGTCCGGGGTCATCAGGACGGTCATCGACAGCTGGGCGTTTCCAGGTTCCATAGTGTGCTCACGGTAAGGTTGCGCTGAGGCGGGGTGGCGACTGGTGTTCACGCTTCTTTCCCCTTTTTGATTCCCATCCAGAAACGGGACGCTGATAGCGGCGCTGCCGTCACGCCGTTCATGCCATTTGCGGTGATGAAATGGCCGATCTGTTTCTTCATATTGCACCGCCTTTCTGCCAAAGGTGGCGGTGTTAACCTCTGGGGGCCCCATGCAATGTGGGCTGCCGCTATTTAAAAGACTAACCATCCGCAACTCAATCAGCGCGTTATCAGCCGAGCGGTGGTTTGGGCAGCGACCACACCAAAGGAGTGACACGCCATGCATGCCATAAGCTTTATTCAGGACCTGGCGGTGATCATGCTGGTTGCCGGGGTGGTCACCATCCTCTTTCACCGCTTCAAGCAGCCCGTGGTACTGGGATACATTGTCGCCGGCTTCATCATCGGCCCGCACACCCCACCGTTCGGCCTGATCCACGACGAAGACACCATCAAGACCCTGGCCGAACTCGGGGTGATCTTCCTGATGTTCTGCCTGGGCCTGGAATTCAGCCTGCGCAAGTTGTTCAAGGTCGGCGCCACGGCGTTCATTGCGGCGTTCCTGGAAATCGTCCTGATGATCTGGATCGGTTTCGAGATCGGCCGCTGGTTCGAGTGGAGCACCATGGATTCTCTGTTCCTCGGTGCGATTCTGGCAATTTCCTCGACCACCATCATCGTCAAGGCGCTCAATGACCTGAAGATGAAGAACGAGCGCTTTGCCCAACTGATCTTTGGCGTACTGATCGTCGAGGATATCCTCGGCATCGGCATCATCGCCTTGCTCTCGGGTATCGCCGTGAGCGGCTCGGTAAGCTCCGGCGAAGTTTTCTCCACGGTCGGCAAGCTGTCGCTGTTCATGATTGTCGCGCTGGTCATCGGTATCCTGCTGGTGCCGCGCCTGCTGGCTTATGTGGCCAAGTTCGAAAGCAACGAGATGTTGCTGATCACCGTGCTCGGCCTGTGTTTCGGCTTCTGCCTGCTGGTGGTCAAGCTCGAATACAGCATGGTGCTGGGGGCCTTCCTGATCGGTGCAATCATGGCCGAATCGCGCCAGTTGCTGAAAATCGAACAGCTGATCGAGCCGGTTCGTGACCTGTTCAGTGCAATCTTCTTTGTTGCCATCGGTCTGATGATCGACCCGAGCGTGCTGGTCGAGTATGCCTGGCCCATCGTGGTCATCACCGTCGCCGTGGTACTCGGCAAGATGCTGTCCTGTGGCCTCGGGGCCTTTATCGCCGGTAACGACGGGCGCACCTCGCTGCGGGTTGGCATGGGCCTTTCGCAGATTGGCGAGTTCTCCTTCATCATTGCCGCGCTGGGCATGACCCTGCAGGTCACCAGCACCTTCCTCTACCCGGTGGCGGTGGCCGTGTCGGCGATTACCACCTTGCTCACCCCGTACCTGATTCGTGCGGCCGACCCGCTGTCGCTGAAGCTCGCCAAGGTAGTGCCCGGGCGCCTGGCGCGGGTGTTGTCGCTGTACGGGGAGTGGCTGCGCAGCATCCAGCCGCAAGGCGAGGGGGCCATGCTGGCCTCGATGATTCGGCGTATCCTGCTGCAGGTTGGGGTCAACCTGGCCCTGGTGGTGGCGATTTTCTTCAGTGGTGGCTACTTCGCTGCGCACATCGGCGCCTACCTGAGCGACTGGCTGCCGGACATTGGCCAGCAGAAGGCGCTGATCTGGGGCGCGGCACTGTTGCTTTCGCTGCCGTTCCTGATCGCCGCGTATCGCAAGCTCAAGGCCCTGTCGATGCTCCTGGCGGAGATGGGGGTCAAGCCGGAGATGGCCGGGCGGCATACCCAGCGGCTACGCCGGGTGATCGCCGAAGTGATTCCACTGTTGTCGCTGCTGGTGATTTTCCTGCTGCTGTCGGCACTGTCGGCGAGCATTCTGCCTACCAGCGAGTTGCTGTTGCTGATCGCCGTGGTCGCGGCCGTGGTGGTGGCGGTGCTCTGGCGCTGGTTCATTCGGGTGCACACGCGCATGCAGATTGCGTTGCTGGAGACCCTGGACAATCAGAAAGAGCCGCACCACTGAGGCGCGGCGGGGGGAAGGCGATCCTGTGCGGACACTTCGTATGTCCGAGGGGATGGAGCGGTAGCGAAGCCGCCACGCACAGGAAGGCGTGGCGATTCTACGAACATTGCTAGCCAAGAGCCATCATTTTGTAGGGCGATTGGCGTTCAACTTTCCAGCCAGACATCCCGTGCCCAGTGCCATACCGACTCCCAGCTGTCTTCGGTGACACTCTCTTCTTCGCCCGACCACAGCACCACGGTGCCGTCTTCTTCGACGCAGTAGTAGTTGTCGCCGTCCTGGCAGATCGGAATCAGGTCGCGCGGTACGCCGGCGTCCCAGGCATTGGCGGCCACGTCCGGCAGGTAGGTGTGCGACTGCGGGTCGGTCACGGTGACGGGCTCCAGGCTGCCATACACCACGTCGCTGACGGTCAGCAGGAATTCCTTGAAGACGAACGGAATGTTGATGAACAACTCTTCTTCGATCTCGACCAGCTGATCTTCGTCAGGCAGCTCAAGCGGCACAGGGACCGGTTCGTTGGCTTCTCGGAGTTGTTCGATGACTTCTTCCACGGCTCTATCCTCTAACCTTTTTGGCACGCTGCGCGTTATACCCTAGTAGGGCACTACGCTAAAAGCAAAACCCCGGGACAGGCCCGGGGTTTTTTTGTGCAATGCCTCAAGATCAGCCGTTCTGGCGGATACCGGCAACCAGCCAAGGCTGGTTTTCGCCCGGGGCGCGTTCCATGTTCCAGCTTTCGCTGAACACTTCGCCCTGGTCGAAGCGCGAGGTTTTCGACAGACCGCTGAAGGTCAGGGTAGCAATGGTCTTGTCGGCACGATCGTCGACGCCTTCCAGCTGCACGTTCAGGTTGTCGATGTAGGTGGCCTGGAAGCCATCGCCCAGCGCGGCACGTTCCTGTTTAAGGAACTGCAGCATTTGCGGGGTGACGAACTCGGCGATCTTGTCCATTTCGTTGGCGTCCCAGTGCTGCTGCAGCGACTGGAAGTGGTTGCGCGCGGCAGCCAGGAAGCTCTGCTCGTTGAACCAGGCCGGCGCGTTGATCACCGGACGGGCGGCAGCGGCAGGTGCGGCGGAACCACCGAATACCGACGGCTGGGCAGGTTGCTCGAACGCTTCACGCTGGAATGGCGCGTGACCGGCGGCGGCCATTTGTGGCTGCTGCTTGCGGCGACGGGCGGCGATAAAGCGGAAGATCAGGAAGGCGATGACCGCCATGATCAGAATGTCGAAGATCTGCATGCCGTCGAAGCCGTCGCCCATGAACATGGACGCGAGCAGGCCACCGGCGGCGATGCCGGCCAGTGGGCCGAGCCAGCGCGAGGCACCGCTGGCGGCAGGCGCGCGGCCTGGAGCGGTTGGCGTGGCAGCAGCAGGGGTGGCAGGCGCAGCCTGACGGGTTTGGTGAGTTGGCGCGGCGCCCGAGCTCTTGCCACCGCCGAAGCGTTTGGCATTCGCGTCGAGGCTCATCGTCAGGCCGATGCACAGCGCCAGGGCGATGCTAAGAAAACGTTGCATATAAGGGAATTCCCGTTTTGTGGATTGCACGCGCGTCATGGTGCACAGGTTGTAGGACACATGACCAGCGACAAGATGTTTCCATCTTTTGCCTGAACAGTCAGCTACAGGATGTAGGAGATTTCTCTCCTGGAGGGGCAGTGCCCAGTGGGCACTGGCTTTTCCGTGGGCGCTGGCCTTGCCAGCGATTGCAGCCACACCCGCCTCATCGCCGGCAGGCCGGCTCCTACAGTATTAGAGCGCTTCCAGCTTGGCGTAACCCAGCATCAGCCACTTGCTGCCTTCGGCGAAGTTCACCTGCACCCGGGCCTGCGCGCCGGAGCCCTCGAAGTTGAGGATCACGCCTTCGCCAAACACGGCGTGTTGCACCTGTTGGCCCAGCTTGAACGCCGTTTCGGGAATGCTCGCCCCACCAAACAGGCTGCTGGAGTTCTGCTTCTGCCCGGAGCCGTACGGCCGGCTCACGCTGTTCGACAGGCGCACTTCCTGCACTAGCCCGGCCGGAATCTCGCGAACGAAGCGCGACACTTTGTTGTAGGTCTCGCTGCCGTATAAACGACGGGTTTCGGCATAGGTCATCACCAGGTGCTGCATCGCCCGGGTGATTCCCACGTAGGCCAGGCGGCGCTCCTCGGCCAGGCGGCCGGGCTCTTCCAGGCTCATCTTGTGCGGGAACAGGCCTTCTTCCATGCCCACCAGGAACACCTGCGGGAATTCCAGGCCCTTGGCGCTGTGCAGCGTCATCAACTGGATGCTGTCTTCGTGCTCGTCGGCCTGGGCATCGCCGGCTTCCAGCGACGCATGGCCGAGGAACGCCGCCAGTGGCGACAGGTCGGCGTCTTCCTCGCTGCTTTCGAAGTTGCGCGCCGCGCTGACCAGTTCCTTAAGGTTTTCCACCCGTGCCTGGCCCTTTTCACCTTTTTCTTCCTGGTGATAGACGATCAGCCCGGACTGCTCGATGACGGTCTGGGTCATCAGGTGCAGCGGCATGTCCAGCACCTTGGCCGCGAGGTTCTCGATCAGCTCGATGAACGCGCTCAGGGCGCTCGCCGCGCGGCCCTTGAGGCCCTTGTTGGCGATCAGCAGGCTCATCGACTCCCACATCGACACCTGGGCATGGCGGGCGTGGTCGCGGATCGCCTCGACGGTTTTTTCGCCAATGCCACGTGGCGGCACGTTGATTACCCGCTCCAGCGCCGCATCGTTGCCGCGGCCCTCGAGCAGGCGCAGGTAGGCCATCGCGTTCTTGATCTCGGCGCGCTCGAAGAAGCGCTGGCCGCCATAAATACGGTAGGGGATGCGTTCGCGCAGCAGCGCCTCTTCCAGTACCCGCGACTGGGCGTTGGAGCGATAGAGGATGGCGATATCGCTACGCGCCATGCCGGTTTTCAACGCGCTTTCGATGGTTTCGACGACGTAGCGCGCTTCATCGTGTTCGTTGAACGCGGCATACAGGCTCAACGGCTCACCGTCGCCGCCGTCGGTCCACAGCTCCTTGCCGAGGCGGTCGCTGTTGTTCGCGATCAGGGCGTTGGCGGCCTTGAGGATGCCGGCGGTGGAGCGGTAGTTCTGCTCCAGGCGGATCATCTCGGCGTCGGGGAAGTCGGCGCTGTACTGATGGATGTTCTCGATTTTCGCGCCGCGCCAGCCGTAGATCGACTGGTCGTCGTCGCCCACCACCATCAGGCTCTGGCCACCTTGTGCCAGCAGGCGCAGCCAGGCGTACTGCACGGCGTTAGTGTCCTGGAACTCGTCCACCAGCACGTGGCGGAAGCGCCGCTGATAGTGCTGGAGCAGGCCCGGATGGTCGCGCCACAGGTCGAGGGCGCGTAGCAGCAGTTCGGAGAAGTCGATAACCCCGGCACGCTGGCAGGCCGCCTCGTAGGCTTCATAGATGCTGCGCATGGTGCCCAGGTACAGGTCGCCGCTGGCCTGGATATGCTGCGGGCGCAGGCCTTCGTCCTTTTGCCCGTTGATGAACCACTGCGCCTGGCGCGCCGGCCAACGCTGCTCGTCCAGGCCCAGCTCGCGGATCACCCGCTTGACCAGGCGTTGCTGGTCGTCGCTGTCGAGGATCTGGAAGTTCTGGTTCAGCCCGGCTTCCTGCCAGTGCGCTCGCAACAGGCGGTGCGCGAGGCCGTGGAAGGTGCCCACCCACATGCCGGCCGGGTTGATACCCATCAGTTGCTCGATGCGCTGGCGCATCTCGGCAGCGGCCTTGTTGGTGAAGGTCACCGACAGGATCGAATGGGGCGAGGCCTGCTCGACCTGGATCAACCAGGCGATACGGTGCACCAGCACTCGGGTTTTACCGGAGCCGGCACCGGCCAGAACCAACTGACGGCCAAGTGGGGCCGCTACGGCCTGACGTTGGGCGTCGTTGAGGGAGTTCAACAGGAGGGAGAGATCATCGCGCATCCGGCCATTTTAGGGGCGCGATGGAGTCAGGGGCAAACCCGCAATGGAAAAAGTTGCCGCCGACGACTGCCCGCTCATCGGCTGCAGCCCTTGGCCCGCGTGCTTGAGCGCTCGGCGCTGAAACCGTGTTGTGAAATATCGATGCGAATTTATGACCCAGAGCAGTTTGGCGGACGCGATTGCTTGTGTATGCTCCGTGCACGTTTAAGGCTCACCATTACAAGAACATTGCCTATGACCCTCGTTTCCGGCCCTGTCAGCGCGCCTCTGGATGCGCCTCGGGGCATCCGCCGCCAATTTGCCACTCAGCTGGCCGTCGAGCGTACACGTCTGCTGTACCAGGGCTCGCTGCTGCCTACGTTGTTCATGCTGCTCAACGGCCTGGTCTGCGCATGGCTGCTGTGGAGCCCGCAGCGCTACCTGCTGGTCAGCGTCTGGGTGGTCTGGTTGATGGCGCTGGTCGCCCTGCGGGTGATCCAGGTGGCCGCCTTCGATGCGGCCATGCCCGACCGTCAGGCCCGACCGAGCTGGCGACGGATGTTCCTGCTCGGTTCGGCGTTCAGCGGCCTGACCCTGGCCAGTGCGGCCATTGCCCTGGTCCCGGTCGACGATTTCGTCCAGCAGGCCTGGGTGTTCGGGCTACTGGGCGCGGCCACCCTGTCGGCAAGCGTCGCCTATGCGGTCAGCTTGCCGGCCTTCCTCAGTTTTACCCTGCCATGCCTTTTACCACCGATCGCCTTCCTGTTCTGGAGTGGCGATATGCAGCAGCAAGGCTGGGGCTGGCTCGGCCTGATCCTGCTGGGCGCCTTGCTGGTTGTGGCCTGGCAGGTCAACCGGGTTATCGACAATGGATTGCTGCGACGCTTCCAGAATCAGGCTTTGATCGAACACCTGCAGGCCGCGCAAAGTCGCAGCGAGCGGCTCAACCAGGCGCTGGCCGGCGAAGTCGAGCAACGTCGTCTGATCGAAGGCCAGTTACGCGAGGCACAGGCCGGGCTGGAAGAGCGGGTGGCCGAACGCAGCCAGGAACTCGACCGCGCCAACCAGGCCCTGAGCAAGAGCGAGCAGCGCCTGGCGCTGGCGCTGGATGCCAGCGAGCTGGGCCTGTGGGACTGGAACCTGCAAACCGACGAGGTGCATCACACCCAACTGCGCGAGCTGTTCGGGCTGAGCCCGGATCAGGTGCGGGTGATGCTCGCCGACCTCAAGCCACGCTTGCATCCCGATGACCTGCCGGCACTCAAGCGCACCCTGGTCGAGCACCTCAAGGGGCGCACCGAGGACTACCGCATCGAGTACCGAGTGCTGCACAACCTCGGTCACTGGTGCTGGATCGAGGACCGCGGCCGCGCCGTCGAGCGCGATGCGCAAGGGCGGGTGGTGCGCATGCTTGGCACTCGCCGCGATATCAGTGCCGGCAAGGTTCAGGAAGAACAGCAACGGCTGGCGGCGACGGTGTTCGAAGCGGCCAGCGAAGGCATCGCCATTCTCGCCCCCGATTACAGCCTGCTGGCGGTCAACCAGGCGTTCTGTCGCATCACCGGTTACAACCGCGATGAACTGTTGTCGCGCAACGCTATGGACCTGCCGTGTAGTCGCGACGCCCGCCGGCACATGGCGGCCATCGATCAGGCGCTGGACCAGCAGGGCAGTTGGCAGGGCGAGTTGGTCGAGGCGCGCAAGGACGGCGAACTGTATCCGCAATGGTTGCAACTGAATGGCGTGCGCGATGTGCGGGGCAACATCAGTAATATCGTCGGCTTCTTCACCGATCTGTCGGCGCGCCGCGAGTCGGAGGAGCGCCTGCGCTACCTGGCCCATTATGACGAGCTGACGGGCCTGGCCAACCGTGCCCTGTTCCGCCTGCGCCTGCACGAGGCCGGACAGCGCCTGCGTACCAGCGGCCGCAGCCTGGCGCTGCTGCACATCGACCTGGACCGTTTCAAGCTGCTCAACGACAGCCTTGGTCACGAAATTGCCGATCAGTTGCTCAAGCAGATGGCCCAGCGTATTGCCAACGCGGTGCCGGAGTCGAACACCGTGGCGCGGTTGTCTGGCGACGAGTTCGTGGTGCTGTTCGATGGCTACAGCAACCTCTCCAGTCTGGTACGGGTGACCACTCGGCTGCTGGAAAAACTGCGTGTGCCGCTGCGGGTCGAGGGCCACGAACTGGTAATCAGCGCTTCGGTGGGGATCAGCCTGCTGTCGGAGGTGACCCTCGACCTGAATGCGCTGGTCAGCCAGGCCAACATGGCCATGCAGCACGCCAAGCACCTGGGTGGTGACAACTTCCAGTTTTATACCGAGAGTCTGCAAGCCAGCACCCTGGAGCGCCTGCAACTGGAAAACCAGTTGCGCAGGGCCATCGAGGAGCGCCAGCTGGAGGTCTACTACCAGCCCAAGCTGTGCCTGGCTAGCGGCCGCCTGCATGCCGCCGAAGCGTTGGTGCGCTGGCATCATCCGCAGTGGGGCATGGTGCCGCCGGGCGAGTTTATTGGTCTGGCCGAAGAAACTGGGTTGATTGCGCCAATGGGCGAGTTTGTCTTGCGCCAGGCCTGCTGGCAGGCGTGCGAATGGCAACGCCAGGGGCTGGCGCCGATCCGTGTGTCGGTAAACCTGTCGGTGTACCAGCTGCGTCAGGGCAAACTGGTCAGCCTGGTGCGCCAGGTACTGGAGGAAAGCGGGCTGGAGCCGCACCTGCTGGAGCTGGAACTGACCGAAAGCCAGCTGTTGGACAGCGTCGAGCACATCATCGCGACCTTCCGCCAGTTGCACGAACTGGGGGTAAAGCTGGCCATCGACGATTTTGGTACCGGCTACTCTTCGCTCAGCTACCTCAAGCGCTTCCCGGTCAATTACGTGAAGATCGACCAGACCTTCATCCGTGGCCTGGAGGAGGGCAGCGAGGACGCCGCGATAACCCGGGCGATCATTGTCATGGCGCACAGCCTGGACCTGAAAGTGGTCGCCGAAGGCGTGGAAACCGCCGAGCAGTTGGCGTTTCTGCGCGAGCAGGGCTGCGATGAAGTGCAGGGCTACCTGATCAGCCGGCCGCTGGAAGCGCACAAGCTGGGGCTGCTGCTGGGGGACGGGCTGGTCTGGTAAGTGCCCCGGCCCCGAATGCAGGGCCGGCGGCGCGTAGGATTGCTTGTTGCCAGCGGCATCGGCAAGCGGCTCAGCCGTGCCAACTGCGGCCTTGGCTGGCGAGCAGGCTGTGGGCCTGGTCCGGGCCATGGGAGCCCGCCGGGTACGGCCGCGGTGCCTGGAAGTGTTCCTGCCAGCCGGTGATGATCGGATCGATCCAGGCCCAGGCCGCCTCCACCTCGTCGCGGCGCATGAATAGCGTCGAATCGCCCTCCAGCACATCCAGCAACAACCGCTCATAGGCGTCCCAGCGGCGGGTCTGACCGAACACCTGGGCCAGGTTCAGGTTCAGTTCCACCGGCTCCAGGCGCATGCCTTTGCCGGGGGTCTTGGTCATCATCTGCAGGCTGATGCGCTCGTCCGGCTGCAATTGGATCAGCAACTGGTTGGCCTGGTCGCCGTCGAACAGCCGGTGCGGCACCGGCTTGAACTGGATGACGATCTGCGACGATTTTTTCGCCAGCCGCTTGCCGGTGCGCAGGTAGAACGGCACGCCGGCCCAGCGCCAGTTGTTGATGTGCGCTTCAACGGCGACGTAGGTCTCGGTATCGCTGTCGTTGTCGACATCTTTCTCGAAATAGTAGGCCGGTACTTCCTGGCCGCCGATCTTGCCGGCGCTGTATTGGCCGCGCACGGTCTTGTCCTGCACGTCCTGGCCGGTGATTGGTTTGAGCGCGCGCAGGATCTTCACTTTCTCATCGCGTACCGCCTCGGCTTCGAACTGCGCCGGCGGCTCCATCGCCACCAGGCAGAGCAGTTGCAACAAGTGGTTTTGCAGCATGTCGCGGGTGGCGCCGGCCCGTTCGTAGTAGCCGCCACGGTTCTCTACGCCGAGGGTTTCGCACACGCTGATCTGCACGTGATCGACCTGGTTGGAGCGCCACACCGGTTCGAGCAGGGCGTTGGCAAAGCGCAGCGCCATGAGGTTCTGCACGGTTTCCTTGCCCAGGTAGTGGTCGATGCGGAACACCTGGGATTCGTCGAATACGGCGCCGATGGCGCTGTTGATTGCCGTCGCTGATTCCAGCGAGTGGCCGATGGGCTTTTCCAGCACGATGCGCGCTTCGCTGTCGATCAACCCGGCCACGTGCAGGTAGGTGGCGATGGGTACGAACAGGTTGGGCGCGGTCGCCAGGTAGTAGACCCGGGTCAGCCCGCCCGGCTCGCCGAGAAAGCGTGCCAGGCGGCCGAAGTCGGCGCTCTGCGAGGCATCCATGGGGAAGTAGTCGAGGCGCGTGGAGAAGCGGCCCCAGGTGTCGTCGTCGAAGTCGCTGCGGGCAATCTGCGCCCGGCAACGGCGTTCGGCGAGTTGCAGGAAGGCGTTGCGCGGCAAATTTCGTCGGGCCAGCGCGACGATGCGCACGGCGGTGTGCAGACGACCTTCGCGATACAGATGGTAGAGCGCCGGAAGCAGTTTGTTGAGGGCCAGATCACCGGTTCCGCCGAAGACCAGAATGTCGCACGGGATAGTCAATACCACCACTCTCCTAGTTCGTTTAGCTGGGCGGGTCGCTGGTCATGTAGTATAACTACAAGAAAGCTACAACCCGGTCAGCCGATCATAACCGAGTCCTGCCCTTGAATCTGTTGCAACACATCGCCCAGTCGCGCCATCTGCTACGCAAGTCGGAACTGAAGGTTGCCGACCACGTACTGCTTGATCCTGCGGCTGTCATGCATAGTTCCATGGCCGACCTGGCGCACAGCGTCGGGATCAGCGAGCCGACCATCGTGCGTTTCTGCCGGGCCATTGGTTGCTCGGGTTTCCAGGACCTCAAGCTCAAGCTCGCGCAAAGCCTGGCCGCCGGTGCCAGCTTTGGCCAGTTCGCTATTCATGAAGACGATTCGGTTGCCGATTACAGCCTGAAGATCTTCGACACCACCCTGCACACCTTGATGGAAGTGCGCGAGCACCTCGATGCGCAGGCGTTGCAGCGTGCGGTCACGGCCATGGCCCAGGCGCAGCGGGTCGAGTTCTATGGCTTTGGTGCTTCCGGGGCGGTGGCGGCGGATGCCCAGCACAAGTTCTTCCGTTTGCTGCTTACCGCAGCGGCGTATTCCGACCCGCACATGCAGGCGATGTCGGCGGTAACGCTCAAGCCGGGCGATGTGGCCATCTGCATTTCCCAGTCGGGTCGTTCGAAAGACCTGCTGATCACTGCCAACCTGGTGCGGGAAAGCGGCGCGACGCTGATCACCTTGTGCCCAAGCCAGACCCCGCTGGCAGAGCTGTCGACCGTGAACCTCGCCATCGACGTGCACGAAGATACCGAAATCTACACCCCGCTGACTTCGCGTATTGCCCACCTGGTGGTCATCGACGTATTGGCGATGGGCGTGGCCATGGCCCGCGGCCCGAGCCTGGTCAACCACCTCAAGAGCGTCAAACGCAGCTTGCGCAGCCTGCGCCTGTCGCCAAAGTCGATCAAGGCGATGGATGACTGAAGGTGCTGTTTAGAGCGAGTTCTTCTTTCGCTTGCAGAGGAACTTGACTTCTTTGCCTCTGGGTAAAGAAAACCCATGGGTGAGACTCATTAAGAGCGAATACCAGCCGATTATGGTGATGCTTTTTTTTCCTACCAGCGGCAAAGTTCCTGTTTCCAGAAAATTCCAGTGTATGTAAAAGAAGCATAGATTGTATGCTACAGAAATGAGGAATTGAGAAAACTTTAAGTCGGCTCCTGACCAATGACAGCGCATCCATAGTGCAGGTATTAAAAACAACGTACTGAGCAATATGAATACGAGGTAAAAAAAGATCTCACCCATTGAATTATTCCTTCTTCCACTCACTGTGCATGCCATCGATTGTTATGGCGTCCGCGGCGCGCTCGGTGATGATTGCAGCGGGGGGCGTAACTTTCCATGCTCGAATGTAGTCTGTTTCAATATAGCGAAACAGTCGCCATGCATCTTCTCGTAAGACCCATCTGCTTGCGCCATAAATCGACATTCCAATGTCTACGGTTCCATAAACAAGATTTCCTTCTCGCTCAGTTTCACCAAGAGCTTTAGCTACCGCCTGATAGGCTTGCCTAACTGGGCCCTGCACAGATGGATCGCCTGTCCATAGCTGAGCGGAGTTCTCATAAATATTATTTGCGCCATGAAGAACTAAGGGGACGCTTGCAAAGAGGCAGAGGGTGCCGAGGGATACTCCACAAATACCTGCACCTAAAGCCACTTGCCCTGCACCCGCAGCGATGCCAATACCTTTTTGCGCAATATACTTTCCCTGCCTTATCAGGTACTCGTACTCTTTTAGAAGCGCATCCATTCCTTGCTTTAGATCTTTTTGACCATCCTCAACCTGCAGTAGAATTTTTTTTGTATAATTGGCGACCTCACGGGAGAACTGAAGCCTAATTGTTGGGTCTTTCAGGTAGCGGGCGCCTAGTGTGCATGACTGATTTATCAGTTTGTTGGCGCAGCTATTTAAATCCCATATGTCAATACCCTCGCCAGTTGGCATCCGGCTCATATGTCCTCTCCCCAAAAACTGTAACCACTAGTTTTTGCGATATGGTGAGTCCAGGTGATAGTGCCGTAACGAAGGGTGATAACTTCTTGGGGTTCTGCGTCGACCTGCAGCACTGAATGAGGTGACTCTGTCGTCAAGCAGGCAACTTGCCCTTCACTGATTTTTATTGTGTAGTACTTTTCATGTGCACCTTGAGGGGAGGTTCTGTAGAAATTAATCTCACATTTAATCTCTTCACGCCTCGTCAGAGCCTCTGCTAAAAGGGGGGAAGATTTATCAATATACTTGGTGATCGCAATCGGAGTATGTGTAGCGTGCTTGATATTGCCGATATTCTCCATGCTGTGCGCGTAAGACAGCACCATGATTTCATCAAAATGATCGTCCTGACACTTGTTGCCAATAGAGTCTTGGCTGGAGCACCCTGCGGAGATCAAACCCATGGTCTTGCCGGTAATCGTCATATAGCTATGATTTGCCACGTGAACCTCTTCCTTTATGAGTAGAGGCTCAATCTAAGTAGCAAATGCCTGACGTGTATGTAGTCCGTTTCCGAAAATCACATCACGGGCTTTAAGGTTCCCGCCAGGCCAAGGTTTCACCATTCTGTCACCCCCGCGCCGCCAAACCGTAACTCACCCCGGTCACGCTGAAGCTCCACTCGATCAGGGAGATATGCAATGGCTCGTGAATTCGATGGCTCGTACCAACCCAACGCCAAATCCCGCAAGCAAGCGGAGAAAGACCAGCGCCGCATGGAGTTTCGCCGTGCGATCGAAAGCTATTCCGAGCAACGTCGGCTGCTTCAGGAACTAGCCGATTACCCCGACCTGCAAAACGTCAACGTATGGCAGGTATCGGCGGCAGAACCCCAGAGAAACGCTCAACAAGCCCGCTGATCTGCGCACGTTCGCTGCGGATAAACGCCAGGAACGCCAAGGCCACCGGCGACTGCCGCTTGGCCTTGGACTGCACCACGCACCAGCTGCGGTATAGCGGCAGTTCTTCCACCGGCAACTCGCGCAGCACGCCGGTGGCCAGCTCCATGTTCAGCGCATGCCGGGTCAGCAAGGCCAGACCCAAACCGGCAATCACGCACTCGCGCTGGGCGTCGGCAGACGCCACTTCCAGGGTCTGGGTGAAGTGCACACGCTTTTCCTTGAAGTACTCTTCACAGGCCTTGCGCGTGCCGGAACCCTGTTCGCGCACCAGCAGGGTGTGCGGCTCCAGGTCTTGCAGGCGCAAGCTGTCGAGCTTGCACAGTGGGTGATCCGGCGGCGCTACGGCGACAATCGGGTTGTTCAGAAACGGCAGAAACTCCAGGCCCATGTCCTGCGGCACCATGGACATGATGATCAGGTCGTCGCGGTTGTCGGAAAGCCGGCGAATGGCCTGGGCGCGGTTGACCACGGTGAGGGTCAGGTTGACCTCCGGGTGGAGCTTCTTGAACGCGGCGAACAGGTGCGGGACGAAATACTTCGCGCTCGACTCCACCGCCAGCTTCAATTGCCCCTGCAGCGAGCCCTGCAGGTCGGAGAGCTGCATGTCGAGGCTCTCCAGGCGCCCGAAGATGTCACGGCTGGCGCGCTGCAAGGCTTCGGCGGCCTCAGTCAGGTAGAGTTTCTTGCCGACGTACTCGAACAACGGCTGACCGACCAGTTCTTCCAGCTGGCGGATCTGTAGACTAACGGCGGGTTGCGTCAGCGCCATCTCCTCCGCCGCCCGGCTGTAGGAGCGCAAATCACACACTTCATTGAAGATCTGCAATTGACGCAATGTCATACGCATCAATGACTTACGCATTTTTTCCCCGAGTCCGGCAATACCTTGTAACGGCACTATAAGCTTTTGCTAATGCTGCCCCTAACAAATATTGATTTTTGTTTATTCACTGGCGGCGCTAAGTTGATTGTGCGACTGGCCAGCGACGTCTGGTCACGCGCCGACCGGCTTTGCCGGATCGTCTGTTCCAACGGCTTTGGGAAGACTCCAGTGATAAAAAAAATCCTGATCGCCAACCGGGGTGAAATTGCAGTTCGGATCGTGCGTGCCTGCGCCGAGATGGGCATTCGCTCGGTAGCGATCTATTCCGACGCCGACCGCCATGCCTTGCACGTCAAGCGTGCCGACGAGGCCCACAGCATTGGTGCCGAGCCGCTGGCCGGTTACCTGAACCCGCGCAAGCTGGTGAACCTGGCGGTGGAAACCGGTTGCGATGCGTTGCACCCAGGCTACGGTTTCCTTTCGGAAAACGCCGAGCTGGCGGACATCTGCGCCGAGCGCGGGATCAAGTTCATCGGCCCGGCTGCCGACGTGATCCGCCGCATGGGCGACAAGACCGAAGCGCGCCGCAGCATGATCAAGGCCGGTGTGCCGGTAACCCCCGGTACCGAAGGCAACGTTGCCGACATTCATGAAGCGCTGGTGGAGGGCGACCGCATCGGTTACCCGGTCATGCTCAAGGCCACCTCCGGTGGTGGCGGGCGCGGCATTCGCCGCTGCAACAGCCGTGAAGAACTGGAACAGGCGTTCCCCCGGGTGATTTCCGAGGCCACCAAAGCGTTCGGCTCGGCGGAAGTCTTCCTGGAAAAATGCATCGTCAATCCAAAGCATATCGAGGCCCAGATCCTCGGCGACAGTTTCGGCAATGTCGTGCACCTGTTCGAGCGCGATTGCTCGATCCAGCGGCGTAACCAGAAACTCATCGAAATTGCCCCCAGCCCGCAACTGACCCCGGAACAGCGCGCCTACATCGGCGACCTGTCGGTGCGCGCAGCCAAGGCGGTGGGCTACGAGAACGCCGGCACCGTGGAGTTCCTGCTCGCCGATGGCGAGGTGTACTTCATGGAAATGAACACCCGGGTGCAGGTGGAACACACCATCACCGAAGAAATCACCGGCATCGACATCGTCCGCGAACAGATCCGCATCGCCTCGGGCCTGCCGCTTTCGGTTAAACAGGAAGACATCCAGCACCGTGGCTTCGCGCTGCAGTTCCGGATCAACGCCGAAGACCCGAAAAACAACTTCCTGCCCAGCTTCGGCAAGATCACCCGCTACTACGCGCCCGGCGGCCCCGGCGTGCGTACCGACACGGCGATCTACACCGGCTACACCATTCCACCGTTCTACGATTCGATGTGCCTGAAACTGGTGGTCTGGGCGTTGACCTGGGAAGAAGCCATGGACCGCGGCCTGCGGGCCCTGGACGACATGCGGGTGCAAGGCGTGAAGACCACCGCGGCGTACTACCAGGAAATCCTGCGCAATCCGGAATTCCGCAGTGGCCAGTTCAACACCAGCTTCGTGGAAAGCCATCCGGAACTGACCAACTACTCGATCAAGCGCAAACCCGAAGAGCTGGCCCTGGCCATCGCTGCCGCCATTGCCGCCCACGCAGGCCTGTGAGGAACCCATAATGTCCAAGAAAATTTTCGTAACCGACACAATCCTGCGCGACGCCCACCAGTCCCTGCTGGCCACCCGCATGCGGACCGAAGACATGCTGCCGATCTGCGACAAGCTCGACAAGGTCGGTTACTGGTCGCTGGAAGTCTGGGGCGGGGCGACCTTCGACGCCTGCGTGCGCTTCCTCAAGGAAGACCCGTGGGAGCGTCTGCGCAAGCTGCGCGCGGCACTGCCCAACACTCGCCTGCAGATGCTTCTGCGCGGGCAGAACCTGCTCGGCTACCGCCACTACAGCGACGACGTGGTCAAGGCCTTCGTCGCCAAGGCCGCCGTCAACGGCATCGACGTGTTCCGTATCTTCGACGCGATGAACGACGTGCGTAACCTGCGCGTGGCCATCGAAGCGGTAAAAGCGGCCGGCAAGCACGCCCAGGGCACCATTGCCTACACCACCAGCCCGGTGCACACCATCGACGCCTTCGTCGCCCAGGCCAAGCAGATGGAAGCCATGGGCTGCGACTCGGTGGCGATCAAGGACATGGCCGGCCTGTTGACCCCGTTCGCTACCGGCGAGTTGGTCAAGGCGCTGAAGGCCGAGCAGTCGCTGCCAGTGTTCATCCATTCCCACGACACCGCCGGCCTGGCCGCGATGTGTCAGCTGAAGGCGGTCGAGAACGGTGCCGATCATATCGACACGGCCATCTCCAGCTTCGCCTGGGGCACCAGCCACCCGGGCACCGAGTCGATGGTCGCCGCCCTCAAGGGCAGCGAATTCGACACCGGCCTGGACCTGCAACTGTTGCAGGAAATTGGCTTGTACTTCTACGCCGTGCGTAAGAAATATCACCAGTTCGAAAGCGAGTTCACCGCGGTCGATACCCGCGTGCAGGTGAATCAGGTACCGGGCGGGATGATTTCCAACCTGGCCAACCAGCTCAAGGAGCAGGGCGCGCTGAACCGCATGAACGAAGTGCTGGCGGAGATCCCGCGGGTGCGCGAAGACCTCGGCTTCCCGCCGCTGGTCACGCCGACCTCGCAGATCGTCGGCACCCAGGCGTTCTTCAACGTGCTGGCTGGCGAGCGCTACAAAACCATCACCAACGAGGTGAAGCTGTACCTGCAAGGTGGTTACGGCAAGGCGCCGGGGGTGGTCAACGAGCAGCTGCGCCGTCAGGCCATCGGCAGCGAAGAGGTGATCGACGTACGCCCGGCCGACCTGCTCAAGCCGGAAATGACCAAGCTGCGGGCCGACATCGGCAACCTGGCCAAGTCGGAAGAAGACGTACTGACCTTCGCCATGTTCCCGGACATCGGGCGCAAGTTCCTCGAAGACCGTGAAGCCGGCACGTTGACGCCGGAAGTGCTGCTGCCGATCCCGGAAGCGGGCGCGGTGGCGTCGGCCGGTGGCGAGGGTGTGCCGACCGAGTTCGTTATCGACGTGCACGGTGAGACTTACCGTGTAGACATCACCGGTGTCGGGGTGAAAGCCGAAGGCAAGCGGCACTTCTACCTGTCGATCGACGGCATGCCGGAAGAGGTGGTGTTCGAGCCGCTCAACGAATTCGTCGGCGGTGGCAGCAGCAAGCGCAAACAGGCCAGCGAGCCGGGCCATGTCAGCACCACCATGCCGGGCAATATCGTTGAAGTGCTGGTCAAGGAAGGTGACAGGGTCAAGGCCGGTCAGCCGGTGCTGATCACCGAAGCGATGAAGATGGAGACCGAAGTGCAGGCAGCGCTCGCCGGCAAGGTCACCGCGATTCATGTGGCCAAGGGCGACCGGGTGAACCCGGGCGAGATCCTGATCGAGATCGAAGGCTGAGCAAAGCCTTCATCTACAAGCGGTTAACCTCCGGGGAGCAAATGCTCCCCCTTTTTTTGCGAGCGCTTCGCCGGACACGCACGCTTGCGCAGAGGCATAGTGCGTCCCCCTGTGGGAGTGGGCTTGGCCCGCGATGCTGTTAGCGCTGCCGACACGCCTCCAGCGTCCGCACCTGCCCACTCGGCGGCTGATTCTCCGCACTCAGCCAGCGCTCGAACCCCGCCGCAATCGCCGGCCACTCGTCATCAGTGATCGAGAACCACGCGGTATCGCGGTTACGGTCCTTCACCACCATGTGCTTGCGGAACACCCCCTCGTAACTGAAGCCAAACCGCAGCGCGGCACGCTTGGAGCGGGCGTTGTCGTTGTTGCACTTCCACTCCAGGCGCCGGTTGCCCAGCTCGAACGCCAGCTTGCCGAGCAGGTAGATCGCCTCGCTGCCCTTGGGTGTACGCTGCATTGCCGCCCCGAAGGCAATGTGGCCAATCTCGATCCGGCCCTGTTCCGGCACAATCGACATCAGGCTGAGAATGCCCTGGGTCTGCCCGCTGGCCAGGTCGATCACGCTATAGAACAGCGGGTCGCTGCTGGCCGCATTGCTGTCGAGCCAGTGATCGAAATCTTCGCGTTCGCTGAACGGCCCGTAAGCCAGGTAATCCCACAACGCCGGATCCGCCTCCGGGCCCTGGTAAACCTCCCAGAGGTGTTCGCGGTCACGGCGCGGGTCGAGCTTTTCCAGGCGGATGAAACGTCCGCTCAGCGGCGTCGCGCGCGGCGCCTTGGCCGGGCGCCAGTTCAAGGGGCTACTGCTCATGCTCGATTCCTCGGGTTACAGGCCTTTGCGGAATTGAATAAAGCCGGGACGCTCGGCCACCTGCTCGTATAGGCCGATGGCCGTGGCATTGGTTTCGTGGGTCAGCCAGTGCACCTTGGCGCAGTCGTCCTGCTTGGCGCTAGCGTAGACGAACTCGATCAGCTGGCGGCCAACCCCCAGCCCACGCTGCTCGCTGGTCACATACAGGTCTTGCAGGTAGCAGGCGTTCTGCACCGACCAGTTGCTGCGGTGGTAGATGAAATTGACCATGCCCACCGCCTTGCCCTCGACCCAGGCCAGCGCCGAGTGGGTCGGCTCGCTCGGGTCGAGCAGGCGCTGCCAGGTCGACGCGCTTACTTCGTCGGCGAGAGTGGTTTCATAGAAGCGCAGATAGGCTTGCCACAGCGGCAGCCAGGCAGCGTGGTCGGCGGCGGTCACCGGGCGGATCGAAACGCTAGACATGGGAGCTTCCTTCAAGGTTGGCGCATCAGGGCGGCCAGTTGGTTATCCAGGGGGTCGGGGCTGTTCGCCAGGCCCGTGCGCACGCCATCGTGGTCGACGGCCGAGCGGTTCTGACTGAGTTTGCGCGAGCCTTCCAGGCGCTCGATGGGCAGGGCAAAGCCGACGATGGCCTTGAGCATGCCGTCAATATAGTCGGCCGGCGCGTCGGCCACCGACCAGGGCTTGGCCCGGCCTTGTTCATGGCGATCGGTGAGGCGGCTGACGATGTCGAGCAGGCCTGGCGCCTCGTCTATCACCTCGGCCTTGCCGTAGGCGTGCACGGCCACGTAGTTCCAGGTGGGGACGGTACGCGGGTTGTCCAGCTTGCTCGGGTAATAACCGGGGCTGACATAGGCGTCGGCCGGCGTAAACACCAGCAGCGCCTCGCCACCTTCGGCGAGCACCTGCCATTGCCGATTGGCCCGTGCCAGATGGCCATAGAGCGTACCCTTCGGGCCTTGCTGCGGATCCAGCAGCACCGGCAGGTGGGTCGCCTGCAAGCCGTGCACGCCATGCGTGACCAGAATGGCCAGGCGGGTTTGGCCGATATGGTCGTGCAGGCACTGAAGGTCTTCTTCGCGATTGGCGGCGGCGATGTGCATGGTCGGAGGGTCCTTGTCGAATGGCCCTATCCTAGGCAGGCTATTGGTTCGTGTTAAGAGCCATTTCCTGGCGATTTTGTAGGTCCAATTCCATGAGCGAAAGTCCGTTAACCCTGTCTTTCGACCCGACCGGCATCGTCCTCGATCGTCGCCAGGGCTTGAGCCGTCAGCTGTACCAGGCGTTGCGCCTGCGGGTGCTGGACGGGCGCCTGAGCAGTGGCACGCGGCTACCGGCCAGCCGCGACCTGGCCGCCGCGCTGGCGCTGTCGCGCAACAGCGTGGTGCGTGCCTACGATCAACTGTACGCCGAAGGCTTTATCGAAAGCCGGGTTGGCGACGGCACCTATGTGAGCCAGTTGCCAAAACTATCCACAAAACTGTCCACAGGGTTATCCCTGGGTTTTTCCACAGGGTTATCCACAAAATCGCTAGAGGATACTGAGGATTCATCCAGTAAACTTATCCACAATGGCCCGTTGAAGCGCTTGCAGAACCACCATTTACCGCCCCCCAAGAGCGGTCCGCCGCGGGCTTTTCGGGTTGGCATACCGGCGTTCGACCTGTTCCCGTTCGAGGTCTGGGCCAAGCTGCAGGCGGCTTTCTGGCGCAATCCGGAACCGGCCGCGCTCGGTTATGGTGACCCGGCGGGCGAGCCGCAGTTGCGCGAACTGATCGCCACCTATTTGCGTCGCTCGCGCGGCCTTTCCTGCACGGCTGAACAAATTGTGATCACCAGTGGTGCACAGCAGGCCATCAGCCTTTGTGCACAGCTGCTGCTGGAGGCGGGCGAGCGCGTGGCTGTGGAAAACCCGGGGTATCGGGCGGCGGGCAATGCCTTCGCCCTTACCGGGGCGAGCGTGCACGGGATTGCTGTGGATAACGACGGGCTCGACTGTGCAGCGCTGAATGCGCTGGCCGATTGCCGGCTGGCCTATGTGACGCCTGCGCATCAATACCCTACCGGGGTGACCATGAGCCTGGCGCGCCGGCTGGAGCTGCTGGCCTGGGCCGAGCGCAATGGCAGCTGGATCGTCGAGGACGATTACGACGGCGAGTACCGTTACAGCGGTGCACCGTTGGCGCCGTTGGCGGCGCTGGATCGTAGGGGGCGGGTGCTGTACGTGGGCACGTTCGGCAAGATCGCCTTTCCGGCCTTGCGTTTGGGCTATCTGGTACTGCCACGGCAGCTGGTGCAGCCGTTTGCGCAGTGCCGGGCGCTGGCGGTGCGGCATTCGGAAGTGGGCACGCAGGCGGTGATGGCGCGGTTCATGGCTCAGGGCCATTTCCAGCGGCATATCCGCCGCATGCGCCGCGCGGCGTTGAGCCGGCGCAATGCCCTGCAGGCGGGCTGGCCTGTGGATATTCCGGGGTTGGGCAGCATGCCGGAGGTGTCGGCGGGGCTGCATGTGAAGGTCGATGTGGATAACCTGGCGCGGGAACAGGTGCTGATCGCGCAGGCCGAAGCGGTGGGGGTGGAGTTGAATGCGCTGAGCGACTACTGGCTGCCCGGCTCGGTGCCGCAGGCCGGGTTGGTGCTCGGCTTTGCGGCGGTGCCGGAGGCTGATATAGCGGACGCGCTGGGGCGCTTGCGCCAGGCCTGGAAGCAGCGCTGAGCCCCTGTAACAGCCACCTCCTTTGGGAGCCTAGGTCCCCGCCTTGATCTTGGTCCAGGCCCGGGTCCGCGCCCGTTCCGCATCCCGCGGCAATGGCTTGAGGGTATACAGCTTCTCCATCGCCTCGGCCGTCGGGTACAGGTTCGGGTTGTTGCGAATCGCCGGGGTCACCCGCGCGGTCGCATCCTTGTTCGGGTTCGGGTAGCCGACAAAATCGCTGATCGGTGCAATCACCTGCGGTTGCAGCAGGTAATTGATGAACGCATGGGCATCCGCCGGGTTGGCCGCACCTTTAGGAATCGCCAGCATGTCGAACCAGATCGGCGCCCCTTCCTTGGGCAGGCGCATATCCACCACCACGCCGTTCTTCGCCTCGCTGGCGCGGTTGGCCGCCTGCGAGAAGCTACCGGAATAACCCACCGCCACACAGATATCGCCGTTGGCGATGTCACCCATGTACTTCGACGAGTGGAAATAGGTGATGTGCGGGCGAATCTTCAGCATCAGCGCCTCGGCCTTCTTGTAGTCGGCCGGCTTGTCGCTGTTGGGCGGCAGCCCCAGGTACTGCAAGGCAATCGGCAGAATCTCCGACGGCGAATCGAGCAACGCCACGCCACACTGCTTGAGCTTGGCAATGTTCTCTTCCTTGAAGATCAGGTCCCAGCTGTCGACCGGCGCATTCTCGCCAAGGACCGCCTTGACCTTGGCCGGGTTGAAGCCGATCAGCACGGTGCCGTACATGTACGGCACGGCGAACGTGTTGCCCGGATCGTTGGCCTCGATCAGCTTCATCAGCGTCGGGTCCAGGTGCTGCCAGTTCGGCAGCTTGCTGCGGTCCAGCGGCTGGAACACCCCGGCTTCGATCTGCTTGGCCAGGAACACGTTGGACGGCACCACCACGTCATAGCCGGAGTTGCCGGTCAGCAGTTTGGCCTCCAGCGCTTCGTTGGTGTCGAAGATGTCGTACACCAGCTTCACCTGAGCGTCCTTCTGGAAGTCGCTCAGGGTTTGCGGGGTGATGTAGTCGAACCAGTTGTAGACCCGCAACGTGCGCTGCTCGGCAGCCTGCAGGCTGGCGGCGGCGAGCAGGCTGGTACACAGCAGCGGGGCGAGCAGACGCTTGAGTCGGGTCATGCTTATGCTTCCTGTTGGGTGCGTTCGAAACCTTCAAGGACATTGACGGCGTTGATGCCGATTTCTTCTACCGCGTAACCCCCTTCCATGACGAACAGCGTCGGCTTGCCAAGGCGCGCGATACGCTCGCCCATTTTCAGGTAGTCCGGGCTGTCGAGCTTGAACTGCGAGATCGGGTCGTCCTTGAAGGTGTCCACCCCCAGCGAAACCACCAGCACGTCCGGCGCATAGGCGGCAATGCGATCGCAGGCGTCGTCGAGGGCGGCGCTCCAGGTCGCCCAGTCGCTGCCGGCGGCGAGCGGGTAGTTGATGTTGCAGCCTTGGCCGGCACCTTCGCCGGTTTCATCGGCATAGCCGAGGAAGAACGGGAACTCGGCCTGCGGGTCACCATGGATCGAGGCGAAGAACACATCGCCACGGCGGTAGAAGATTTCCTGGGTACCGTTGCCGTGGTGATAGTCCACGTCGAGGATCGCTACGCGCTGGTGGCCCTGGTCGAGGAAGGCCTGGGCGGCGATGGCGGCGTTGTTCAGGTAGCAATAGCCACCCATCACGTCGCTGGCGGCGTGGTGTCCCGGTGGTCGGCACAGGGCGAAGGCGCTGCGGGCGCCGGCCTGTACGGCGGCCTGGGCGGTCAGCGCCACTTGCGCAGCGCTGTAGGCGGCTTGCCAGGTGCCGGCAGTAATCGGCGCGCCAGCGTCGAAGCTGTAATAGCCCAGCTCGCCGTGCAGGCCGCTGGGCTTCACGCTGCGCAGGGTGCGGGCCGGCCAGGTGAACGGCAGCAGGTCGCCGTCGTGACCCAGGGCGGCCCAGCGCTGCCAGGCGCCCTCGAAGAATTCCAGGTAGTCGGCACTGTGCACGCGCAGCAGCGGCGCGCGGCCAAAGTCATCGGGGCCGTTGATCGGGCCCAGCTCACGGACTTTGACGCGGTCGAGCACATGGTCGGCGCGCGAGGGCATTTCGAAGCAGGGCATCAGCTTGCCGTCGATCAGCTCACAGCGGCCGTGGTGCAGGCGATGATCATCGGAATAGATCGTCAGCATTTCTTGTTCTCCGGGTTAACTGGCGTGCCGTCATTGTTGGAGAAGAAGCACGCCGGGCAGAACGGCGAAAATGGCCAAAAGGGGATCGATGTGGCCAGCCTGCAGGTCCGTATTTCGCCCCCCGACGGTGCAGATGGGCCGGCTCAGGCGCGGAAATGGCTCGGCGCGACGCCGCTCCAGCGCAGGAAGGCATGGCGGAAGCTCGCGGTTTCGCTGAAGCCCAGTTGTTCGGCGATGCGGTAGATCGGCAGTTGGTCTTCACCCAGCAGTTGCTTGGCCCGCTCGAAACGTAGCTCGTCGAGCAGTTGCTGGTAGCTGCTGCCCATGGCTTGCAGGTGCCGGCGCAGGGTGCGCGACGAGCAGTTCATCTGCCTGGCCAGGCCATCCAGGCCAGGGGGCGTAGCGAGCTGTTCGAGCAGCAGTTGGCGGATGCGCCCGAGCCAGGCCTGGCGGCCGGTGAACTCCAGGTTCTGCTTGCGGCAGCGTTCGCTCATGGCCCGGTGGGTGACCTGGTCGGCCAGCGGCAGTGGGTGTTCGAGCCAGCGTCGATCGAAGGCGAAGGCGTTGTCGCCGGCTTCGAAGCGCAGCGGGCAGGGGAAGCTGGCGCGGTACAGCGCGTGGTAGTCGGGCTGGGCGTGGGCGAAGCGTGCGCCCAGCAGCGGCAGTGGCTGGCCGAGCAGGTCGTCGCAGATGACCTTCAGCGAGGTCAGGCAGAACTCGGCATTGAAGGCCGCCAGCTCGGGTTCTTCGTGGTATTCGCTGGCGCTGAACCAGACCCGCTCGCCGTCGTCGATCAGGCGCAGCTGGAAAAGTGTTCCCAGGAGCGCGGGGTATTGCATGGCCAGGCGTAATGCGTCACCTAAGGTGGCACTGGAGAGCAGGGCGTAACCGAGCATGCCGTAGGACGAAACGTGCATGCGCTCACCCAGCTCCAGGCCCACTTCGCGGCGTCTTGCGACGGCGTTGGCACACACCAGCATCTCCTGGCGGGTGGTGATGCGCGAGTCGGCGCGGCCCAGGTCGGCCGGGCAGATGCCGCTGCCGTCGAGCAGTTCTTCGGCGCATTGGCCGTGGCCCTGGAAGGCTTGCAGAACCAGGGAAACCGCGTTGAGGGTGGTGAGGTGCGAATGCAGCATGCTCGGCGTCCGGCGGTGGGGCTGGGGTAGAGCGCGAGCAATTTGTGTGCCCGGTATTTCTGCTGTGGACCTCATCGCCGGCCTTGCCGGCGAAAAGGCTTCAGCGCAACTCGCCGATCAGATCCTGCTCGATCAGCCGCCGCACCTCGGCGAGCTCCAGCCCCGCCCCGAGTAGCCCGTGCAACTTGCCGAACGCCGCTTCGCGGGTCATGCCGCCGCCGGACAATACCCCGGCCTGGCGCAGTCGGCTGCCGGCTTCATACACATCCAGTTCCACCCCGCCTTCATGGCATTGCGTTACCGCCACGATCACCACGCCCTGTGCCTGCTGCAAGGCCGCGAGAAACGCCGGATCGTCGCCCGGCCCGGTGCCGCTGCCGTAGCATTCGAGCACCAGGCCCTGCACGCCGCTATCCAGCACCGCCGTGAGTAGCCCGGCAGCAATCCCCGGCACCAGCGGCAGTACCGCCACCGTTGCCAGGGTGGTCGGCTGCCGATAGTCCAGCGCCGCTGGCAACAGCGCCTGTGGCGCTGAGCTGCGGGCGCGCTTCAGCGCCGCGAACGGCTGCCGACCAACGCTGCGCACCTTGGCGCAGCGCAGCGGGTCGAGCAATTGGCCATGGAAATACAGCTGCACCCCGGCGGTGAGCCCGGCACTTAATGCCTGGAGCGCGCCGCCGAGGTTCTCCCAGGCATCGCTGTCGGCCACTCCGGCCGGCAGCATCGAGCCGGTAAACAGGACCGGTGCCGGCAGGCCGACGAGCTGGAAGCCCAGGGCCGCCGCGCTGTAGGCCAGGGTATCGGTGCCATGCAGCACCAGCACCGCATCGCAGCCACGCAGCGCTACCGCGTCGATGATCGCTGCGCGCAGGCGTTGCCAGTAAAGGGGGGTCATGTTGGCGCTGTCGATCAGTGGCAGCAGTTCCTGGAACTGCCAGCTCGCCAGGCCAGACTGGCCGGCGAGCTGCGCGCGCATTCGCTGTTCGAACCCCGACGCCGGGGCCAGGCCGTTGGCACTGGCCTGCATGCCGATGGTGCCGCCGGTGTACAGCACCATGATGTTGCGGGCAGGGGGGGAAACGGCGGGGTTCATGCGCAGTGCTCCGTGATCGGTCTTGTTCGAGGCCGCTCACAGTACGCCATCCCCCGGCGGGCTGTCAGCGCTTGGCGCGATCCTGCTCGACCTTGGCCGGCCAGGCGCGGGTGTCGAGGTCCAGGTCGGGGAATTTCGCCGAGTCGAACACTGGCGTCTTCACCCCGGCGGCGCGCTGGTCGTCGTAGTCGCGCAGCACGCGCATGGCGATCTTGAACAGCATGGCCAGAGCGATCAGGTTGACGAATGCCAGCAGGGTCATGGTGATGTCGGCGAAGGCGAACACCGTGCTCAGGTTTTGCACCGCGCCCCAGAGGATCAACAGCAGCACCAGCGCGCGGTAGCCGATCAGCGCCCAGCGGTTTTCGCCGACCAGGAAGCGCAGGTTGTTCTCGCCCAGGTAGTAGTTGTAGAGGATCGAGGTGAACACGAACAGCGCCAGCGCGACGCTGATGAACACCCGGCCCCAGTCACCCACCACGGCCGCCAGCGAATTCTGCGTCAGGGCGATGCCGTCGCCTTCGAAGCCTGGCGTGTAGAAGCCCGACAGCAGGATCAGCAGTGCCGTGCAGGTGCAGATGACGAAGGTGTCGAGGAACACGCTGAACGCCTGCACCACGCCTTGGGCGACCGGGTGCTCGACCTGCGCCACGGCCGCCACGTTGGGCGCACTGCCCAGGCCCGCTTCGTTGGCGAATACACCGCGCTTCACGCCCATTACGATGGCGCTGCCGATCAGCCCGCCGAACGCCTGGTCGAGGCCGAAGGCGCTCTTGACGATGGTCATCAGCATGCCCGGCACCTGGTCGAACTGCAGCACGATCACGTACAGGGTCACGGCGATGTAGGCCAGGGTCTTGACCGGCACCAGCAGGTCGGCGACCGAGGCGATGCGCTTGATCCCGCCGATGAACACCAGGCCCAGCAACACCGCCATGGTGATGCCGGTGTAGGTGGTGTCGAAGCCGAAGGCGTTATTCAACGAGTGGGTCACGGCATGGGCTTGCAGGCCGTTGAAGGCGAAGCCGAAGGTGACCAGCAGCAGGAACGCCATGAGCATGCCCAGGCCGCGTTTGCCCAGGCCGTGCTGGATATAGAAGGACGGCCCACCGCGGTATTGGCCTTCGCTGTCGCAGCGCTTGTAGAGCTGACCGAGGGTGCACTCGAAGAAGCTGCTGGACATGCCGACCAGTGCCGTCACCCACATCCAGAACACCGCGCCGGGGCCACCGAGGGTCACGGCGATGCCGACCCCGGCGATATTTCCGGCGCCCACGCGGCCGGCCAGGCTGAGCATCAGCGCCTGGAACGAGCTGAGTTGCTCGCTGCTGCTGCGCAGGCTGTCGCGGAACACCGAGAACATATGGGTGAAGTAGCGCAGTTGAACGAAACGCGAGCGGATCGTGAAGTAGCTGCCCAGACCGACAATCAGCACGATCAGAACCTTGCCCGAGAGGAAGTCGTTGATGACTTCAAGCATGGATGTTTCCTCGCTTTAACCGGTGACCAAAAAGCATAGACAACGCCAACCCCCGGGGTCTGAATCCGTGAGGCAGAACACAAGGGAGGCGGACGACAGCGGAGTGCGCGGTGACGGGCATTGCCTAGCGTGTTTTTGCGTCTTGCCCGGCCATTGGCCTGCCCCGATTGGCAGCGCCGCCTGAGCAAGAGGGCGGGCACTATACCGGGGTGAGGGCGCTGCGTCTTCCTAACGGTCTGACTTCGTTTGCGGAATGGTCCTACATCTATCCGTAAAAACCTTTGTTAGCGTCCGGGTTTTTCCGACTGCTGGCAGGGGGGCGTGCCGACACGCACCTACCGCACCGGCTACCTGCCAAGGGAACCTGGGATGATCACCACTGCCTCATGCGTGCGGCTGTCTTTACATCTGGACACCGTCGAAAACGACTTTCAGGTAGTTGCCTTCAGCGGTAGCGAAGGCATCAGCAGGCCTTTTTCCTTCGACATCGACGTGGTCAGCACGCGCGCCGGTCTGGCGCTCGAAACCCTGTTGAATCAGCCTGCCTTTCTCGCCTTCGACGCACACGGGGCCGGGGTACACGGGCTGATTGGCCGGGCACGTCAAGGTATCCGCGGCAAGCGCCTGGCCGATTTTATCGACCCGGACCTGTGGCTAAGCGAGCAACTGGTGCGGGCGGCCACCTGGGGCTGGGAAAGCTCGGCGTTGCTGGAGTTCTTCCTTGTGGAAAGTATCAAGGCGTTGGGCTTTGTATTGCCGCCGGAGTGGGACCCGCTGCCGAATGAAAGTCCGGCGACGCATCTGAGGCGGGTTCAGGTGGAGGCGATGTTTTGGCCGGGAGGGGGAACGCTATGAGCCGGTGGCTGGTTAAAGGGTTGTTGCTTGTGGTGGCAGTGTTGTTGGTGGGGTGCGGGGAGGGGGTGTCGAATACGTTTACGTTGGCTGCTGAGTTGCCGCCGAATTTTACCTACCGCGCATATGCCCGGTATGTACCTGCGTCGGGCGAAACCTGCAGTGTGTCGAGAAAAGATAATTTAAACCCTGGATTCAATTGGGCGTGGCGAGAGGCGTATTCACCGGAGGCCAAAATTCAAGTTCGAAAAGTCATCAAAGGCTGTCCGATGGTCGTTCGAGTGATTAAGATCGAGATATTTTCAATCTATGGCGCTGACCGAGGCGACTTCAGTTCGGATTTTGCGGAAATTACAATTCGGGAAAAATTGGATGATGTATATAAAAATGGCTTTGACAAACTTGGCGTGAGTGAGTTTTACGGCGAATGTCAATGGCTTTTCCGAACATCAACGTCGACAAGGAGGTTAACAAAGATTTTGAAGTGCACGGGAACTGATAAAGACGGTACGCCGCAGCGAGGTGGCCCTTTTGCCGCGTACGAACTCGATCAGTTAGCCGGGGCGACCGTACGGATGAACATAAAGTTGGCGGCGACTGAACGGCCCTATTTCAAGGACACCTGGGTTAAATTTGAAAATGGCTGGAAGCGTTGTATGGGGGATGGGCCACTGGATGAGCGAGCATACTGCAACGGAAATTTTAAAGATTTCAGTAAATTCCGGATGCCCGGTGGAAAAGAATGTTTAGTTTACCCTGGCTGTGAGGAGTGACTAAGTATGGACGCTTTTCAAGAGAATTGAGTTCGCCTATTAATAGCCGTGCGTTTGTTTGTCCCAAACAGGGGCGTTGGAGCAGTTTTCGGCTTGTGGATGAATCGGGGTGTGGCAAACCCTACGCGGGTCTTCTTTATACCGCCATTGACAGTGAGGGATTGAACTATGTTGGGATGCTTGATGATCAGGGAAGCGGAAAAGTAGAGGATCACTGTGCCGGGCCACGGGTGGTGAAATTTGTACATGAATATGCTGAAAGTGATCCGCTCTATACTGACCTTATGAAGCGTGATAGCTACCCGCTGAAAATTTCCGCACTTCAGCTTCGTGCCGAACAGACAAATTATGTGAACCGTGATGGTGCGCGAACAGAAAGAAATGCGGCACAAGAAAGCGCTGATATATTTTATCAATTCGACGTTGGCGATCTTGTTGAATTTTGTGCCCATCTACCTCCCGTTTCGGAGCGTCGTTTCCCCGTTCGTGCCGGTCCGAAAAACTTATGCGTGAGCATGGTCGTGTGGGCGTAACAGTTGAGCCCTTCAGCATACTGTTTTGGAAGTTCGTCCATTACGCGCCTTGCGCCCAATGTTTTCTGGCAATATGGCATTCAGCGCCTTGAATCTTTATCAGCTCGTGTTGATGTCGACCTTGGTGTATTGCCCGTTTGGTCAAGAACCTGATGATAAGCCAGTGACGGAACAACATGTGGTGTTCCAGGGTTGCGCAAAAAATAATCATCTGCGGCCATAGCCTCGCCGACGCCCTCGCCCGCTGGCAGGCCCACGCCGAAAACGCCCGTACCGTGCAGTTGGCGATGGCGCCGGGCCTTTGCGCAGAGGAAAAGCGTGCGGAAGAGTTCTGGCGCAACGAGCCGCGTCCAACCTTCGACGAACTCATGGCCATGCGCTGATACCCAGCCTGTTCCCGCGCAGATAAAAAAAGGGCCCTGGGACAGAATCCCGGGGCCCTCAAAGGTGAGAGGTGTCTAGTCCCTCGACCTGGTGAGCGGTGTCACTGCGTGGGTTACGCCTTCAGCGGAACCAGACGCGGAGCAATCATGTTTTCCGGACGCAGGATGTCGTTGAGCATCGCTTCGTCCAGCAGGCCTTCTTCACGCACCAGTTCCAGCACGCCGCGGCCGCTTTCCAGCGCGATACGGGCGATACGGGTGGCGTTTTCGTAGCCGATGTACGGGTTCAGGGCGGTGACCAGGCCGATCGAGTGTTCGACCAGTTCACGGCAGCGCTGTTCGTTGGCGGTGATGCCGACGATGCAGTGCTCGCGCAGCATGTCCATGGCGCGTTGCAGCAAGCGGATCGAGTCGAAGATCTTGTAGGCGATCAGCGGCTCCATCACGTTCAGCTGCAGTTGGCCACCTTCGGCGGCAACGGTCAGCGCCAGGTCGTTACCCATGATGGCGAAGGCCACCTGGTTAACGGCTTCCGGAATAACCGGGTTGACCTTGCCGGGCATGATCGAGCTGCCTGGCTGACGCGCTGGCAGGTTGATTTCGTTGATGCCGGTACGCGGGCCGCTGGAGAGCAGACGCAGGTCGTTGCAGATCTTCGACAGCTTGACCGCAGTACGCTTGAGCATGCCGGAGAACAGTACGAAGGCACCCATGTCCGAGGTGGCTTCGATCAGGTCGGCAGCCGGTACCAGCGGTTGACCGCTGATCAGCGCCAGGCGCTGTACGGCCAGCATCTGGTAGCGCGGGTCGGCGTTGATGCCGGTACCGATGGCGGTACCACCCAGGTTGATTTCGGTCAGCAGCTCCGGAGCCAGTGAACGCAGACGGTGCAGGTCTTCGGTCATGGTGGTGGCGAAGGCGCGGAATTCCTGGCCCAGGGTCATCGGCACGGCGTCCTGCAACTGGGTCCGGCCCATCTTCAGGACGTGGCTGAACTCTTCGCCTTTGGCGGCGAAGGCCTGGATCAGGCTGTCGAGGCTGGCCAGCAGGGCGTCGTGGCCCAGCAGCAGACCCAGACGGATCGCCGTTGGGTAGGCGTCGTTGGTCGACTGCGCCATGTTCACGTCGTTGTTCGGGTGCAGGTACTGGTACTCGCCCTTCTGGTGACCCATTGCTTCGAGGGCAATGTTGGCGATCACTTCGTTGGCGTTCATGTTGGTGGAGGTACCAGCACCGCCTTGAATCATGTCGACCACGAACTGCTCGTGGAAGTCACCGCGGATCAGACGGGCGCAGGCCTCGCTGATGGCAGCATGCTTGGCATCGCTCAGGTGCCCCAGCTCACGGTTCGCATCGGCGGCGGCCTGTTTGACCATGGCCAGGCCGACTACCAGTTTCGGGTAGTGCGACAGCGGAACACCGGAGAGGTGGAAGTTGTTGGCAGCGCGCAGGGTCTGGATGCCGTAGTAGGCATCAGCAGGGACTTCGAGGGTACCAAGCAGGTCTTTTTCGACGCGGAACGATGCAGCAGCGGACATGATAGAGATCATCTCGATTTTGGCCCGGCACATGCCGGAATGGCGCCAATGCTAGGGCTGAGCGGATTTTGCGGCCAATGCTGTTGCACGCTAACCTATGCACAAACGGCATACTGTTTGATGTGACGCCAATTGACATTCGAGCGTGTTCCATTTTGGTGCATGCCTGGAGACCGTGATGAATCTGGAAAGCAAATGGCTGGAAGACTTCAGCGCCCTGGCCGCGACCCGCAGTTTTTCCCAGGCGGCCGAGCGGCGTTTTGTCACCCAGCCGGCCTTCAGCCGGCGCATCCGCAGCCTGGAAGCGGCGCTGGGGCTGACCCTGGTCAACCGTTCGCGTACGCCGATCGAGCTGACGGCGGCGGGGCAGTTGTTCCTGGTCACGGCGCGCACCGTGGTCGATCAGCTCGGCGAAGTGCTGCGCCACCTGCATCACCTTGAAGGCGGGCAGGGCGAGGTGATCCAGGTGTCGGCGGCGCACTCGCTGGCGCTGGGCTTCTTCCCGCGCTGGATCGCCCAGTTGCGCAACGACGGGCTGAACATCGCCACCCGGCTGGTGGCGACCAACGTCGGCGACGCGGTGCATGCGCTGCGCGAAGGCGGCTGCGACCTGATGCTGGCGTTCTACGACCCGGATGCGGCGTTGCAGATGGATGCGGAAATCTTCCCCTCGCTGCACCTGGGCCACACCGAAATGCTCCCGGTATGCGCGGCCGGGCCAGACGGCAAGCCGTTGTTCGACCTGGAAGGCGAGGGCAGCGTACCGCTGCTGGCCTACAGCGCCGGGGCCTTCCTCGGGCGGTCGGTGAATCTGTTGCTGCGCCAGCGCAACCTGCGCTTTACCACGGTGTACGAAACGGCCATGGCCGATAGCCTCAAGAGCATGGCCCTCGAAGGCCTCGGCATCGCCTGGGTGCCGCGGTTGTCGGCGCGTGCCGAACTCGAGCGCGGCGAACTGGTGGTGTGTGGCGGCCCGCAATGGCATGTGCCGCTGGAGATTCGCCTGTACCGCTGTGCGCTGGTGCGCAAGGCCAACGTGCGGCTGTTGTGGCGCAAGCTCGAAGGCGGTGCGAACCCGGCCACGCCTTGACTCAAAAGTCAGCCCAGGCCCCGAAAAATAAGGCCCAACAGTTGGTCGCCGGGGTGCATTAAACCGACTGCTTTGCGATATACTGCGCGGCCTTCGGTCGGTATGCCCGGCCCTAATTCGCATAACAAGCCACGCCGGTAGTCCCTGCGTGGCTTGTTGTTTTTTGACGCGCCTGAAGGCGCCCAAGAGAAGAGGCTCGACGATGAGTGCACTGGTTGGCGTGATCATGGGCTCCAAGTCCGATTGGTCCACCCTTAGCCACACCGCCGATATGCTGGAAAAACTCGGCATTCCCTACGAAGTGAAGGTGGTTTCCGCCCACCGCACGCCGGACCTGCTGTTCCAGTACGCCGAAGAGGCCGAAGGCCGTGGCATCGAGGTGATCATCGCCGGTGCCGGTGGCGCAGCCCACCTGCCGGGCATGTGCGCCGCCAAGACCCACCTGCCGGTGCTCGGTGTGCCGGTGCAGTCGTCGATGCTCTCTGGGGTCGATTCGCTGCTGTCGATCGTGCAGATGCCGGCCGGCATTCCGGTCGCCACCCTGGCCATCGGCAAGGCTGGTGCGATTAACGCCGCGCTGCTGTCGGCGAGCATCCTCGGCGCCAAGCACCCGCAGTTCCATGCGGTGCTCAAGCAGTTCCGTACCGAGCAGACAGATAGCGTTCTGGACAATCCAGATCCGCGCCAGGTTTGAGGTCTCACGCATGAAAATCGGTGTTATCGGTGGCGGCCAGCTGGGCCGCATGTTGGCCCTGGCGGGTACGCCGCTGGGCATGAACTTCGCTTTCCTCGACCCGGCGCCAGACGCCTGTGCCGCGCCGCTGGGCGAGCACTTGCGTGCCGACTACGGCGACCAGGAGCACCTGCGCCAGTTGGCCGACGAAGTCGACCTGGTGACCTTCGAGTTCGAAAGCGTACCGGCCGAAACCGTGGCCTTCCTGTCGCAGTTCGTGCCGGTCTACCCAAGCGCCGAGGCGCTGCGGATTGCCCGTGATCGGCTGTTCGAAAAAACCATGTTCAAGGACCTCGGCATTCCGACCCCGGCCTTTGCCGACATCCACTCGCAAGCCGACCTGGACGCCGCCGTGGCCAGCATCGGCTTGCCGGCCGTGCTGAAAACCCGCACCTTGGGTTACGACGGCAAGGGTCAGAAGGTTCTCCGCACGCAAGCCGACGTTGTTGACACGTTCGCCGAGCTTGGTAGCGTACCGTGCCTGCTGGAGGGCTTCGTGCCGTTCACCGGCGAGGTCTCGCTGATCGCCGTACGTGCCCGCGATGGCGAAACGCGCTTCTACCCGTTGGTGCACAACACCCATGAAAGCGGCATCCTGCGCCTCTCGGTGGCCAGCGAAGACCACATCCTCCAGGGCCTGGCCGAAGACTACGCGGGTCGCGTACTCAAGCAACTGGACTATGTCGGCGTGCTGGCCTTCGAGTTCTTCGAGGTCGACGGCGGCCTCAAGGCCAACGAGATCGCCCCGCGGGTGCACAACTCCGGGCACTGGACCATCGAAGGCGCCGAGTGCAGCCAGTTCGAAAACCACCTGCGCGCCGTTGCCGGCCTGCCGCTGGGCTCGACGGCCAAGGTCGGCGAGAGCGCCATGCTCAACTTCATCGGTGAAGTGCCGGCGGTGGATAAGGTCGTGGCCATCGACGATTGCCACCTGCATCACTACGGCAAGGCCTTCAAGGCTGGGCGCAAGGTCGGTCACGCCACCCTGCGTTGCGACGACATGGCGACCCTGGAACAGAAGATCCAGCAAGTCGAAGCCCTGCTCCAGGGCTGAGCGGAACCAATCCGCCCCGGCGTCCCTCTGATGGCAGGATGCCAAAGCGCTGACTAGGCTTTGGCAATTGCACTCACTTCAGAGGGACTGCCATGGGTATCATCGGAACCATCTTCATCGGCCTGATCGTTGGCTTGCTGGCGCGCTTTCTGAAGCCCGGCGACGACAGCATGGGCTGGATCATGACCATCCTGCTGGGGATTGCCGGGTCGTTGGCGGCGACGTACGGCGGGCAGGCGCTGGGCATCTACCAGGCTGGTCAGGCGGCTGGGTTCTTCGGCGCCCTGGTGGGCGCGGTGATTCTGCTGGTGATCTACGGTTTCATCAAAAAAAGCTGATTGCGCGATAGAATGCTCGGCAACTTTCCTACCGGTTGCCGAGCTTTTTCATGCGCGCGCTATTTCTGATTCCCCTGTTGCTGGTAAGCAGCCTGGCCCGTGCCGAGCTGCCTGAAACCGACTGGCTGGCGCTGATGCCGAAGTCGGACCAGAAAGCCCTGGAAGCGATGCCGGAGATCGATCACAACTCGCCGGAAGCGCAGGGCGTGTTTACCGAGAAGGGTGGCATGAAGCAGGCCAAGGGCTTGCCGGCGGTGATGTACTCAAACAAGACGGTGGCGGCCATGAACGGCAAGCAGATCCGCCTTGGGGGGTACCCGGTGCCGTTGGAAACCGATGCCAAGGGCAACAGCACGTTGTTCTTCCTGGTGCCGTACCCAGGCGCGTGCATCCACGTGCCGCCACCGCCGCCGAACCAACTGGTGCTGGTGCGTTATCCGCAGGGTTTGAAGCTCGACGATATCTACACACCGCTGTGGGTCAGCGGCACGCTGAAGGTGGAGAAGGTCAGCAATGACCTGGCCGATGCAGCTTATGCGTTGGATGCAGCGAACGTGCGCGTGGTGGTGGATGCGGATCTGTAACCGCTGAAAAGCATCGCGGGACGGTCTACAGGCTTTCGCTGGCGATCCTGATCCCCATCGAATGCAGCGCTCCCGGTTGCAGCTCCAGCAGCTCATCCCACACATTCGCCGTCTCGATGCACAGCATCCGCTGCCAGCCATCGTCGGCCATGTCCGGCAGTTCTGCCGCGCGTTCGGTCCACGGGTTCCAGATCACCGCGGTGCGCGAGCCGCTGGCCGTCAGCGCGATCCGCCGCTTCCAGGCCGGGTCGACAATGCTCAACTGCGCCGGTGTATTCAGGTAGATCCGGTCGGTTTCCCCGGCAAATGTCAGCGTGCCGTGCTGTTGGCGCTGCTCCCAGTCAGCCAGCGTCTCGATGTAAGTCAGGCCGTCGACGCCCTCCACCTGCACCTGACGCACATCGCTCACGGCAAAATAGCTGTGCAGCGCCTGGCTGATGGTCACTGGCTGCTTGCCGAGGTTGCGGCTGGTCAGGGTAATGCTCAGTTGCTCGGTCATTTCGATGCTCAGGATCAGCTCGACCGAGTGTGGCCAGCCCGGTAGGTTGCCCTGGCTTTCCGGCAGGCCGAATTCGATCAGTACGCGCCCGTCGTTGCTGTCGATGCCCAGCAATTGCCAGTCGCGCCCGCGCACCAGGCCATGGGCCGGCCCGTCGCCATCGGCATACATGGCCTGCACCGCCTCGGGGTTGCGCGTGAAGAGACCGAACCACGGCCAGCACACCGGGACCCCGGCACGCACCGATTTGCCTTGTTTGAAAATGGCCTGATCGCTGAGCCAGAGCAGTGGCGGTTGGCCCATGCGCTGGTAGCTGAGCACCTGCGCGCCCTGCTGGGCGACCAGCAGCTCGGCATCCGCGCTGGTGATGCGCCAGCAATTGAGTTCGCCGTGTCGTTCGGCTGCGACCTTGGGTGTGGACATGCGCTTATCTCGTTCGGTTGCGTCAGGCCTTGGACCTTGCGCGGGCCGTCGAGTTTAGCGCGCCGCCCGCTCAGCGACGAGGTGGCACCGAACGGGTGCGGCCGCTGCCGTCGATGGCAACGAAGACGAATACCGCTTCGGTCACCTTGCGCCATTCGCTGGACAGCGGGTCGTCGCTCCACACCTCGACCATCATCTGGATCGAGCTACGGCCGATTTCCAGGGTCTGGGTATAGAAGGACAACTGCGCGCCTACCGCCACCGGCACCAGGAAGGCCATGCGGTCGATGGCCACCGTGGCCACCCGGCCACCGGCAACGCGGCTGGCCATGGCCGTGCCGGCCAGGTCCATCTGGGCGACCAGCCAGCCACCATAGATATCGTTGAAACCGTTGGTTTCGCGCGGCAAGGCGGTGATCTGCAAGGCCAGGTCGCCTTGCGGGATAGGATCTTCTTGTTCGAGTTCAATCATGCCGGGGGGTGCCTCTGACCCGTAACGCTTCGTTGGTTAGGGCGTAACTATGTGCTTCTGCGGCCCAGTATATAGAGCCGCGCGGGCAGCGACGACCATGCAGTCACCATTATCTGCACGCTTTGTGTACTTCTCTGTGCTTTTTCAGGCAATTTGGCTATCGTTCGATCTTCTGTCGGGCCGCAGCCAGCGCTGCTGCGGCGTGCGTTGCCAATAAGAGAGATGTAGATGACCTCCGTGCCCACCTCTATCGAGCAGCCATCGCGGCCGCTGACTCGCAGTGACTACAAGACCCTGTCGCTTTCTGCCCTTGGCGGTGCACTCGAGTTCTACGATTTCATCATTTTTGTGTTCTTCGCTGCCGTGGTCGGCAAGCTGTTCTTCCCCGCCGACATGCCCGAGTGGCTGCGGCTGATGCAAACCTTCGGGATTTTCGCCGCCGGCTACCTGGCGCGGCCGCTGGGCGGCATCGTCATGGCGCACTTCGGTGACCTGCTGGGGCGCAAGAAGATGTTCACCCTGAGCATCTTCATGATGGCTGTGCCCACCCTGATCATGGGTTTGCTGCCCACCTATGCGCAGATCGGCATGTGGGCGCCGATCCTGTTGCTGCTGATGCGGGTGATCCAGGGGGCGGCGATTGGCGGTGAGGTGCCGGGCGCCTGGGTGTTCGTTTCCGAGCACGTGCCGGCGCGCAACACCGGCTATGCCTGCGGCACGCTGACCGCGGGGCTGACCTCGGGGATTCTGCTCGGCTCGCTGGTAGCCACGCTGATCAACACTGTCTACAGCAGCAGCGAAGTGGCCGACTACGCCTGGCGGATCCCGTTCCTGCTCGGCGGTGTCTTTGGCCTGTTCTCGGTGTACCTGCGCCGCTGGCTGCACGAAACCCCGGTGTTTGCCGAACTGCAACAGCGCAAGGCGCTGGCCGAAGAAGTGCCGCTGCGCGCGGTGCTGCGCGACCACCGCGGTGCCATTGTGCTGTCGATGCTGCTGACCTGGCTGCTCTCGGCCGGGATCATCGTGGTCATCCTGATGACCCCGACCGTGCTGCAGACCATCTACCAGGTGCCGGCCACCGTTTCGCTGCAGGCCAACAGCCTGGCCATCGTCCTACTCAGCCTGGGCTGCATCGGCGCCGGCCTGCTCGCCGACCGCTTCGGCGCCGGCCGCGTGTTCGTGGTCGGCAGCCTGGCGCTGCTGGCTTCGTCGTGGACCTTCTACCATACGCTGCCCACCCACCCCGAGTGGCTCTTCCCGATGTACGCGCTGACCGGCCTGTGCGTCGGCATTGTCGGCGCCGTGCCCTATGTAATGGTGCGGGCGTTCCCACCGGTGGTGCGTTTCAGCGGCCTGTCGTTCTCCTACAACATGGCCTACGCGATCTTCGGCGGCCTGACCCCGATGGTGGTGACCTACCTGCTCAAGTTCAGCCCGATGGGGCCGGCCTACTATGTGGCCGGTATCTGCACCATTGGTCTGCTGGTTGGCATTTATCTGCTCGCGACCAAACGCTGAACCCCTCTAGCACAGCCCTCGCAACATTTTGAAAAGGCCATCACCCGTTTGAGGTGATGGCCTTTCATCTAATTGTCACATTCGCTTCATAGAGTGGTCATACGGCCTGCAGATACTTGGGCCCGATCCATCTCACCCCAATTCCTGCTAGGAGCAAGGCATGAAACTGAAGCGTTTGATGGCGGCCCTGACTTTCGCCGCTGCTGGCGTTGCCACCGCTAATGCGGTTGCCGCTGTCGACCCTGCTATTCCGACCTACGTCAAAACCACCGGCGTGTCGGGCAACCTCTCCAGCGTCGGTTCCGATACCCTGGCCAACCTGATGACCCTGTGGGCCGAGGCCTACAAAAAGGAATACCCGAACGTCAACATCCAGATCCAGGCCGCCGGCTCCTCCACCGCGCCACCCGCGCTGACTGAAGGCACCGCCAACCTGGGCCCGATGAGCCGCAAGATGAAGGACGTCGAGCTGCAGGCCTTCGAGCAGAAGTACGGCTACAAGCCTACCGCCATCCCGGTAGCGGTCGACGCCCTGGCCGTGTTCGTGCACAAGGACAACCCGATCAAGGGGCTGACCATGGCGCAGGTCGATGCGATCTTCTCCTCTACCCGCCTGTGCGGTGGCAAAGCCGATGTGAAAACCTGGGGCGACCTGGGTGTGACCGGCGATCTGGCCAACAAGCCAGTACAGCTGTTCGGTCGTAACTCGGTATCCGGCACCTACGGCTACTTCAAGGAAGAAGCCCTGTGCAAAGGCGACTTCAAGCCTAACGTCAACGAACAACCAGGTTCGGCTTCGGTCGTGCAGTCGATCAGCAGCTCGCTGAACGGCATCGGTTACTCGGGTATCGGCTACAAGACGGCCAGCGTAAAAACCGTGGCCTTGGCCAAGAAAGACGGTGGCGAGTTCGTTGAAGACAACGAAACCAACGCCCTGAACGGTACCTACCCGCTGTCGCGTTTCCTCTACGTCTACGTCAACAAGGCGCCGAACAAGCCTCTGGCCCCGCTGGAAGCCGAGTTCGTCAAACTGGTGCTGTCGCAAGCAGGCCAGCAAGTTGTGGTGAAAGACGGTTACATCCCGCTGCCAGCCAAAGTGGCCGCCAAGACCCTGGCTGACCTGGGTCTGAACGACACCAAAGGCGTTGCGAAGAACTAAGTAGGACCGGTGCGGTACAGTCGACGACCGACGCCGCACCACTCATTGCGAGTCCGCTGCCAGGGATGCCTGAGCGGCGGGCTTTTTTGCGTCACTGCATTGTCATGTTTTTGTCATACGGGACCGCTAGGGTGTGCGCATGAATGATCTGGCCAACACAACCATGACCCAAAATTCTCCCCCCGTGCGGATTGATTTCAATACGCCCGAACTGCAACGCAAGCGTCGCCTGCGTGCGCTCAAGGATCGCCTGACCCGCTGGTATGTACTGGTGGGCGGGCTGGCCGTGCTGGCGGCGATCACCTTGATCTTCTTCTACCTGGCCTATGTGGTCGTGCCGCTGTTCCAGGGCGCTACCCTGACCACCAAGAAGGCGCTGGAGCCGACCTGGCTGCAACAGGACGCCGGCAAGCCGCTGATGATCGCCCTGGAAGAGCAGAACCTGGTCGGCATGCGCGTTTCCGACAAGGGCCAGGCGCTGTTCTTCGACACCAAGACGGGTGCCGAGCTCGCGCGCGTCGAGCTGCCGGTGCCGGCTGGCACCCAGGTCGCCTCGATCGGTGCCGATCAGCCGGGCAACCCGCTGGTGGTACTGGGCCTGTCCAACGGTAAGGCGCTGGTGTTCAGCCACAGCTACAAGATCACCTACCCGGACAACAAGAAGACCATCAGCCCGGCCATCGACTATCCGTATGGCCAGGACGCCTTCACCCTGGACGACGAAGGCCGTGCGCTGGAGCACGTCAGCCTCAACGTCAACGGCGACACCCTGGTGGTTGCTGGCTCCACTGGTGCCCACCTGCAAGTGGTGCAACTGAGCCGCGAAGAAAACATGATGACCGGCGAAGTCACCAGCGAGCAGAGCCGTATCGACCTGCCGCAGATGACCGAGGTGGTCAAGGCGATCTACATCGACCCCCGCCAGCAGTGGTTGTATGTGCTCAACGGTCGGGCCCAGGCGGATGTGTTCAGCCTGCGCGACAAGAGCCTCAACGGTCGCTACAAGCTGCTTGAAGACGGCAATGCCGAAGTCACCGCCAGCGGCCAGCTGGTAGGCGGCATCTCGCTGATCGTCGGCGACTCCAAAGGTGGCCTGGCACAATGGTTCATGGCCCGCGACAAGGATGGCGAGCAGCGTCTGTCGCGGATCCGCGACTTCCAGATGGGCACCGCGCCAATCGTCCAGATCGACGCCGAGGAGCGCCGCAAGGGCTTTGTGGCCCTCGACGCCAGCGGCAAGCTCGGGGTGTTCCACAGCACCGCGCACCGTACCCTGCTGGTGGAGCAGGTCGCCGAAGGCGCGGGCACCCTGGCCCTGTCGCCACGGGCCAACCGTCTGTTCATCGAAGCAGGTAACCAACTACTGCCGCTGAGCCTGAAGAACCCGCACCCGGAAGTGTCCTGGAGCGCGTTGTGGAGCAAGGTCTGGTACGAGAACTACGACGAGCCCAAGTACGTTTGGCAGTCGACCGCCTCGAACACCGACTTCGAACCCAAGCTGAGCCTGTCGCCGCTGACCTTCGGTACGCTCAAGGCCGCGTTCTACGCGATGATCCTGGCCGCGCCGCTGGCGATTGCCGCGGCCATCTACACCGCCTACTTCATGGCCCCGGGCATGCGCCGCAAGGTCAAGCCGGTGATCGAATTGATGGAAGCGATGCCGACGGTGATCCTCGGCTTCTTCGCCGGCCTGTTCCTCGCGCCGTACCTGGAAGGTCACCTGCCGGGGGTGTTCAGCCTGTTCGTCATGCTGCCGATCGGCATCCTGGTCTCGGGCTTCCTCTGGAGCCGCCTGCCAGAGTCGATCCGCTTGCGTGTACCGGATGGCTGGGAGAGCGCGATCCTGATTCCGGTGATCCTCTTCACTGGCTGGTTCGCCCTGTACATGAGCCCGTTCCTGGAAACCTGGTTCTTCGGCGGCGACATGCGCCTGTGGATCACCAACGACCTGGGCATCACCTACGACCAGCGCAACGCCATGGTGGTCGGTATCGCCATGGGCTTCGCGGTGATCCCGAACATCTACTCGATCGCCGAAGACGCCGTGTTCAGCGTGCCGCGCAGCCTGACCCTGGGCTCTCTGGCACTCGGGGCAACGCCATGGCAGACCCTGACCCGCGTGGTCATCCTGACCGCCAGCCCGGGGATCTTCTCGGCGCTGATGATCGGTATGGGCCGCGCCGTGGGTGAAACCATGATCGTGCTGATGGCTACCGGTAACACCCCGGTGATGGAAATGAACCTGTTCGAAGGCATGCGCACCCTGGCTGCCAACGTCGCGGTAGAAATGCCCGAGTCGGAAGTTGGTGGCAGCCATTACCGCGTGCTGTTCCTCGCCGCGTTGGTGCTGCTGATGTTCACCTTCGTGATGAACACCTTGGCCGAGCTGATTCGCCAGCGTCTGCGCAAGAAATACTCGTCGCTTTGATAGAAAGGTAGAGATCCGTGAAAAAGGATTCCCTCAAAGGCTGGTTCAAGAGCGGCGCCCCCGGCGTCTGGATGAGCGGCGGCGCCGTGGCCATCGCCGTCATCATGACCATCGGTCTGCTGGCAGTGATCGCCGTGCGCGGCCTCGGCCACTTCTGGCCGGCCGACCTGCTGCAAGCCAGCTACAACGTGCCTGGCCAGCCCAGCCACATCGTCATCGGCGAACTGGTGCAAAAGGAAGAAGTACCCCGCGTGCGCTTGAAAGGTGCCGGCCTGCCGGTGCCGGACGAAGGCCCGGAGTTCATGACCCGCGAGCTGATCAAGGTTGGTAACCGCGACCTGAACGGCAGCGACTTCACCTGGGTGGTCGGCGAGTGGCTGACCGACCAGCAGACCCCGGCCGAGCTGATCGCCCTGGAGCGCCGCGAGTGGGGCAACTTCTATGGCTACCTGGTCAGCGTGAAGGAAAACGGCAAGGTCGTCGCCGAAGGGCAGGCGGCCTGGGGCGAGCTGCAAGCGCGCCTCAAGCGTGCCGATCAACTGGTTGGCGAGCTGGCCAGGCTCGAGAAGAAAGACATCGGTGCGATCAACTACGGCCTTGAGCGTCTGCGCCTGCATGCGCGCAAGCTGGAGCTGGACGGCAAGCTCGATGCTGCCGCGCAGGCCGACATGGATGCCGAGCGTGCCGAGCTGAACAACCGCTACAAGGCCATTGAGGAACGTCTCGGTAGCCTGCATCAAGACCTCGGCCGTGACGCCCTGGTCGCCCGCGACGGCAACGGTCGGGAAGTCGAGATCGCCCTGAGCAAGGTGGTGCATGCCTACCAGCCGAACGGCATGGGCTTCATGACCAAGATGGGCGTGTACTTCGCCAAGGTCTGGGAATTCCTCAGCGACGACCCGCGTGAAGCGAACACCGAGGGCGGGATCTTCCCGGCGATCTTCGGTACCGTGATGATGACCCTGATCATGGCCGTGATCGTCACCCCGTTCGGCGTGCTGGCGGCAGTGTACCTGCGTGAATACGCCCGCCAGGGCCCGGTGACCCGGTTGATCCGCATCGCGGTGAACAACCTGGCCGGCGTACCGGCGATTGTGTACGGGGTATTCGGCCTGGGCTTCTTCGTCTATGTACTGGGCGGCTCGCTCGACCGGCTGTTCTTCCCCGAAGCGCTGCCGGCGCCGACCCTGGGTACCCCGGGCCTGCTCTGGGCCTCGCTGACCCTGGCGTTGCTGGCGGTGCCGGTGGTGATCGTCGCCACCGAGGAAGGCCTGGCGCGGATCCCGCGGACCGTGCGCGAAGGCTCGCTGGCACTGGGTGCAACCAAGGCCGAGACGCTGTGGAAGATCGTCCTGCCGATGGCCAGCCCGGCCATGATGACCGGCATGATCCTCGCCGTGGCCCGTGCCGCCGGTGAAGTGGCGCCGCTGATGCTGGTGGGTGTGGTGAAACTGGCGCCGTCGCTGCCGGTGGACGGCAACTACCCGTACCTGCACCTGGACCAGAAGATCATGCACCTGGGCTTCCACATCTACGACGTCGGCTTCCAGAGCCCGAACGTCGAGGCCGCGCGGCCGCTGGTGTACGCCACCGCGCTGCTGCTGGTGCTGGTGATCGCCACGCTCAACCTGTCGGCGGTATGGATTCGAAACCACCTGCGCGAGAAGTACAAGGCGCTGGACAGTTAAAGAACTTAAGCCACAAGCGGCAAGCTACAAGCTAGCGGCCGCTTACCCAACTTGCAGCTTGTAGCTTGCCGCTTGCGGCTACAAAGGAGTCTAACCATGCAGCATGAATCCCACGCCCACGGCATCGATATGTCGGCCCTGGGTCGCGACAAACAGAGCCTGCGTCTGGCCGAAGAAACCGTGGCCATCGAAGTACCGGGCCTGAGCCTCTACTACGGCGACAAGCAAGCCCTGTTCGACGTCAGCATGAACATTCCGAAACAGCGCGTGACGGCCTTCATCGGCCCGTCCGGCTGCGGTAAGTCGACCCTGCTGCGGACCTTCAACCGCATGAACGACCTGGTCGACGGCTGCCGCGTGGAGGGTGCGATCAACCTCTACGGCAACAACATCTACCGCAAGGGCGAGGACGTCGCCGAGCTGCGTCGGCGCGTCGGCATGGTGTTCCAGAAGCCCAACCCGTTCCCCAAGACCATCTACGAGAACGTGGTCTATGGCCTGCGGATCCAGGGCATCAACAAGAAGCGCGTGCTCGACGAAGCGGTTGAGTGGGCGTTGAAAGGCGCGGCGCTGTGGGACGAGGTCAAGGACCGCCTGCACGAGTCGGCACTGGGCCTGTCCGGTGGTCAGCAGCAGCGTCTGGTGATTGCCCGGACCATCGCCGTGGAGCCGGAAGTGCTGCTGCTCGACGAGCCGTGCTCGGCACTCGATCCGATCTCGACGCTGAAAGTCGAAGAGCTGATCTACGAACTGAAATCCAAGTACACCATCGTCATCGTCACCCACAACATGCAGCAGGCCGCGCGGGTGTCGGATTACACCGCGTTCATGTACATGGGTAAGCTGGTCGAATTCGGTGATACCGATACCCTGTTCACCAACCCGGCGAAGAAGCAGACCGAAGACTACATTACCGGTCGCTACGGCTAGTCGCGCGTTGCGCGACAGCTTCAAGCTGCAAGCTATAAGCGGCAAGAAGGCGGAGCCTGGAACAACACGGATAACTTGAAGCTTGCAGCTTATAGCTTGAAGCTTGAGCGCAGCCTCGCGGAGCGAACGCATGATCGACAAAGACAGCCTCACCCATCACATCTCCCAGCAGTTCAACGCCGAGCTCGAGGAAGTGCGCAGCCACCTCCTGGCCATGGGCGGGCTGGTCGAGAAGCAGGTCAACGACGCGGTTACCGCGCTGATCGAGGCCGACTCGGGCCTGGCCCAGCAGGTGCGTGAAGTCGACGAGCAGATCAACCAGATGGAACGCAACATCGACGAGGAGTGCGTGCGCATCCTCGCCCGGCGTCAGCCGGCGGCATCCGACCTGCGGCTGATCATCAGCATCTCCAAGTCGGTAATCGACCTCGAACGCATCGGCGACGAATCGACCAAGATCGCCCGTCGGGCCATCCAGCTGTGCGAAGAGGGCGAGTCGCCACGCGGTTACGTCGAAGTGCGACACATCGGCGACCAGGTGCGCAACATGGTCCGCGATGCGCTGGACGCGTTTGCCCGTTTCGACGCCGAGCTGGCCCTGTCGGTGGCGCAGTACGACAAGACCATCGATCGCGAGTACAAAACCGCACTGCGCGAGCTGGTGACCTACATGATGGAAGACCCGCGCTCTATCTCGCGGGTGTTGAGCGTGATCTGGGCGCTGCGCTCGCTGGAGCGGATCGGCGACCACGCGCGGAACATTTCCGAGCTGGTGATTTACCTGGTGCGCGGGACCGACGTACGCCACCTGGGGCTGGCACGGATGAAGGAAGAGGTCGAGGGTAGCGGCGAAAAGGCTAATGTTTCGGGCAAATCTGACGATAAATAAGTCTGCCCCGAGAATGAACGCCCGGCCTTGGCCGGGCGTTTTCGTTTTAGCCGGGAACTGGAAGGAGTGGGGATGAGTAAAGTCAGTGTGCTGGTTGTGGATGACGCGCCGTTCATCCGTGACCTGGTGAAGAAGTGTCTGCGCAACAATTTCCCCGGTGTGGTCATCGAAGACGCGGTAAACGGCCGCAAGGCCCAGGCCTTGATGGAGCGTGAGCGTTTCGACCTGGTGCTGTGCGACTGGGAGATGCCGGAGATGTCCGGGCTTGAGCTGCTGACCTGGTGCCGTCAGCACGAAACCATGAAGAGCGTGCCGTTCATCATGGTGACCAGCCGGGGCGACAAAGAGAACGTGGTCCAGGCGATTCAGGCCGGGGTTTCCGACTTCGTTGGCAAGCCGTTCACCAACGAGCAGTTGCTGACCAAGGTGAAGAAAGCGCTGGCCAAGGTCGGCAAGCTGGATGCCTTGATGGCCGGTGGGCCGGTGCGGCAGAACTCGGCGTTCGCCAATGATTCGCTGGCTGCGTTGACTGGTGGCAAGGCCGAGGCGGCCAAGCCGACGGCGCCGGCATCCGCGCCAGTGGCCGCGGCCAAGCCGTTGATCAATGCCCCGCAACCGGGTGCAGCCAAGCCAGCGGCCCCGACCGGGCGTGGTCAGGGCCAGTTACGCCTGTCGAGCGGTACCCAGCCGTGCGTGATCAAGGCGCTGAGCCTGAAGGAAGCGTTGCTGGTGGTGCGCCGCAGCGAAGCGCTGCCGCAGGTGCTGGAGGGCGCGGTGCTCGACCTGGAGCAGGGCGAGAACGCCGAGGTGGCGCGGCTCAACGGCTACCTGCACGCGGTCGCGGCGCTGGAGCCGAAGCCGGACAGCGATTGGCTGCAACTGACCTTCCGCTTTGTCGACCAGGATGCGCAGAAGCTCGATTACCTGTCGCGGCTGATTGCCCGCGGGACGGCGCAGAAGCACTTCATCCCGGGCGCCTGATCGGGCCCTATCGCGGGACGAGCCCGCTCCCACAGAGCTGCAACTGTGGGAGCGG
>NZ_QETK01000018.1 GCF_003105155.1 Pseudomonas sp. SDI | reverse complement strand
ACAGGGTAGGCGCTGCCTTTGTGGGAGCGGGCGCGTCCCGCGATTGGCTCAGCGCAATCTCGAACGGATCCGGTGACACACATCCAGCACCTGCGCCACATCCTGCTCGCCCAGGTCGATCTTGCAGGCCATGTTGCTGAACACCTGCGCCGCCTCGGCCTTCAGCTCGCGGCCCTTGTCGGTCAGCAGCAGGTTGCGGCGCCGGCGATCGCTCGGGTCCAGGTACACCGTGATAAACCCGGCATCGGCCAAGCGCTTGACGATCGGCGTCAACGTCCCCAGGTCAAACAGGGTCAGCTCGCTCAGCGCACTGATGGAGACATCGTCCTTGCCCCACAGCCCGGCCATCACCAGCAGTTGCGGGTAGGTCACGCCACGGCGCTTGAGCGGTTCGGCGTAGTCGCGAACCATGGCGTTGGCGGTCGAGTACAACGAGAAGCAGAGCATCTTGTCGAAGTCGAAAGTCGGATCAAGCATGCACACCTCCTGCAACGCGGCTGAACTCGTGCACCGCGTCGACCAGCACAGCCACCGCCTCGGGCGAGACAGCCGCCGAAATCCCATGGCCCAGATTGAACACATGGCCAAAACCCGCCGCCGGCGGCCCCAGGCTCTGCAACACCCGACGCACTTCACGACGGATACTGGCCTCATCGGCGAGCAGGATACTCGGGTCGAGGTTACCTTGCAGGGCTACCCGGCTGCCCACCAACTGCCGGGCCATGGCCAGGTCGCAGCTCCAGTCCACCCCCAGCGCATCGGCACCGCTGTCGGCCAGCACATTGAGCCACTGGAACGCGCCGCGGGTATGGATCAGCGAAGGGATCCGCTGGCCGTTGTGGCTCTTGTGCAGGCGTGCCAGCACTTCGCGCATGTAGAACAACGAAAAGCGCTGGTACATGCCGTCGGCCAGTGCCCCGCCCCAGGTATCGACCACGATCACCGCCGCCGCGCCTGCCTCGATCTGCGCGTTGAGATCGGCCGCCACCGCCTGCGCCAACGTGCGCAACAGGCTGTGCAGCAGCTCTGGGCGCCGGTAGAGCATCTTCTTGATCAGCTGGAAATCGCCCGGCGGCCCACCTTCCACCATGAAACAGGCCAGACTCCAGGGGCTGCCGGCAAAGCCGATCAGCGGCACCCGGCCGGCCAGCTCGCGGCGCACCTGGGCCATGGTCAGGTAAAGATGTTCGAGGGCATGCGGTTCGGGCACACGTAAGCGCTCTATAGCCGCCTCGTCGCGCAACGGATGGCGAAAGCGCGGGCCCTCGCCGTGGACGAAATACAACCCCAGGCCCATGGCGTCGGGCAGTTGCAGGATGTCCGAATAGACCACCGCCGCATCCAGGTCGAACCGTCGCAACGGTTGCAGGGTAGCTTCGGTGGCGTAGTCCGGGGTGCGCAGCAGGTCCAGGTAGGAGCCGGCCCGCGCGCGCAACACGCGGTGCTCGGGCAGGTAACGCCCGGCCTGGCGTAATAGCCAGACCGGCGTACGCGCCGTGGGTTGACGCAGCAAGGCCTTGATAAACATATTATTTTGCAAGGACGGGTAACTCATATTGTTCGCGGAAAATCGACAGGCGCAGGCAGCTCGGTTAACGCCCGATGGCGTCGGCCATCGTGCTGCGCAAGGCATGGATGGTGGCGCGGTAGTCGCGTGTGGCGAAGATTGCGGTGCCGGCGACGAACATGTCGGCGCCGGCGGCGGCCACCTGGCCGATGGTCTCGAGGTTAACGCCGCCGTCCACTTCCAGGCGGATATCGCGGCCGCTGGCATCGATCAGCTTGCGCGCCGCCTCGATCTTGGGCAACACCGAGGGGATGAACGATTGCCCACCGAAGCCCGGGTTCACCGACATCAGCAACAGCAGGTCGAGCTTGTCCAGCACATAGTGGCTGACCTCCAGCCCGGTGGCCGGGTTGAACGCCAGGCCCGCCTTGCAACCAAGGTCCTTGATCAGTTGCAGCGAGCGGTCCAGGTGCAGGGTGGCATCGGGGTGGATCGAAATGTAGTCGGCCCCGGCCTCGGCAAACGCCTGGATCATGCTGTCGACCGGAGTGACCATCAGGTGCACATCGATCGGCGCGGTGATGCCATGCGCGCGCAGGGCCTTGCAGAACATCGGACCCATGGTCAGGTTAGGCACATAGTGGTTATCCATCACATCGATGTGGATGACGTCGGCACCGGCGGCCAGCACCTGCTCGGCTTCATCGCCGAGGCGGGCAAAGTTGGCCGCCAGTATCGACGGAGCAATCCAGAACTCTTTCACACGCGTACTCCATTACTCATTGACTAATCGTTGCAGCGGGCCCTGCTCACTCTGAGCCAGCGCCGCGTTGATCTGCTCGATCAGCACGGTGTCGGGTTCGTCCAGGTGGAAGTGGTGACCGCCGTCGTGCCAGTGGACCCGCGCGGCCCACGGCAAGGCTTTTTTGCGTTTATCGAAGCCGGGGCCGGCAAACAGCCCCTGGCGGCCGAGCATCAGGTGCAGCGGGCAACTGATCTGGCGAAGGAAGTCGCAGGCTTGCTGTTCGGTCAGTTGCATCGGTTCGGGCAATACCAGCCGCGGGTCGTGGCGCCAACGGTAGCCGTCGCCGACGCCGAGCAGGTCGCGCAGCGCCAGCAGCCGCGCGCCTTCGGCGGACAAGGTGCCGTCAATGCTGTTGCGCCGCTCGTTGATCGCCGCCTCGACGCTGCTGAACTGCACGCTGTCCGGCGCCGAGAAACCATGCAGGCGCGTGCGCAGCGCCAGGCGCAGCAGGCGATGGGACTTTTTCAGGTGCTCGACGGTGTCCTGCTCGTCGATGGTGAACGGCGCGCCCATGCCATCGATAAAGATCATGCTGTCGATCGACTTGTTCATCGCGGCCAAAATCGAGGCCACGCCACTGCCCATGGAATGGCCCAGCACCGAGAAGCGCTTCCAGCCCAGGCACTCGACCAGGGCGTTCATGTCATCGGCGTGCTCCCACAGGTAATAACCGCTGTCGCCGCGCCGGTGCGAGGAACGGCCGTGGCCGATCAGGTCCGGGGCGACCACAAAGCAGTTCTGCAGGTGCGGTGCCAGACGGTCGAACGAAGCAGCGTTGTCCAGCCAGCCGTGCAGCGCCAGCACCGGGTGCCCGCTTTCGTTGCCCCAGATGCGCAAGGCGATCTGGTTGCCGTTGACGTCCAGCGTTTGCTCCCTGCCCTTGTTGCTCAGACTCATGACGACACTCCTAGGCCACTGACTCGACGAAACGGGCGCCGCCGGCGCCCACCCGGTTCAACCGGCAACTGCCAGCTGTGCGTTGCGTGCATGCACCTGCAACTGACGTAGATCGAACTTGCCATTGGCGGTGCGTGGCAGGTTGCTTTCGATGCGGATCGCCAGCGGCACCTTGTGCGCTTCGAGGCCGGCACGGCAGCGTTCGAGCAGGAGTTCGCTGCTCAGCGGAACGCCCTCGCCCAGGCTGACGAAAGCCCACAGGCCTTCGCCGACGGCCTCGTCTTCGACCCCGACCACAGCGGCAGCCTCGACGCCGTCGATGGCATAGAGGAAGCTTTCCACCTCGCTCGGGCTGACCTTCATGCCGCGCGACTTGATCACGTGGTCCATGCGCCCCTGGAAATACAGGTAGCCGTCTTCGTCGAGGCTGCAGTAGTCACCGGTGTACAGCACGCTTTCGCCGGGGTACAGGCCCGGCTTGAGCTTCTCGGCGCTGGCCTGCGGGTTGCGCCAGTAGCCGGCCATGACCGTCGCGCCACGAATCACCAGTTGGCCGACCTGATACGGCTGTTCGATGCGCTGGCCGTCTTCATCCACCAGCCACAGCTCGGTGTTGGGGATCGCGATGCCAACGCTGCCGGGCTTGCTGTCGATGTCTTCCGGCGGCAGGTAGGTGCAGCGCTTGCACTCGGTAAGGCCGTACATCGAGTAGATCAGCGCCTGCGGGAACAGCGCCTTCATCTGCGCGATGTGATTGGCCTTGAGCGCCGCGCCGGTGTTGGTGACCATGCGCACCTGCTCGAACACCGCGTCGCGCTTGTGCGCGTACTCGTGCAGCAGCATCAGCATGGTCGGCACGAACGGAATGACCGTGACCTGGTACTGGCGGATCTTCTTGATCAGGAAGATCGGCCAGGTGAATTCCTTTTCCAGCACCAGCGTGGCTCCGGCGCTGAGCGCCATGATCATCTGGTACAGGCCATAGTCGAACGACAGCGGCAACGAACACAGCACGTTGTCGCGCTCGTTGTAGCCGAGGTAGGTGTGCAACGAGTTCAGCGCCGCCAGCATGTTGCGGTGAGTCAGCATCACCCCCTTGGGCGCGCCGGTGGAGCCGGAGGTGTAGATGATCGCCGCCAGGTCCAGGTCCAGCGTGCCGCACGGCAGCGGCGCGGCGCCGCCTTGGCTGAGCACGCTTTCGAAGGTCAGCGTTTCGGCGGCATCGGCGATGCCGTCGAGCAGCACGATGGCGCGCAGGTGCGCCAGCGCCCGGGTCGACGCCGGCAGGCTGGCGAACTTCTCGGAGGTGGTGATCAGCACCGAGGCCTCGGCATCGCGAACGATGTAGTCGAGACCGTCGGGCGGAGTTTCCAGGCCGACGTTGACCACCACCCCCCCCGCCTTGAGCACGCCCCAGAAGGCACAGACGGTTTCCACCCGATTGCCCAGGCACAGCACCACGCGCTCCTGGCGTTGCAGGCCGAGCACTTGCAAACCGGCACCCAGCCGCGCGCTGGCTTCGTCCAGCTGCGTGTAGGTGTAGGTCTCATCGGCATAGATGATCGCAGCCTTGTCCGGGTGCTGGCCGTTGCGCGCCTCCAGGACATGCTGCAAAAGCACCTTAGACACGCTCATGGTGCACCTCGGCGAAGCCTGCTAGCGCGCGGGCCGGCGCCGGCCGGCTGTGCGCGTCGACATACTGGGCCAGGCTGGCCACGGTATTGAAATGGCCGGGCGTGATGGTGTCGGGGTTGACGAAGAAGCCATCGATCTGGTCTTCGAGGTGGACCAGCAGCTCCATCGAGGTCAGCGAGTCGAGGCCAAGGTCATCACGCAGGTGCGAGTCGGCGCCGATCTGGGTGTGCTCGGGAAGCTTCAGCACTACCCGCAGGATTTCGCCCAGCCGCCGCTCGGTAGCCGCCTGGCTGGCCGTGGCACTGGCCGCCGCCGTCGGCAGGCTGACCACATTGGTGCCGAGCATCTCGCTGACCGGTACGTCGGCATGGCTGTCGCGGATGTCGATGGCCGTCTGGCGGGCACGGGCGAGGAACAGCCGGCCATTGCTGGCAATCACCTCGGCCGGGTGGCCATGGCTATGGAACAGGGTTGGCGAAGCGGTCGGGCCATAGGCGCCGGAGGCCGTTACCGCGAGCACGTCGCCTTCGCGCAGGGTTTCGATGCGCACATCGCGCCCGAGCAAGTCGTCGGGGCTACAGAGCGGCCCGGAGATATGGTATTCGCGCAGCGGCGCACCCGTGCTGCCGCTGGCATGGACAATGCGGAAGTTGCGCTTGAGCACCTGACCGCTGCCGGCCGCGGCGCCGTGGCAGTTGGTGCCACCGTCGGTCACGGCGAAGGTCTTGCCGTGGTTTTCCTTGATGTTGTCGACGGTCACCAGCAGCGCACCGCATTTACCGGCGATGAAGCGGCCCGATTCGAGGATGATCCGGGTGTTCGGGAACTGTCGGTGGAAGGTCTCGAACAAGGGCGCCAGCAACTGCTTGAGCGCGTGGGTGTCGAGTTCCTTTTCATTCTCGTAATACTTGATGCCCAGGCCGCCGCCGACATCGACCATGCTCAGGTTCAAGCCATAGCGCAGGGTGAGGTTGCGGTACAGGTCGAGGATGTAGCTGGCGTTGTCGTAGACCGACTGCGCGTCGAGAATCTTCGTGCCGTTGTAGACGTGGATACCCTTGATGTCCAGGTTCGGCAGCTTGATGTACTCGCCGAAATGCTCGACGGCGGTGTCTTCCTCGATGCCGAAATGGGTCGGCCGCCCGCCCATCTTCCACGGCGAACCGGAGGCGGAGAAATTCGGGTTGATGCGGATCGCTACCGGTGCCACGCAACCCAGCTCGCCGGCCAGCAGCGAGAGCTTGCGCAGCTCGGTTTCCGACTCGACGACAATCGCGAACACCCCGACCTCAAGGGCACGGCGGTGCTCTTCAGGTTTCTTGTAAGGACCGAGGAAAATGATGTCCTGGGCGGCAACCCCGGCCTTCAGGGCAATTTCCAGCTCACCCAGCGAACACACCTCGGTATTGCCGCCGTAGGAACGGATCAGTTTTACCAGGGACAGGTTCGGGTTCACCTTCAGGGCGTAGAAGATGTCCACACAGTCCGGCAACGCGTGGCGCAACTCGCTGAAACTGCTGCGCAACACGGTTTCGTCGTAGATATAGGTCGGCGTTCCGAACGTCGCTGTGGCCTGGTTGACGAGTTCCTTGGAAAGCTTCATCTGTTGCTCCCTTCGTTATTATTTTGCCGGTGCCAAGGCGCCGCCACAGGACTGGCAACGGTGCCGTTCCCGGGGGGCTCAAGGCGTCTGGGCGTCAAGTGTGGGTTGCGCATGACAGACAGGCCGAATGGCGTCCTGCCGAAAACTTTGCGCGCAAAGTTTGAGAAATTCTCTATCGCGCTTCGCAGTGATGTCAAGATAATTCCACTGTCTTGCGGGTGCGGCCGAACGCCGCTTGTTTAGTCCGCAGACAACTGAGTAACAGCGAATAAATTTTTGCATTTATCCAGAACAGTAGGCATTTGACTCAATGATTACGGGGCCATTATCTGATCTGTATATATGTCTGGTTTCTGAGTCTGTTTAGTTTGCGGCGAGCTTCCTAGCATCTGCGCCTGCATTCGACCCCAAGGTGGGGCGAGCCTGGAAAGGAACCGTGGATAAACAGCCATGAACACACATCAACATGTGCAGGCCTACAACTACAGAGTGGTCCGACAATTCGTCGTCATGACGGTGGTCTGGGGCGTTATCGGCATGGCCATGGGCGTTTGGATTGCCTCGCAACTGGTCTGGCCAGACCTCAACCTCGACCTGCCGTGGACCACCTTCGGCCGCTTGCGCCCGCTGCACACCAGCCTGGTGATCTTCGGCTTCGCCGGCAGCGCGCAATTCGCCGCCAGCTACTACGCCGTGCAACGCACCTGCCAGGTGCGGCTGTACAGCGACTGGCTGGCCAGTTTCACCTTCTGGGGCTGGCAAGCAACCATCGTCATCATGCTGGTGAGCCTGCCGCTGGGGCTGACCACCACCAAGGAATACGCCGAAATCGAGTTTACCGGCGCGGTCTGGATGGCCATTGTCTGGGTGGCCTATGGCGTGGTGTTCTTCGGCACGCTGCTGCGGCGCAAGGGCAAGCACATCTACGTCGGCAACTGGTTCTTTGGCGCCTTCATCGTGGTGATCGCCATGCTGCATGTGGTCAACCACCTGTCGATCCCGGTGAGCTGGTTCAAGTCCTACCCGGTGTATGCCGGCGCCACCGATGCGATGGTGCAATGGTGGTACGGGCACAACGCGGTAGGCTTCTTCCTGACCACCGGGTTCCTCGGCATGATGTATTACTTCGTGCCCAAGCAGGTTGGGCGGCCGGTGTATTCGTATCGGCTGTCGATCGTGCACTTCTGGGCGCTGATCACCCTGTACATCTGGGCCGGCCCGCACCACCTGCACTACACCGCCCTGCCCGATTGGGCGCAATCGCTGGGCATGGCGATGTCGCTGATTCTGCTGGCACCGAGCTGGGGCGGCATGATCAACGGCATGATGACCCTCTCGGGCGCCTGGCATAAGCTGCGCACCGACCCGATCCTGCGCTTCCTGGTACTGTCGCTGGCGTTCTACGGCATGTCGACCTTCGAGGGGCCGATGATGGCGATCAAGACCGTCAACGCCCTCTCGCACTACACCGACTGGACCATCGGCCACGTGCATGCCGGTGCGCTCGGCTGGGTGGCGATGATCACCTTTGGCGCGGTGTACCACATGATCCCGAAAATCTTCGGTCGCGCGCAGATGCACAGTATCGGCCTGATCAACGCGCATTTCTGGCTCGCGACCATCGGCACCGTGCTGTACATCGCCTCGATGTGGGTCAACGGCATTACCCAGGGCCTGATGTGGCGGGCGACCAACGACGACGGCACCCTCACCTACTCGTTCGTCGAGGCCCTGGTGGCCAGCCATCCGGGTTTTGTGGTGCGCTTTGCCGGTGGCGTGTGCTTCCTCGGCGGCATGCTGCTGATGGCCTATAACATGTGGCGCACCGTGCGCGTGGCCGACTCGGCCGTGGCGCTGGCGAACGCGCGCACCGCCTGAGGAGTCGCGCGATGAACGATTGGCTATATGGCCTGTATTGCTTCAGCGGGGTGCTGTTCTTCTACCTGATCACCAGCGCCTGCCTGAAACGGCACGACACGCGGATCGACGACGAAGCCAGCCTGATCCCCTTCGCCGACGACCCGCAGGTAGCGCGGCGGGTCGAGCGGGCGATTGGCAAGGCGGTGCCGGCCACCGCCCCAGATGCCGCGCTGAAGGCCTGATACGCACTGCGGGGCAGCGCACTGCAAGGGTGACGCTGCCCCGTGGATCGGCTTAGGATAGGCAACTTTTTCGTTGCCCATCGAGCCTGCCATGCCCCTGAATATCCGCCCTGCCCGCGTCGAAGACGCCGAACAGATTCTGGCCTTCATCATCGAACTGGCCGAGTACGAGCGTGCTCGTCAGGCAGTTGTCGCCAGTGTCGAGGATATCCGCCATAGCCTGTTTGGCGAGGGCGCAGCGGCCAAGGGGCTGATCTGCGAGCGGGATGGCCAGGCGATTGGCTACGCGGTGTATTTCTACAGTTATTCGACCTGGCTGGGACGCAATGGGGTGTACCTGGAGGACCTGTACATCACCCCGGAGCAGCGTGGCTCCGGGTCGGGCAAGCAACTGCTGCGACACATCGCTCGCGAGGCGTTCGAGCAGGGTTGCGGGCGCCTGGAGTGGAGCGTGCTGGACTGGAACGAACCGGCGATCCAGTTCTACACATCCCTGGGCGCCGAACCGCAGGACGAGTGGGTGCGCTATCGCCTGGAAGGTGAAACGCTGAGGAATTTTGCGCGGGGTTGAGCCCCCCTGCAGGCACCGCTCCCACAGCGTATGTGCGTGGCCGGCAACTCATCACTCTGCCAGCAAGAAGCCTTCGACTTCATGCGCCGCCGCATGTGGGTCTTCCTGCATGAAGCAGTGCCCGCCCGCCACCTGACGCGGCTCCACCCGCGGCGTCAACCTTGCCCAGCTGTGCAGCGACAGCGGTACAAACGGGTAGGTTTTCTCGCCATACAGCACCAGGCACGGCGTCTGCACCTTGGCCAGCGACGCCCACATGCGCTGCGGGAACGAGCTGAAGATCTCCACTTCCCGACTCGGCCGGCACTTGAGTACCACGCCCTCGCCACAGTCGCCAATCGCGTGTTCGACATACGCCTGCAGTGCCGCCTCGCTCCAGCCCTTGAAAATCCCTCGGCCCTGTAGCGAGTCGTACGCCGCCTGGCGGTCCGGCCAGTAACTGCGGCGGGTTGCCGCCTTGCGCGCCAGGGCGTGCCGGCGGTGCAGGCCGAACAGCGCCGCCACGCCCATCACGCCGATCATCGTGCGGCTGAACACCACCGGATCGAGCAGCACCGCGCGCTGGAACAAGCCCGGCGCACGTGCCAGCATCAACCCGGTCAAGACCCCGCCGAAACTATGCCCCAGGGCAAAACACGGCACCGCGCCATACTCGCCGCGGCCCGCCTGGAACGCCTCCAGGGCCAACTCCGCAGTGCGGTTCCAACCAACGAAGGCGCCGCCATGATCACTGTCGCCATGGCCCTGCACATCGCACAGCCACAGGTCGAAGCGCTCGGCAAGAATCTCCAGCATCGGCTGATAGGCCAGCGCGCAGAAACCATTGCCATGCAGGAAATGCAGCAGCGGCTTGCCGCTGGCAGGCGAACGCCAGCCGCGCAAGGTGAAGTGTTCGGCGCACTCATGCGACCAGGGGATCAGTTCCATCGGGACTCGCTGCAAGGCTCAGGAAAAGCCGGATTCTACAAACAGCAGCGGATACAGCGATAGCACCAACAGCGCCGCCATCAGCAAATTGAACAGCATCAGCCAGCGCGGGTTCTGCAACACGTTGCGCAGGGCACTGCCGAACATCACCCAGACACACACGCTGGGCAGGTTGACGACGGCGAAGACGATGGAAATCACCCCCACGTTGAACAGGTACCCTTGCGCCGGGGTGTAGGTGGTGATTGCGCCAATGGCCATCACCCAGGCCTTGGGGTTCACCCACTGGAACGCCGCCGCCCCCCAGAAGCCCAGCGGCGTGCGGCGCTGCGGGTCGGTCGCCGACAGCGGCCCGGAGCTGGCGATCCTGTACGCCAGGTACAACAGGTACAGCGCGCCGATGTAACGCAGCACGGTATAGGCCAGTGGATAGGCCTTGAACACCTCGCCCAGGCCCAGGCCGACGGCCAGCACCATGACCATGAAGCCAAGGGTCACGCCCATGGCGTGGGGAATGGTCCGGCGCACCCCGAAGTTCACCCCGGACGCCAGCAGCATGGTGTTGTTCGGCCCCGGCGTAATCGACGAGACGAAGGCAAACAGAACGAAGGCTGTCAGCAGGTCGAGCGAGCTCATCATGACGGGCATCCGGGGCAAGTGGGTGATTGACACTACCCAGGTTTGGCCCCGCCCCAGCCATACAGCTGCAGGAAATTGTGCCGCTACACTTGCCTGGCTTGTCGGCATTGGCGCACCGGGCACCTGACATTTCTGTCAGTAGCGGATGCTCGGCAATTGCACCATCCTGCGGTTCTATCGTCGATTTTCAGGTTTGGCGCCATGCCCACCCAACAGAAAATGGCCGGATCCCACTACCATTACGATGCGCTAGACCGCTTGCAGGATTGTTCGTCCGGTGGCACGCGGTTCTATCGTGGCGATCAGGTGGTCAGTGGGATCGACGCCAAACGCAATTTCACCCTGTTCCAGCACGAAGCGCACCTGTTGGCGCATTGCCAACGCCAGGCCGAAGCGCCGACAGTCACGCTGCTGGCTGCCGACGCCCAGCGCACGCGCCTGGAACTCGTTTGCACGGCCTATGGCTATGCCCGGACGGCCACTGACCTGCCGGGTTTCAATGGCGAACTGCCGGACCTTGCCAGCGGGCACTACGTGCTCGGCAGCTACCGCCTGTACAGCACCGTGCGGCTGCGTTTCAACAGCCCGGACAACGCCAGCCCGTTTGGCGAGGGCGGCTTGAACGCCTATGCCTATTGCGCTGGCGACCCGGTGAACCGCAGCGACCCCAGCGGGCACAACGTCCTCGCGTCGCTGCGCCTGGCGGCAGGCATTCTGCCGCGGCGGGTCAAAGCCGCGGACGCGTTTCACTTCAGCAGCCAAACACGCGACGTTTACAACATCAAACGTTTCAGTAAAGGTATCTCCACCTTCGAAGACAACTTCAAAGGAGGGCGTCGCCTGAACATTGTCGGCCATGGTTACCAGCAGAAGATGAAATCGGCACGGATTTCGCTGAACGGCGATAAAAGCGAGTTCCTCACCGGCACGCAATTCGGCAAGCGGCTAAAAGAAAGCCCTGATTTCGACGCGTCGAGGTTCAACTCGATTCAAATGTACATGTGCAAATCTGCGCTAGGCGGGAGCGAATCCTTTGCGGCCCAGTTGGCGAAAGCCGTGAAACTCCCGGTCAAGGGCCAACATGGCGTGGTTACGTCCTTGGACACTGAAGCGCTCGCGTATGGAGGGCCTGGGCGTTTCACGGTCGACAAGATCGAGGGCTCCTACCGCTCCGAGATGTTCTATCCGCCGTTTTACGAAGCGCGAAGAATCATTCGCCTGCTGCGCCAGCCGGAGAGTCGGCTCGCCTTACACGGTTAGAACAGGCCCAACTGGCGATCGATCAAGGCACAGAAATCATCGCCGACGAACGGCAGGATCGCATCGGCTACCGGTTGCAACTGCCGGCTCAGGTAATGCTCGTAGTCGATACCGTTGCGGCGGTTTTCCAGCGGTTCGGGCCCGGCGAGGGTGATCACGTAGCTGATCCAGCCGCCATTCTGGTACTGCCGCGGGCGGCCCTGGCTGTCGTTGAAAGCATCGGCCAGGCGCGCGGCGCGCACATGCGGCGGGACATTGCGCTGGTAATCGCCCAGCGGCCGGCGCAGGCGCTTGCGATAGATCAGCAACTCGTCCAGTTCGCCGGCCAGGGTGCGCCGCACATATTCGCGCACATACTCCCTGTAGGGCTGGCGCAGGAAAATCCGCTGGTACAGCGCCTGCTGGAACTGCTGGGCCAGCGGCGACCAGTCGGTACGCACGGTTTCCAGGCCCTTGTAGACCATCTCCTGCTGCCCGTCGGCCCTCTGCACCAGGCCGGCGTAGCGCTTTTTGCTGCCCTCCTCGGCGCCACGGATGGTCGGCATCAGGAAGCGTCGGTAATGGGTTTCGAATTGCAGCTCCAGCGCACTTTCCAGGCCATAGCTGTCACGCAGGTGCTCGCGCCACCACTGGTTGACCTGCTGCACCAGGCGGCGGCCAATGCGGGCTGCGGCGTCCTCGTCATGCTCGCGCTTGAGCCAGACGAAGGTGGAGTCGGTGTCGCCGTAAATCACCGCATACCCCTGGGCCTCGATCAGTTCGCGGGTGCGGCGCATGATTTCATGGCCACGCATCGTGATCGACGACGCCAGACGCGGGTCGAAGAACCGACAACCGCTGGAGCCGAGCACGCCGTAGAAGGCATTCATGATGATCTTCAGGGCCTGTGACAGCGGCGCATTGTGCTCGCGTTTGGCCGCCTCGCGCCCCTGCCAGACCCGTTCGACAATCGCCGGCAGGCAATGGCTGCGGCGCGAAAAACGCGCCCCGCGAAAGCCCGGCACCGAATGCACATCGTCTGGTTCGCGCAACCCTTCGACCAGGCCGATGGGGTCGATGAGAAAGCTGCGGATGATCGACGGGTACAGGCTCTTGTAATCGAGTACCAGCACCGACTCGTACAGGCCTGGTCGCGAGTCCATGACGAAGCCGCCCGGGCTGGCTTCGTCCGGCCGCCCGCCGAGGTTCGGCGCAACGAAGCCCTGGCGGTGCATCAGCGGGATATACAAGTGACAGAAGGCCGCCACCGAACCGCCGCTGCGGTCCGCCGGCAAGCCGGTGACCGTGGCCCGCTCGAGCAGGAAGGTCAGCAGCTCGGTCTTGGCGAAGATCCGCGTCACCAGCTCGCAGTCCTTGAGGTTGTAACGGGCCAGTGCCGGCTTGTCCTCGGCGAACATGCGGTTGATTTCGTCCATGCGCTGGTACGGCGTGTCGATGGCCTTGCCCTCGCCGAGCAGGGTTTGCGCGACATTCTCCAGGCTGAACGAGGAAAAGCTCCAGGTCGCCGAGCGCAGCGCTTCGATACCATCGATGATCAACCGCCCGGCAGCGCCGGCAAAAAAGTGCGCACGGCTAGCGTGCTCGCGCCACTCCATCGGCGCACCACCGCGTCCCAGGCGCAGCGGCACCTGCAACTGCTCGGCATGCTTTTGCAGCACGCGCAGGTCGAACTGCACCAGGTTCCAGCCGATGATCGCATCCGGGTCGTGGCGCGCCAGCCAGGCATTCAGGCATTCGAGCAGCTCGGCGCGGCTGGCGCAGTAGGTCAGGTCGAAATCGACGCCGCTGGCGTCGCCATTGGCCGGGCCGAGCATGTACACCTGGCGCTGGCCACAGCCCTCAAGGGCAATCGAATAAAGTTCGCCGCGCTCGGTGGTCTCGATGTCCAGCGACACCAGCCTGAGCGTCGGCCGGTAATCTGCCGCTGGCTTGAGCTGGGCGTCCAGCAGCAGGCCATTGGCATCGGGCGTACCACTGAAACTCACCGGCGCGGTGATGAAGCGCTCCATCAGGAAGCGCTCTGGCGGGCGGATGTCGGCTTCCAGGACATCGATGCCGCCGCCGCGCAGGCGCTTGTCGAGCTGGATCAGTTGACGGTGCTGGCGGCAATACAGGCCGAGCACCGGGCGCTGCGCGAAATCGCGCAGGGCCAGCGGCCGCAGCTCGACCTCGCGCTCGTTGCGCAACAGCGCTTCGGCGCGCTCGCGTTGTTCGGCGGGAATGAACGCGACCGACGTTTGCAATGGCAAGCGCACCTGCCGCGGGCCCTGGTCGGTGGCCAACCAGAACTCCACGTGCGTACCGCCCGGCGTATCTCGCCAGTGCCGGGTCAGGACAAAGCCCTGTTGAACCTCCACCGCAGTAACCTCGAAACGCTGTGTGTGGCGGGATTCTACCTGAGCGGCACCGGCTTAACCCGGATTGCCCCCGTCTTGAGCACTGCGTTCGGGGTAGCAGGCAACTGATACTTTTATCAGGTTCAATTGTTTTTATTCCGCCTTACACTCCGCACGTACCAGGCAGAGGCCCGCACAACCCAGGAAGAACGCCTCCGGACCAACGACATCAAGGCGTTCACAAGAATCGGTCAGGTAGCGCTGTACAAGGGCAACGTTCAATACGCCCCCGTCGTATCAAACCGTCAGCAACCCAGCAGATCCGCCGTTCGGCATGAAACCGTACGTGGCGATGGCCTGCAACGACCTGGAAACACGCATCTGCTGTGGCCATCCGGCCAACAGCTTTCAGCGCCCCCCCGGCAACGGCTAGAATGGCCAGCGTTGCGCAGGATCTGTCATCGAAGGAGCGTTGAAACCATGAACACCGCAACAGCTTTTTTCCGCCCGCCAAGCCTCGGGCACAAGGATCGCAAACGTGCGTCGTGACCGCCCTCTTCTTTCACTGTTGTGCCTGTACCCGCTCCTGGTCGTGGCCGATCCACCAGCAATCGACCCCCACGCCGACCTGCTGTACCGCCAGGCCCTGCCGTTTCTGGAACAGGCCGACGCGCAAAGCAGCGCTCTGGCCAGCGGCAACGGTCCCAGCGACCGCGAGCTGGTCACCCAGGTAGAAGCCCTGGGCCGCACGCTGGAGCCGGCCGTCGACCTGCTCGACAAGGCCGCCGAATTGCACCACCCGGTCGCGCAGTACCGGCTGGCCTTGCACTATATCGCCTACCTGCCCACGGCAAAAATCTCCACGGCGGCCTGCCCGTTGCTCGACGCCAGCCTGGCGCAGGGCTTCGCCCCGGCCGCGCTGGCCATCGACAGCTGGTGCCCAAGCCTGCGCAACGCGCCTGGTTATCGCCACGCGCTGGAGCGCGCGGCAAGCCTGGACACGCGCTTTGCCGCGTACTTCCCGCAACCGGCCGTGCGCCTGCAGTGCCAACGGGGCCAGCCACAAGGACTGGCCATGCAGTGGGGCCGGCAGCGCGACTTCCAGGCCGAGATCTACCGTCTGCTGGCCAGTGTCGACCACGCCCAGCGCACCCTGTATTTCCAGAAGGCCGTCGATATCAACGGCTGCGTCGGCGCTCAGCGGCGCCTGACCAGCCTGCACTGAGCGGCTCGTCACCAGCCTGGCGGCGGTGTTGGGTAGAAAAAAAACCGGGCACAGCAAGATCGTTCAAGCCCTGATGCCGACGCCTCTGGCATGCTGGTCAACCGTTTTCCAGCGTGCCCTCGTTCATGCCCACTGCCCAGCTTGCCCGCGCCGCCTTCCTGCGCGGCACCATCGCCATCCTGCCGCTGTCCCTGGCCGTCGCGCCATGGGGCCTGCTGGCCGGCTCCATGGCCATCGAGGCCAACCTTACCCCACTCGAAGGCCAGGGCCTGTCGGCCATCGTCTTCGCCGGCGCTGCGCAACTGGTGGCGATCGGCATGATCAAGGGCGGCGCCAACCTCTTCTCGATCCTGCTGACTACCCTGCTGCTGACCTCGCAACACCTGCTCTACGGCCTGTCGATGCGCCCGCTGATCGCCGATCTGCCGCTACGCTGGCGCATGGGGCTGGGCTTTCTGCTCACCGACGAGTTCTTCGCCCTCACCAGCCAGTATGACAAGGCCCAGTTCAACCGCTGGTATGCCCTGGGCATCGGCCTGACCTTCTATGTGGCGTGGAACCTGTTCACCTTCGCCGGCATCGTCCTGGGACGCAACATCCCGCACCTGGACCAGGTGGGCCTGGACTTCTCCATCGTCGCGACCTTCGTCGCGCTGATTGCCCCGGTGGTGCGTAACCTGCCAACCGTGGTGTGCGTGGCGGTATCGCTGTTCTGCTCGGTGCTGTTCAGTTACTGGCACTGGGAAACCGCGCTGGTGGCCGCCGGCCTGTTGGGCATGAGTGCCGGCTTTATCTGTCAGAAATTCACGGGAGCACGGGCATGATTTTCCTGGCGATCTTCGGTATGGGCCTGGTGGTGTTCCTCAACCGTTATGCCTTCCTTGAACCGCGCCTGCCGCTGCGCCTGAGCTCGAACGCGCGGCAGTTCCTCGGCTTTGCGGTGCCGGGGATGCTCACCGCAATCTGCGGGCCGATCGTGTTCCTGCCGGGCCAGCAGCTCGACCTGAGCCCCACCAGCCCGTACCTGCTGGGCTCGGTGGTGGCCACGGCACTGGTGCTGTTGACCCGTAACGTGTTGTTCAGCATGCTGGCGAGCATGGCGTTCTTCTTCGTTTACCGCTGGTGGCTCAACGGCGCAGCATGAAAACTTCCCCGCAGGAACAGACCCGCTTCTGGCAGGCGTCGGCACTCGGCGACATCGAGATGCTGCGCGCGCGCTATTTCCAGCAGCGCTTCGCTCCGCACGTGCATGAAGGCTATGCAATCACCATCATCGAGTCCGGCGCCCAGCGCTTCTGGCACCGCGGTGCCGAGCACCTGGCCCCGGCCGGCAGCGTGGTACTGATCAACCCGGACGAACTGCACACCGGGGCCAAGGCCCACGCCCAGGGCTGGCGCTACCGCGGCTACTACCCGCAGGCGGAGCGCATCACTAGCGTGCTCGATGAATTGGGGCTCAAGCACGACATCGTGCCGGCGTTCGACGGCAGCGTGTTCCACGACCCGCAGTTGGCACAGGCGTTCATTGCCGTGCATCGCCTGGCCGAAGAAGGCGCCAGTGCCTTGCAGCAGCAGAGCGCCTGGCGCGAGGTGGTGCTGATGCTGGTACAGCGTCATGCGCGGGTGCGCGGCGTGGCCGCAGCCGGGCAGGAACCCGGCGCGGTGGCGCGGGCCAAGGAACTGCTCGACAGTCGCCTGGCCTACCCGCCGTCGCTGGAGGAACTGGCCACCGCGGTGGGCCTGTCGCCATTCCACTTTGCCCGGGTGTTCCGCCAGGCCACCGGCTTGCCGCCACATGCCTGGCTCAAACAGCGCCGGCTGAGGCGCGCCCGCGAGTTGCTCAAGCGCGATTGTGCGCCGTTCACTGTGGCGTTCGAGCTGGGCTTTTCCGACCAGAGCCATTTGAACCGGCAGTTCAAGCAGGCCTATGGGGTAACGCCGGGGGAATACCGTAAGGCCTGTGTCGCTACCTAAGGCCTCATCGCGGGACGCGTCGGGTCGTCGCATCGCCGCTCGCACAAGTGCGACAGCGCCCTAGCCAGCAGGTTGTTGGCGCGTCAGACAACCGTCTGAATATCTCATCCGGAAGCGGCGTCCGCCGCCCTCGCCCCAACGCCGGCGGCGACAACCTGTAAACCTCGACAGGGGGCCGGACGTCCAGACCGCCCCCTGAGCGGTACCAAAGTGCCGTTACCAGTTGTAGGTGAGGTTGGAGGTGATGGTCCGGCCTTCGCCGTAGTAGCAGTCGAACGGCCCGGTGCAGCTACTGACGTAGGCCTTGTCTTCGAGGTTGGTCAGGTTGACCTGCAGTTTCACCCCGTTGAGCTTGAGCGGCGACTGGCCGAAATCGTATGAGAGCATGCCATCGAGCACGGTGTACGAGGGAATGTTGAAGTAGTCCTGGGCGGTGTCGGTACCCTCGCTGCCGCGCACATAACGCACGCCCAGGCCACCACCTAGGCCGGCAAACAGGGTCTCGCCGGTCAGCGTGTAATCAACCCACAGCGACGCGGTCAGCGGCGACTGGCCGGCCGGGTGGCGACCTTCGCGGCCACTGTTGTCGCTGGTGTATTTCACATCGTTGCGCGATACCGATGCCGTCAGGTTGAGGTTGTCGGTGAGGCTGGCCTTGCCCTCCAGCTCGACGCCACGCGAACGCAGGGCGCCGGACTGGTTACTGAACCGCGGGTTCTGCTTGTCGATGGTGAGGATGTTTTCCTGATCGATCTGGTACACCGACGCCTGAATGAAGCTCTCCTGCCCCGGCGGCTGGTACTTCACCCCGGCTTCGTACTGCTTGCCGGTGGACGGGCTGAAGGCACTGCCGGCGGCACTGGTACCGCTCAGTGGCAGGAACGATTCGGCATAGCTGAGGTACGGCGTCACGCCGTTGTCGAAGGCGTAGCCGAGGCCGGCGCGGCCGGTGAATTTCTCGTCCTTGGCTGCGGTCTTGGTGCCGGCCTGCGGGATCTTGTTGGTGGTGTCTGCCCAATCGTAGCGGCCGCCCAAGGTCATGAACCAGTTGTTCCACTTGAGCTGGTCCTGCACGTACAGGCCGGTCTGGCTGATGGTGTTGTCCCAGCGGTACGGCTTGACGAAGTTCAGCGCCTGGCCATACACCGGGTTGTAAAGGTCGATCACCGGCGGGGTGAAGTCGTAACGGCCAAGGAACTGCGAGTTGAAGTGGTAGTAATCCAGCCCGATCAGCACAGTGTGGGCCACGTCGAAGGTGTCGAATTTGGCCTCGGCCATGTTGTCGACACCGAACACCTTGTTGTGCTGCGCCCAGTCGACACCGAAACGCTCCTGGTAACGCTGGTCGTTGGCACCGGTCTGCGGGTTGGCGACAAAGTCATAGCCGTGCAGCGGCGCGCGGTAGCGGTCGTCGACATAGGCGTAGCGGGTGTTCTGCTTCAGCGTCCAGACATCGTCCAACTCATGGCTCAGCTCGTAGCCAGCGGTGAACTGTTCGCGGTCGTAGGCATTGCTGCCCGGTTCGCCGATGAAGCGGCTGCGCTTGATCTTGCCGTTGGGGCTGTTGAACAGCGTGCCGAGCGCTGGCAGGCCCTGGGCCTCGGGCACGTCGTTGTCCTTCTGGTACTGCGCGTAGAGGGTCAGCCTGGTCTGCTCGTTGGGGCGCCAGGCCAGGCTCGGGGCGAGCAGGAAGCGCTGCTTCTGGACGTAGTCGATCTGGCCGTTTTCATCGCTGGCGAGGCCGGTCACGCGGTACAGCAGCGTGCCCTGCTCGTTGAGGCGATCGCCGTAGTCGAAGGCGCCGTAGCGGCGGTCGAAGCTGCCACCGCCAAGCATGATTTCGCGCACCGGGGTGTTGCTCGGGCGCTTGGACACCATGTTCACCAGGCCACCCGGCTGGTTCTGGCCGTACAGCACCGACGACGGGCCCTTCATCACTTCGATGCGTTCCAGGGTGTACGGGTCGATCTGCAGCGCACCGCCGGTGCTGCCACCGCCGTATGGCAGGTGAAGACCATCGAGGTACAGCGGAGTCGGGCTGAAGCCGCGCGAGGTCGGCTCGTCGAAGATCCCGACGCGGTCCGGGAAACCGCCACCGGTGATGCCGGGGGTGTAGCGCAGGGCCTGGGTCAGGGTTTGCGAGCCACGCACCTTGATTTCGTCCTGGGTCACCACGTTGATGGTCTGCGGCACTTCCAGCACCGAGGTGTCGGTTTTGGTCGCGGTGGCCGTGCGAGTTGCCACGTACCCCTGGACCGGGCCCCAGGCGCTTTCGCTGTCGCGTTCGACGATCTGCGTCGGGCCCAGCTCCAGCGCTGCGCTGTCGGCGGCCGGCGCCAGGCTCCAGGTGCCGCCGGCGGTGGTGCTGAGCTTCAGCCCACTGCCCGCCAGGGCTTGCATGGCCGCTTGCTCGGGGCTCATCTGCCCCGTGATGGCCGGTGCCCGGCGCCCTTGCAGCAAGGCCGGAGGTACCGACAGCAGGTGCCCGGATTCCCGGGCGATGCGGCTCAGGGTCTCGCCCAGGTTGCCCGCAGGAATATCGAAACGTTGCTGGCTGAGAGTGCCTGGGCTGCCAGTGGCGGCACAGGCGGGCAAGGCGGCGCTGCTACCCAAGGCGATGGCAAGGGCCAGCAGGCTGGGGCGAAGGATGACGTCGGGCATGGCAAGTCGGCTCGATTAAAGTGGTTTTCCATAACGAGGACACGCCAGCTACAGGATCCCCTCACAGCGAATGCAAATTCTTCGCATTTATTTCAGGTCGATGCGGGTCAGCCAGGGACCGAAGCGCTCAACCCGGATCGGCAGGGTTTCGGCCAGCGATTGCAGAGTGCGCGCGCTGTCGTCGAGCAGGAAGCTGCCGTAGACCCGCACCTGCGCTGCTTGCGGGCTGATCCGCAACAGGCCGGCGCGGTACGGGCGCAATGCCTCGACCAGCTCGCCGAGCGGCTCGTCGCGTACATCGATGCGCCCGTCGCGCCAGGCCGCGCGGGTGCGCATGCTCGGTGCCAGCGCGGCAATGTGCTGGCTGTCGAAGCGGAACGCCTGGCCACTGTCGACCTGCTGGCTGCGGCCACTATTGGTAGTCAGCAAGACGCTGTGCTGCTGCACCGCAACACAACTGGCAGCGCTCTGCTGGCTGACGCTGAAGCGGGTGCCGAGGGCCTGCACGCGGCCGTCGTGGGTTTCGACGATAAACGGCCGCGCCGGGTCGGCGACCACATCCACTTGCAGTTCGCCATCACGCAACAGGATGCGCCGGCTGCGCCCGTCGAAACGGAGGTCGACGGCGCTACGCGCGTTCAGGTGCAAGCGCGAGCCATCGCTCAGGATCACGCTGCGACGCTCGCCGGTAGCGGTGTGCAGGTCGGCCAGCAGCCCGCCCAATGGCGTCACGCGCTGGGCGATGCCAGCGCCACCGAGCCCCAGCAGCACCATCGCCAGGCCACCGCCCAGGACCTTGCGCCGCGACGGCGACGGCAACCCACGCAAGGCCCGGCTGGCGGCAGCGAGCTGGCCGGGATGGCGCTGCTCGGCCTCATGCAGGTCGGCCAGCGGCGCGCCGAGCAGGCCGTTGACCTGGGTCCAGGCCCTGGCGTGCGCGGGGTTGCTCCCCAGCCAGCGCTCGAAGGCCTGGCGGGTCGGGCTGCCGGGCGCCTGGCCTTCGAGTTTGAGCAGCCAGTCGACGGCTTCGTGGGTAGCGTGATCAAGCGCGGTAAAGGTCATTCCGGCCGCGCACTCAGGCAATGCAGGAAGGCCCGGCGCAGGTCGCGTTCGACCGTGGCCACAGAGACCCCGAGCTGGTCGGCGATGGCCGCCTGGGTCAGCCCTTCCAGGCGGTTGAGCAGGAAGGCGTGACGCACCCGCAGCGGCAGGCCGTCGAGCAGGCGGTCGATCTGTTCCAGGGCTTCGCGGACCACTGCCAGTTGTTCTTCGCCGGGGATGCAGTGGTCGGGCAGATGGGCCAGTTCTTCGAGGTAGGCATGTTCCAGCGCGCGGCGGCGAAACAGGTTGATCAGCAAACGCCGGGCTACCGTGGCGAGGAAAGCACGCGGTGCTTCGAGGCTGGGCAACTGACTGCTGCTCATGGCGCGCACGAAGGTGTCCTGGGCCAGGTCGGCGGCATCCTGCGGGCACTGTAGGCGCCGGTACAGCCAGGCGCGCAGCCAGCGGTGGTTGTCACTGTAGAGTTCGGCCACGACGGCCTTGGAGTCGACAGAGCTGGACACGAAGGAATTCGCCACAAATGGTAATTGATCTCATTATCACGACAGTGATAGCAGAAGACAATCCCTCATCCAATCGAATGATTGAAGGTGGCTGTGGCCGGACCTGAGCGCGGCACACTTCAACCTGCAGGTGCTGGCTTGCCTGGCCTAGGTCGGCGCCCGGGGCGCCCAGCAGCGAGCTGAACGTCCAGGACATCGTCCCCGTCAGCCGCTAACCGTCGGCAGGCTGTAACGCTCGGCAACGTACTGGTGCAGCAATGCTACCGGCACTTTCGCCGAGCTGAGCAACGGCGTGGTGTACAGCGGCCAGATGCCCGCCAGGCGGTCGTGCAGGCCCAGGCGGATATCCAGCAGCGGACAATTAGGCCGGACGCAGGATCAACACCGCCAGCGGCGGCAGCTTCAACCCCAGCGACAACGGCTGCCCATGGCTCGGCAGCGCGGCACTCTCCACCGCCCCACCATTGCCATAGTTCGACCCGGCATAGCCTTGCGCGTCGCTGTTCAACACCTCCACCCAGCGTTCGCCGAACGGCACGCCAATCCGGTAGCCCTCACGCGGCACCGGGGTGAAGTTCGCCACCACCAGCAACGGCTCGCCCGTGGCACTCCAGCGCAGCCAGGCATACACGCTGTTGCGCGCATCGTCGCCGATCAACCACTGGAAGCCCTGCGGCAAGCAGTCCTGCTCATGCAGCGCCCGCTCCTCGCGGTACAGACGGTTGAGGTCGCCGACCAGCCGCTGCACACCAAGGTGTTCCTTGTACTGCAGCAGGTACCAGTCCAGCTCGCTGTCATGGTTCCACTCGCGCCACTGGCCAAACTCGCAGCCCATGAACAGCAGCTTCTTGCCCGGATGGCACCACATGAACGTCAGGTACGCGCGCAGGTTGGCAAATTTCTGCCAGCGATCGCCGGGCATCTTGTCGATCAGCGAATGCTTGCCATGCACCACTTCGTCATGGGAAATCGGCAGAATGAAATGCTCGGAATAGGCATAGATCAGCCCGAAACTCATCTCGTTGTGATGATAGTTCCGGTGGATCGGGTCGTTCTGGATGTAATGCAGGGTGTCGTGCATCCAGCCCATGTTCCACTTGTAGGCAAAGCCCAGGCCGCCCTGCTGGGTTGGCTGGCTGACCCCCGGCCAGGCTGTCGACTCCTCGGCAATCACCAGCGCCCCCGGCACCTCTTGTGCCACCACGTCGTTCAAGTGACGCAGAAAATCGATGGCTTCCAGGTTCTCTCTTCCACCGTGGCGGTTCGGCACCCACTCGCCGGCCTTGCGCGAATAGTCGCGATAGAGCATCGAGGCCACCGCATCCACGCGCAGCCCGTCGATATGGAACTGCTTGAGCCAGTACAACGCCGACGCCAGCATGAAGCCGTGCACCTCGTTGCGCCCAAGGTTGTAGATCAGCGTGTCCCAGTCCTGGTGAATGCCTTCCAGCGGGTTCTCGTACTCATACAGCGCAGTGCCGTCGAAGCGCGCCAGGCCATGGCTGTCGGTCGGAAAATGCGCCGGCACCCAGTCGAGGATCACGCCGATCTCGGCCTGGTGGCAGGCATCGATGAACGCCGCGAAGTCCTCCGCACTGCCATAGCGCGCGGTCGGCGCGAACATCGACAGCGGCTGGTAGCCCCAGGACCCGCCAAACGGGTGTTCCATGATCGGCATCAGCTCGATATGGGTGAAGCCCAGTTGCTGGATGTACGGCACCAGCCGCTGCGCCAGCTCGCGCCAGTTGAAGAAGCGCGTGACCTCGCCGCTGTCGTCCAACTCGCACTGCCAGGAGCCGGCATGCAGCTCGTAGATCGACAACGGCGCGTGGCTGGCCTGGCGTTGCCCACGCACGGCCATCCACGCCTGGTCCTGCCATGGGTGAGCAAACTCGCCGGCGACCCGCGAGGCAGTGCTCGGCGGCAGCTCGGTAGCACGCGCCAGCGGGTCGGCCTTGAGCGGCAGCACGCCGTCGCGGCCGAGCACTTCATATTTATAAGCCTCGCCCGCGTGCAGGCGCGGCACGAACACTTCCCACACCCCACTCGGGTGGCGCAGGCGCATCGGGTGGCGGCGGCCGTCCCAGTTATTGAAATCACCGACCACCGAAACCCGCCGGGCATTCGGCGCCCACACGGAAAAACGTACCCCGGCGATGCCATCCACCTCGACCACTTGCGCACCAAGGCGGTTGGCCAGGTCGCGGTGATTGCCTTCGGCGAACAGGTAAAGGTCGATCTCGCCCAGCAGCGGGCCGAAACTGTACGGGTCCTCGCTCAGTTGCTCGCCGCCGGCCCAGTTGATCTGCAGCAGATACGCCTGCGGCGCGGCCAGACGGCCGACGAACAGCCCCGGCACACTGCCCTGTTCCATTTCCGCCAGCACTTCGCCGGACGCCCGCGCTACCACCCGCGCGCTCAAGGCATCGGGCAGGTATGCCCGCACATAGTGCCCACCTGCACCATCCGGATGCGGTCCCAGTACTGCGAAGGGGTTGGCGTGCCGCGCGTTCACCAGGTCATCGATGTCCGCCCGGCCCAACCCTCCATGTTCCCGCTTGTGCGTGCTCATCTACTGCTCTCCCCAGGTACTGACCAGCCCATGCAGGCCATGCAAAGGCACGGCCAGCCAACTCGGGCGATGTTCGGCTTCATACAGAATTTCGTAAGCGGCTTTTTCCAGGCTGAACAGCTCAAGCGCCGCGCGCTCGCCGTCGGCCTGTGGCCAGACGTGCGGCACACTGGCCGTGGCCAGGCCATAGGCCTGGACGAAGGCATGACGGGCCTGAGCAGGTACTGCCGCGCCACCCGCTGACGCGCCTGACGGGCTGCGGCCGAGACGTCGCCCCCCGACGCACTGCGCAGCACCGTCGCAGCAGCATAGTCGAAGGATCGCAGCACACCGCTGACATCCTTGTACGGGCTGTGCCTGGCCCGACGCTCGTCCAGCGGCCGCGCGGGTTCGCCTTCGAAGTCGATCAGGTAGGCATCGCCCTGCACCACCAGCACCTGACCCAGGTGCACGTCACCATGGACCCGCATCAGCAGGCCGCCGACGGCCTGTCTGGCCCGTTGCGTGACTTCCTTGAGCAAGTCCTTGCGCTGCGTCTGCAATTCGTCGACCAGCGCCTGGCTGCCGTGCTCAAGGCCGTCGCGGTGTTCGGCCAGCAGGCCCAGCGCGCGGTTCAGTTGCTCGCCGATGTGATGGGCCCAGGCCTGGCTGTCCTTGGCCGTGCTCGGTCATGGCTGGTGCATCTCGCCCAGCCGCTGGCCAAGCATGGCAGCGAAGGCCGAGAGTTCCTGCAGGGCGTCGGCGTGCGGTGCCAGACAGGCTCAGGGCTGGCGCTGACAGGGCGTCGCTGCTGGCCAGCTGGCTGCTTTCGAAAGGCTCATCACGGGTCATCGAACATCGCTCCGTTACAAGGTGACGGTAAGGGTTCAGAGCAATGGCAGCCGTGGGGGTTCAATAAAAAATGAGCGCAGCGCGCGGGGGCTGGTCCAAGGCTGAGTCACGTCTACTTCACCCCCCCGCGAGGTGAGGCCATGAACATTCCCATCCCGGCGGAAACGCCCGATCCGAATATCGACGACCCGAACCTGCCAGCACCGGCGCCTACAGTAGATTTCACCGCGCAGTCAGCTCCTCGATGCTGATTTCGCGCATGCGGAACTTCTGTACCTTGCCGGTCACGGTCATCGGGAACGCCTCGACGAACCGGAAGTAGCGCGGGGTCTTGAAGTGCGCGATACGGCTCTTGCACCACAACTGCAGCTCTTCGCTGGTAGCGCTGTGCCCCGGGTGGAACTTGACCCAGGCCACCACTTCCTCGCCGTAGCGCTCGTCGGGAATGCCGATCACCTGCACGTCGGCCACCGCCGGGTGGGTAAAGAAGAACTCTTCCAGCTCGCGTGGGTAAATGTTCTCGCCGCCACGGATGATCATGTCCTTGTTGCGCCCGGCGATGCACACATAGCCCTGCTCGTCCATCGTCGCCAGGTCGCCGGTATGTATCCAGCCTGCCGGATCGATGGTTTCCGCAGTTGCCGTCGGGTTGCCCCAGTAGCCGAGCATCACACTGTAGCCGCGGGTGCACAACTCGCCGATCTGCCCGCGTGGGACAATACAGCCCTGCTCGTCGATGATCTTGCTCTCCAACTGCGGCTGAGTCCGCCCGACGGTGGTCACGCGCAGCTCCAACTCGTCGTCCGGACCGGTCTGCAACGACACCGGGCTGGTTTCGGTCATGCCGTAGGCAATCTGCACCTCACCCATGTGCAGCTCGTTGATCACCCGGCGCATCACCTCGATCGGGCAGGTCGCACCGGCCATGATCCCGGTGCGCAGGCTACTCAGGTCGTAGTCGGCACGCTGCGGTTGGTCGAGGATGGCGATGAACATGGTCGGCACGCCATAGAGCACCGTGGCCCGTTCCTCGGCAACGCAGCCGAGGGTCAGCGCCGGGTCGAAGGCATCACTGGGGTAGATCATGGTCGAGCCGTGAGTAATACAACCCAGGTTGCCCATGACCATGCCGAAGCAGTGGTACAACGGCACCGGAATGACCATGCGATCCTGCTCGGTCAAACCAAGGCTCTCACCGACCATGTAGCCATTGTTGAGAATGTTGTAGTGGCTGAGGGTCGCCCCCTTGGGGAAGCCGGTAGTGCCGGAGGTGTACTGGATGTTCACCGGCTGGTCGAACTGCAGGCTGCGCTGACGCGCCACGTAGTCGGCAGGATCGATCTGTGCCGCCAGCGCGGCCAGCGCTGGCCACGGCAGGAAGCCCGGCGGCGGCTCGGCATCCAGGCTGATCAGCCCGCGCAACTCGGGCAGGCGCTCGCAGTTGAGCTGGCCGGCGACCTGCAGCGGCAGCTCGGGCAGCAGTTCGCCGAGCATGGCGTGGTAGTTCGAGGTTTTGAACGCACCGGCGCAGATCAACCAGTGGCAGCCGGACTGCTTGAGCACGTATTCGAGCTCGCTGCTGCGGTACGCCGGGTTGATGTTGACCAGGATGATCCCGGCCTTGGCGCTGGCGAACTGGGCAATACACCACTGCGCGCAATTGGGCGCCCAGATGCCAAGACGATCGCCGGCTTTCAGGCCCAGGGCCATGAAGGCGCGGGCATGCAGGTCGACGCTGTCGGCCAGCTCGCGCCAACTGAAACGCTGCTGCTGGTGCCGCACTACCAGGGCTTCACGCTCGGCAAAGCGCGCTACGGTGTCATCGAACGCCTGACCGATGGTCATGGCCAGCAAGGGCTTGTCTTGGCGGCCCCGCGTGTAGCTGGGTTGATTCATGGCGATCCCTTTTTGTGTTTGTTCTGGGAGCTGATTCAAGCGCAATTACTCTGGCGCAAATTAACGTTAACGTAAAGGTCACTACGCGATTGACAGTTTGCGGGGCCAGGTTTACGTTAACGTCAAGGCGATAGGCCGCCGTGCGCCTATCGCGGGACCCGCCCCCATTCCAAGAACAATCACAAGAAGGTGACAGCATGCGTTATCCCTCCCTGAACTTTGCCCTGGGCGAAACCATCGACATGCTGCGCGACCAGGTGCAGGCCTTCGTCGCCTCGGAACTGGCCCCGCGCGCTGCACAGATCGACCATGACAACCTGTTCCCCAACGATATGTGGCGCAAGTTCGGCGACATGGGTCTGCTCGGCGTCACCGTCTCCGAAGAATATGGTGGTGCCGGCCTCGGCTATCTGGCCCACGTGGTGGCCATGGAAGAGATCAGCCGCGGCTCGGCCTCGGTCGCCCTCTCCTACGGCGCTCATTCCAACCTCTGCGTGAACCAGATCAACCGCAACGGCACCCCGGCGCAAAAAGCCAAGTACCTGCCCAAGCTGATCAGCGGCGAACACATCGGCGCCCTGGCCATGAGCGAGCCGAACGCCGGCTCCGACGTGGTCTCGATGAAGCTGCGCGCCGACAAGCGCGGCGACCGCTACGTGCTCAACGGCAGCAAGACCTGGATCACCAATGGCCCCGACGCCAACACCTATGTGATCTACGCCAAGACCGATCTGGAAAAGGGCCCGCACGGCATTACCGCCTTTATCGTCGAGCGTGACTGGGCCGGCTTCAGCCGCGGCAGCAAGTTCGACAAACTCGGCATGCGCGGCTCCAACACCTGCGAACTGTTCTTCGACAACGTCGAAGTGCCGGAAGAAAACATCCTTGGCCAGCTCAACGGCGGGGTAAAAGTGTTGATGAGCGGCCTCGACTACGAGCGTGTGGTGCTGGCCGGCGGCCCGACCGGGATCATGCAGGCGTGTATGGACCTGGTGGTGCCCTACATCCACGACCGCAAGCAGTTCGGCCAGAGCATTGGCGAATTCCAGCTGATCCAGGGCAAGGTCGCCGATATGTATACCCAGCTCAACGCCAGCCGCGCCTACCTGTATGCCGTGGCCCAGGCCTGCGACCGTGGCGAGACCACCCGCAAGGACGCCGCCGGGGTCATCCTGTACACCGCCGAACGCGCCACGCAAATGGGCCTGGAAGCCATCCAGATTCTTGGCGGCAACGGCTACATCAACGAATTCCCGGCCGGCCGCCTGCTGCGCGACGCCAAGCTCTACGAGATCGGTGCCGGCACCAGCGAGATCCGCCGGATGCTGATTGGCCGCGAACTGTTTAACGAGACGCGCTGAAGCGCGCCAGTGGCAAGCCTCAAGCCACAAGCTGCAAAAAAAAGCAGCCGTTGCACCGACCTACTCTTGCAGCTTGAAGCGTGTCGCTTGAAGCTGCGCCAGGAGCTCCGATGATTCTGAAGTCTCAGCTAAACCCGCGCTCAGCCGAGTTCGCGCTCAACAGCGCGGCCATGCTCGAACAGGTCCAGGCCCTGCGCACACTGCTTGCCCAGGTCCATCAGGGCGGTGGGCCAAAAGCCCAGGAACGCCACACCTCGCGCGGCAAACTGCTGCCGCGCGAGCGCATCGACCGGCTGCTCGATCCGGGCTCGCCGTTTCTCGAAATCGGCCAGCTCGCCGCCCATGAGGTGTATGGCGAAGACGTACCGGCCGCCGGGGTGATCGCCGGGATCGGGCGGGTCGCCGGGGTCGAGTGCATGATCGTGGCCAACGACGCCACGGTCAAAGGGGGTTCCTACTACCCGCTCACGGTGAAAAAACACCTGCGCGCGCAGACCATCGCCCAGCAGAACCGCCTGCCCTGCCTGTACCTGGTGGACTCCGGCGGTGCCAACCTGCCGCGCCAGGACGAAGTGTTCCCCGACCGCGAACACTTCGGGCGGATTTTCTTCAACCAGGCCAACATGAGCGCCCTGGGCATTCCACAGATCGCCGTGGTGATGGGCTCGTGCACCGCCGGCGGCGCCTATGTGCCCGCCATGGCCGACGAAGCGATCATGGTCCGCCAGCAAGCGACCATCTTCCTCGCTGGCCCGCCGCTGGTGAAAGCAGCCACTGGTGAGGTGGTCAGCGCCGAAGACCTCGGCGGTGCCGACGTGCATTGCAAGACCAGCGGCGTTGCCGACCACTATGCCGACAACGACGAACACGCCCTGGCCATCGCCCGGCGCTGCGTGGCCAACCTCAACTGGCATAAACAGGGTGAGTTGCAGCAGCGCACGCCGATTGCCCCGCTGTACAGCGCCGACGAGCTGTACGGGGTGGTACCGGCCGACGCCAAGCAGCCGTTCGACGTGCGCGAAGTGATCGCCCGGCTGGTCGACGGCTCGCTGTTCGACGAGTTCAAGGCCCTGTTCGGCACCACCCTGGTGTGCGGTTTCGCCCACCTGCACGGCTATCCGGTAGCGATTCTGGCGAACAACGGGATCCTCTTCGCCGAAGCCGCGCAAAAAGGCGCGCATTTCATCGAGCTGGCCTGCCAGCGTGGCATTCCGCTGTTGTTCCTGCAGAACATCACCGGTTTCATGGTCGGCCAGAAATACGAAGCCGGCGGCATCGCCAAGCACGGCGCCAAGCTGGTAACCGCAGTGGCCTGCGCCAAGGTGCCGAAGTTCACCGTGATCATCGGCGGCAGCTTCGGCGCCGGCAACTATGGCATGTGCGGGCGTGCCTACGACCCACGCTTCCTGTGGATGTGGCCGAACGCACGAATCGGCGTGATGGGCGCCGAACAGGCCGCCGGGGTGCTGGCTCAGGTCAAGCGCGAACAGAGCGAACGCAGCGGCCAGCCGTTCAGCAGCGACGACGAAGCGCGGCTCAAGCAGCCGATCCTCGACCAGTACGAACATCAGGGCCACCCCTACTACTCCAGCGCCCGACTGTGGGACGACGGCGTCATCGACCCGGCGCAAACCCGCGACATTCTTGGCCTGGCCCTCTCGGCAGCCCTCAACGCACCGATCGAACAAAGCCGTTTCGGCATTTTCCGGATGTGACCGATGAGCGACTTCTCTACCCTTGAACTGATCAAGGACCCCCGTGGTTTCGCCACCCTGTGGCTGAGCCGGGAAGACAAGAACAACGCCTTCAACGCGCAGATGATCCGCGAACTGATCGTGGCCATCGAGCGCCTCGGCGCCGATGCCAGCCTGCGCTTCGTGCTGCTGCGCGGCCGTGGTCGGCACTTCAGCGCCGGCGCCGACCTGGCCTGGATGCAGCAGTCGGCCGAACTCGACTACAACACCAACCTCGACGACGCCCGCGAGCTGGCCGAACTGATGTACAACCTGGCCAAGCTCAAGCTGCCGACCCTGGCCGTGGTGCAGGGCGCGGCCTTCGGCGGCGCGCTGGGGCTGATCAGTTGCTGCGACATGGCCATCGGCAGCGAAGACGCGCAGTTGTGCCTGTCGGAGGTGCGCATCGGCCTGGCCCCGGCGGTGATCAGCCCATTCGTCGTACAGGCCATGGGCGAGCGCGCGGCACGCCGCTATGCGCTGACCGCCGAACGCTTCAGCGGCAGCCGCGCCCGCGAACTGGGCCTGCTCGCCGAAGCCTATCCGGCGGCCGAGCTGGAGCAGCAGGTCGAGGCCTGGATCGACAACCTGCTGCAGAACAGCCCACAAGCCATGCGCGCCAGCAAGGAGCTGCTGCGCGAGGTTGGCCATGGCGAGCTGACCAGCGCGGTGCGGCGCTATTGCGAGAATGCCATTGCCCGGATCCGCGTCAGCAGCGAGGGCCAGGAAGGCCTGCGCGCCTTCCTCGAAAAACGTAAACCGAACTGGCTGAACACACCTTCGGACAAGGAGCCGCGCCCATGAGCCGTCCCGTGCTGACCACCCTGCTGGTTGCTAACCGCGGCGAAATCGCCTGTCGGGTCATGCGCACCGCCAAGGCCCTGGGCCTGACCACCGTGGCCGTGCACAGCGCGGTCGACCGCGATGCCCGGCACAGCCGCGAGGCGGACATCCGCGTCGATCTCGGCGGCGCCAAGGCCAGCGAAAGCTACCTGGACGTCACCAAGCTGCTGGCAGCGGCCAAGGCCAGCGGCGCCCAGGCGATCCACCCGGGCTACGGCTTCCTCTCGGAGAACGCCGGGTTTGCCAAGGCCATCGAGGATGCCGGGCTGATCTTCCTCGGCCCGCCCGCCTCGGCCATCGAGGCGATGGGCAGCAAGTCGGCGGCCAAAGCGCTGATGGAAACCGCCGGGGTGCCGCTGGTGCCGGGTTACCACGGCGAAGCCCAGGACCTGGAAACCTTCCGCGCGGCTGCCAAGAACATCGGCTACCCGGTGTTGCTCAAGGCCACCGCCGGCGGTGGCGGCAAGGGCATGAAGGTGGTCGAACAGGAAAACCAGCTCGGCGAGGCCCTGGCCTCGGCGCAGCGTGAGGCACTGTCGTCGTTCGGCGATGCGCGCATGCTGGTAGAAAAATACGTGCTCAAGCCACGCCACGTCGAGATCCAGGTATTTGCCGACCAGCACGGCAACTGCCTGTACCTGAACGAGCGCGACTGCTCGATTCAGCGCCGCCACCAGAAAGTCGTCGAAGAAGCGCCGGCCCCTGGCCTGAGCCTGGAACAGCGGCGCGCCATGGGCGAAGCGGCGGTTCGCGCGGCGCAGGCCATCGGCTATGTCGGCGCCGGGACCGTGGAGTTCCTGCTCGATGCACGCGGCGAATTCTTCTTTATGGAGATGAACACCCGCCTGCAAGTGGAACACCCGGTCACCGAAGCCATCACCGGCCTCGATCTGGTCGCCTGGCAGATTCGCGTCGCCCGTGGCGAAGCGCTGCCGATCACCCAGGCGCAGGTGCCGTTGATCGGCCATGCCATCGAAGTGCGGCTGTACGCCGAAGACCCGGCCAACGACTTCCTGCCGGCCACCGGGCACCTGGCGTTGTACCGCGAGTCGGCGCCGGGCGCTGGGCGCCGGGTCGATACCGGGGTCAGCGAAGGCGACAGCGTTTCGCCGTTCTACGACCCGATGCTCGGCAAGCTGATTGCCTGGGGTGAAGACCGTGAACAGGCGCGCTTGCGCCTGCTGGCAATGCTCGACGAGTTTGCCATCGGCGGGCTGAAAACCAACATCGCCTTCCTCCGACGGATTCTGGCACACCCGGCATTCGCCGCAGCCGAGCTGGACACCGGGTTCATCCCACGTTATCAGGACGCGTTGCTGCCAGCGCCGTGCGAGCTGCCGGCGGCGTTCTGGCAAGCGGCTGCCGAGGCCTATATCCAGAGCGAAGCGCCGCTGCAGCGGGCAGACGATCCACATTCGCTGTGGGCCTCGCGCGACGGTTTGCGCGCCGGGGTGCCGGCGCAGGTCAGCCTGCACCTGAGCTGCAATGGCCAGGACCGGGCCGTGAACCTGACCCGCGCAGCGGCCTCGACCTGCAGCCTGGACGGCGAGCAACTGGTGATCGACGTCAACGGCTTGCGCCGCCAGCACCTGGCGATTCGACGCGGCTCGACGCTATACCTGCAGTGGGATGGCGAGCTGCAGGCGGTCAACGCCTACGATCCGATTGCCGAAGCGGATGCCAGCCATAGCCATCAGGGCGGGCTGAGCGCGCCCATGAACGGCAGCATCGTGCGGGTGCTGGTCGAGGTAGGTCAGGCGGTCGAGGCCGGGGCGCAACTGGTGGTGCTGGAAGCCATGAAGATGGAGCACAGCATCCGCGCCCCGCATGCCGGGACGGTAAAGGCACTGTACTGCCAGGAAGGCGAGATGGTCAGTGAAGGGAGTGCATTGGTGGAGCTGGAGGTTGTAGAGGGCTGATGGCCCTGGCACCGGCACCTCCGGCCCTCATAGAAAATGGCGTCATCGGCTGTGGGGGCCGGCCTTGCCGGCGATGCACGATCAAGCAAACTTGGCCATGGCCCGCACCACCACGCCAAGCACTTCGCCTTCATCGCTCCAGAGCAACTTCGGGTAGGTCGGGTTCAGCGGCCGCAGATAGCGTTGCCCGCCCTCCTCGATCAACTGCCGGAACAGCGGCTGCGCATCTGCCTGCAAACGCGCCAACACCAGCTTGCCGGGTTCGGCGTCCTGCCCGCAGTCGACCAGCACCAACATGCCGGCCGGCACACTCAGCCCGAGCGGCGCAGTCATCGCATCGCCCTCCACCGACAGCCAATAGGCCGTGCCGTGCGCCGCGTAGTCACACAGCTCAGTGTGCGCCTGGTCCAGTGTAAGATCATTCCACGCCCGTAGCGGGTAGCGGTACACCGCCTGCCCCTCTTGCGCAGCATACTGCGCCATCGGTTCGGCCACGTCGGTACTGGCATTCATCTGCAAATGCCCAAGGCCGAGCACCACCAGAATCTCGTTCATGCGGTCCAGCGTCGGCTCGCGCTCTTTGCGTAGCCAATGCCCTACTGCGCCTTGGGTGACCCCCATGCGCTCCGCCAGTTTTTCCTGCGTGAGCTTCAATTCACGCATCCTGGATTTGACCAGAGTTATCCATTTATCCATCGCAGGCACGATACGGACTGCCTCCGGAGGCTCAATACACATACTGTAGTATTTAATACATTGAAACCAATACACTACGTATTAGTATTGCCGTGCAGACCTCCCATCTACCGACAAGGCAGTCCTATGAAACCACCCTCCTTTGATGAACTGGATAGCGAAGCGGCACGCCGTGCACTGGATTTCTACCTCAACCCCACCACCTCGCAACGACCGGTTACCGATGAACCCCTGGTCGTTGCCCGTGAAGACCTCAACGCCGACGAAGCCATCACCCACGCCGCAGCGTTGCTGCGCAGCGTCGCCGCCACGGTGTTCGAAGCCGCCGAACACCAACGCGGCACGGTCCGTGACAGCCTGTATACGGTGATGCATTTAATGAACATGGCGCGTGCACTGCTCGATCGCTACATCATCGAACAGGAAAAAGCCGACACTCAGTAGCAGCCGCTACATAGCGCAGAGACGCGCTGCCCATACAGGCTCGGGCAGGCGGAAAAGAAATTTCGCCGGATGGCGAAAAATTCATTTGACTTGAAAATGAGAACGGTTATTATTTCTCGCAACTGGTCGCGAGACTGGTTGGGTAACCTGAAAGCCCTTAGGTCGGACTCTCAGATTATCTCCTCATCAGGCTAATCACGGTTTTTGACCCGGCTTTTTGCCGGGTCTTTTTTTTGGCTCTTCAGGCTAATGAAGGCGGGAGTTGCTTGAATGACGGCGATGATAGCAAAGGTATGTCTCAGAATGTAACCCTGAGTAACAGGACTTTGCCGATTTAGCACTTGAGAATCAATCTCATGTTGGCTAAGCTATCGCAGCGTCAAGGAAGATGCCCCCTACTGCTAAACGCCCCGGCCGTTCCACTTCAGCAAGGAGCTTGTGCCATGACCCGTCTGTTGCTGCCCCTTGAACACACTTCCAACGCCGCTGAGCTTGGCGACGATGACCTGCTCTGGCGCCTCAACCGGCTGCCACGTCGGGTTCAGCAGGTGTTTCTGCTCAGCCGTCTCGACCAGCAGTCTTTCTCCAGCATCGCGCAACGTCTCGACCTGCCCTGCGCGGCGATCGAACGCCACATGAACCAGGTGCTGCAAACGGCCCAGCAAGCCCGCTCGACGATTACCCGCGAAGCCTGCCAATGGTATGTGCGCCTGCAAAGCCCAGACGTGACCGCCAGCGAACGCATCGATTTCCGCCGCTGGCTGGACGCCACCCCGCACCACCTGCAAGCGTTCCACGACACCGAACTGCGTTGGCGCACACTGCTGGCCCCGGCGCAACTGCTCGGTCACGGCCAGTGGTACCGGCAACCCTGGGCGGCGTTATCGCTGGGCGGTTGCTCAGTGGTAATCGGCCTGGGCCTGGCGGCATTGCTGGCGATTGGTTTCTGGTCCTGAGCCAGGCGTGTAGAGTAGGTTGCACAACAACTCTACAGGAGCCTGGCAATGACCGTGACGCTGTCCCCCATAAGCATCGAGTGCGATTTCGACGCCGGCAACATCCTCGTGCGTGACGCCAGCAACCCGGCACAGGTCCGCCTGGCCATCCGCCCCGACACTCACAGCGAGCATTTCCAGTGGTTCCACTTCAAGGCCAGCGGCCTGACGCTGGGACAGCGCCATCAGTTCATTCTGGAAAACGCCGGTGAATCCTCCTACAACGCGGCGTGGGATGGCTATCATGCGGTTGCCTCCTACGATCAGCAAAACTGGTTCCGCGTGCCCAGCCAGTTCGATGGCAAGGCCCTGAGCTTCAGCCTGCAAGCGCGTGAGCCGCAGGTGTGGTTCGCCTATTTCGAGCCCTACCCACGCGCCCGGCACAATCAATTGATCGAGCGTGCCGTGGGCTTGCCAAATGTCGAACTGCTGGCCACCGGGCGCAGCGTCGAGGGTCGCGATATTCAGTTGCTGCGCGCCGGCGATGGCGCGGCAGGCAAACGCAAACTGTGGATCATCGCCCAACAACATCCGGGCGAGCACATGGCCGAATGGTTCATGGAGGGCGTGATCGACCGCCTGCAGCACAATGACGCCGGCGTCCAGGCGCTGCTGGCCAAGGCCGACCTGTACCTGATCCCGAACATGAACCCGGATGGCGCGTTCCGCGGTCACCTACGCACCAACTTCAAGGGCAAGGACCTCAACCGCGCCTGGCAGGACGCGAGCATCGACAGCACGCCGGAAGTGTTCTTCGCCAAGCAGCAGATGAAACTGCATGGCGTCGACCTGTTCCTCGACGCCCATGGTGACGAAGAGATTCCCCACGTGTTCACTGCGGCCTGCGAGGGCAACCCCAGCTATACGCCGCGCATTGCCGGGCTGGAGCAACGCTTTCGCGCATTGCTGAGTGGCTTGAGCAACGACTTCCAGACCGTTCACGGCTATCCGCTGAGCGCGCCGGGCGAAGCCAATATGACCCTGGCCTGCAACGCCGTGGGCGCTGCGCATGACTGCCTGTCGCTGACCCTGGAAATGCCCTTCAAGGACCACGACGACGCGCCGAACCCGCTCACCGGCTGGTCGGGCAAGCGTTCCCGGGAGTTGGCCAGCGCGGTGCTGGATACGTTCGAGCAGATGGCCGCGGAACTGCGTTAAGCCCTGTCGCGGGACGAGCCCGCTCCAGCAGTAGGTGGCGGTACGCCTTCCTCTGTGAGAGCAGCGGTGCGGCGACCCGATTCGTCCCGCGATGAATCCACGGCAATCCGGCGACACTCCTCGGCCCCCACCACCCGCCCATCCGCCGCCCGCACCTCCAGCGGCGTGAGCGGCGCGCCGGTGCGCGTGTCCACCAGCAGCGAATGCGCCTCGCCGTCCGCGTAGAAAAACGCCTCGCCCCACTGCCGCAAGGCGACGATCAACGGAAACAGCCCGCGCCCCTTCTCGGTCAAGCGGTACTGCTGATACGCGCTGCCATCCGCCGCCGGCACCAGTTCCAGGATCCGGTGCGCGACCAGCTGGCGTAAGCGTGCCGCGAGAATATTCTTGGCCATCCCCAGGCTGCGCTGGAACTCGCCAAAACGTGTCAGCCCATCGAAGGCATCGCGCACGATCAACAACGACCACCAATCGCCAATCGCATCGAGCGAGCGCGCCACCGGGCATTCGGCGTCCTGAAAACGGGTGCGCTGGACCATGCTTCCTCCACGCAGAGCAGAAAAGTGGTTGCAATATAAAACCTGTGCTTCTAGGGTACAACAGGTTTCATATTGCAACCAGAAAGGACGCCATCATGCCTGCCTCATCCGTTCCGCGACTTTCGCCTGCGGTGGTTCTGCTGTTTTCACTTGCCAGTGCGCTGGCCGTTGGCAATGTCTACTACGCCCAGCCGCTGCTGGAGGCCATGGCCCGCGACCTGGCCATCGACACTGCGCTGCTCGGCCTGGTGGTGACCCTCAGTCAGATCGGTTATGGCCTGGGGCTGGTGCTGCTGGTGCCGTTGGGCGATCTGCTCGACCGGCGCAAGCTGATCGTCGGCCAGACGCTCCTGTCGGTACTCGCCCTGCTGCTGATTGCCGTCGCCCCGGGCCGCCACTGGCTGTTGCTCGGCATGGGCCTGAGCGGCCTGCTGGCGGTGGTCGCCCAAGTGCTGGTGGCACATGCCGCGACACTGGCGGCCATTGAGGAGCGTGGCCATGTAGTGGGCATCGTCACCAGCGGTATCGTCATCGGCATCCTGCTGGCACGGACCCTGTCCGGGGCGGTGGCCGACTTTGCCGGCTGGCGTGTGGTGTACCTGCTCTCGGCGCTGCTCACGGCGTCGATGGCGCTGCTGCTCTGGCGCGTGCTGCCGGCGCAGCAGCGCGTGCCTAGCGGTGCCAGCTACCGGCAGTTGATCGGTTCCCTGTGGGATTTGCTGCGCGACGAGCCGGTACTGCGTCAGCGCGCCTGCCTGGCCCTGCTCAGCTTCGCTTCGGCGATGGTGCTGTGGACGCCCCTGGTGTTGCCGCTCAGCGCCCCGCCGCTGTCGCTGTCGGCCAGCCAGGTGGGCCTGTTCGGCCTGGCCGGCGCCGCGGGTGCGCTGGCTGCGGCACGCGCCGGGCGGCTGGCCGACCGTGGCTGGGGGCAGACGGTCAGTGGCGGCTCGCTGTTGCTGATGCTGCTTTCCTGGGGGGCGATTGCCCTGACCCAAAGCTCGCTGTGGGCACTGCTGCTGGGCGTGGTGCTGTTCGACCTTGGTTTACAGGCGCTGCACGTCGCCAGCCAGAGCCTGATCTACCGTCTGCCGGCCGACACCCACAGCCGCCTGACCGCCGCCTACATGCTGTTCTACTCGGTCGGCAGCGCGCTCGGCTCGCTGGCGGCAACCCTGGTGTACGCCTGGGGTGGCTGGCTGGCGGTCTGCGCACTGGGCGCCGCGCTCAACCTGCTCGCCCTGGGCTATTGGTGGACCACCTTGCGCAGCCCCATGATTCAAAACTGCACATCCAGCATCACACTGTCCGAATAGGCATCCGCCGGCGGCGTCGGCTGGTCGGTGTAGACCTTGGCGTTGTAGTTGAACACCTGACTACCGGCCCCGGTGCCCACACCTGGGTTGATGTCGGCATCGCTACTCGACCGCCGCGCGCCGGTCAGCGAGCCCCAGCGCACCGCGCCGGCACTCTTGAAGATGTCGTAGGCCAGGTAGTTGTTGCTATTCACCGCCTTCATCCGCCGCCGCCCACCAGCCCCGTACAGGCCATCGTTCAGGCCCACCGTATAGGCACTGCCCTTGGTGCACGACAGGCTGACGCTCTGGTTCACCGTGGCAAAGCCACTGACCACCGGCGCGCCGCCAAAGCTGATGTTCGGCGTGGTAATCAGGCAATCGTTGGTCACCGTCAGGCTGACCGTGAACGAACTGCTGCCGCTCAGCTTCTGCCGCCCCAGGCACGCCGCACCGAGCCCGATGCCCCAGCAGTAATCCCAGTCCCAGAACACGTTGATGGTTTCGGTATAGAGGCCAGCCGCGACGTTGCTGCCGGTAATCGTCCCCAGGTACACCGGAATGCTCTTCGGCGTGATGCTGCCGAGCAACCCCAGCAGATCGATGATGCCGTTGCGGGCAAAGTCGTAAGGCTGGCCGCGGGTAATCGGGTAGCTGCTGGAGTTGTTGGCGAACAGCGTGTAGCCGATCACGTCGCCGGTCGGCCCGACCAGCCCGGTACTGCCATTGGCACCGCTGAACGTGCCCTTGAAATAATCGTCGCTGCGCAACGCCGTGAGCAGCGAGCCGGTGCACTGCAAGCCCGCATTGCTGGTCGACGACGGTTGCGAAACCACCTGCACCTGGTTCGAGGTGACACTGCCGAACGCCGCCGGCGCCCCCGCCTGCACCGCGCACAACGCCTGCACCTGGCCGGCCGCCAGGAGGCCGAGCAACCCCCACGGCGAGCGTTTCATTGGCACACCAGCGGACCGATCAGCGGCACCTGGTCCTGCTCGGCCTGGAGCCCGAACTGCACCTGGCACTGCCCGCCACCGGCCACCTCGACCTGCAGGGTGTTCTGCTCGGCAAGGTCCTCCAGGTACACCAGCCCGTCCCAGCCCACCACCGCCTGGACGCCGCTCTGTACATGCGTCACCTGGCTGCCCAGGGCCAGGTCCTTGCGCGCGCTGTCGACCAGCACCAGACTGGCCGCGCGCACCTTGCGCAACGGGAATTCCAGCAGGTAACCGCTGCCGCGACGCACCGCCACACGCTGCTCGACATCGCCGGCGCGCACGTTCGGCGGCAGCTCCAACGGGTCGATTTCGTACTTGCCACGGTAGTAACCGCTGCTCCACGGCACCAGCAGATGGCCGTTGGCATCGGTGCGCCCGACCGTCTGGTTCTCGTAGCGCACCGGTACATCGGCAAAGCCGTCGGTGCTGACCAAGACGAAGGCATCGTCGATACGATTGGCAGCAAACAATCCGGCGTCCATCAACACCACAGAACCGCTGGCATCGGCCCAGCGGGTCATGCTGTCGCTGCTGCCATACAGGCCGGCCTGCAGTTGCACACCTTGCAGGCGCCAGGTCAGGTCGGCCTGGCGGTACGCCGCGCGGGCGCCGTCAGCATAGCCGAGGTTGAAGCCGACGCCGCCCTCCACCGGCACCGCGCGGCTGTAGTTGACCCGCTGCACACTTTCGCCCTGCTGGTTGCGTTCCATGCTGAAGCTCAGCGTGCCGCGCAGGTCGAACGGGATCACCAGTTGCGCCTGCATCGCCCACTGGCGGTCGCCGATCTCGCGGTTGGCCGACAGGTACAGGCTGCTGTTGCCCCACAGCGACTTGCTCCAGCTCAGGTTGAGCAACTGGGTGCGCGAACCGTCGCCGGCATGCACATCGAAATAACCGGCGCCGATGCTGCCGTAGCGTTGCAGGTTGAGGCTCAGGGTGACCTGTTCGCTGCGCTGGCTGAGCCGCGTGTACGGGCTGTCGACCAGCGACAGGTCGGCGTAGTCGCCGCGCCGTTGCAGGCGTTGGTAGTTGAAGCCGAACCGCTGGCTGCTGTACTGGTAGCCGAGGCTCAGTTGCTGGCCGGTTTGGCCGTCGAGCCGGCTTTGGGTCATGGCGGCGTTGACCACCCCGTAATTGCCGATCTGCAGGCTGCCGCCCAGGCCGCCAAGGGCCAGCGACTCGGCCGCCTCGACATGGCTTTCGACGGTCACCCGGTCGCTCAGGCCGTAGCGTAGGCTGCCCGTCGACACACCTGGGCCGTAGGCAAAGTCGCGCACGCCATAATCACGACGCAGGCTGCCGAGCGCCACCGAGAAATCGCTCAGGCCTTTCTGCAACAGACTGCTGGTGACGTAGAACGGCAAGGTGGTCGAGACCTGCCGGCCGAGCGCATCGGTGGTCACCACCACGGCATCGCCGGCACCGTTGATGAACGGCACGTTGGTCAGCGTGTAGGGACCGGGTTGCAGGTCGGCGCTGGCGCTCTTGTAGCCGTTGATGAACAGGTCGACCGAGGACGGCACCGCCGCCTCGCCGACGAACGCCGGCAGCGGGTAGGTCACCAGGTCCGGGCGCACGCCGAAGTCACGCGACAGCTGCACGCCGCCGACCCGCACCGAGGTGGTCCAGGGCAAGGCGCCGGTCACTACATCGCCGGCTTCCCAGGTCAGCAGGCGTGCTTCGTCGGAGTAGCGCCAGGTCGTGTCGTAGCGGCGAAAGCCCTGCTGGCTGCTGTCGAGCTGGGCGCCGCCGAGCGATTCGCGCCACTGCCCGGTACTGGAAAAGCTGCCCCAACGGTCGAACACGCGCAGCTCGTTCCAGGCCGCGAGGTAGGTCCCGCCATCATCGCTGTCGTTGAGGTAAAGGTCATAGTTGAACACGGCGCCGAAACTGCTTAGGGCCTGACCGGCCGCCGACAGGTCGCGAGTGCCGATGCGCTGGTTCGGCAGCCAGGCCGGTGGCACCTGCAACAGCAGACGCTGACCCTGGCTGTCGTAATCGCTGTGCAGCTCAGGTATCGCTTCCAGGGCCACCTGCGGGTCGCTCTGGCCAGGAATCGTCAGGCCCAGCGCCTGCAAATCGGCATAGGCCATGTACAGACGACCGTTGCGTTGCTGCACCGGCACCAGGTTGGGGCTACTCATCTGGTTCACCACCAGTTCCAGGTACAACTGCGCTTCGGTTATGGCATCCAGCCCCGACGGCGGCGGCGGCAATTCGCCAGCGAGCACTGCGCTGCCGACGAGCAGGCTCGCGCCACACACCTGCAACAGGCGGCGCGGCAGCGCCGGAAATTTGCTCACGCACTGTGTCCAACCATATCCGGGCCTCCCTGGCCGCTGGCGTTATCCTCGGGCGGTCAGCGCCCCTGACGGATGGTCTGGGCCGCTTCGGTGCCGTTGATCCGGCCCTTGAGTACGCTGGCCGTCGACAGCTGTGCCGGGGCCGGCCAGCGCATGCTCACGCCCGGCAGCACATAGCCGAGCAAGCCTTCGACCAGCGGCTGGGCCTGGCTGCCCTGGTGCAGGACGACGTCGGTCAGGCGCGCATGCACCGGGCCGCTGTTGCGGATTTCGACATAGGGTTTGCCCTGCACCGAGACCTGGCGCCAGCTCAGCACCGGCTTGCCCACGGCGGCTGTATCGCGCTGCCCGGCAGCATCGGGTTTGCCCCAGAGACCTTCGCCGTAGACGAACAACGGCACCGAGTAGCGCATCTGGAAGCGGATCGCGGCCTCGGGTTTATCCTCGCTCGCGGAGGGCGGTAGCGCCGCGGGGATCTCGTCGATGATGATCCGGTAGGCCTGCTCCTGGCCGACCGGCGAAACACCGGTGCGGGTCAGCCGGATCAACTGTTTCTGCCCCGGCGCGACATTAGCCACTGGCGGGCTGCCGATAATCTCGCGCTGCTGTTGATACTGGTCGTCGAAGTCGCCCTGGCGCCAGGCGAACACCCGCACCTGCAGGTTGGCCGGGGCCGTGCCACGGTTCTCCAGCCACAGCGCACCGGCCTTGTCGCTGGCCTCGATCACCGGATCAATCGGCCAGATCAGCACCGACGTCGCCGCCTGCGCCATGCCGCTCCCCAGTAGTGCCAGCGCCAACAGCCCGCCGCTCATTTCCTTGCGCATACCGCGAGCGCAGCCCCCCATGCACAGCCTCCTTTGGCTTTGGTCGAAACTTCCCCGTGAACCCGCTCACCAGGACAACGTCACTTGCAGCACATCGGTATAACTGCCGGCGGCAAGCACCCCGCTCGGCTGCGTGCGGGCATAGACCGGCAGCATGATAGCGGTCGGGTCGCTGTAGCTCACGGCGACAGTCTGGCCAATCCCCAGGGCCTGGCTGAAGCCGGCGTCGCTAAACAGCTGGTAGCTCAGCAACTGCGGGCCGCCGCTGCGCTTGAGATTGCGGGCGCCGTTATTATTCTGGCCGCCGTCGATAGCCATGTTCAGGCTCACCCCCGGCGTGCATTGCAGGGTTACCGTGGTGCCGCTCAGGGCGGCGGTCAGGACGCTGCTCGACAGCGCCGAGGCGCTGCCGAAATTCAGGTTGCCGTAGGTGCTCGCCCCGCCCACCACCAGGCACCCGGCGATGATCGAAGCGCTGACCTGAAAGGTGCTGGTCAGCACGGCACCCAGCGGCAACGGCAGCAGCGCCGAGACTGCAGCGAGGGCAAGCGGCAGCCGCCGGTGCATGGCTCAAAAACTCAACTCGACCGCGACCAGATCGGTATAAAGCCCTGCCGGCAACCCGGCCTTGCCTTTGGCCTGGCCGTACAGGTTGACGGTTTGCGCCACCCCGGTGCTGGTCGGCAAGGTGATGGTGCCGCCAACGACCAGCAGCGTCGAGAAACCGGAGTCGGTGTAGAAGTCATACGGCACGTAGTTCGCCACCCCGTCGTAGAGCGCCCGCCCGCCGCCGCTGGATTGCCCGTCATGGGCCCCGGCATTGACCTTGATGATCGGGATGGTGCCCGCCGAGCAGAGCACGCTGAAGCCCGAACCGCCGCTGAGCACCTGGGCCCCGGCCGTGCTGAACAGGGCGCTCTGGCTGCCGAAACTCAGGGTCCCGAAGGTGACCCCGCTGACCGCGCTGGAGCCGTTCACCTGGCACGCCGAAGTCAAGGTCAGGGTGGCGTTGATGTTCCCGGTGACGGTTGCCGCCTGGGCCTGTGTGCACAACGCCAGGCCAAGGCCGGCGAGCAGTAGACGCGATACGGTTGAAGTCATGAGTCACTCCTTGCGTGTTACCAGTCCAGGGTCACCATCAGGGTGTCGCGATACACGCCGGCCGGCAGCGCCTTGGCGTTGGCCACCACGGCGCCGTAGATCGGAATGGGGATCTGTGCCGCACTGCTGATCGAGAAGTTCATCTGCTGGCCAATGCCGTAGCTGGCCGCACCAGTCGGGTCGGCCGACAATTGATAGGGAATCAGGTGCCGGCCATTGCTCAAGCGGCGGGTGCTGCCATCGGCGTTGCTACCGCCATTGATGCTCACGGTGAAGGCCCGCACCGAAGGGTTGCAGCTCACCTGCAGAGCACCGGCCGTGTCTTCGTCCAGCGCCGAGCGTAACGGGTTGGCCCAGGTCGGGCCCTGCTGGCCGAAATCGAGCAGGCCACTGCCGAGCATGGTTTCGCCGGGCTGGCCATTGCTCACCTGGCAGGCCGCGCTGATTACCAGGCGGGCCTCGATGAAGCCGCTGACCGCGCCCTGCACGGTCGAGCTGAGCAACAGTGGCCCAAGGCTCAACAACAGGACTCGCGTTGTATTCATCTGCCAGTTCCTTTAGCAGCCTGCGCAGGTGCGTCACCAACTGACGGTCACCTTGAGCAGGTCGGAATAACGGCCGGCGTGCGGCACCTGGGTCAAGCGGTCGATGCGAGCGAACAGCGGCAGTTCCACCGAGCCGCTGTCCGGCACGCGCCCATGCAACACCGTGTCTACCGGCAGTGGCACACGCCAGGCCGGGTCTTGATAGAGTCGATAGGGAATCGGCCGAACGCGCGCCTGCTCGCTGGCCATGAAGCGCACCTCGCCGAGGCCGCCATGTTCGCCGCCATCGACCTTGAGCTGGTAAGCGGTATCGGGGTTGCATTCAAGACGCGGCGGGCGCTGGCTGAGCAACGCGGTGCTGAGCGGGCCATCCGCAGCATCAAGACGGGCAGGCTGGCCGAAGTCCAGCAGCCCCAGGGCCTGGGCGCCGGCTGTACGGGGTTGATTGACCAGGGCGCAGCCGCGCTGGACATCGACCCGCACTTCCACCAGAAAATCCGCAGCGGCGGCACTGTCGCCCACGATCAGGCCGAGCAGCGCTGCAAAAGAGCGTCCTTTCACCGTTACCATCCTTGAACACAGGATTGCGCTGAGGTGTAGGGTAGCAGCCGTTGAAAATGCTGCCAGTTCGATAGGAAATGTACAGGGCTTGTACAAGGACCTTCGCTCATGCCGGGGCGAGCGCGCTGGCGGCGCTTTGCCCTATTGGTTAAATTAGCGCCGCTCGTGCACGGTGGCCCCGCCCTTTCCGACTGTTCCAAGGAGCCCGCGATTGTCTGGTTTACCTACCGCCTGGATCCGATCGTCGCGCCGCGCCCGCTGCAGGCGGATCGGGCCAGCAGGTGCGCGACAGCCTCGGCGGCAGCGCGGCGGACCTTGCCCGCACGCGCAGCCGCCTGGGTCAACCGAGCCCCTGTAGCCCACTGCCCTGCCCGACCTGATCAGCCAGCGCGAGCGAGGCTGGCCAGGACGTTTTCGATCTCCAGCAGTACCGCCGGGTCGTCGAGGGTGGAGGGCGCTGTGTAGGGCTGATGGTCGGCGATCTTGCGCAGCACGGCACGCAGGATCTTGCCCGAGCGGGTCTTCGGCAGGCGCTTGACCAGCCGCACCTGATTGAAACAGGCCAGCGCGCCGATCTGCTCACGCACGCGGGCCACCAGTTCGCTCTGCAAAGCGTGCTCGGCAATGCTTTCGCCATCCTTGAGGACCACCAGCGCCAGCGGCACCTGGCCCTTGATCTCGTCATGCACGCCCACCACCGCGCACTCGGCCACGGCCGGGTGGCAGGCAACCAGGTCTTCCATCTCGCCGGTGGACAGGCGGTGGCCAGACACGTTAATCACATCGTCGGTGCGGCCCATGATGTAGACGAAGCCGTCGTCGTCAAGGTAGCCACCGTCGCCAGTGTGGTAATAGCCGGGATAGGTCCTCAGGTAGGCCTGCAGGTAGCGCGGGTGGTCGCCCCACAGGGTCTGGCTGCAACCGGGCGGTAGCGGCAGCGCGATGACGATAGAGCCTTGCTGGTTGGGACCGAGCAGGTGGCCGTCGTCGTCGACCACCTGAACGTGGTAACCAGGCACCGCGCGGTTACTGGAGCCGGGGCGCACGCCGCTGCCTTCGAGCCCGACGCAGGGCGCGGTCACCGGCCAACCGGTTTCGGTTTGCCACCAATGGTCGTGGACCGCCTTGCCGCTGGCGGTTTCGAGCCAATGGTGGGTACTGGAGTCAAGTTTTTCGCCGGCGAGGAACAGCTGGCGCAGCGAGCTCAGGTCGTACTGGCGCAACAGCTGGCCTTCGGGGTCTTCCTTGCGGATTGCGCGCATGGCGGTGGGCGCGCAGAACAGCCCGTTGACCTTGTATTGCTCGACGACCCGCCAGTAGGCGCCGGCGTCCGGGGTGCGGATTGGCTTGCCTTCGTAGAACACCGTGGTGCAGCCGTTCATCAGCGGGCCATAGACGATCAGCGAGTGCCCGACCACCCAGCCAACGTCGGAAATCCCCCACCAGACATCGCCGGCCTGCATGCCATAGATATGCCGCAGGGTGAAACGCAGGGCCACCGCGTTGCCGCCGTTTTCGCGGACGATACCCTTGGGCTTACCGGTGGTGCCAGAGGTGTACATGATGTACAGCGGGTCGGCGGCCGCCAGCTCAACCGGGGCCACCGGCTGGGCGCCCGCCAGGGCGCTGTGCCAGTCGAGGTCGCGGCCTTCGAGCAATTCGGCACGGGCCTGCGGGCGTTGCAGCACCAGTACCTTGCGCGGTTGATGCTGGGCCAGTTGCAGGGCGCGATCGACCAGTGGCTTGTAAGCAATGACGCGGTCGAATTCCAGGCCACAGGACGCGGTCAGCACTAGCGCCGGGCGGGCGTCGTCGATGCGCAGGGCCAGTTCGTTGGCGGCAAAACCGCCAAACACCACCGAGTGCACGGCGCCAATGCGCGCGCAGGCAAGCATGGCCATGGCGGCCTGCGGGACCATCGGCATGTAGATGATGACGCCATCGCCCTGCTTTACCCCCAGTTCACGCAGCAGGCCAGCCAGACGGGCGACCTCGTCGCGCAACTGGTTGTAGGTGAAGGTTTGCTGGGTGGCGGTGACCGGGGAGTCGTAGATCAGGGCGATCTGTTCGCCGCGGCCTTGTTCGATCTGGTGATCGAGGGCCAGGTAGCAGGTGTTCAAACACCCATCGGCGAACCACTGGTGGGTGCCGTCGGGACCTTCGCTGAGGGTTTGCGTGGGCTGGCGGAACCAGGCGAGGTCGCGCGCCTGGTCAGCCCAGAAGGCAGCGGGGTCGGCGATGGAGCGGTCATAGCAATGCTGGTAAGTCATCGATACGGAACCCTGGGTTTGTTGTTATTAAAAGGGCGAGTACCGAGTATGGTCGGGTGTCGCCGGGCTGCCATAGGACTTAAGTCTCATCGGTTGTGCAGAAATGCCCCCTTGTCACGGCGGGTCGACGCGTGCTCGGGATGACCTGAACGTTGCACACCCTCAGATCCACAAAATATTGTACAAGGCTGAATTATTGTACAACTTTTGATATCGGAGTACCCTGTGACCACATTGCCATGATCGGCTCCAGCAACGCCGCTTCAGCAGGTGCCCGAGGGTGATGGCAAGACGGGGAAGCGAACGGGTGGAGCACACATGAACAGATTCAACCCACGAAAACTTGGACTGTCCAAATGGACTGCCCGTGAGCCGGTCAACCGAGAAAAACACTTCCTGGTCACCGAGCTGATTTGCGACGAAGAAGGTACGCCTCTGCAGATTGAACTGCAGGCCGTCCACAGCGGGCGAAAACAGTTGCTTGATTGGCGAGAGCTAAGGAATAGCCAACGCTGGAAAATCGGCTGGTGCTGAGCACCTCGGCGTTCAGCGTGATAGCTGGAGCACTAGCAGCTCGATAGCGACACACTATTTATATCTGTACAGGCCGTAGAGCGATACTCGCTCACTGACCTCGGGTGAGTAGCTGCAAAGGTTCTTGCGCGTTACTCACTGCATTCATCCTTCAATCAACATACATCGCCTTATGGAGCCCCAAGCATGTTCATGCGCACCCGCAAACTGAGTACCGCGCTGCGCGAGAGTGAGGAACAGCGGGCTGGTCTTGCTGCCGAGCATGACGCCCTGCACAGCGCCATGGCGATCATCGAATTCAGCCCGACCGGCGAAGTGCTCGATGCCAGTCCACTGTTTCTGAACATGCTGGGTTACACGCTGAACGATATTCGCGGTCAGCACCATCGCATGTTCTGCGAGCCGCAGTATGTACAAAGCCCTGAGTACAACGCGTTATGGCAGCGACTGAGGCAGGGGCAGAGTTTCAGCGCTCACTTTCTGCGCTTGACGCGCGCCGGAGAGCGGCGTTGGCTGGACGCAAGCTATGTGCCGGTGCGCGATGCTGCCGGCAATGTGCAACGTATTGTCAAAGTCGCCTTCGACGTCACCGAGCGCACGCTGCGCTCACAGACTGAATCAAGCTTCATGCAGGCAGTCGATCGCTCAACGGCGGTGATCGAGTTCGACCTGAACGGCCAGGTCATCAATGCCAACGCCAATTTCCTGAACGTCATGGGCTTTAGACTGGAAGACATTCGCGGCCGCCACCATCAGATGTTCTGTCGGCCCGACGAGGTACTCAGCGAGGACTATCGTGTTTTCTGGTCCGGTTTGAACCGCGGCGACTACAGCGCTGGTGTGTTTCAACGCGTCAAAAAAAACGGCGATATCGTCTGGCTTCAAGCGACCTACAACCCGCTGTTTGACGCCCACGGCAAGCTGTATGGCGTGGTTAAGTTCGCCACCGATATAACCCGTCAGGTTGAACAGCGCAAAACCGAGTCAGAAGCAGCGCAACTGGCATTCGATACGTCCCGGCAAACCGACGAGCACGCCAGGCTTGGATCCAGCGTGGTTCAGCAAACCGTCACGGTGGTAAAAAGCATCGCCGACGAACTCGAACAAGTCACCCAGGTGATCAACGCGCTCAGCGTGCAGTCCGAAGAGATTGGCGCCATCGTCGGTGCGATCCGGGGCATCGCCGAGCAAACCAACTTGCTCGCACTCAACGCCGCCATCGAAGCAGCCCGGGCAGGCGATCAAGGTCGCGGGTTCGCGGTGGTCGCCGACGAAGTACGCAACCTTGCCCGGCGTACCAGTCAAGCGACCGTTGCGATCACCGACGTGGTGGGCAAGAACCGCGAACTGGCCAGGCAAGCGGTTACCAATATGCAATCCGGTACGCTCAAGGCAGAACAAGGCGTACACCTTGCTCATCAGGCCGGCACGGTAATCATGGACATCCAACTGGGGGCACAACAGGTTGTGGATGTCATCGGCACATTTGCCCAGACACTCGACACCCAGCACTGATCTGCGCTGCCGCCCCCACTTCAGGGCGCAGGCCAGGTCACAGCCGGTAGTGCTTCGAATGCAGGGCGAGCAAAGAGATAGCCCTGAAAGAGATAAATGCCGAGGTGCTGCAACTGACGCAATTCACCAAGCGTTTCTATGCCCTCGGCAATCACTTCGATGTTAAGCACCTGGCAGACGCCAAGTATGCCCTGGACAATAGCTTGGCGCACCGGGTCGGTATCGATGCCGCGAACCAAGGCCATGTCCAGCTTGATGATGTCCGGCTGAAACTCGGCGAGCAGGTTCAACCCAGAATAGCCGGCGCCAAAATCATCGATGGCAGTCATGAATTTCTGCCGCTGATACTCGTGGATGATCCCTTTCAGGTGTTCCTTGTCCACCAGCTCTTCGCTCTCGGTGATCTCGAAGATGATCCGGTCCGTAGGGAAGTCGAAGCGCTGCGCAGCGGCTAGCGTGGCACGAATACAGGTAGCCGCCTGATACACGGCATTGGGCAGGAAATTGATGCTCAAGAGGCACGGGATGCGCAGTTTCGCCGCCAGTTCCACGGCCTTGAGTCGGCAAGCCTGGTCGAAGGCATAACGGTTCTCATCGTTAACCTGGCGAAGAATCGTCAGGGCGCCGCTGCCATCGAGGCCACGCACCAACGCCTCGTAGGCGTACAGGCTGTGATCCCGTATATCGACAATCGGCTGGAACGCCATGCTGAAATCAAAGCCCAGTGCCTGGCCATCTCGACAGGCGCTACACGGAGGAATAGCGGATTGCTCGCTCATAGGAAAAAAATGCCCAGATAAATGTTGTGCACGGTGCAAAGACACGATTGCTTGATGAACGCCCCTGCATCAACCAACGTTTGAAGTGGATCAAAAATCCCTTTTGTGCAAACAGCGCGCTACGCGCCTCATCGGCCCCTTGCGTGTCGCGAGCCACGCGCGACACAAACGTCTACAGAATTGGCGGGGCCTACGCCCAAAACAGAGGGCACCTCGCCACAACTAAGGCAGGGCCGGCCCGTCAAAGCGACCGCCCCTAAACCAGACCGAACAGAATCAGCCCGCCAGCCCGACGTAAACGTTCTGCACATCATCGTTATCATCGATCGCCTCGAGGAACGCCTCGACCTCGGCCATCTGCTCATCGCTCAACGCGCTTACCGGGTTTTTCGGGGTATACCCGATCTTGGCCGACAACACCGTGAAGCCCTGCTCCGGGAGCGCTTTCTGCACCGCGTCCAGGTCAGTGGTATCGGTAATGAACAGGGTGTTCCCCTGCTCTTCACCTTCGGCAAAATCCTGCGCACCCGCTTCAATGGCAGCCATCTCAGGATCGGCATCCGGTTTAGCCGGCGCCGCCTCGATCAGCCCGACATGGTTGAAGTCCCACGCCACCGAACCGGAAGCGCCCAGCTGGCCCTTGCGGAACAGCACACGAATCTGCGCAACGGTACGGTTAACGTTGTCGGTCAGGCACTCGACAATCAGCGGCACCTGGTGCGGTGCAAAGCCTTCGTAGGTAACCGCGGTGTAGTTCACCGCATCGCCATCCAGCCCGGCACCCTTGCGAATCGCCCGTTCCAGGGTCTCACGGGTCATCGAGGCCTTCTTCGCCTGTTCGATCGCCAGGCGCAGGCGCGGGTTCATGTCCGGGTCGGCACCGGACTTCGCCGCCATCTGGATCTCCTTGGACAGCTTGCCCATGATCTTGCCCTTGGCGTTGGCAGCTGTTTCTCTATGCTTGGCTTTCCACTGTGCGCCCATCTCGACTCTCTTGTATCAGTGGCCGGTTCAGGTAGCGACCGGCAAAGTGGGTGCAGTTTATACGCCCTGTGCCCGGCAATCGACAAAAAATCTTCAGCCCTTGTGCAGCTTGCCCGCCGCTGCGGCACAGCCTGCCAGGCGCTCGTCCAGGCGCCGCGAGCGGCGCCGACAGGGGGGCGACAGGGGGGCGACAGATCAACCACAGCGGCTCACCACTGGCGCTTGTCCGGCCGGCTCAGCCCGAGTTTCTCGATGCGGTAGCGCAGCATGTCGCGGCTCAACCCGAGCAAGCGTGCCGACTTGGTCACGTTCCAGTCGGTGCGATCGAGCATCTTGCGCACCATGTCGCGCTCCACCTCCGGCAGGTTCATCGAATCCATGCTGTCATGCATCACCGGCGACGCCACCAGCGCCGCCGGTGGCAATTCATCCGCCTCATCCACCAGGCTCATGCACACATTCAACTGGTTCGGTCCAATCACCTCATGCTGCGCCAGCAATACCGTCTGCTCCAGCATGTTGCGCAACTCGCGGACATTCCCCGGCCAGCTGTAACTGAGCAACAGCGCCTGCGCTTCGGCGCTGAAACGCAACTGCGACTTGCCATAGCGCTTGCCGTGCTGACCGAGAAAATGCCGGGCCAGCAACAACACATCGTCGCCCCGGGCAAACAGCCGCGGCACCTTGATCGAGATGATCCGCAAGCGGAAGAACAGGTCGCGACGGAACTTGCCCTGCTGCACCATCTGCTCCAGGTTGCAGTTGGTTGCACTGATGATGCGCAAATCAACCTTGCGCTCCTTCACCGCGCCAATCCGGCGAATGGTGCGGTCCTCCAGCAACTTGAGCAGTTTGGCCTGCAACAGCAGGTCCATTTCGCCAATTTCATCGAGGAACAGGGTACCGCCGTCCGCCGCCTCGACCAGCCCGAGCCGGCGGTCCTTGGCGTCGGTAAACGCCCCCTTCTCATGCCCGAACAGCTCGGCTTCGAGCAAGTTGGCCGGAATCGAGGCGCAGTTGAATTCGATGAATGGCCCCTTGCTGCGCGGCCCGTCGAAATGCAGCGCGCGCGCCACCAGTTCCTTGCCGGTGCCGGTCTCGCCCTCCACCAGCACCGGAGGCAGGTCGCCGCTGGTCATGCGCCGCTCGGCCTCCAGCAACTGGCCGATGGTGCGCTTGAGATCGAGCATCGCCAACGACTCGCCGAGCAACGCCTGCACCCCGGACTTCTGCGCCTCGCGCTCCTGATAGAAGGACAGCGTGCGCTCCATTCGCTCGGTGGCCAGCGCCTTGTCGAGCATCAACTTGAGTTCGGTCAGCGCCACCGGCTTGGTCAGGTAATGGAAGGCGCCCTCCTTCATCGCCATGACCGCGTCTTCGACGTTGCCATAGCCGGTCATCATGATCACCTTGAGCTCCGGCGCCTTGGCTACCAAGGTGCGCAGCAGCTCATGGCCGTTCATGCCCGGCAGCGAATTGTCGGTCAGCACCGCATCGGGCTGGCACTGCTGCAGCAGCTCCAGGGCCTCCTCGGCGCTGTGGCACACGGTTACTTCAAAGTCGCGCCGCTCCAGATAGGTCTGGATGTTCTGGGCGAGCAGCTCGTCATCCTCGACCACCAGAATGCTGTGTTCCATGATCCCCTCCGGCAACATTGAAAGTCAGGCTGACGCGGGTTCCCTCCTCCTCACGGCTGGTCAGGCTGACCGCACCGCCAAATCGTTCCATGATGCGTTTGACCAGGACCAGGCCGACCCCGAGGCCGCCCTGCTTGGTGGTGAAAAACGGTTTGAAGACCATCCGCTCCTGCTGCTGGCTCATGCCCTTGCCGGTGTCGCTGAGCAGCAGCTGCAATTGCCGGCCGCCCGCCAGCAGGCTCACCTCGATGCTCAGCCGACCACCGCCGGGCATGGCTTCCAGGGCGTTGGAGAACAGGCTGTTGAGAATCTGCGTGAGCAGCACCGGCTGGCTCACCACCATGGCAGTCGGTGGCGTCTGCACCTGCAGCTGCACCGCATTGCGCTTGATCTGCGGGGCGAACGCCGCACGGGTGTCGTCGATGGCCGCGAGCAGGTCGACCGCCTCGGCATCGTCGTGCACCGGGCGTAGCGACACCAGCAGCTCGCGCACCCAGCGCGACATACGATCGACCTGGCTGATGATGTCGTCGATATTCTTCTGCGCCGGCACGCTGGCCACGTCGTGGGCCAGCTCGGCACTGGAACGGATGGTCGCCAGGGGATTGCGCAGGCTGTGCGCCACCGCCGAGGACATCTCGCCAAGGGCGACGAAGGTTTCGCTGGCAATCAGCTGGGTTTGCTGCGAAGCCAGCATGTTTGCGCCGCGGCGCACGATCCAGAACAAGCCCAGGTACACCAGCACGCCGCCGATGGCGGTGCTGCCCCAGATCAGCACGTAACCGCGCTGGATCCGCCGCACCAGGTCCTGCGGCTCCTTGTACACCTCGACCATCGACACCACCTTGCTACCGTCGCTGTTGAACATCGGGATGTAGTTCTCGATGAACAGGTAGTTCGGCTCGCGGAGGAATTTCTGCTCGTCGCGGTCCTCGTCGGCCTTGTGATAGCTGGACGACACCGGCACGCGCGATTCGAACGACTCGTCGAGGTCGTCGTCGGCTTCGATCTTCTTGCCGATCAGTTGTGGGTTGGTCGACCAGACCACCGTCCGATCGTGGGCGTAGACGTTGGCCAGCAGGGTGTCCGGCAGGTGCTCGACGTGATCGAGAAACTCGATGCGCGCAGCCGCGGCTACCGCAGCGTCAACGTTCGGGTACTGGTCATCCATGCGCGGGTCGAGCAGATCGCCCATGGTCACCCCGGGGGCGATCTGCGCATGGCGCACTTCGGCATGGGCCATGGCCTGGATGAACTGCGCGGTGAGCATCGCGTCGCGCTCGACGCTTTCGTTGACCACGAAGGCCGTCGAGACATAGCCCAGCCCCACCGCCACCGACGTGATGATGACCAGGCTGACCAGGGAGAACCAGCGCAACAGGTTGAACTGGCGTTGATGTCGAACACGGCTAGGAGTGCTCGGCGCCGCAAGGGTCGCTTTGTCGTTATTGAGCATCTGCATCGGGACACTTCCTGGTGGGATGCTGTCTCTAAAAGCTTATAGCGCAGCCCGCTGTGGAGGGTGGACATCATTCGCTATGACGCGACGCACGGTGATAGCACTTTACCTTCACGGCGGCGCGGCATTGCCCGTCTGTTGTGCCGCCAGCCGCAGCTGACGCTGCTGTTCACTGTGCAAGAAATCGACCAGCGCTTGCGTGTCGCCCTCGTTCAGGCCCAGGTTGGGCATGCGCACCTGGTTGTAGCGGGCGAACAGCTCGACGGCAATCGGGTCCTGCTCGGCCAGCATCCGATCCGGTTCGCGGATCCAGCGGCTGAGCCAGACCGGCTCGCGACGCTCGGTGACCCCCAACAGGTCGGGGCCTACCGCCCGCATGCCGGTGGTTTCCCCATCCATGGGGCCCAAACTGTGGCACGCCGCGCAGCGCGTGCGGAACAGCGTCTCGCCATGGCTCGGTGGGCGAATCAGCGGGGCGTCGGCATAACTTTGCTCGACGCTGGGCTGCTTCCAGTTCTGCAGGCTATTGGCCAGCTGGTCGGCCAGAATCCACGGGTTCTCGAACGGCGATGCTTTCATCCAGCGACCCGTGGCCTGGTTGCCGACGATCAGGCTGAGGTTATGGTCGCGGTTGCGGCCGTTGTCGATGCCGTCGATGAACAGCCCGAGGGCCTGGCGCAGCGCATCGATCTGATCCTTCTCACCGGTGAGAAAACGCCAGCCAGGGCCGATCTTGAACTTGGCCATATAGGCCTTGAGTACCTCGGGGGTATCCGACAGCGGATCGATGCTGATCGAGTAGAAGAACACGTCGCGCCCGACCCGCTCGCCGAGCAGTTGCTGCACCTGGCGCAACCGCGCGGTTTCCAGCGGGCAGGAGTCGCCGCAGCCGGTGAAGATGAAATTGACCACCACCACCTTGTCCTCGATCAGGTCGTCGAAGAAGCGCACAGGGCGCCCGTCCTGGTCGACCAGCTCGGTATTGGGGAAATAGCCACGCCCCCAAGGCGTGGCCTGCTCGTCGGCCTGGCTCAACTGCACCACCAGCACCAGGGCCAGCAGCAGCCAGGCCCAACCACCGTCGAATCGCGCCATGCTCGCCACCCCCTAGTTGGTGACCTTGATCTGCGGCCCGAACCCGTCGCCCAGGCGCCAGGTCGGCAATGCGGCGGAATTGATGTACTGCACACCATCCCAGCTCGGCAGCGGCGTCGGCATCATCTGCAACTGGCCGGGGTGCTCGATGTCCCAGCGCAACAGCATCGAGTTGTCCTCATGCTGGGTGTTGTGGCAGTGCTCCATGTAGGTCCCGGCGAACTCGCGGAAGTTGATTGCCATCTCCACCGTGTCGGTACCGTCCTTCTCGCTGCCGATCCGGTAGACATCCTTGCGCGCCCATTTTTCCCACTCCGGCGGTGCCTTGCCGCCGCGGCTGAGGATGATCCCCTCCTCGAAGTGCACATGCACCGGATGACTCCAGCCGTTGCCGCCGTTCTGGATTTTCCACACTTCAAGGGTGCCGAAGCCACTGGCCCCGGCATCGGTCGGCCCACTGGCCAGCTGGACCGCCGACGACAAACGGCGCGGGTCCATGTGGTAGCCGAAGCCGCCGTCGGTCTTCACCGTCCAGGGTGCCTTGTCGCTACCGTCGGAGCGGCCAAAGATGAACGTGCGGTGCCGGGCCAGGGCCAGCCGCGCCTGGTCGGCCGGGTCGTCGCGGTGCAGTTTCAGCGGGATCATCACCTTGCCCATCGGCTTGCCCGGTTTGGCCGGTTCGTAGGCCGCCGGGTCCATGGCCAGGTCCTGGCCGCTGTAGGCCTTGACGTTGAGCTGCAACACCTTGCCCACCGCCGGGTCGCCCTTGTCCCACAGTGGGCCATTGCTGCCCTGCTTGATCACCGCCAGGTATTTCTCCGACAGCACCTCGCCGAGGTCGATGTCTTCCTTCGGCCCCTTGCCGGTGTCGTGGGCCTTGAGGTTGACCAGAAACAGCTTGTCGCCGGCCTTGATCCCGTTTTTCGCGAAGTTGACGATGATGTCGAAGCGTTCGGCGATGCCCTGGGTCGGCAGGATGGCGTTGTGGTTCTGTTTGTCGCCGTCGGCGTCGAGGTCCATGCTGCCGTCGAACGGCACGCTGTGCTCCATGAGGTTGCCGTCGTTGCCGATCAGGTGGAACGGCACCCGTGCGTAGGACACCCCGGAGCCCTTCGGCCCCTGGAACTCACCGCTGCTGCCCTTGATCTCGCGCACCAGGGCCAGCTTTAAGTAGCGCGACACCGAGCCGTTGAGGATGCGGAAGCGGTAGCTGCGCGCACGCACGTCGAGGGTCGGCTTGAACTGCCAGTTCACCAGCACCTGATCGCCAAGGAAACCGTCGGTATTGAACGGGTTGAACCACAACTGGCCGCTGGCATCCCAGGCCTTGTCGGCGAGCACCAGGTTGACGTCATAGTCGCGGTTGCCCCAGGGCAGCGCCGAGCCGCTGGGCAGGCGCAGGTTAACGCCGTCGTCGATGCTTTCGTTGCCGCGGTCCAGGGCACTGTAGTAATTCATCATCGCCGCGTTGCCCTTGTAAACGTTTTGCGCGGTGAAATCGAGCATGTGGTCGTGGAACCAGTGGCTGCTCATGGTTTCCCGGTAGTCGCCGCGGATGCGGATGCTGCCGTGGTCGCAGGTTTTCAGCCCGGGGTTGGCGTCGTTGACCCAGAGGGTTTCGCCCGGCGCGCAGGGGAACGCGGCGCGCGGGTCTTCGGCACGGGTGTTGATGCTGTCGTAGCCAGCCAGCTGGATCGGCCAGCGGTAGTCGTAATACTGGCCGGGGAAGAAGAACGCATTGGCGTAGCCGTCGCTTTCGGCCGGGGCATGGCCGTTGTGTTCATGGGTGCTGATGGTATGCAGGCCAAAGCCGTGGTTGGCCGCTGGGTCGATCGGCAAGGCATTGTAATGGCGCATCAGCAGCGGCTGGCCGTAGCGCACCATCAGCAGTTTGGGCGGCAGCGTGCCGTCGAAGGTCCACACCGATTTGTGGTCCTGCAGCGGCATGTTCGGGTGGAAGCGCACATCGACGCCCTTGGTGGTGCCGAGGGTGTTGGCCTGCCCGGCGGTGTTGTAATAGAGCCCGCCGGGGCCGAATTCGCCGACCGCGTAATGGTGCATCTGCATCGCGTCGCGCAGGCCGCCGTTGATCCGCGCGCCGGCCTGCGCGGTTTTGTAGGCGGCCTGCGGGTAAAACTCGTTCCAGCGCTGGTGCGACCAGCCCTTTCCTGGCGGACGGCCCTCGGCCGGCGCACCGATATGACGGTTGAGGAACAACTCGATCTGCGTCTGCCAGGGATTGCGGTCGACCACATTGGCAAACTGGCTGGGGAACGGCGTCAACCCCGGCTGCTTGAGGAAGGCATCGAGCAGCGGCCCGGCCGGCGCACTGCGGGCGACGCGGGCGGGGTCCTGCTGCGGCGCCGGACCGATGCTCGGCGCCGGAAAAGCCAGCGGCCCGTTCGGGGTGGTCGGGTCCAGCCGGGTGGGGCCGAACTCTTCGAACAACAGCAATTGCTGGCTGAACGGCTGCGCGCCGAACAGCGGGCTGGGCTTGCCGTTGGTGGGGTAGTTGAACGAGGTCTGCTGGGCTGGCGGCAGGCTATTCTCGGCCCGCGGGGTATCGCGGTCGCCTTCGACGCCATCGGGCAGGTCGAACGAGCCGATATTGGCTTCAGGCAGTGTGGTGAGGTTGAGCAGCGCCGCCGCCGGATCGGCGGGCGGGTCGTTGAAGTGCGACGGATCGCCCGGCTCCGGGGGCTCGACATCGTCAATCGGGCTGGCCGCCAGCTCAAAAGCCAGCAACATCGCTGCAACAGCGCTGACGGGGAGCAGGTAAGGGTTGCGCCTGGACATGGCATTCACCTCGATTGGGCTGACGGTAATGTTAAAGAGCAATTACCCGGCCAAATCTGTGTCCAAATATTTCGTGCAACTTATACCTTGTAGATTAATACCTTAGCGTTGAACGCGGGGCTTCGGGCTGGCACCAGCAGTGGGGAAAAGTCCCCGTTAGCGGGGGGGCATGCGGAAGTTCAGCACGGCACAGGTGCCCTCGCCTTCGCGGCTGTGCAGGCGCACCGAGCCACCGCTGCGCTCCATGATCCGCTTCACCAGCACCAGGCCGACACCCAGCCCACCCTGTTTGGTAGTGAAGAACGGCTTGAAGGCCATGCCTTGCAGCTTGCCGCTCATGCCTTTGCCATTGTCGCAGAGGCGCAGGCTGAGGCTCTTGGCGGTTTGCCGGAGCACCTCTACGCGCAACTCGCCGCCGTCGGGCATGGCCTCCAGGGCGTTGGCAATCAGGCTGTTGAACACCTGCACCAGCGTCCCGGCCTGGCCCATGACACGGACCCCGCCCAGCTCGGCCAGCTTCACGCTGACCCGTGCTTCGCTGATCGCCCCGTCGTAGGCACGCAGACTGTCGCGCAGGGCCCGTTCGAGATCGACCGGCTCGACCTCGTCGGTCAGCGGGCGCAACGATTGCAGCAGTTCGCGGACCCACTGCGACATGCGGTCGACCTGGCTGATGATGGCGTCGATCTGCTGGTGGGCGGCGCCGTCGTCGAACTCCTGGGCCAGCTCGGCGCTGGAGCGGATGCTCGCCAGCGGGTTGCGCAGGCTGTGCGCGACGGCCGAGGACATTTCCCCCAGCGCTACGACGGTTTCATTGCCGATCAGTTGCTTTTGCTGGGTGGCAAGCACCTTGGCGGCGCGGTAGATGATCAGGTACAGGCTGACGTACACCGCACCGGCGCCGAGCGCGGTGCCCAGCCAGAGCAACAGCAGGCCCTGTTCGATGCGCTCGATCAGGTCACGCGGTTCCTTGTAGATTTCGACCATGGCGGTGACCTGTTCACCGCTGTTGTCGAACAGCGGGATGTAGTTCTCGATGAACAGGTTTTGCGGCGGCACGATGAATTTCTGCTCGCTGCGGGCATCGTCGAGAGTGTGGTAGCTGGCCGAGACCCGGACCTTGTAGTCGAAGGCGTGGTCGAGGTCTTCGTCGGAGTCGATCAGCTTGCCGATCAGTGCCGAATTGGTCGACCAGATCACCGTGCGATCGGGCGCGTAGATGTTCGCCAGGAGTACGTCGGGCAGGTGCGCGATGTGGTCGAGAAATTCCCAGCGGGCGGTGCGACGAGCCGCGGGAGCAACCTCGGGGAAGGCTTCATCGAGCCGCGGATCGAGCAGTTCGCCCATGGTGCGGATGTTTGGAATGGACACATGGCGCACTTCGGCGGAGGCAATCGACTGGATGAACTGGGCGGTGAGCAGCGCGTCGCGCTCGACGCTTTCGTTGATCACGAAGCGGCTGGAGATCAGCCCCAGGCCGACGGCGACGCTGACGATCACGGCCAGGCTGACCACGGCGTACCAACGCAGCAGGTTGAACGGCGGCCGCTCGCTTGCCCCCGCGGTGTCGGCGGCATGCAGTGACGTGGTGTCCAGGGTCTGTTCGATGGTCATGGCAGGTTCCCGCGCCCGATCCCTGTTATGTATAGCCTAGGACGTGCGATATCGCTGGCGTACATGTCCCTTGTAGGCGCCCCACTGTCCCCAATACTGGGGCATGCGCCCCGCCCGGCCGATCCACTAGCAACCCAGAAAATCCAGCAAACCCCCGCCCCACCTGCCCCACAGCCCAGCACCAAAACATTGGTACGGAAGTTGCCGAAGCCCCTGCAGACGACCCGCCCCTGGGCCCGATTGCAAGAGGGAACCACTCATGCACCGTCCTACCCCCTATCCACTGGCCTTGCTGGCCGCCGCCCTGTTCCAGGTTCCGGCTCAGGCCGCCCTGTTCGCGGTCGACTCCGGCCCCTACATCCAAGACAACGGCGGCTTCGCAGCCTGGTACCAGGACACCCACGGCCGCACCCTCGACCTGTGCCTGTCGAAGGCCGTCAGTTCGCGCGTCCCCGGCGCCGCCGGAGCACCCTCGTACATGTGCAGCCTGCTACCGGCCCCTGGCGTGTTCGACGATACCCAACCGCTCAACTTCCCCAGCAACTTCCCCGACGAAGCCTTCTGGTTCACCGCCGACGCCGCCCTGGTCGACGCCGCCCGCGGCATCGACCTGAGCTACGGCACCGCCATCGAAGCGGCCTTCGCTGCCGGAGACCCGGTCGAAGGCGACCAGATCAGCTTCGCCCGGGTGCGCATCCGCGTCGATGTCCCCAGCGCCGGCACCTATGTCATCACTCACCCCTACGGCGTCGACGTCTTCGACGTAGCCGCTGGCGGCCGCCGGGCCATCAACATGACCCGCGACATCGGCATCGGCGCACCAAAGACCTACACCGGCGCCCTGGGCGGCGATGTCGGGCCGTTCCTGCGCAGCGTCAACGGCCCCTACACCGAGACCAACCCGCAAACCGGCGCGAGCGAGCGCTACATCGGCGACCCAAACCTCACCGAAGCGGTCACCGGCAGCCCGTTCAACACCAACTACGTGCGCATCGAAGGGCCGAACGGCCTCGACCTGCGCACCGAACTGTTCGCGATCTCCGGCAAGCTGTCCACGGTGGTCCGCCCGACGCCGCTAATCCCCCAGCGCAGCACCTATTCGCGGCGCACCGAAAGCGGCAACCCACGCGCGCAGCAGGATGTCTTCGTGCTCGCCCCGCCACCGCCCGCCAGCGTCAGCCTGAGCAGCCAGACCCCGGCGCTGGCCTTCAGCGAAGCCAGCAACACCGGCGCCTGGTACGCCCAATCGGCGCTCAACCCGAGCCTGCCGGTCAACCTGCTGGTCAGCGCCGACAACAGCGCCGCCATCGCCAGCAGCACCCCGACCAGCGCCAGTCTGGCGCTCACCGACCTGGTGGTGATCCAGCGTGCCGAGTTCAGCCTGGCCTCCGGGCAACTGACTCTGGTCGCCTCGACCAGCGACGAAATCACCCCGCCGGTGCTCAGCGCCAGCACCGGCACCGGCGCCGTCATCGGTGCCCTGAGTGGCGAAGGCGCGGTGAAAAGCCTGACCACCGGGTTGTCGCCAATTCCGCCGGCTGAGGTCACGGTGACCAGCAGCAACGGCGGCAGCGACAGCGAAGAAGTGGTCATCGTGCCATGAAGCCGATCACGCCCCATTCCGTAGCAGGAGGCAGCATGAACAAATTGCCACGCCTGGCGCTGTGTGCAGCCGGGCTCACCGTCACGCTCACCGGCAGCGCCTGGGCCGGACTCGCCGCCGTCGACCCCGGCCCCTACACCCTGGCCACCGGGCGCTACCCGATGTGGTACGAAGACAACACCGGCCTGCGCATGGAGCTGTGCCAGTCGCGCGCCGCCAGTACGCGGGTGCCGGTCAGCACCCCGCCGGCCTACATGTGCACCCTGCTGCCGGAGCCGGGCGTCTACGACGACGCGCTGCCGCTGGTATTCCCGGACAACTGGCCACCGGAGATGTTCTGGTTCCTGGCCGAAACCCAGATCCCGCAAGTGGGCAACAGCGGTTATGAGCTGGAGGTCTACGTGGCCGGTATCGAAGCGGCCTTCGCCGCCGAGAACCCGGTGGACGGCGACCAGCAGAGCTTCGCCCGCATCCGCATCCGCGCCTCGGTGCCAAGCACCGGCACCTACGTCATCACCCACCCGTACGGCGTCGAAACGGTCAATGTGACCACCGCCGGACGCCGCGCGATCAACATCACCCGCGACATCGGCATCGGCGCACCGGGTAACTTCAGCGGAGCCCTGGACGGTGCCATCGGGCCGTTCCTGCGCAGCGTCAATGGCCCCTACACCGAAGTGAACCCGGACACCGGCGCCAGCGAAACCTACGTCGGCGACCCGAACCTCAGCGAGGCAGTGACCGGCAGCCCGAACAACACCAACTTCGTGCGTATCCAAGGCCCGGCCGGGTCGATCCAGACCAACGTCTTCAGCCTGTCCGGGAAAATCCTCGACCCGCGCACGCAGACCGCTGTCGAAATGGAGCGCGCCAGCTACCGGCGCACCAGTGCCGGTACCCGCGTGGAAGTGTTTGCCCACTCCGCCGCCGGTAACAGCCTGTGCCTGCGCGAAACCCTTGCGCTGGTGCCTGGCACCCCGGCGTCCCCCTGCGCCTATAACCTGCTGACCGACAACAACGGCCTGTACTTCGCCCAGCACCTGATCCCCGGCGCCCCGCCGCCAGTGGTGGTGCTCACCGCCAGCCATCCGGCTGGCGCCACGCAGCCAACGGCGATTTCCAGCAAGCTCAAGGACATCGTCAAGATCCAGACCGCGCACTACGAATGGAACAACAAGCGCCTGCTGATCCAGGCCAGTTCCAGCGATGAAGTACAGGTACCGGACCTGGTTGCCCAAGGTTTCGGTCGCCTGTCCAAGTCCGGTACCACGCAGAGCCTGACGGTTAACGACCTGGCGCAGCCACCGGCCAGCATCACGGTCAAATCCGCCCATGGCGGCAGCGACAACGAACCGGTGGTAATCATCGGCAGCGCCCCGTTGCAGGCCGACAACCAGCCGCCACTGGCCGTGGCCGACAGCGGCAGCACCAGCTTCGGCGTACCGCTGACCCTGAACTTGCTGGCCAACGACAGCGACCCCGACGGCAACACGCCGCTGAGCATCACCGACCTCACCCAACCGGCCACCGGCCAGGGCAGCGTGGCGCTGAGCGGCAGCACTGCGGTGATCTACACCCCTCCGGCGGTGGTCAATGCACCGCTGGTGGCCACCTTCACCTACAAGGCGCAGGACATCAAGGGCCTGAAATCCACCGCCGCCACCGTGACCGTCAATGTCGCCCCGAACCAGTCGCCAACAGCCGTCAATGACAGTGTCGCGACCCTCGGCGTTCCGCTGGTGATCAACGTACTGGCCAACGACACCGACCCTGAAGGCAACCTGCCGCTGGCGGTCAACAGTGTGACCCAACCGGCCCCGGGCCGCGGTACGGTGAGCACCGATGGCACCCAGGTCACCTACACCCCACCGGCCAACGTCACCACGGCGTTCAGCACCAGCTTCACCTACGTGGCGCGGGACTCGCTGGGGGCCTTGTCGGGCAGTGGCACGGTCAGCGTGCAGGTGTCGCCACGGCCAGCGGCGGAAACCTTCACGGTGACCACCGCCACCGTCCAGGCGCGGTCTAACAACCGCTTCAACTGGGACTTCGCCGGCACTTCGTCGGTGACCACCGGCAACACCATCACCATCCAGGTCACGACCCCAACCGGGCTGGTCACGCTGGGTAGCACCACAGTGCCGCTGACCGGGCGCTGGCGGCTGACGGTGAGTAACAGCACCACGGTGATCCCGAGCGCCAGCCCGACGGCCACCATCCGCAGCAGCCAGGGCACGGTGCGTACCGTCCCGGTCACTGTGCAATAACCCGGAGGAGTGCCTGATGCGCCGCCTGGCCCCCTTGCTGTTCTGCCTGGCCCTGAGCGGCCAGGCGGTGCAGGCCAACGACCTGATGGACAACGCCGACCTCGCCGCCGGTTCCGACCTCGGCGAGGCGCCCAGCTGGCTGCCGGCCACGGCCCCGCCCGGCCAGCAGGCGGCAATCGAGCAGAACGGCCAGGCCAACCGCGCCGTGATCGGCCAGGACGGCCAGTCGCTGCTGGGGCGCATCGTGCAGTCGGGCAGTGCCCAGGAGGCGTACATCCTGCAACAGGGCAGCGACCTGATGGCCAGTATCAACCAGCAAGGCTACGGCAACAGCGCCGCGATTACCCAGAGCGGCAGCAACAACCGGGCAGAGATTTCCCAGAACGGCAACAGCAACAGCGCGACCATCCAGCAAGCGGGTTCCGGGCTATCGAGCACGGTTATCCAGGCCGGTAATGGTCAACACGTGCAGGTCAACCAATACCGTTAAACCCTGGAGGCACCACCATGTTCAAGCTCGCTCCTTTAAGCGCCGCCATTGTTCTGGCCCTGGCCGGCCAGGTGATGGCCGACAACAGCGTCTCGACCCAGAGCCAGCAAGGCACCGAGAACATCGCCGACGTCAAGCAATCGGCCTCGCCCTATGCCAGCGCCAGCCAGTTGCAGATTGGCCTGGGCAACGACTCGGCGGCCAAGCAGGACAACGCTACCGCGCAGATTCAGCAGCAGTCGATTGGCGAGTACAACGCCAACTATGCCGAGCAGTTGTTCGAAAACGGCAGCCAGATCCACCAGCAACAGCTCGGTGGCTTCAACAGCACCCATGCCAGCCAGTCGATCGGTACCGAGAACAGTGCCCAGCAGCAGCAGGAAGGCACCGGCAACTTCTCGTTCATCTACCAGGACACCCAGACGGGCAGCCAGGCTACCACCTTGCAATTTGGCGACGGCAACGAAGCCAATATCGAACAGCTGTACAGTGGCACCGCCAACCATGCCCTGAGTATCCAGACCGGGACCGGCAACTACAGTGCGCTGGAACACCTTGCCCATGAACATGGCCAGATCGCCATCTTCCAGACCGGCGAAGGCAACTGGGCCTACGGTGAACAGGGCAGCGGCCAGCGCGGTACGCTGGGCATCAGCCAGAACGGCGCCTACAACTCCACCGAGGTCTGGCAGGACAGCCAGACCGATAGCCAGGCCAGCGTGACCCAGATCGGCCAGACCAACGAGGCGGTTATCGACCAGAGCTTTGGCGAGAACAACCTGGCGACCATCACCCAGGTCGGCGACATGAACGCCCTGTATGTCGATCAGTTCGAGTCGCAGCAGTCGCTGACCAACCTGTTCCAGACCGGCAGCGGCAACCTGCACCTGACCTACCAGAGCGGCGACAACCATGTGCTCAACGCCAGTTCCAGCGGCACCGGCAACAAGGTGCTGGCAAGCAACTGGAAGGGCGATCAGCTGGGCGGGCAGTTCGGCAGCCGGCAGAAGGCCGATATCAACCAGATGGGCGGCGGCAACGTCGCCAACCTGACCCAGGAAGGCGAAGCCAATACCTTGCGCCTGACCCAAAGTGGCTACGACAACAAGGCCAGTACCGTGCAGGCCGACAGCAACAACGAGTTGTACTTCGAACAGAACGGCAGCGACAACCTGCTGATTGCCGATCAGCGCGGCACCGACAACTACGCAGTGGGCAGCAGCAGCGGTACGGGCAACAAGGTGGACCTGGCGCAGTCGGGCAGTGGCAACCAGAGCTACACCTGGCAGCTGTATGGCGACCGTAACGAAGCGAAGATCAAGCAGACCGATGGGGTCAACGTGGCGTACGTGACCCAGGGTGGTTCGTTGAACCAGGCGTCGGTGGATCAGAGCGGCGCGAGCATGACGGCGACGGTGCAGCAGTTCGGCGTGGGTAACCAGGCGGCGGTGCTGCAACAGTAATTTCCCGCGTTGGCCGCGGCTGGCGATGGGCTGGTCGCGGTCTTTTTCATGTATCTGTAGGCGCTCCACTGAACCGTTATCGCTCCTGGAGCCAACCCGTCAAACCGCCACCCGCCCGGCCTCCAGCATGCCCTTCTCGACAATAAAGTCGATCACCGCCTGCAAGCCCTGCCCGGTCTTCAGGTTAGTGAACGTCCACGGCCGCTCTGGCCGCATGCGCTGGGTGTCGCGCTCCATCACCTCCAGCGATGCCCCGACATACGGCGCCAGGTCGATCTTGTTGATCACCAGGAAATCCGACTTGGTAATCCCCGGCCCACCCTTGCGCGGGATCTTCTCGCCCTCGGCCACATCGATCACATACACGGTCAGGTCGGCCAGCTCCGGGCTGAAGGTGGCACTCAGGTTGTCGCCGCCGCTCTCGACAAAGATCACCTCCAGGTTGCCGAACTTGCGCGCCAGTTCCTCCACCGCCGCCAGGTTCATCGAGGCATCTTCGCGGATCGCCGTGTGCGGGCAACCGCCGGTTTCCACCCCGACAATCCGCTCCGGTTCCAGCGCCCCCGCCTCGGTGAGGATGCGCTGATCCTCCTTGGTGTAGATGTCGTTGGTCACCACGGCAATCTGGTAGTGATCGCGCATGGCCTTGCACAGCACTTCCAGCAGCGCGGTCTTGCCGGAACCGACCGGACCACCGACACCGACGCGCAGGGGTTGTTTGTAATGTTGCATAAGGGATTCCTCAGGATCGGAACAATCGGGTGTATTGGGTTTCATGGCACGAGGACGCAATCGCCAACAGCGGCAAGCCCCCGCCCAGTTCGTCGTCCGCCAGGCTCAGGGCGCGTTCCAGCAAATCCGGCAGCTCGGCGCTGAGGTCGCGCAACAGCCCCTGGGCCGCCTGCTGGCCGAACGGCACCAGCTTGACCCCGGCCATTACCGCGCCCTCCAGCCAGGCAAAGCCATGGCCCAGGGCCAGGTCGCGCAGCGGGATCTGCCAGTGCGCGGCCAACCAGGCCATCCCGCCCAGTTGGCTCAGTTCCAGGCTGTCACGCCACTGCGGCGCCTGGCCCAGTTGCCAACCATCGAGCAGGCGCATCAGGGCTTTGCCGCGCTGGCACTCTTCCAGGCGTAACTCGGATGTTTCGCGGTTGGCCAGGAGAAACCGGCTCCAATGCGCGAACGCCTCGGCATCGTCGTCCGCACAGGCGGTGTACAGCCGCGCCAGCAGCGGCCAGTCGAGGTACACGAGGGTGTCCTGCACCTGTTCGCGCTGCCAGTCGGCAAAGCCCTCGGCGCCGCGCACCCAGCCGGCTTCCACCGCCCACTCCAGGCCCTGCGAGTAGGTGAAAGCACCCACCGGCAGGTTCGGGCTGGTCAGTTGCAACAGGCGCAACAGCCTCAGCGCGGCGCTCATCAGCCGGCCAGCACCATGGCTGCCCCGGCCAGCAGGCTACCGCCGGCGATCTTCTGCAAACGACTGTGCCGGCGCAGCAGACAACCTACGCCAAAACCCGCCGCCAGCAGCAGGCCACTGACCGCGACAAAGCCGGCGCTGAACAGCCAGAACGCCCCCGGACTGGCTTCCACACCATGCGCCCAGCCGTGGAACAGGGCGAACAGCGGCATCGCCAGCGCCAGCAGCAACTGCCGTTGCGGCAGCAGCAAGGCCGCAGCAGCCACCAGCAGCGAGCCGAGGATCATGCTTTCCATGCCCAGCACATCGCCGAACAGATGGCCCAGCAGCGCCCCGCCAAACATCGCCGCCAGGGTCGCCAGCGGCAGCGCCAGGCTACGGCCGGTCAGCGCCGCGAGCATACCGGTACCCAGCAACATCAGCAGATGGTCGAGCCCGGTCAGCGGGTGCAGCAGGCCGTCCTGCAGCGGGTTGCTGTCGTGGCCCGGATGGGCGAACGCGGGTAGCGCAATCAGCAGCAGGGCAAAGGCGAAGGTCTTTTTCATGGCAGTCATTCCTTGGGCACTATCAATGAGCGTGGTGGCCGGCGACGCGCACGAAGCGGTGCGCCTGGCTGTGGTCGTGGTTGTCGGCGTGACTGTGGCTATGGCCGTGCGGGGCACTCTGGTAAGCGCCCGCCTCCGGCTCGAACGGTGCCTGTTCGATGGCCACGTCCAGGCCGAGCCCGCGCAGCATGTCGTCGAGCACATGGTCGTGCTGGTAACGCACAAAACCCTCGCCGATCTGCAACGGCACATGGCGGTTGCCCAAGTGGTAGCAGGCCCGCGCCAGCAGCAGCGCATCGGCGCAGCGCACGCTGGACACCTGTTCGTCGGCGGCCAGCACCCGAATCACTTCGCGACCCGCGGCGTCGCTGAGCAGTTCGCCACCGCGAATCAACTGGCCGCGTTCGAGCATCAGGCCGGCCTCGCGGCCGTCGTCGAGGGTGATCCGCACGCGGCTCTTGATCCGCGTATCGAGGTTGAGGGTGACGCTGCCGCTCACCTGCGCGGCAGCGCTCGCCCGGAGGGTCAAGAGAATCATGGCTACTCCTTCAGAACAGAAAATAACGCTGCGCCATCGGCAGCACGCTGGCCGGTTCACACACCAGCAGCTCGCCGTCGGCGCGCACTTCATAGGTTTGCGAATCGACCTCGATGTGCGGCAGCAGAGCGTTGTGCACCATGTCGGCCTTGCGCACGCGGCGACAGCCGCCCACCGTGCCGATCAGGCTGCGCAGGCCGAGCTCGGCAGCCACGCCACGGTCGTAGGCCGCCCTCGACAGGAAGGTCATCCGCGTGGCATTGCGGGCCGTGCCAAGGGCACCGAACATCGGCCGGTAATGCACCGGTTGCGGGGTCGGGATCGAGCCGTTGATATCGCCCATCGGCGCCATGGCGATCATCCCGCCCTTGAGCACCAGCGCCGGCTTCACCGCGAAGAACGCCGGCGCCCAGAGCACCAGGTCGGCCAGCTTGCCGGCCTCTACCGAGCCCACTTCATGGGCGATGCCATGGGTCAGCGCCGGGTTGATGGTGTACTTGGCGATGTAGCGCTTGACCCGGAAGTTGTCGCTGTAGGCCGTGTCCGGGGCCAGCGGGCCGCGGCGCAGTTTCATCTGGTGGGCGACCTGCCAGGTGCGCAGCACCACCTCACCCACCCGGCCCATGGCCTGCGAGTCGGACGAGGTCATGGAGAAGGCACCGAGGTCGTGCAGGATGTCCTCGGCAGCAATGGTTTCGCGGCGAATGCGCGACTCGGCAAAGGCCACGTCCTCGGGAATGCTCGGGTCGAGGTGATGGCAGACCATCAGCATGTCGAGGTGCTCGTCGACAGTATTGCGGGTATACGGCAGGGTCGGGTTGGTCGACGACGGCAGGACGTTGGCAAAGGCTGCCGCGCGGATGATGTCCGGGGCATGCCCGCCGCCGGCGCCTTCGGTGTGGAAGGTATGGATAGTGCGGTCGCCGATGGCGGCCAGGGTGTCCTCGATACAGCCGGATTCGTTCAGCGTGTCGCTGTGCAGCGCCACCTGCACGTCGTGTTCTTCGGCCACGCCTAGGCAGCAGTCGATAGCCGCCGGGGTCGAGCCCCAGTCCTCGTGCAGCTTCAGGCCCACAGCACCGGCCGCGATTTGCTCGCGTAGGCCTGCGGGGCGCGAAGCATTGCCCTTGCCGAGCAGGCCGATGTTGATTGGCAATTCGTCGGCCGCCTGCAGCATGCGCGCGATGTACCACGGGCCGGAGGTGCAGGTGGTGGCGTTGGTACCGGTGGCCGGGCCGGTGCCGCCGCCGATGAAGGTGGTGATGCCCGAGGTGAGCGCCTCCTCGACCTGCTGCGGGCAGATGAAGTGGATGTGCGAGTCGATGCCGCCGGCGGTGACGATCTTGCCTTCGGCGGCGATCACTTCGGTGGCCGGCCCCACCGGCAGGGTCACGCCAGGCTGCACGTCGGGGTTGCCGGCCTTGCCGATGCCGAAGATGCGCCCGTTCTTCACACCGATATCGGCCTTGACGATGCCCCAGTGGTCGATGATCAGGGCGTTGGTCAGCACCAGGTCCATGGCGTCGGCAGCGCGCATCTGGCCCTGGCCCATACCGTCGCGGATAACCTTGCCGCCACCGAACTTGACCTCTTCGCCGTACAGGGTGAAGTCCTGCTCGACGGCCACCCACAGCTCGGTATCGGCCAGGCGCACACGGTCGCCGACGGTCGGGCCGAACATGTCGGCGTAGGCCTGACGGGAGATCCGGCTCATGCCTGTACCTCCAGCGCACCCATCACCTTGCCCTGAAAACCATACACCTGGCGCTTGCCGGCATACGCCACCAGTTGCACGGTGCGCGCCTGACCGGGCTCGAAGCGCACGGCGGTGCCGGCCGGGATGTCCAGGCGAAAGCCGCGAGTAGCTTCGCGCTCGAACACCAGCGTGCGGTTGACCTCGTAAAAGTGGTAATGCGAGCCGACCTGTACCGGTCGGTCGCCGTGATTGGCGACGCTGACACTGAGCGTGGCGCGGCCGACGTTGAGTTCGATGTCGCCGCTGGCGACCTGTACTTCTCCGGGAATCATGCGGCTCTCCTGCGGCGCTCAGACAATGGGGTCGTGCACGGTGACCAGCTTGGTGCCGTCGGGAAACGTTGCCTCGACCTGGACGTCGGGAATCATCTCGGCGACGCCGGCCATGACCTGGTCGCGGCGGAGCACTTCGCGTCCCAGGCTCATCAGCTCGGCGACGGTACGACCGTCGCGGGCGCCTTCGAGCACGGCGGCGCTGATCAGCGCCACGGCTTCCGGGTAGTTGAGCTTCAGGCCGCGGTCACGGCGGCGCTCGGCGAGCAAGGCGGCGGTGAACAGCAGCAGTTTGTCTTTCTCTCTCGGGGTCAGCTCCATCGGTGCTCTCTCAGGTGGCCCAGATGCGTGGCGGGCATGGCGCCAGGCCGATCACGGCCGGGCGCAGGCAGTGCCAGATGCGTTGCAGGGTGGTTTGCAGGCGTTGGTTGTCGTGGTCCAGCAGGCGTACCACCAGCAGCGGCCCGAGCAGGGTTGCGCCAGCCGGGGCCGGCAATTCGGCGAGCAGTTCGCGCACCTGGTCGAGCAGCTCGGGGCTGGCCGGGGCGGCGCAGAAGGTCGCCTGCAAGGGGTAGCCGGCGAGCTTTTCCAGGTGCCCGCCGGCGATACGCAGGCGTTCGTGCAGGCCGAGGTCGCCGCTCAGGTCGATCTGCAAGCGGCTGTCGAGGGCGCCATGGCTAAAGCGTTCGCCCATCACCGGACGGCCCAGGCACAGGGTTTCCCAGGCCAGCAAACGGGCACCGGGGGCCAGGCTGAAGCGGCTGTGCAAGGCGACGCGGGCGCCAGGGAAGCAGATGCTGCCAGGCGGCAGCCACTCCAGGGTACTGCCCTCGGCGAGGTGAAAATGCTGGTTGAGCACCGAGGTTAGGCCGGCGCTGCGGTAGAACTTGGTGGCCCCGGGCATGGTCAGCAAGGCGTGGCTACCGGGGTCGAGGTGGATGTCCAAGGCCAAGCGATCACCACCGACTACGCCACCCGGGGGGTGCAGCAGATAGACGTGGCAAGCCGCGCCTTCCGGGTAGAACGGACGCTGCACCAAAAGAGGTCCGAAATGCCGGCGCGCACCAATTCGGGTCTTGCTTTCGCCCGCGATGAAACGCAGGTGCAACTCGGCGTTCCAGCCAGCATCGGCAAGGTTTGGGTCGCGTGGTTCGGGCAGCGTCATACTTCCAGTCCCGGTGAGGTTTTGGCGTACGGGGTGGAGTGCACATTGCGGGCCAAGCTGGGAAATGCCCAATGAAAGTGCAGGTGGGGAAGATGCAGTTTTTGGCCTCGGCGGGCATATTTCTGCGTGTTTATCCATTTTTTGGGTGGGGCTGCGGGCCCCTTCCGCCCTGACGGTGGCTTACTTTTTTTCAGTCGAAAAAAAAAGTAAGCATGGGCCTGTCCCCTGGCAGCGGACGCCAACCGCATGTTGATCTGCCCCCACCAACCCGTTAGTTTCCAGTACCCCTCTCGCCGGACCCTGCCGATGAAGCCACGAGATATCGCCGCCTACGCCTTCCTGGCCATCGCCTGGGGCTTTTCATTTCTGGTGTTGCTCAAGGTAGTACACGCCTTCGGCTGGGTCGGCGCCGTCAGCCTGCGCGCACTGATCGCCGGCTCGACCCTGGTCCTCCTGGCAACCCTGCTCGGCAAACGTCTGCTCCTGGCCCCGATCTGGAAACCCTTGCTGGTGGTCGGCGCCACCACCGTGGCCGGGCAACTGATCGGCCTGTCCTACGCCACCCCACGCATCGGCACCGCACTGGCTGCGATCTTCGTCGCCACCATTCCTCTGTTCTCGATGATTATCGGCCGCCTATGGGGCCTGGAAAAAATCACCCCCAGCGGCCTCGGCGGACTGCTGCTGGGCTTCGTCGGCATCGTCATGCTGGTCGGCTACCCCGCCCAGGACGTCACCCCGGACTTCATCGGCGGCTGCATCGCCTCGGTGCTCGGCGCCATCTGCGCCGCCTTCGGCAGCAACTATGCCAGCCTGCGACTGCGCTCGGCGCAGCCCTGGGATGTCACCAGTGGCGCGTTCCTGGTCGGCGGCCTGCTGACCTTGCCACTGCTCTTCTGGGTGCCTGTGCCGGCGCTGCCGGAGGCAATCGACGTGCTCTACCTGGTGATCTCCGGCAGCATCATGAGCGCCATGACCTACGTCCTGTATTTCGGCCTGGTCGCGCGCATCGGCGCAACCAAAACCATCAGTGTGGAATTCGTGGTGACCCTGGTAGCAGTGCTGGTCGGCGCACTGTTCCTCGACGAGCAACTGAACCTGCTGCAGATCAGCGGTGGCCTGGTGATCATGCTCGGCTGCACGCTGGTGCTGGGGCTGCTACCCGGCAAGCGTTCGCGCCTGCCCAGCTGACGATCAGCCTTGAATGGCGATTACATGCAGGTCGCCAACGCCGCCAGGCGGCGTTGCGCCACCTCGTCGTGCTTCTGCGCGTAGTACTTGACCAGGGTGTGGGAAAACTCCGAGCGCACATCGGCAAAAGCCTCGGCACCACGGGTGTAGACGGTGAACCCGCCCTTCTCGGCCGGCTCCACATAACCGCTGGCGTCGACGCCGAACACTGCTTCGTCCTGCCAGCCAAACTGGATGCAACGCACCACCTGAGCGGCGTCCTTGCTCGATTTCAGCGCCTTGGTCGGCTCCTGGCTGCGCGCCGAATTCATCGTCGACGAGACACACCCCGACAACAAGGCTGCTGCAACAACTGCCACGACTACCCGCATGGTTCCACCCCCTGTGAGAAAAAACCGCGAATGTATCACGGCCCATGGAAACACTCGCCATAGAGACGCTCGATTGCGACATCGACAGCCTCGATTAGCCGCAGGCTTTGTATGGGCATAGACTGAGTACCGATTAGTCTAGGCAAGCCCACGTCAGAGGGGCTGCCAGCGCAACACCGCGTCACCCGCCTGCATGCACTTATCGTTCACGACGCCCTCGCGGCGGGCTTTACCCTGCCCGCAACAGCGTCGCCTATAACAAGGAGACTCGCATGGGACTGGGCAGACGACAGTTCTTCAAACTGTGCACGGTCGGTGCCGCCACCGCCACCTGCGCCAGCCTGGGCTTCGCCCCCGGCATGGCCCAGGCCACCCAATCGCGCCAATACAAACTGCTGCGTGCTCGCGAAACCCGCAACAACTGCACCTATTGCTCAGTGGGTTGCGGGATCCTCATGTACAGCTTGGGCGACGGCGCGAAAAACGCCAAGTCGCGCATCTTCCACATCGAAGGCGACCCCGATCACCCGGTCAGCCGCGGCTCGCTGTGCCCGAAAGGTGCCGGCCTGGTCGACTACATCCACAGCGAACAGCGCCTGCTGTTCCCCGAATACCGTGCACCGGGCTCAGACAAATGGCAGCGGATCAGTTGGGAGCACGCCATCGAGCGTATCGCCCGACTGATGAAGGACGACCGCGACGCCAACTTCATCGAGAAGAACGCCCAGGGCACCACGGTAAACCGCTGGCTCAGTACCGGCATGCTCTGTTCCTCGGCGGCCAGCAGCGAAACCGGCTCGCTCGACCAACGCTTCACCCGCGCCCTGGGTATCCTCGGTACCGACAGCCAGGCGCGGGTCTGCCACGCGCCGACGGTATCGGCGCTGGCACCGACCTTCGGCCGTGGCGCCATGACCAACAACTGGGTCGACATCAAGAACGCCAACGTCGTGCTGATCATGGGCGGCAACCCGGCCGAGGCGCACCCGGTGGGCTTCAAGTGGGTGATCGAGGCGAAGATCCGCAACGGCGCCAAGGTGATCGTGGTCGACCCACGCTTCAACCGCAGCGCCGCCGTGGCCGACATCTACTCGCCGATCCGCGCCGGTTCCGACGTGACCTTCCTGATGGGCGTGGTCAACTACCTGATCAGCCACGACAAGATCCAGCACGAATACGTCAAGGCCTACACCAACGCCAGCCTGATCGTGCGCCCCGACTACGCCTTCGACGACGGCCTGTTCAGCGGCTACGACGCCGGCAAGCGCAGTTACGATCGCAGCTCGTGGAACTACGAGCTGGATGCCGACGGCTTCGCCAAGCGCGACCCGAGCCTGAACCACCCGCGCTGCGTGTGGAACCTGCTCAAGCAGCACGTCAGCCGCTACACCCCGGAAATGGTCAGCTCGGTGTGCGGCACGCCGCAGGACGACTTCCTCAGGATCTGCGCGATCCTCGGCGAAACCAGCGCCCCGGACAAGACCGCGACCTTCCTCTACGCCCTCGGCTGGACCCACCATACCAACGGCGCCCAGATGATCCGCGGCTCGGGCATGATCCAGCTGCTGTTGGGCAACATCGGCATGGCCGGCGGCGGCGTCAACGCCCTGCGCGGGCACTCCAACATCCAGGGCTATACCGACCTCGGCCTGCTCTCGCTGCGCCTGCCGGGCTACATGAACCTGCCGTCCGACGCGCAGACCAACCTCGCCACCTACCTCAAGCAGACCACCCCGAGCGCGGTGCTGCCGGACCAGGTCAACTACTACAAGCACACGCCGAAATTCTTCATCAGCCTGATGAAAAGCCTGTGGGGCGACAAGGCCACCAAGGACAACGACTGGGGGTACGACTGGCTGCCGAAATGGGACGACAGCTACGACGTGCTCAACTACAGCAACCGCATGTACGAGGGCAAGGTCAACGGCTACATCGCCCAGGGCTTCAACCCGGTGGCGGCGTTCCCGGACAAGAACAAGGCCCAGGCGGCACTGGCCAAGCTCAAGTTCCTGGTGATCATCGACCCGCTGGCCACCGAAACCTCAAGCTTCTGGCAGAACCACGGCGAGCAGCACGACGTCGACAGCGCGGCGATCCAGACCGAGGTGTTCCGCCTGCCCTCTTCCTGCTTTGCCGAGGAAGACGGCTCGATCGTCAACTCCGGGCGCTGGCTGCAATGGCACTGGGCCGGCGCGGCACCGCCCGGCGAGGCCTGGCACGACGGCAAGATCCTCGGCCACCTGTTCATGAAGCTGCGCGAGCTGTACGCCAAGGAAGGTGGCGCCAACCCGGCGCCGGTACTGAACATGGCCTGGGACTACGCCGACCCGTACGACCCGAAACCCGAAGAAGTGGCCCGCGAATCCAACGGCCGTGCCCTCGCCGACCTGCGTGACGAACAAGGCAACCTGATCCTGCGCAAGGGCCAGTTGCTCAACGACTTCTCGCAACTGCGCGACGATGGCAGCACGGTGTGCTTCAACTGGATCTTCGCCGGCTCCTGGACCGAACAAGGCAACCAGATGGCCCGCCGCGACAACGCCGACAGCGGTCTGGGTTGCACGCCGGGCTGGGCCTGGGCCTGGCCGCAAAACCGCCGGATTCTCTACAACCGCGCCTCGCTCGACCCGCAAGGCCGGCCGTGGGACCCGAAACGTCGGCTGATCGGCTGGGACGGCGCGCGCTGGAGCGGTGCCGACGTACCCGACTTCGCCGCCACGCTGCCACCCGGTCACGCCGCCAATCCGTTCATCATGCTGCCCGAGGGCCTCGGCCGGCTGTTCTCGGTGGGGGCGCTGAACGACGGCCCATTCCCCGAGCACTACGAACCCACCGAGAGCCCGCTGGCGAGCAACCCGCTGCACCCCAACGTCACCTACAGCCCGACGGCGCGCATCTACGAGCAAGACCGTGTGCGCATGGGCAAGCGTGAGGACTTCCCCTACGTCGCCACCACCTACTCAATCACCGAACTGTTCCGCCACTGGACCAAGCACGCCCGGCTCAACGCCATCGTCCAGCCCGAGCAGTTCGTCGAGATCGGCGAGCTGCTGGCGGCCGACAAGGGCATTCAGCAGGGCGATATGGTCAAGGTCAGCACCCAGCGTGGCTATATCAAGGCCAAGGCCGTGGTGACCAAGCGCATTCGCCGCCTGGCGGTGGACGGGCAGCACGTCGACACCATCGGCATTCCCTGCCACTGGGGCTTCGAGGGCAGCACACGCAAAGGCTTCCTGGCCAATACGCTGACCCCCGGGGTTGGCGATTCCAATACACATACGCCGGAATACAAGGCGTTTCTCGTGAACATCGAAAAGGTCTAGGGGGCGAACCATGTCACTGCAATCCCAGGACATCATCAAGCGCTCGGCCACCAGCGCGCTGACCCCGCCGCCGCAGGCACGCAGCCACCAAGCCGAGGTCGCCAAGCTGATCGACGTGAGCATCTGCATCGGCTGCAAGGCCTGCCAGGTGGCCTGCAACGAATGGAACGACCTGCGCGACGAGGTGGGCCACAACGTCGGCGTGTACGACAACCCAGCCGACCTCAGCGCGGAAACCTGGACGCTGATGCGCTTCGACGAGGTCGAGGACGAAAGCGGCAAGCTCGAATGGCTGATCCGCAAGGATGGCTGCATGCACTGCGCCGACCCCGGCTGCCTGAAAGCCTGCCCGCAACCGGGGGCGATCATCCAGTACGCCAACGGCATCGTCGACTTCCAGTCCGAGCACTGCATCGGCTGCGGTTACTGCATTGCCGGCTGCCCGTTCGACGTGCCGCGAATCAGCGCCAAGGATAACAAGGCCTACAAGTGCACGCTGTGCGTCGACCGGGTTGCGGTCGGCCAGGAGCCGGCCTGCGTGAAGACCTGCCCGACCGGCGCGATCAACTTCGGCAGCAAGCAGGACATGCTGCACCAGGCCGGCGAACGGGTGGTCGAGCTACAGGGGCGCGGTTTTGCCGGGGCCGGCATCTACGACCCGGCCGGCGTTGGCGGCACCCATGTGGTGTATGTGCTGCAGCACGCCGACAAGCCGCAGCTGTACCACAAACTGCCCACCGACCCACGCATCAGCCGGGCCATCGAAGGCTGGAAAGGCTGGATGAAACCGGTGGCTGCGGTGGCGTTCTTCGCTACCCTGGCCGGGACCCTGTTCCACTATGTGGGTGTAGGCCCGAACGAAGTGGACGAAGACGCCAAGCATGAGGAGGACACCTCGGCATGAACACCGACAAACTGATCCTGCGCACCCGCTTCGTCGAACGTGCCTGCCACTGGTTCATGGTGATCTGCTTCTTCGCCGTGGCGCTGTCCGGGCTGTCGTGGTTTTTCCCGTCGCTGAACGGCTTGAACGCGGTGTTCGGCACGCCACAGCTGGCACGTATCCTCCACCCGTTCTTCGGTGTACTGGTGTTCCTGCTGCTGGCGTTCATGTTCACCCGCTTCGTCAAGTACAACCTGCTGGAGCCGCAGGACCGCCTGTGGTTCCGCAATATCCGCCAGGTGCTGGCCGGCAAGCATGAGCCGGCGTTGCAGGTGGGCAAGTACAACGCCGGGCAGAAACTGCTGTTCTGGGGGATCATGGCACTGATCAGCGTGCTGCTGGTCAGTGGCGTGCTGATCTGGCGGCCGTGGTTTGCGCATCTGTTCCCGATCCCAGTGATTCGCATCGGCCTGCTGGTGCACGCGTTGGCCGGCATCAGCCTGATCCTGCTGATCATCGGCCATGCCTACCTGGCGTTCTGGGTCAAGGGCTCGATTCGCGGCATGCTCACCGGCTACGTCAGCCGGCGCTGGGCGCGCACCCACCATGACCGCTGGTTCCGCCAGATCGATAGCAAGGCCGACGCCGGCAAGGGGGGCGAATGAACAGTATCCAGATGAACCCGGCCGACGCACGCTCGCCGGGAGTCGGCGAGATTCCTGCGGTATTGCTGCCCACGGCGGACCAGCGTTATGCGCGCCGGGCAGCGCGCCTGCGGCAACTGGCCGACGGTCACCCGATGGCCGACTACCTGCGCTTTGTCGCGCGGATTGCCGAGGTGCAGCAGCAACTTCTTGAGCAACTGCCGCTGCCAAGCGAGGCGATCGCCGGCTTGCCGGCGCGGCTTGGCCAGGGCCAGGCGCCGCTGGCCTGGGCGCAGCTCGCGCGCGACGCGTACTGGCAGCGACTGCTGCAGCACCTGATCACGGCATTGCACAGCGATGTGAACGCCGGCATCGCAGCCACCCTGGAGCGCCTGGCCGAGCTCGACCCGCAAGCGCTGGAGGTCAAGGCCGGGGCCTTGCTGGCCGGACAGTACGATCAGGTCGACAGCGGCCAGGCACTGTTCCTCTGGGCGGCCTTGACCCTGTACTTCAGCCAGTTGGCGACGCACCTGCCGGGCAGCGGCCAGGCCCTGGTCGGCGAGCATCGCCAGCACTGCCCGGTGTGCAACAGCGCGCCAGTGGCCAGCGTGATCCAGACCGGCGCGCTGGCCGGCCTGCGCTACCTGCATTGCGGCTTGTGCGAGAGCCGCTGGCACATGGTGCGGCTCAAGTGCAGCAACTGCGAGGCGACCGGGCAGCTCGACTACTGGTCGCCGGAACATCAGCAGAGCCCGTTGAAGGCGGAAAGCTGCAACGATTGCGAGGGTTACCTGAAGGTGTTCTACCCCGAGCATGACCGCGAGCTGGAAGTGCTGGCGGACGACCTGGCGAGCCTGGCGCTGGATGCCGAGGTGGAACGCCTGGGCTTTGCCCGTACAGGGGTCAGCCCGTTTCTGTTCCCGGGGTGAGCTCGCGCAGCATCAAGCTGTGGCGCTTGCCCCAGGCATCGAACTGCTGCAACGGCTGCCAGCCGCGCCTGGCGTAGTAGGCGGCCTTCTCTGCGGTGTGCAGGTACAGGCGTTGATGACCACGGGCCCGGGCTTCGTCGCAGACCGCTGCGACCAGGGTTTCGGCAAGGCCCTGGCCGCGCGCAACGGGGTCGACGAACACGCAGGCCAGCCAGGGGCCAAGATCCGGCCGCGACGGCAGGTCGTCGGCAGCCAGGGAAGCGCTGCCCAGCAGGCGTTCGCCGTCGACGGCGATCAAGCTGCTGAGGCTGCCATCGCGCTGGCCCTGGGCGAATTCGGCTTGCCACTCGGCCAGGGACTGCTCGGCGTATTCGTAGCTGAACTGGCGGTAGAGCCATTCGGCGAGGGTGTCACTGTGCTGCGGGTGATTGCTGAGCCAGTCGATCATGGGCGCGTCCGCTGCCTGGGCTGGTAAGGGCTTGCAGTGTAGCGCTTCGCTGACGGAACTGGCTCGTCCCGCGATGAGGCCCTAACCGCCGACAACCCTCTACACTTGAAACACCGCCATGATGCCCTGGGAGCATCGCCATGAACCCCACCGAGGTTCTGATCGTCGGCGCCGGCCCCACCGGGCTGGTGCTCGCCCTGTGGTTGAACAGGCTCGGCGTTGCCGTGCGCATCGTCGACACGAGCGCCGCCCCTGGCACCACCTCGCGCGCGCTCGCCGTGCAGGCCCGGACCCTGGAACTCTACCGCCAGCTCGACCTCAGCGACGCCGTGCTCGCTGCCGGCCACCAGGTACCGGCCGCCAACCTCTGGGTCAAAGGCGCCCAGGCTGCGCACATTCCCCTCGACGCCAGCGGCGGCGCCCTCACCCCCTACGCGTTTCTCGAAATCTACCCGCAAGACCAGCACGAACAATTGCTGGTAGAACGCCTGCACGCCGTCGGCATCGAGGTTGAGCGGCACACCGAACTGCTCGACTTCAGCCAAGACGCACACGGCATCCAGGCGCGCCTGCGCCGGCCCGACGGCAGCGAGAGCCACTGCACGGCGCGCTACCTCGCCGGCTGCGACGGCGCCCGCTCCCGCGTGCGTAAAGGCCTGGGCATCAGCTTCCCCGGCGGTACCTACCAGCAGGTGTTCTACGTGGCCGATGTCGAGGCCACAGGCCCGGCGCTCAACGGCGAACTGCACGTGGACATCGACGAAGCGGACTTTCTCGCGGTGTTCCCGCTGGCCGGCAACGGCCGTGCACGGCTGATCGGCACGGTCCGCGGCGAACGCGCCGAACACCCGGAAAACCTGCGTTTCGAAGATGTCAGCCAACTGGCCATGACACAGCTGCAGGTCGAGGTGAAACAGGTCAACTGGTTCTCCACCTACCGCGTGCACCACCGCGTTGCCCAGCAGTTCCGCCGCCACCGCGCGTTCCTCCTCGGCGACGCCGCCCACGTGCACAGCCCGGCCGGCGGCCAGGGCATGAACACCGGCATCGGCGACGCCATCAACCTGGCCTGGAAACTCGCTAGCGTGCTCAACGGCAAGGCCAGCGTCGACTTGCTCGACAGCTACGAGATCGAGCGCATGGCCTTCGCCGAGCGGCTGGTGGCGAGCACCGACCAGGTGTTCAACTTCATCACCGCCGATGGACGCCTGGCGCGACTGCTGCGCACCCGCCTGGCGCCAGTGTTGTTGCCACGGGTCGCGGCGCTGGCCAAGGCACGCGAGTTTCTGTTTCGCACGGTGTCGCAGATTGGCTTGAACTACCGGCTGATGCCGCTGAGCTTCGGCGATGCCGGCGCGGTCCACGGTGGCGACCGACTGCCCTGGGTGGTCAGCGCCGGCCAGGACAATTTCACCGCGCTGAAACGGCTCGGCTGGCAGGTGCATGTGTATGGCGTGGCGAGCCCGGCGCTGGTCGACTGGTGCGCCGCGCAGGCCCTGGCGCTGGAAGTGTTCCCCTGGTCGCCGGCCTGCGAAGCGGCCGGGCTCAGCCGCAATGCCCTGTACCTGCTGCGCCCGGATACTTACGTGGCTCTGGCACACAGCAGCGCCGATGTTGGCGCCCTGCAGCGCTACTTCGGCAGCCGAGCGCTACAGCCCTGGTGACGGCGCGAGCAGCAGTGCTCCGCTAGGCACTGACCGGCACTGCCCGCGAGAACCGGTAGGTGGTGAAGGCGCACAGCAACAGCCCGACCACCGCCACTGCACCGCCGACAGTGCCGATGCTCTGCAAGCCGACATGGGTGCTGACCAGGCTGCCGAGCAGCGCCCCAGCGCCGATACCGACGTTGTACAGCCCGGAAAACATCGCCATGGCAACGTCGGTGGCATCCTTGGCCAGCACCAGCACCTTGGACTGCAACGCCAGGCTGAAGCACATGATCGCCATGCCCCAGAACACGCTCAACGCGCACAACCACCGTGGATCGACCGTCATCGGCAAGAGCAGCAACAGGCAACCTGCCAATAGGCCGATGGAGAACAGCGGGAAGCCACGCGGGAAGCGCTCGCTGTAACGGCTGAAAAGGATCGAGCCGAACACCCCGGCGCCGCCGAACAGCAGTAACAGCAAGGTGATGGTATCGCCGCCAAGGTTGGCGACATGCTGGCTGAACGGTTCGATATAGCTGTAGGCGGTGAACTGCGCGGTAATGCCGAGCACGATCAGCGCATACACGGCCATCAGTGCCGGGCGCTTGAGCAGCACCGGCAGGCTACGCAGTGAACCGGAGTTCTGACTTGGCAGGCGCGGCAGTGAGCGGATCAGCCAGAGCAGGGTCAGCACCGACACCCCGGCAATCCCAAGGAAGGTGGTGCGCCAGCCCAGCGCCTCGCCAACCACCCGGCCCAGCGGAATACCGAGCACCATCGCCAGCGTGGTGCCGGTGGCCAGCAAGCCGAGTGCCTTGGCCTGCTGGCCCGCCGGCGCGACACGCACCGCCAGCGAGGCTGTAATCGCCCAGAACACCGCGTGCGCCAGGGCAATGCCGATACGGCTGAACAGCAGCATGCCGAAGCTGTTGGCCAGGCCCGAGATCACGTGGCTGACGATGAACAGCGCGAACAGGTAGGTGAGCAACTGGCGCCGTTCGATGTTGCGGGTCAGCAACATCATCGGCAGCGACATCAACGACACCACCCAGGCATACAGGGTGAGCATCAGCCCGACCTGCGCGGTGGGCATTTCGAAGCTGTGGCCGATGTCGCTGAGCAGTGCCACCGGAACGAACTCGGTGGTATTGAAAATGAACGCGGCCAGGGCCAGGGCAAACACGCTGAGCCAGCTGCCGGGACGTTCTTCGAGGGGGCGTGCGATAGTGGCAGACATAGGCGTCGATCAACTCTCCTGGGGGCTTAGGCAAAATGCGCACAGCCGGAATCACCTCTTGGCCCGGGAGCCCGAGTTCCACATGAGCTGTGGGAGTCGGTAGTTTGGCAGGTGCGGGGGCAAGTCTACGTCAGCGCTTGGCTACCGGCAAACCGCCGCGCGCGGGTCGCCTGCCGCCTTCAGCCCCGCCAGAGGCCCCAGCGAAGCGGGTGCCTGATTAAAGACGTCAAAATTTCGGCAAACGCCGCTCATCTGCCAAGCGGACCCGACTCTCGGCCAAGAGGCCCGTACCAGAGCGACCCGCTACTTTTACACATATTTTGAAACAACCACAGCGATGGCTTTTTGACACACCACCAAAACGCTGCGCTATACCATGAAAAAAGTTTCATCCACCCACGACGCCCCACACGCCTGACCGGGCAGGAGGCAATAATGCGTGCTCTGCGGAAACTCAGCCAGCGGATAAAACAAAAGGGTCTGCGCCGCACTTTCAAAACCTTCTGGGAACGCTATGTGTTCTACCACTGGGAGTTGCTGTGGATGGAACGCGACCTGGTCAGCCCGGTGCCGCCCTACACCCTCAAGGCACATGCCCCGGTGAGCCTGGTGGACATCACCACGGCGAACGCCGAGGCCTTTACCCATCACTTCGGCGACCGGGTTGAAACCATGCGCCAGCTGGCCGCCGAGGGCCATACCGGGCACATGTACCTGGACGCCGCCGGCAACGCCGTGGCGTTCATCTGGGCCAGTACCCGCGATTACCACGATCGCCATTACTACGGCTGTACCTTCCCGGTGAAACCAGGCGAGTTCTTCGAGTTTGGCGGCGAGATGATTCCAGCGTTCTTTGGCAGCAGCCTGTCGGTAGAGGCCCAGGTCAAGCTCTGGGACGCCATGCGCGCGCAGGGCTGCGACAAGGTAGTGGACGTGGTTGAGACGCACAATGTGCCAGCGCTGAAACTGCATGTGCGCATGGGCTATCACGAGCAGGGCCGGGTCGCGCATGTGTATTGCCTGTTCGGGCGCTGGAAGTTCTTCCGCGAAAGTCACTACGAGGGCTCACGGCTGGCGCCGCTGTACAAGGCTCGCAGTGTGGTGGCCGCGGCGGCGCCGGCCTGAAAGTCGGCGATGAACGCAACAGGCCCCGCTCGCCTGGCACGCCTATACTGAGCTGTTGCCAGAGCGAAACGGGGATTCCCGCCATGCGCCACCTGATGCTCGCCACCCTGCTCCTGTCGGGCTGCCTGCTGATCACCAGTGCCCTCGCAGCGCAGCCCTCCATCGGCCTCGACGGCTACAGCGCGGCCCCGCCGCGCCCTTACATCGTTCGCGCACCACAACCCTTCGAAGTCGTCACCAGCCGCCATGTGTTCCACGACTCGCGCCTGCCACGCGTGGCCGACACCCAGCCCAGCGTGATCATCCGCCGCTACGACGCCGACCTCGGGGTGTACACCGACGCCGTGGTCCGCGACCGTGAGCCACGGCCACCGACCCGTTCGGCGGCACGCTGAGCGCACTGCTGGTGTCGGCGCTGGGCGGGGCGAACCAGAACGGCGCACTGAGGCGCAGGGCCGCCTCGTAGTACGCCTGGCCGAGCGGCGTAACGTCGAGGCGGCGGGTGGCGCGATTCAACAGGCGCACTTCGAGTTGCATCAGCCGGCGGCTGACGAACTGCTTGGACAGGCCACGCTTGTCGGCGGCAGCGGTGAAGCTGCCAGACTCCATGACCTAGGCGAATACGCGCATGTCTTCGAACGGGTTCATTTCAGCCCAGTACCGGGCGGAAGAAACTGCGCTCGTAGCTGAGGATGCAACGGGTTTCTTCGGCGTATTTGAAGGCGGCGATGCAGTCCGGGTCTTTCATCGACAGTTCGCGGTAGCGTTCGTACTCGGCAAAGCTGGGGAAACTGAACATGGCCAGGGCAATATTGTTAGCGCCTTCGGAGGGCAGGAAATAGCCGTGGTGCTGCCCGCCGAATTTTTCCACGAGGGGAATCCACAGGCGGCCATAGGCCTCGAATTCGGCGAGTTTGTAGGGATCGAGGGTGTAGCGCAGGTAGCAGGTGATCATGGTGCGGCTCTTGTTATTGATTGGGAGGGAATTGATAGCACACTTGCTGCGCAAATAATCCCTGAAGGTGTACACCCGTCCCTCGCGCTAGCGCTAGCAAAGCGCATAGCTCCAGCCCGACTCGGGCATCCGCGTCGGTTACCGATCAGAGACGCCGGCTGCCGGTCATTGGCTAGCGGCATGTCCCTGGCATCCGGGTAATGCTCAGGCCCGTGGGGCCTTGTGCACAGTACCGGCAACTCAATCCTCTTCGCTCAGTTCGCAGACACCATTGGCGCCGCCCTTGCCGGTGTAGGACACACTCGGCGTGCCATCCGGGTTGATCGAAAGCGAAACGGTCACGCCACTGCCTTTGGCTTCGAAGTAGTTGTCGTTGAATTTCTTCAGCGTCGCTTCTTTGCCATTGATGTAGATCGGTCCGCCCTCGTCGGCATGCACGTCGATGTTATTCGGGCAGGTGGCGTTAACCAGTGGAATGCCCGCCTGGGCAACCCCGGCCAGCAACATGAGCGCAACAGCGCAAAGCATCTTTTTCATCGGCGACCTCCAAGGTGAACACTGTGCAGCGCCCGCAAAGTACTTGAACGAGCGAAACAGGGGATTGGCATGCTTGGCAAATTCCATGAACGCTCGGGGTTATTGGGCGCTTACTTGCTATCGAGATAATCGTGCCCGGCCCAGGTAGGTGAGAAGTAATCGCTGGCGAACAGATCGTCCTCGTCATCCTCTTCATTTTCGATTTCGGCTTCAGTGATGTTCAAGAAGCCTGCGTCGATCAGCAGATACAGATGATAGTCGACGGTTGCCGCCGTATCGCCGAGGTCTGCCACGTTATACAGCGCGCGCTCAACCAGCGGGTACAGGTCGGCACGATAAACCCCGGAGCCATCGTGGTCATGGGTAACGATCAGCTCGAGGATTTTTTTGGCGATGGCCAGATTTCTTTGCATGGTTATGCCTGTTTGTTGTGAGAGAAGGACTGGCGGCTAATCGACGAGCTCTACGTAGTGGGACTCGCCACCGCCCGTTGCGCCGGACAACCATCCCCAGACAAAGCTCAATGTGGTACGGCCCACGTCATCGACAGCCACGGTGCCGCGCGACCAGCCGCTGAGCAGATCGCCTTCGCGGGTGACGCAGTGGAACAGCAGCTCGATGCTGTCGGGGCCGGTGATGCGGCCTACCTGCTGGCCAAGGCTGATGCGGCCACCCTGATAGGTGCTGGAGATAGCATGTTGCTCAACGCGGTAATGGAAAATAGTCTCGGCGTTGGATAAGCCCTGGGTATTGCTGGCCACTGCAAATCGGCGGTTATGAAGGCGCTTGCTAAGTAGCGAGTTCTGAATAGTCATGTATTTTTTGCCCCGGTCGTCAAGGTGTCTGCTTCCAGTAGCAACTCAACATTGCCGGCGACGGTTCCAGAGCCCCATGGCCAGCAGCACAGTGCCTGGTATCAGCAGGCCGGCTGCAACATAACTGAACGCCGTCTGCCCGGATGCACCCACGGCAGCGAAAGCGCAGCCCATGGCGAGCAGTGGCACACCTGTCATGGCAAAAGGTTGTTTGGGGGCCTTGGCGCGCTTGAGCATTTCGATCCTCCGGTTGATCGGGCGCTTGTGTATTGCGCTGTGCTACCTGCGGTGAGTTCAGAAAAAGCCCGGTTTCTGGGCCGGGCTTCTCATGTGGATGGCGACTTACTTGACCAGCCCGTTATAAATCTCGGTGGACGCGCCATCTTTCTTGACGATGAGTTTGTTGCCATCAGCCAGCGAATCCACTGTTTCGGAACAGCCGTCAACCGAGGTCTTGCCGTCGATGGATTCGGACTGGGTATCGAAGCTCACGGCGTAGGTGGTGGCCGGACAGGCGTTACCGCCCTCGCCTGTCGAGATGACGAGCACGTATTTGTTCGGGCCAAACGCGTAGGCCTTTTCAACGCCCACGTAGGTGGCGTACTCCGGCTCGTCGATCACCTGCTCCATGATATTCATGACGCCAGCACGGGACTGGTAGTTGATTTCAGTGCCGTTGATGGTGAAAGGACCCACCTCGTCACCCGAGATCAGCACGGCCTGATAGGCGATGGTAGGTGCTGCCGGGGCCAGACTCACGGCAGGGGCTGGCTTGGCGGCGAGACTTGCCTGGGCGTTCGGGCTGATGCACTGGCCGCTTTCACAAATGCGGTCGCCTTTGCAGTCGGTGTCTTTTGCGCACTGGGCAGGGGCCACTTGGCTGGTGTTTTCGGCGGGTTTATCACAGGCGGAGAGCGCCAGGGCGAGAAGCGAAACGGCAAAAATACGCTTCATGAGCGAATTCCTTTTCGTGGGTGATGGCGCGGTAGTATCGCGGATTGCGCCAGTGATGTCTTCCAACGCGTCTATCAGACTGCGCCGAAGTGCTGATACCCACCTGGCAGACCGATGCACTTAGCGCTGAGGATCATTCACAATGACCCTCACGCCCGTAGACACAACCTCGTACTCGGTCTCAGAAATCCTTTTTACCTCGCCACCGAATTGCATTTCGTAATGCTTCAAACCTTCATGTCGAACCATGCCGTGCGATGAGCGCTCAACCGTCTCGTCCTGATAAATGTTAATCACGTAAAGCACGTTATCCGTGCCGACACCATTGATCTTTCCAACATATTTATCTGCCATGTCCGTACTCCTTGCATGAAGGCGCAACGTCGCGGGCGGCGACCGCTCAATCCACTGCCTTGAGCTGATCAAGTCACCGAACAATTGATCTACCTGCTTTACTCAGCGCTTTTTCGGATATTGGCGAAGCGCAATTGCAGCTTGCTCATTCTCTCCGCCACTTTTGCGTCCGCCCTCGCGACTCTTTTTGCCGACGCTTCCTGCATTCTTTTCAACTCCGCTGCGTAATTCATCGGCTGCGTTTTACAGCTGGCGCAGGGCACGCTGATAACCCCATCGGCTGACGGGGCTTCCGCGAACGCGTTACCACACGTCGGACAGTTTTCTTTTGCCTTCGTTGTTGTGTCCATGGCAGGTCCTTGCTTGAGTTAGGAAGTCCCTAGGCGCTGTACGAAAAGCCTTGATACTCTCGGTGACGCCGCGTTGAAAACCGCCTCGGCATGCTTATTTACAACCCATAAACTCCGTGTTCTTGGCTGTTTTCGCCTCGCCTGAGCTTCGTCTCAAAACTTTTCATACGGAACCTAGCTTAGCGGGGAATACCACCTTCGACACTGTGCCACCTTCCGGCGCAGCGCCACTACAACATTGATGCCCAAGCCCGCCGCGGCGGGCTTTTTCATGCCTGCTATCCTGACGTGACGTTTGGAGGATCGAGCGATGGTCACTGACAAACTAACACTCGACTTGCTCTCGCGATTGGCTAACGCACAGCTGGCGCTGGCCACCTCCATGAAGGGCGTCGTCGCTTCAAATCGGGACTATCCCCAGACGTCACTTCAAGGCATCGCAGACGCATTGGATGTGATTGAGAGCTTACTCTTGGATATCGGAACGCTCAGTGACGAAAGCGGCTTAGCACTTGACCCTAAGCTGCACTAACGCTACCGAATGCGCCCGAGAAGGCCGGGGTCAGGCTGACCGCGAATCGGGCCTCGCAAGATCCGCCATTTTTTTCTGGCGTTTCTGCTCGTACATCTCGTTGTCGGCAATGGTCAATGCGGCTGCAATGCGCGTGGTCCTGGTTGTGACGGCAAGGCCATACGATGCCTTGATACCTTCGGCATCCAGCGCCGCCTCTAGTCGGCTGCAAAGCGCCTGGCCAGCGGCCAAGTCACAACCAACGCCGATAATTCCAAACTCATCGCCGCCCAACCTGGCAACCACATCCTCCGTTCTGGACGCCCGTTGTAATGCCGACGCAGCGCGCTTAATCAAATCGTCACCCGCTGCGTGACCATGAAGATCATTGACCGCTTTCAAGCCATCAAGATCAACGACTATCACAACAGATGATTGCCGATAACGCTGATAACGCGCCTCTTCGTTAGCAAGCAGTTGCACCCAGCCGCCCCGATTGTATAGCCCGGTCAGGGCGTCAGTAAGGGCTTGCGCCTGAAACCGCTCTGCCCGTCTCTCCTCCTCGTCGACCCTAAGCTCCATCTGCAAAATGGTGCTGAGCAGCTCGCCCAGCAATTCAATCAGCCCCTGGTACTCGGATATGTCATCCGGCTTGGCTGAGGGATCGATCCCGCATAAGGTCCCGAACAAACGCCCATCCGACACTCTAAGGGGTACGCCGATGTAGGCGCCGATCGAAATTTTTTGACCGATCTTGGCAGCAGCATAAGCCGGTACCTGATTTGCGTCCGCGGCTATGTTCGGCCCTAGCCCTTTGACCATTTCGCTGCAGAAGGAGTCGTCCCAATTGAAAACATCGCCGGCAACAACGCCATAACCTCGGTCGTCGCTATGCAAAACAGTCCAGTCATTACCATCTGTACGAGTGACCATACATAACTGGAAGCCGAGCTTTTGACGTAGAAAGGTGAGCGCGCTGATAGACGCGACTTTAAAATTATCCATGACAGACCTCAGGGGACGCACGAAGCAGTATGTAGCGAGATTAGGAGTCTCCTCACGAGGGCGGATTATAGGGCCAATCCCTCGTTCCAGAGGGGCTTTTTTGCCCTCGGGAAAGTTCACCAGCGAACGGGGCGACGATGGGTATACCGATCAGGCCCCCGATTAAAATGTTGCCCCAGCAACACCCTCTCACGCTGGCTCGGAGAACGTGCACATCGTCAGCGAAACCATCGCGATGAAAGGTCACGGTATAGGTCTCTTGCTTGAAGTGCGCTCTAGCAAAAACTCCGCCCTCCCCGCTATTCACTGCCACGCCATGGCGGCCAGGAAAGTGTCGCGCTCGAAAAAATCAAGCGGGTAATCGCGAAGCTCAGCCAGGCGCACACGGGGTCAGTCGAAGGCCCCGTTCAACACCTCATAAATGATGCCGGTTGCAACAGCCACGAGGATTAGATCTGCGCCGGCCTGCATCCACTCATAACCGTCGTAATGCGGTAGCTGGCCAAGCAGGCGACCGTCCAATTGCCTGGCGATACCTGGGGGAAGCGGCTTGCCACGGGCCAGGTTCTTCTGGATGCCAGGTGGCAGCGCTGGGCCTGGGCTCCAGTAGTTGCGATGTCCGCCCAAGATTCCGAGCACATCGCCACGGTCAATGGAGGGGGCGCCGTGCCTGCCAGCAGGGCCGGAGCCGTTCTTGCCTCCGCCCGAATTGCCAGGCCCTTGTGAGTGAGGAGGCTGGCCTTTGCCGTGCCCCTGTCCTTTGCCATTGCCATTGCCATTGCCATTGCCATTGCCATTGCCAGGATCAGCAAATGAAATGCAGGGTGTCAGTACCAGCGTGATCGAAGCAAACACTGCAATCAGAACTCGGGGCTTGGCCATGGCTGCTTCCTTTTGCGAAAGGGCTCTCTGCAATGTAGACGATACAAAAGACATAAGTTCGCCAGCGCTATCTCACCGTTGTTTCTGGCTTACCCAACGAGAAACATCGCCAAGGGATAGTCGTTCTTAGCCGCGTTTAATCGAACCGCATTGCAAACCTGCCTCGCCCGCCTATAATTGCGATCAATTCTTATCCGCGTCTTGCAAGCAGGAAAATCCAGGTGTCCTACCCTCTGCCGCCCGCATCATCCCCCCAAGATGAGATGCACGCGCTGTATCGCGACCACAGCCAGTGGCTGAGGGGCTGGATTCGCCGACGCCTGGGTGATGCAGACCGGGCAGCCGATATCACCCAGGACACCTTCCTTCGCCTGATTAGCAGCGCCCTGCGCCAGCCATTGACCGAGCCCCGAAGCTTCCTGGCTACAGTGGCGCGGCGGGTGATGATCGACCAGTTGCGGCGACGTAACCTGGAGCAAGCGTACCTGGCGTTCCTGGCCAGCCAGCCGCTCCTCGAGGAGTGCTCACCGGAGCAACGCCTGCTGATGCTGGAGACCCTGATGCAACTGAACACCATGCTCGACGGGTTGGGCCAGAACGTTCGCGACACATTCATCTACGTTCAACTCGATGGCTTGACCTACCCGGAAATTGCGCAGCGCCTCGGTGTGTCGGTCAGCTCGGTGACGAAGTACATGGCCAAGGCTACAGAGCGTTGCCTGCTGTTCGCCTTCGACGCGCAGCTGTGAACCCTTCGGAGCAACGCCAGGCCCTGCGCGCGGCGGCGCAGTGGCATGCACGGTTACACGCGGCCCCCAACTGCGCAGAACGACGCGCCCAATGGCAAACCTGGCGAGAGCAGTCCCCACTGCACGACTGGGCCTGGGGGCGCCTGGAGCAACTGCAGGCCGGCCTCGTCGGCGTACCCGGCCCGCTGGCACGGCACACACTCGCCGCAGGACAGATCGAACCGGGACGGCGTACGGTGCTCAAGGGGCTGGTACTCGGCCTCGGGGCTACAGGCGTCGCCTGGACCGGATACCGCAACGCCCCCACCTGGCTGGCAGATCAGCGCACCGCGACGGGCGAGCGCCGCAGCCTGACCCTGAGTGACGGCACGCGATTGACGCTCAATACGGCTTCTGCCGTGGGTATCCGCTACAGCGCAGGCCTGCGCCTGATCGTGCTGATCGAGGGTGAGATCGCCGTGCATACCGCCAGCGACCCACGCCCCCTCCATGTGCGCACCCTGCATGGCGATATGCGCGCCCTGGGTACCCGGTTCAACGTGCGACTGCATGCCGATTGCACCGAACTGATCGTCATGGAACATGCCGTCGAGGTCCACCATGCCGCAAGCGACCGCACGGTGCGGGTAAACGCCGGTATGGGCCTCGCCTTCGACAACGGCAGCCTGCCTGAACCACGCCTGGCCAACCTCGCCCGCACCGAGTGGCGCCAAGGGCAGTTGGTACTCGACGGCTGGCCGCTGCGCCGAGCCCTGGCTGAACTCCAGCGTTACCGCAGCGGCGGGCTAAGCTGCAGCGACGAGGTGGCCGGGTTGCATCTGGCCGGCGTGTATCCATTGGACGATACCGACCGCGCCCTGGTCGCGATCGCCGAGGCGCTAAAGCTGAAGATCAACACCTACACACGCTTCTGGATCAGGCTCACCCCGATGAGCTGAAGGCCCAGGTGAAAAAAGTTCGCAATCGCATTGTCGGATTGACCGCTCTCGTACGAGCTCTCCTGCAAACCGCCCAAACAGGCATTTGAAGGAGCTGTCATGCCTAGAACGACAATCTGCCCATTCCCGCGACGCAAGCACCTCACGCCCCTGCTGCTTGGCGGCGCCATCGCGCTGCATACCGCGCTACTGGCCCCACTGTTGTCGCCGGACGCCAAGGCCCATGCCGAGCAGGCCAGCCGTGTCTACGACATCCCTCCAGGGCCCCTGGTAAGCACCTTGAACCGCTTCGCCCAGGAGGCCGGCGTGCTCCTGTCGTACGATGCGGCGCTGACCCAGGGGCGGCAGAGCCGCGGCTTGCAGGGTCGCTTCAGCATCGAGCAGGGTTTCTCCATGCTGCTGGCGGATAGCGGGCTGCAGGTTTTGCAGGTAGGCAACAACTGGGTGCTTGCGCCCCAACTCGAGGCCGGTACGGCGCTGCAACTGGGCGCAACCAGCATTAGCGGGGAAAGCCTGGGGCTGACGACAGAGGGCAGCGGCTCATACACCACCGGCGCTACTGCCGCCGCCACGCGCCTGGACCTAAGCCTGCGCAAGACCCCGCAGTCGATCAGCGTGGTCACCCGCCAGCAGATGGACGACCAGAACCTGCAAAGTGTTGCCGAAGTCCTGAAGCAAACACCTGGGATCACCGTCAACCAGGAAAGCTCCGAGGCCTTCACGTTCTATTCGCGTGGTTTCAAACTGGAAAACTATCAGTTCGATGGCGTCCCCAGCCTGTCCTCCGACGGCGGTTCACTACGCGACAACTACAGCATCGGCAACAGCCTGATCTACGACCGGGTCGAAGTGCTCAAGGGCGCGACCGGGCTGGTCAATGGCTCCGGCAATCCTTCGGGGGTCATCAACCTGGTGCGCAAACGACCGACCAGCGAGCTGCAAGGCCACATCGGTGCCGGCGCAGGCTCCTGGGACAAGTACCAAGCCGACCTCGACCTTGCCGGCCCGTTGACCGACAGCGGCAACATCCGCGGCCGAATGGTCGCTGGCAGCCAATCCCAGCACAGTTACATCGACTACCTTACCGCTGAGCAAAACACGGTCTACGGTGTGCTGGAGGCCGACCTGAGCGAAAACACGCTGTTCACGGTTGGCTACGACGTGCAGAAAAACCATGACAACGGCAGTACCACTGGCGCCTTGCCCGCGTTCTTCCTCGACGGCCGTACCGTCAAGTTCGACCGTGACAGCAACGCTGCAGATCGCTGGACCTGGCGCAACCAGGAAACCCAGCGGGCCTTCGTGGAGCTGGCACACAACTTCGACAACGACTGGGTCATCAAGGGTGTGCTCAGCAGCCGTGACTACCGCTCGCGCGAGTTGATCTCGGGGATCAGTAGCGAGGCGATCCAGGCCGATGGCAGCATTTCCCATGGTTTCATCGGCGGTAACATCAACCCAGCCAGCGGCAGCCTGAACACCAACGGCACCGCGAGCAAGTTCAACACCACCAGCAAGGAAAAAGGCCTGGACCTGTATGCCCGCGGCCCGTTTGCCCTGGGTGGGCGCCTCCACGAGGCGGTGTTCGGCTACAGCATCGCCCACACCGAATCCACCTCCAGTCGCGAGGATGGCGTGACCAATGGCGTCATCGGCGATGTGTTCCACTGGGACGGCTATGGCGATAGACCGAGCAACTTCGAATGGTGGTCGACCTTCGATATCGAGGCACGGCAGAAGGTCGGCTTCGCAGCCACCATTCTCAAGCCGACCGATGCCCTGGCCGTGATCCTTGGAGCACGGGTCGTCGACTACAAATGGGACATCGACACCATCAACGCCATCGGTCGCCGCCTTCCGGCCAGCGCCACCAACTCCAGCGAAATAGTGCCCTATGCCGGCATCACCTACGACCTGGACGTCAACCACACGGTCTATGCCAGCTACACCGATATCTTCAAGCCGCAGGCCTATAGCCTCGGCGCGGACGGCAAGCCTATCGACCCGCTCACCGGTCAAAGCGTTGAACTCGGCATCAAGGGTGCCTACTTCGACAATCGTCTGAATACCAGCATGGCTCTGTTCGAACTCAAGCAGGACAACTTCGCCGTGCTCACCGGCGGTAGCACACCGAGTGGAGGCAGCGCGTATCGGGCAGCACAGGGCGTCACAACCCGCGGCGTCGAGCTGGAAGTGAACGGCGAACTGCTGAAAAACCTGCAAGTAATGGCAGGCTACACCTTTGCCGAGTCCCATGACGCCGAAGGCCAACGCGTGGCGACCAACCAGCCGCAACACCTGCTCAAGCTGGCAACCAACTACCGCATGCAGGGCGATTGGCACAAACTCACCGTGGGCGGTAATGCCTACTGGCAGAGCTCGACGTTCTTCAAGCCCAGTGATGAAGACTGGTACGAGATCAACGACCCAAGTGCCAAATTCGAGCAGAAGTCCTACGCGCTGGTGGGGCTGGTCGGCGGCTATGACTTCACCCGCGAGCTGAAAGCCAGCCTCAGCATCAACAACCTGTTCGACAAGCATTACTACAGCGGTATCGGCAACTACGGCACGGTGTTCTGGGGGGCGCCGCGCAACCTCACGTTCAATGTGAAGTACAGTTTCTAACGACCCGGCAGCACAGCGAAGCCCCTGCGCGCACAAGGGCAATAGAAAAGCCGTTAAGATTATCAACGTTATTCCGACAGTGCTGACATCTAACAGGAGAGTTCCATGAGCAGGAAGGCCGCTGTCTTCACGTTACTAAGTTGCATTGCTTCGGCTTCGGCATTTGGCGAGCCCAGCTGTCCGTTCCCGGAGGGGATGCAGGCATCTATCAGCGCATCCAAGCAAGTTGTTGAGGCTCGGCAGGCGGGTATCACTAAGGACGATCTGCTCACCCAGATTTCCCCAGGGCTCAATGGGCAGATGTCACAACTGCTGAAGAGTATCGTCGACGAGGTCTATGACCATCCGCTGTTACGGCCCGAGGTGTATGCCGCCTACCGATTCGAGCATTGTTTCGTTTCTCAACAGCATGCCGAGCAAGTCGCGGCCTTGAAGTTTGCCGATGCCTATCCGCTGCTGAAGCAATGCGAACTGATCGATCCCGAAGGGGCTCGACCTCCTTGTGCCATGCGTGTGGTGCACACGGTGACCGGCATTCCCGAGTAAGCAGTCCGGACCGTACTGAAAGCAGAAGAAAAATCCAGAGACCTTGTCGTTATGGGGACAATCTTCGACCGGTACGAGAGGAACATTATTCGGAATCGTCATGCTCTGCGCCGCAAGTGCCAGAGCACCTAGCGCTGCAATCAAGCGGTCGTGGGGATGTATCCCTAATGGCGGGGATACCAGGAAGCGTAAGGCTGCTCCGCTTGAATGAGCAGCCTTACGCATTTGTTCGGCGTTGTGGTTTGACGCCCGCGCAGTTGCCCTTCAGTAGCGGAACTTGCCGCCATGAATATCCTGCAGCACCTGCTCAGTCACGCGCACGTAGGTTTCGGTGCCCGGTAGCCAAGCGTAGACCGGATCTTCGCCGGTTTGGCTGGGGTCGAAGGCTTCGGCTCTGAGCTTGGTTTTCTGGTATTTGAACGTGCCGGTGGTTTCCATGCAGGTCCTGATGCGCAGGAACATCGGCACCGCGTAGTGGGGCATCTGGCTTTTGACGAAGCGCAGCAGGTCGCAGAAATCCAGTTGCTCCAACGGAGCCGATGGGGTGATGGCCGCCATCCCGGCGCGACCGTTGGTGTTCTTGATTTCCACACCGTAGGCCACGGCCTCGGCGATGTGGGGGTGTTGCACCATGATGTTTTCGACTTCGGTGGTGGAGACGTTTTCGCCTTTCCAGCGGAAGGTGTCCCCTAGGCGGTCGACGAATTGGGCGTGGCCAAAGCCGATATCGCGAATCAGGTCGCCGCTGTTGAAGTAACGGTCGCCCTTTTCGAACACGTCGTACAGCACCACCTTTTTGCTCTTCTCCGGGTCGGTGTAACCGTCGAATGGGGCATCGTCGTCGATCTTGGCCAGCAACAAGCCTTGACCACCCTTGCCGACTTTCTGCATGAAACCGTTCGCGCTGCGCCGCGGCTCGCCGGTGTCGTGTTCGTACTCCACCAGCGACCAGGCGTTGATCGCAAAGCCAATGGTGTTTTCGAAGTTGAGGATGTTGGTAAAGCCGATGTTGCCGTCACTGGCGGCATAAAACTCGCAGACCCGTTCGATGTTGAAACGTCTCTTGAAGTCGATCCACACGCCCGGGCGCAGACCGTTGCCAATCATTTTCAGCACCGGGTTGTCGCCATCGTTGCCAGCGGGAGGCTGGTCGATCAGGTAGCGACACAACTCACCAACGTAGCAAATGGTGGTGGCCTTGAATTTGCGTGTGTCATTCCAGAACTGACTGGCGCTGAATTTGCGGCGGATGGCGAAACCCGAGGCGCCGGCCAATGCCGAGCCCCAGCTCACGCACAGCCCGGTGCCGTGATAGAGCGGCAAGGTGCAATAGACGATGTCATCGGGGCGCATATCCAGGGCGATCATGCCAAAGCTACCGTAGACTTTCATCCAGCGCCCGTGCTTGAACACCCCCGCCTTGGGTAACCCGGTAGTGCCGGAGGTGTAAATGTAGAAGCAGGCGTCGTCCAGGTAGACCTGCTGGGTGGTCAGCGGATTGACAGCGGCGTGCGCTTCGCTGGCACGGGTCAGGTTGATGTAACCCTCGGGCGCGACGCCCGCATCGCGAGTAGTGTCGGTGTCAGCCAGGAAGAACGTGCTCAGCTCATCGATGGCAACCTCATTACGCACCGCGTCAAAGGATGGCACCAACTCTTCGCCGACAATAATCGCTGCGGGATTGACCAGGCTCAAGCTATGGATCAGGACGTTGTTGGTCTGCGAGGTGTTGAGCATGGCGCAGATACCGCCGAGCTTGCTGACCGCCAGCACACTGACCAGCAATTCCGGGCGATTTTCAATAAATATGCCGACTACATCGCCTTTTTTCAGGCCGCGGGCAAGCAGGTAGTGGGCGAAACGGTTGGCCCACTGGTTGACCTGTTCATAACTGAAACGATTGTCCTTGTAGAGCAACGCCGGTCCTTGAGGGTTGCGCGCAACCGCCTGCTCGAAGGCCCACCCCAGGCCGCAGGGCTGATCGGCCTTGAGCTTGGAAGCTTTGATTCCCCTGACCAGCCGAGGAATGGCCCGGGCGATCAAGGGGATTTTGCGCAACATCATGCCCCAGGTAATCATGTCGCTATTGCTACTCATGTCACCTCCTAGTGAATTGACCGTGGCAGCCAGGCGGTTGGACAAGTGCCATGACCAGCCGAGCGTTTTTATGGTTGTGCACGCCATGTAAAAAGTCCTCGCGCAGCAGGGTGCGCGAGGACGCCTGTTGCAAGCCTCAGAACTCGTCGGCGACCGACTCGAGGATCTTGCCCATCAAGTAAACCGTGGTGCGTGCGACTTGCTTGACCGACTCTTTTTCTTCGTCGGTCACGACCCAGCGGTCGATGGCTGCGTTGACTTGCTCGGAGTGTTTCTCGTCGATGATCGCGTGGGCGACAAAGAAGGTAAGTTGTTGGTCGGTCAGCTTGAGATGGTTCTTGCAGACATCCATCAAAGGCTCGAGGTGCTCGTAGCAGTCCTCAGCCCAGAAGCTGTAGCCCAGCCGCGGAATGATGCCGCGGCACACAGAGACGAAATCCAGGTAGCCGTAGAACGCCTCTGTGGCCGGCAACATCGGCTTATCGAACTCGGACTTGTCGACGCCAATGGCGATCAGGTCGTTGTACGCCATGTTTTCATGACCCAACTCTTCCAGCGCATGCTTCATCGCAAAACGCAGCAGGCCGACCTTTTTATGGTCTTGGTTCCAGCACGCCACCGCCTGGTTGATCGCGTTGTTCTTGGTGTAGTGATACACCTGGACAATCGACTTGATGTAGAGGTCACGCTGCAACTCGGGGCGTTTCATCATCTGGAAAAAGCGGCCGGCCTTGATCTTTTCCCATTCGGCATCACAGATGGCTTTCAGCTCTTTGCGAAACGCGGTCACTTCAGTCATTTCACTCTCTTCCTTGACGGGTTGACAAATCATTCATGATACTGCTTACAACATCACGCATACACCGAATTACAAGCGCAGCAAGGACTTTATGATGTAGATGAACTTGGAGAAGAAGCCCAGGCCTTCGATAGTGTCCCAGTGTTCCATTAGCACACCGTTTTCCACACGATAGATATCGATCACCTTGTAATTTACCGTAAAGAACCTGTGTTTGGCCCAGTGCTTGGCATACAGGAAGACATAATCGCCTTCGGCGCACACCCGCTCAATGCTGGCACCCGACTCGGGGAATGTTTTGAAGAACTGCGTAAAGTAGGTCTTGAAGCCTTCGCGGCGCGGTGGAATAAATACGTTGTTGTGTTGTACATAATCGATGGCAATCAATGTATCGGCGACCGCCAGTTCCCGCTGGCCAAACATGCGCTCGTAAAACTCGATGACCACTTCTTTGTTCCTGGCTTCCATCTTGGATCAACCTCAATGTTGTCGTTGTTTTTGGATGCTCATCCCGCCAGTGACTGCCGCGTGGTACGGGCGGCCAAGGTGTAGCGAATCAAGTCGTCAATGTTCTGCAGGTCTGCCGGGCAGCTTTGCAGGCCAAAGAAGGGCGTGACCGACGGCATCAGATCGCCTTTGTACAGGGCGTAATAGTGGTCACCGCGGGCTTTGATCTGGAAGAAGATACCGTCCTGGTCAAAGACGAAGCTGTCGAACTTCGGCGCGAGCCGTGGTTTTACGTAGGTAATAAAAGTTTTGTAGCCGCCCTCCAGGGCGACCAGCGAGGCGCCGGTCATCGCCAACCCGTTGACAACGTTCTTGACCGGGGAATGCTTGTCGACAATAAGTCGCGAGAGTTCGACGCACTCATGCTCGTAATTGGGCCCGGAGAACCGCACCAGTTGTTCATGGCTGATGAACTCGCCCGACTCGTGAGGGAAAGGCGTAATACGCTGGGTACCGATGATTTCACCATCATAATAAAAGGCAAAGACGTAGGAGCGCGGGTCGTATTCATCCAGGCATACGGTGTCGTCGACCGCATTACCAAACAACGTCTTGTAGTAAATCTTTCGCTGCCCGTACAACCGACTGCGGGCACGAGACAGTTCGAGAAACTGCGCTGGCGTAACCACCTGCCTGACTTTTACCTTATCAGATTGGCACAAGCCTTGAAGTACTGAATCATAGAAACTGTAGATTGCCGAACCGGCTGAATCTTCCTTTACCAACTGCATATCTGCCGAAGGCAAGGCAGCCTTATTACTTGCGAGTGACGGCATGAGAATTCCCTTCTTATTGTGATCCGTAGTATTCAACTCAGCCCCGCGCACGACCTAAGTTCCCACAGTACAATACATAGCTTCGCCTCCTTGCGTAGATGCCTACACGTTGATGATTTGCTTATTGCGCACAGCAAGGCACGCATCCCTTTTATCGCGGGCGTGCCTTTAAATTAAAGCGACTTGCAGTTAAACCGGGGGCAGCGAGGTCAAGGCTCGACGGATCTGCTCTGCGCGCTCGCCCAGCACGTGGGCCGTAGCGAGTGGAAGGTCCGCATGCCCCAGGTTGAAACCATCACCAACAAAGCGGGCCAGTACATGCAGGTGGGCGTGGCCCACGGTCTGCCCGGCCACAGCGCCATCGCACAGCAGCAGGTTGATACCTTCGCAGGGGTGTTGATTGAGGCTTAAACCGCTTTCACGCAGGGCGGCCGCCACCCGTTGACCCACACGCATCATGTGGCCACAGGTTTGAGGAGGGATATCACCCAGGCCGCTTGCGTGGGCCTTGGGGATGACCAGAACATGGCCAGGAGTAATCGGCTGGATGGAGAGAAAGGCCAGGCACTGCTCGTCTTCGTAGACAACGGCAGCCGGTGATTCTTTCTTGGCAATTGCACAGAAAATGCAGTTCACGATTAGCTCCCTCTATTGTAGTAGGTGCAACCCCGGTGAAGGCATGAAGATCCGGGTTGCTACAGGCTGCATTCCATTGCAGTTGACCGCACAGCTTGAGGGTGAAATTACCCTTGGCATTTCAAACCTGTACACGGGAGTTTTGAAATTTTTTGTATCCTAATTCCAGAAAACACCTAATAGATTGATTTAAATGAGTTTTCCTCAGGTTACTTTTTGTATCTATCCTTTATCATCAGGCCGTGTCGGAACTGCCAGGGGCTCGACCTCGAAGCCTGGCTCATACGTGTCATCGATGACGGTTGTCATACCCAACAGTGCCAAATCCGACAGCCTAGTCAGCAGCCCAAGCACCAGCAATAGCGGGAACAAGTGCTCGGCGCCCCTTATAGGCACGTTTAAAAATCAATCAATACTGCAAATGCGCTGAGCAGCAAGCAGAGACTCGCCACAACCGTCAAGTGCCCTCGCATCGGCAGGTACCACCCAGGCAACTCTTGCACTAATTTTTGGTCCTGCCAAAGATGGACAGCAAAACCGCAAGTCAACATCAAACAACCCAATGGCACTGCCAGAAGTGTGCTGACCCAACCGATAAGCGCAGGTATAACGCTCCACATGAGTCGTTCTCGACGATGCTCGGCGAGCATGCCCTGTAACGCCATGGCGAACCCCCAGTGCAACGCGCCGATGAAACTCAATATTACAGCGCCGTAGTTAACCAACATAGTCGACCACAACGCTCGGAATTCAGCATAAAAAAGGATAAGCAGCGTCAAACCAATAAACGGTAGCAACCCGCCGTAACCAAGGACAGCAAAGCGGCTTGGCGAAAACTTGGTAGACACTGAGTTCATTTGAACACCCCTCTTCAAGCGGAACACAACATGTTTGGCATACCCCCCTCACCCGCGTGCGAGCACTACAAGGTGACCCCTGGATGTAAAACCCAAACACAAAGCTACTCGTCAACGCGGTAGGCAACTGCCCGAACAACAGTTACCGGGTGACTGAAATTTAAAATGACAGCAGTCACTTTTCTTGTGGCACATTCTCTGGCCAACCCTTCACGACAGTCATGTCCCGATAGGCTGCACAAAGCAAGCCCGCGCACGCCAGCCGTGCCTGTCACCAGGCACAGTACCTATCGCCAAAACGTAGGCGGCCCCATGGGGCCAGTGATCTAGACTGCTCTTTTCATACCGGGTGTCAGTTGTTTCGACCGATGAGTTGAAGAAATTCCTGTCGGGTCGTCGGTGAGTCGCGAAACTCGCCTAACATCACAGATGAAACCATCACGGAGTTCTGCTTCTCTACACCGCGCATCATCATGCACATATGCTTCGCTTCAATAACCACCGCAACCCCGGCGGCATCAGTAATATCCTGTATGGCACACGCAATTTGCCGGGTTAAGTTTTCCTGTATCTGCAAACGACGAGCGAACATGTCAACCACGCGTGCAACCTTCGATAAGCCGAGCACCCGTCCTGTCGGCAGGTATGCGACATGAGCTTTACCAATAAATGGCAACATATGATGTTCGCACAATGAATAAAGTTCAATATCACGGACGACAATCATTTCATCATTCTTAGACTCGAACAAGGCACCGTTTATTATCTCGTCAAGGTTCAAGGTATAACCGTTGCATAGGTGCTGCATCGCTTTTGCCGCACGCTGAGGCGTGTCTAAAAGCCCTTCGCGCTCCGGATTTTCACCAATGCCGATAAGAATTTCACGATAGTACTCAGCTAGCGATTGGTACATTTGGACTCCTCACCGCTGCAACGAAGACCGCCATCGGGATGTGGTAGCCACGCCAAGTGTGGCCTTATGCGGCAGAAAAGCCTGTAACAAATTGAAAACAGTGGGCGCAGAGGGCGCCAAGCCAGTGGCGCAACATACATTCCCACCCCAGCTGCACGCCAACTCCATAGGGTTGCATCCAAGCCTCTGACCCATTGTCCATTGGCGAACCGCCCATGCAAAGAAGACCTGAGTTGCTCAACCGTGACGCCCAATAATCCAGGGTCGAAATCAGCGTCACTGATGTCTACCAAAAGGAGCTTGGCCTCCATCGATCGCCTCCGCAGAAAAGCGATCTCTCTGGCGCACAATGGACAGGCACCATCAAAGTACAACGTCAAAGGCCATTCGCAATACATGTACAGCGCCTCGTTTTTGTACAGGTTTTTGTACAATTTAGCCGAGATCAGGAAATGCGCAATGCTCAGGTGGGCTTGAAGCACAAATTTCCGTCAGCGCGACTTGCTGGGCTGGGCGCAGCAGCGGTGAAATAATTTACCGAAGGATTTCATTAACTTGGCTTGATGATTGGCCTGTGGATTATCGTTGACGGCCTCGAAGGCCTCCAACGGCACATAGCGCCGTTGCAGGCACCATTCGTCGTTCTGCTCCAGCAGCATCGCTCCTACCAGCCGGGTGATTGCAGGATCGTCTGGAAAGGTCCCCACGACATCGGTGCGGCGTTTGATCTCGGCGTTGAGCCGCTCCAGTGGATTGGTGCTGCGCAACTGCTGTCGGTGCGTTTTGGGCAACGCCATGTGTGCCAATGCCTCATCCTCGCAGCCGTCCATGCACGCGCAAGGCAAATGCCGCCATATGCGATAGAATCGCCAGGCTTCCCAGGTGCGGGAAAACCGAGAAAATCAACAAGGGGTCAAGGATGTTCGCGCTTCGTAATCTGCTAGCTGCTGCCGTTATCGCAATGACAACTGGCTGCGCTACTGGACTTAACTCATCGCAAGAATCAGAGCTAGCAAAACATCGGGCCAATAACATGGCTATTCAGGAGAAGAGCCCAGGTGTCGCAGCTGGGTTGGGCATTCTGCCCGGCGGTGGCTCGTTCTACGGTCGCTCTTACGGCTACGGCGTGGTGAACCTGCTGCTCTGGCCTATTTCGATTCTGTGGGATCCAGTCAGCGGCTACAACGCTGCAGAGTCCATCAATTACCAGGCTACTCGGGCTCATGTAGCCAGTTTGAAGCGCCGGGATATGGACGCGCTCGATACCAGAATGGCAACCAAAGAGATCGACCTGGAGCGTTATACGCTCGAGAAGCGCAAGGTGGATGATAAGTACTCCAGTCTTTGAAGATCGAAACGGAAGCCCGCCTCGGCGGGCTTTTTCATACCCGTCAGAAAGACGCCACAATTTCAGGCTCTGGCTGCTCCAGCCCCCTCCCGCCCAGCACGAAGGCTACTTGATCACCCTGCAACGACATGAAAGCATCACTTTCCACTGATAGCCCCCGCCAAGGAACAGGTCCAGGTAATGAAGATATCCCTCGTCACAAGCGCCGCCATCGCCATCATCTTGAGTGCCTGGCTGCAACCCGCACAGGCTGCCTCGGATCTAATCGGCAAGCGCGTCCAGAACACCTATGACGTAACCCTGTATCTCGATCCCGAGAAAGGCTTGTCCTATGCGCTGAAAAATCCCAAGTTCCAGCGCTATCACATCAAACCTCGCAAGATGAAAATCAGCTATGCAATGAGCAGCGTCGAAGCGAGCCCCAAATCAACGTCCGCCGAGCCGGTAGTCATTGAAATGGGTGGCATGAGTGACCGCAGGCTGGCTGAAATGAAGCTGAGTGAGGAAGACCAATGCTACGAGGCGTTCACTGCAGTGCTGAGCCGCCTGGTTTTTTCAGCCGCCTCCGCCAAGAACCTGCAGGACGATCAGTATTTTCATCTCGCCGATGTAATTACCCTGGATGACAAAAAGGTACCCGGAGCGCCTGGTGTTATCACCTGTAAAATTCCAGATCACGGCTCGATCTACATGTACGCCAGGGCGCAGATCAGCACCAAGTAGCCTCCAGCCCGCCTAGCGCGGGCTTTTTTGTGAACATAAGAAAGGCGCCGCCTCTTCCACTTCCTCCCAATCGTTCGAAATCACCAGGTTATTACAACCCTCGACGCCCTGCTTCTCCCACCGTTCTCGCCTGCACCACCTTTATGCTCGCCAACTCGCTGGCCGGCACCATTTGAGGGTGGTCAAACAAATCGCACGAGCGATTCAGAGCACTTGCAAACAACAGCATGAATCGAGCCCTGCGCAAACTCACGCTGATCAATGTCGTGTTCCTCCCGCAGAACCTTATTGCCGGCATCGCTGGGATGTCGGAATTAAGCATGATGACGTCCAGCGTTTCTTGGTGGGTGTCACTCCCTGTTCTGCTGACATGCATGGGACTTCTTGGAGCGGTAATGGGCGTCGCATTGCGGCGTATGGCCTGACGAACTTGCAATTACCCAAAGGGCGTGGCCCTCAGGAGTAGGCGATGCAGTCCTCAGATATTGGTATGTTGACGCTGATTGTGATGCCGTGAGCGTTTGGCCGTTCGAACTGCCCACTACCACCTATACTGCCGAAGCCGTGTCGTCGAGGTGGATACAAGCCGCTTCGCCTAGCTTCGGCTTTGAGTGCGCTGTCGCATGCTCATAAAGCTTGTGCAGTAAGCCCAAGCATTCTCAAACGGAGAGAGAACGTCGCATGACTATGAACAAGTTTTTGTTGGGCGCCACCACTTTGCTGTTTACCACTGTGGCCAGTGCTGATATTCCGCAGCTCAACTACGACTGCCCGACCAATATCGCCGTGCATGCGGATAAGGGTGGGCCAGTGTTCATCAATGGCAAGGAGGCCAAACTAAAGAAATTCAACGACAACGCCTATGAAGCCAGGGGCTCTGGCGTGGCGATTTCCCTCACGCGCAATCCAGATGAGTCATGGGACGTATCCTATACCGGTAAAGGTGGGGCTAACGGGGTTTGCCAGCCAGCGACATCGGGCGCTGCGAGTGCCAGTAGCATCGGTGGCACATCTGCCACCAGCAAGGCGGAGAAGGCCTGCCTGGCCGAGGTGGCGAAGCAAACCGGTGTGGCCGCCAGCAAGCTTTTGGTGACCGACGTCATGACCGCCGAAGCAGGCATTGGCGTGACGATCAAAGTACCGGGCGCGGATGCTCCTTGGTCGTGTTTGTCCAGTGGCAGTGGCAAGATCCAAGGTGCGAGTTATACAGGGTCTGAAGGCAATCTCTGATGCAGCCAAACGCCCCCCGACCAATACCCCAAGTATTAGCAGCAGCCATTGCTTGCCTGAAAGGCCTACGGGCTTGCCGTTGTAGTAGGGGAAGTCGTCGTCGAGGTACTCCAGGCAGTTAAAGCGCTCATCCGCCCTGGGTTCGGCATTGCCTGCTGCCTGCTTGCAGTTATCCATAGGTGGCCTCCCTCTGACGTGAAGTACCAAAGGCATGGGAACTCCTCCACGCCGCAGTTCACCGTAGCAATGCTGGGCCGAGTCGCAAGGCATTTTCGTGCGGTGAGCAACGACACTGCTTCGCCGCCAGCCATGGAGCGTTGGTGGTTACATCGGCCACCAACGGCATGTACGATTGGGATGACGTGGAGTATATGCTCGGCGAGGCACGTCATTAAGTGCTGCGTATATGGGCAGTCACTCGCAGCCAAGCAAAGTATCGGGCATATGAAGAGCTGGCCGAGTACTTCAACGACTGCGCTCTATCGCTTGTCGTGCGCCGGCATAAAGGCGCTCACGAAAAAGACGCACGCAGGACCTACAAGCCAGCTGACACTCGTTCCTGGACTGACAATTGGCACGACGATAGTGACAGCGAACAGGCCTACTCCTGCCCACAGCCGCCGACGTGGTGTCAGCCATCCTCTAAAAGCCTCCAATTTTTTGCGCATTTCCATTTTCCCTGCTTAGTAAGCAGCGAAGCATATCACCCACTTCACTGCGACGTTGAGTGAACAGCTCGTTCACGCGGCGGCGTAAAATCAACCGCTGAACCTCCGGAGATCGGCGCTTGCGGCAGTGCGCGCAGTAGCAAGATCGGGGACTTCAAATACCGAGCACTACAGATCAACAGGCTCTTCAGAGCGAAGTTGCTCAATTAACGCGAACGCTCGTGTTACGCGAAAGCGGTGGGAGAGCTGAAGGACGCCATGGACTTGGCGTATTTGACGGGCCAGCGTCCGACGGACGTGCTGGTGATGAGAAAGGATGACATCGAAGGCAATGCCCTCGGCGTGAAACAGAAGAAGACCCACAAAAAGCTGCGGATTCTGCTTGAGGTGGACGGGGTGGAAAGTGGGCTGGGCATCCTGATCAGGAAGATTCTGGAGCGAAACTCGCCCCATGGATCGCCATACCTACTATTGACCGATTCAGGCAAACGGGTCTCGGCCGCCATGCTACGTCATCGGTGGGATGACGCCAGGGAAGAAGCAGTGAAGGAGGCAGTCGCCGCCGGTGACCAAGTGCTGGCAGGCCGCATCAGCCAGCTCCAGTTCCGAGACATTCACCCGAAGGCAGCGTACGAGACCACCGATGTCGACCATGCAAGCCTGCTGCTCGGCCATACCAAGGGCGACATTACGGAGCGGGTTTATCGCCGAGTTGGAGCTCTGGCGAAACCCACCAAACAGCGAAAGTTTCGGAAGCGCTTCCAAAATAAACCATTCCCAAGGGGGTTCCCATGGGTAGTTTTCCTATGCCCCTGAAACGCAAAAAGCCCTGAATAATCAGGGCTTTGAATATGGCGGAAGCGTAGAGATTCGAACCCTTATCCTAGGTACCCCCTACATTCTAGGGAAAAGCTTACCTAGCCAGATCTCTCTATCAACCCACCCAGCCCAGCAATAACGGGCCCATCGCTTCCCTGTCCATCCAGCGGCTAAGAATGCACCCGACTGCATGCTAAAAATTTCGATAAAAAACATATACTTGCTGTTGTCTGACGCTGCCCGCTATCTAGCTTGTGCTAAATACCCCAGCTAACTCACCCTGAGTAATCCGAACGCAGCCACCCACCTAACAAGGTGAGATGAGGACACACCTACGAAAACTAAGCTTTAGCTTAGATTTTGCAGACAATAGGGTGGAGAGCCCGAAAAACGAAGGTATAGCTTAGTTTTTTGCCAGCGGTTCGTGTCGGGGTGGCCACAGCCAATGACAGAAGCCGCACGCGCCCTCTCGGTCTTTCTCGGCTTAAACGTCAACGCCCCACGCTCGAACCTGAGCTTTCAAACCCTCGCGGTGCACCTTGTTTTCAGCATGTCCCAAATAATTCGTACCGACCAATTGGTTGAATTCTGGACGTATGCCTGGCGTGATCGATGGCCGCCCCTGCTTGAGCCCGAGGTGGATTTCAATGGTGCGGTACGCCAAGTCAGCACTGTCTTGCCAGTCTTTGTCCTTAGGGAAAAGATCGGGCACATCTGCAAATGGCTCAAGAATGACCTTCTTCAGCGCGTGCACCGTCATACGCTGGTGCATTTTCCCCAAGTGGCGGTAGAAAAACGAGGTTACGCCGACACCGCAGATCTGCACACGCTCATTGGGCGATGGGTAGGTCGGAGTCAACCCCGCAGGAACGAAAACGCGTTCGTAAACCTGGCGCAACGCCTCGCCATAGGCCGGCAGCAGAGCATCCGCTCCTTCAGCATCAAAGGCTGGAGTGCGCAGCCGATTGATAATGGGGCGCAGGTTCGGGCATCTTGCTACTGCAGTAAACAAAAGCCTGGTGCCAAACAAGTCAGCCCACATTTCGATGGCTTTGCTGTCCAGGTCATCGGTGTCCAGGTGCTTTGTATGGGCATTTGCCCAATGCGCCAATTCATGGCCGGCAATGATCAAGCAGTAGAACAAGTCCGTGTGGCTGCTCACTACGCTATCTGCAAAGCGGTAGGAAAATCTCAGGGTCGGATGACCCGCAACCGGCAGGATCATAGCGAGCGGTGATGGATCGCCATCGAAGTCACATCGCACATCGGGCTGGTAGCTGGCGTGGTGCATCCACTTGAAGTCCGCGATGAATGCTTCGACGACATCCTTATAAGTGATCGACACCAGGCACCTCCACATTTTTGGAGGCCAATCATCGCTTGAACGCTCGTCTAGCGCCACCTAAGCGCTGACCATCTTCGCCTCGAATGAGCCTGGCCAAACCTCCAGGAAAGACTGCGTAACCTTGAGTTCATCGAATCGCAGGATCTCGATTATATTTTTGCCCATCGAAACTGAACACGTCATGAGGCCTGATACGGTCACCGGTGTCACAAAGCGTCGTGTAGAACGCGTCGACCGGATCCAGCAACCGGAGGTCTTCCTCGCCATTGATATCTTCTCGAATCACCTCAATGTCGTAGAAGCCATCCAAGCGCGGGATGCTGTGCAAGGTGCTATCCCAGCCCTTGTCGTCCAAACTCTGAAAAACAATCAGTTCGAGCACCTTTTGGAATCTGTCACCCATTAGGACGTGCAGTGACTTGCGACCGACTGACAGACCTTGGTTCGTGCTGCCATCCTGCTGAATCACACCAAACTTTGCTCTTGAGACAGGAATAATCGAAATTTCAGGCGGTTCACCCCATCCGCCCCCTTGGAATACGCCGATGTCTTCGTTGACGAGTGACCAGCCTGCGTTTTTCTTGTGGTACTCGAAAAAGCTGATATACGGGGCACAGGCATGGTATTCGTGGCCGACCGTTTTCGTACTGTAGGCTAGGACAATGCCGTCTTTGTCGGGGTAATGGAGATTGTACTCACCCGCGAAGTAATGCCCGTAAGGTTTATCTAAGTCGGGTACGAGCGATCCCCAGTCGGCCTCATTGAGGAGTCTTTCGGCCATCTGCTGGGCCGCCAGCACATTCCACTTTCCCGGGATATCCGCCACCTCCGTAGGCGCAGGAGCTAGGGCATGGTAGTGATTAGTCAATGTTACTTGGCTGTGCATCGCATTAACCAAGGTGCTGTTTTCGCCTGCGGTTTGATTTACTGCCGGGTTTGACGTGTTCGCTGAGGATGAGTTTTTTTCCCCTCCATGTACGTTTCACAAGAAATACGATAAAGCTGCCAACAGCTGTAGCGATTGTGGCGGCGGCTGCCAGGTTCTCCACATTAAAAATATCCATATCACTAGACATGACTGATCCGTAAAAAAGAGTTCACCAACGTTACCACTAAAGTTGCGGCGGCCTGATTGATTGAGGCGCGTAGGATGCTCTAGCCCGCCAGGTCAAATCAATCGCTCGTCGACGTCGCGGGATGAGCTGATGCCATATGCGGGTAGCCGGGATAGGCACAAGATCACCCCGAGGCGGCGCGCCAATCAAGCCCTAGATGCTAGGTTTAACAAACGGGTGCACCCACCACTTTCACGTCGAATCGAGGTGGTGTATTTTTTCCAGGTCTCCTTCACGATGGGGGCCCACGTACAGCAAGAAAACGTAGTAACCCGACGGCAGCGCCACCGCCTGGTAGTAGATTCGAGGGCAATTCTGCGGGTTGGTATGATCCCCTTTCTTCAGGTGTATACAGGACGTTTCCTTATGCACCGATCTCCCGTCCAGATAGACATCAAGCTTGATGTTGTCACCACCAGACTGTGCCAGATCCAGCTTCCATTTCCAGAAGAAATCTTCCAAGGTGCCCCCAATCTGCCCTTTAAGCCCAATAAGCTCCACCAGCGCGTCAATACCGTCCCTGACGAACCGATAGCGCTGCTTGCTGACCAAGTCACACGAGGCCACGGCATTGGAGACCACAACTAGCTGCGGGCAGCTAGCGACGGCGTCAGCGATATAGGCCGACGGGTTGTCCGGCTTTTCTTCACCACCAATGGCATCAAGAAGCAACTGGGTGACGACATTTGCGCTTGGTTGATCGAGCCTTTGGCGCCGCTTGAGAAAAGGCCAGCCATCCTTTTCCTGCTCAAAACAGACGACGTTCGCCCCCATCTCAGACATCTCAACGAGGTCTTCAGCGACATTTTCAGGCACCAGTGCATACGGAAGCACAAAAATTCGCGCATCCTTGAAACCTTCGCCGATCGTTTCGCAGTACTGCCATAAGGCATGAATCGCGCAACTGGGATGCGGCAGAAGGACGTACTCCCCTTGATTTCCCCAGCCACAGGGAATGATGTGAGCCTTCATCTTCCGCTTGAGCAACCTGCTCTCTACGCGACTTTGCTGGGCCTGTCCCCTGGCAGCTGACGCCAAGAAGCTTGTTATCCAGCCTTCTGCCGCAAGCCTTTGGCATATTCGTTCGGAGAACGGTAGCCCAGCGCAGAGTGCAGTCGGCTGTCGTTGTAAAACCCATGGATGTAACTGGCGATCGATAGCTG
>NZ_QETK01000017.1 GCF_003105155.1 Pseudomonas sp. SDI | reverse complement strand
CACTGGCATCAACGCCAGCCCGGCACCGCAGGTGACGGTGGCAAACGCCACCGCGCCGACCAGCGCAATGCCCAGCGCCGCGCCAGCGAGAAACCCGCCAAGGGCACAGGTGTGGGCAATTTCGTCATGCAACCGTGCCGCTTCGTACATGCACACATCTCCCTGTGTTCGTGGACGTCCTTAAGGCGTGGTGTTGAACGGGTGCGCCTGGAAGCTCGCCAGTACCTCCTGCCAGGTCTGGTCCAGTGCGGCATCGAAGGGGCTCTGTGCGGTGGCGGAGAACACCAGCACGCGCTCTTCGGCAATCAGGAAGGCGGCCTGGCGCTGGTACACAACCCGGCCATCGCTGTTGAAGTGCGCGTCGACCTGCATACCCGCCAACGGCGCCTGGGTTCCCAGCCACACCTCGGCGCTGCCCAGCCGGGTGTACTGGCGCAACCGGATGGCGATCAATTCCAGCTGGCGTTCGAGGTACTGGTCGAGGCTTTCCCCCGGTAATGTCTGGTCGCGACCGACGGTGAGGCTGAACACCGCAGGCACCACGTTGCCGGGGATAAACATGTTCACGCTGCGGTCGCTGAAGCCGTCAGGCAGGGTCAGGCGGCCTTCCTGTAGCAAGTAGTCCATGGGGGTCGAAATCCTTTGAGTGAATGCGTTTGCTTAACTGGCCGGCTGCGGTGGCGCAGCGAACACGCCCTCGACCTTGGCGTCGATGTCGGCCTTGATGCCGTCGGCACCCGGCGCGGTGGCTGCGGCACCGCCGGGCAGGTTGATGTCGAGGTTGCCGCCGGTGTTGATCTGCCCGCTGCCTTCCACCGAGAAATTGAACTGGCTGCCGTAGAGGTTGATCACGCCGTTGCTGTTCAGCTCCAGCACGCTCTGTCCGCACACCAGGCGGATCTGCTGACCGGCTTCGATCAGGTAGGTGCTGCCGATGCTGTCCTGCTTTACGCCGCCCACCAGCAGGGTGTCGTTGCGTTTCACCGTGCGGTTGCGGTGCTGGCCGACCAGTACGGTTTCGCACCCGGTCGACGCCGACGCTATGGCTCTCGTTGTGGTTGATCACGCTGTCGAGGTCGCGCTGGGCGTGGACGAAGATCTGCTCCTGGCCAGCGCGGTCTTCGATGCGCAGCTCGTTAAAGCCCTCGCTGTTCGGGCTGCTGCGGCTCTTGAATACCGAGCGGGTCTTGTTTGCCGGCAGGTCGTAGGGCACACGGTTTTCGGCATGCGGCAGACAGCCGGTAATCAGTGGCTGATCGGGGTCGCCTTCGAGGAAGCTGACCACCACCTCCATGCCCACCCGCGGAATGCTGATCGCGCCATAGCGGCTGCTGGCCCAACTGGACGCCACACGCACCCAGCAGCTGCTGTGCTCGTTGCGCTGGTCGCTGCGGTCCCAGAAGAACTGCACCTTGACCCGACCGTACTGGTCGCAGTGGATTTCATCGCCGGCAGGGCCGCTGACCACCGCCGTTTGCGTGGCCAGGATCAGCGGTTTGCGATGGCGTAGTGGCGGCCGATAGGGCACATCCCAACGGCTGGCGCTGAAGCTGTTGCGATAGCCTTGCTGCCGGCCTTGAGCGTTGCCCTGCTGGTTGCCCGAGTACTCTTCGAGCACTTGCGGTTGATAACCCTGGTGTTCGATGGCCAGCAGCAACCAGCGGTCGTTCAGGGTGCGCCGCGGGTGGTCGGACACGTTCAGCAGATGGCCGTTGCGCAGGCTCGGCTGGTCGCTGCTGCCCTCGGCCAGGCAGTAGTCGGCGCGGTCGCGTTCGAGCATGCGTCGGGTCAGGTGCTGGCCACGCTCGTGCAGATCGAAGCGGCCGGGATACTCGTAGCGCTCCAGCGCCGGTTTGAAGCCGCTGCGGTTGTCTGATTCGATCGGCCGTGCCGGGGCTTCGAAGTTGTAGTTGCGCTGGCTGACCTCGGTAATGCGGGTGGTCACACGCAGCCCGAAGCGGTTGATCACCGGCTCGGCGGCGACCATGGCGCTGTCCTGCACGTAGGGGGTGGGCCGGCCGAGCTCGGGGAAGGCCACCTGCTCGTCGCCGAAAACCAGCAGGTGGCGATCGGGCAGGTGCTGGAAGTGATAGTGAATGCCTTCCTCTTCGCAGAGGCGTTGCACGAAATGCAGGTCGGACTCGCCGTACTGTACGCAATAGGTACGCCGTGGGTACTCGCTCGGGCCCAGCTGAAAGCGGTAGGTGTCGCCGAGAATGCCGTGCTCCTTGAGCACCTGCTGGATGATCTGCGGCACCGTGCGGTGCTGGAAGATCCGGTGGTTGATGCGCAGGGCCAGGTTCGAGAAGCGCGGCGCCAGCGTGAGGTGGTAGTGCGCCAGGCGTTTGCCGGCCTCGCCCTGAGCGACGTGTTGGACTTCGCCGTGGATGCCTTCGCCGGCATGCCCGAAACGAAGGAATGCCGGCTGGTTGAGCAGGCTTTCGAGATCGAGCTCGTGGTGCTCGCTGACGCATTCGAGGGCAAACGCATAGGGCGTGTTGATGGCCTCGTTGCCGGTAAAGGCCAGCACCTGAAAGTCGTGGCTGGGCCCGGACAAGGTCAGGGTGAACTGCGGGGCATTGGCGGGTCGGAACATCCACTGTTCTCCATGCGCGTCGTCGAAGTGGCGCAGGGTAAGGGTTTTCCGGTGGCTAAAAAGGGCGTTGGCAACGGTAGGGAAATGTCCCATTCGTGTTTGGGAAAGTTCCTACTTATCGCGCCTGCCAAGCTGCACCGCCAGCTGCAATCGCAGCCCTTGAAAATGGCGGCTGAAGCCGGGTCTGGCGGCTGCGGATTGCGTGCTAGACCTGTCGGAAGGGTGGGCGATGCAGCGAGCGCATCAAAAACAGAAAAAAAGATATAAGCAGCTAAATAAAAGATATTGTTCGGGAATAAAAAATCTCGGTATTGTCCGCCTCACGCCAGCCGCTGAAGGCCAGGCACCTCACTTTTCGCCGTCGCTCGATGGCCGTGATTCGAATAAGGACTGCGCATGAAAAAGGCTCTGTTGTTCTCTGCATTGGCCGCCGCCCTGTCGGTTGCCGGTTTTGCCCAGGCGGGCGAAAAACTGGTGGTCGCGGCCACCCCAGTGCCACACGCCGAGATCCTCGAGCTGATCAAGCCGACCCTGGCCAAAGAAGGCGTAGACCTGGAAATCAAGGTATTCACCGACTACGTGCAGCCGAACGTGCAGGTCGACCAGAAGCGTCTGGACGCCAACTACTTCCAGACCCTGCCGTACCTGAAGAACTTCAACGAAGGCAAGGGCACCCACCTGGAAACCGTGATCGGCGTGCATGTCGAACCGTTCGGTGGTTACTCGAAGAAGGTCAAGAGCCTGAGCGAGCTGAAGGACGGCGCCACGGTCGCGATCCCTAACGAAGGCAGCAACAGCGGTCGCGCCCTGCTCCTGCTGCAGAAAGCCGGCCTGATCACCCTGAAAGACCCGAAAAACGCCCTGGCAACCCCGAAAGACATCGCCGAGAACCCGAAGAAGCTGAAGTTCCGCGAGCTTGAATCGGCCATGCTGCCGCGTGTGCTGGATCAGGTCGACCTGGACATGATCAACACCAACTACGCCCTGGAAGCGGGCCTGAACCCGGCCAAGGACGCCCTGGTCATCGAAGGCAGCGACTCGCCTTATGTGAACTTCCTGGTGGCCCGCCCGGACAACAAGGACAGCGCCGCTATCCAGAAGCTGGCCAAAGCCCTGACCAGCCCGGAAGTAAAAACCTTCATCGAGAAGAAATACAGCGGCGCGGTATTGCCGGCGTTCTAATTCGCCAGCACCACACCTGCTGAAAACACAACGCCGATGCGCTGGCCGCATCGGCGTTTTTGCATGCGCGGTTCAGTCTTGCTGATTCAAGGCGCGGCTTAGGGCGGTGAGCCATTTGAGCAGTTCGTCGGCGTCGAGCAGGGGGGCGGTGCTGTTCATCATTGTTATCGTCCTTGTTGATGGGATAGGCCACGAGCAGCCAGTGGCGTCAGGGGCTTTGAGAGCGTTTTTGCAGGAAAGATCCCAAGGCTTTGTGGGAATTTTTCGGTTAGTAGATTGGGTGATATCAATATGCAATAAGGGTATTTAAAAAATTGTTTTTATACCTTTAGAGTCTTACCCAGCGTGCTTACCGGCACACCCCAACCTTGCTATCAACCGCCCGTCTACCCTCGGGCAGGTCCTGGATGACCGTCATGCCTTCACTCCCTGCGCGTGCGCCGAGGCTTACTCCATGAGCTTCGACGTCGCTTTTATCCTTAGCACATTGCCCGCGTTTCTCAAGGCGGTCGGGGTCACCTTGCAGGTCGGCCTGATCGCCATCGCCACCTCCTTGCTGGTGGCGCTGGTGAACGCGGCGATCCTGGTTTACCGCACGCCCTACCTGCACCGCGCGGTGCAGCTGTATGTGGAACTGGCGCGCAACACGCCGCTGTTGATTCAGCTGTTTGTCGTGTACTTCGCGCTTCCTACAGTGGGGCTGAAAATTTCCGGCTTTGCGGCGGCAATCATCACCATGACCTTCCTTGGCGGTGCCTACCTCACCGAAGTGCTGCGCGCCGGGGTGGAAGCGGTGCCCGTGGCGCAGTTGGAGTCGGGACGTTCGATCGGCCTGTCGGAAGGCCAGCTGTTGCGCCATGTGATCCTGCCGCAGGCGGGTATCCTCAGCTTGCCATCGCTGTTCGCCAACTTCATTTTCCTGCTCAAGGAAACCACCGTGGTCTCGGCGGTAGCGGTGCCGGAGATTCTCTACACCACCAAGAGCTACATCGCCCTGTACTACAAAACCTACGAAATGCTGACCGTGCTGACGCTGATCTGCGTGCTGTTGTTCCTGCCGTTGTCGCTACTGCTCAGCCGCCTGGAACGGAGGCTGCAACATGGCCAGTTCGGGTCTTGAGTTACTGCTGGTGTCGCTGCCGCAACTGGCGCAAGGCGCGGCGCAAACCCTGTCGATTTCGGCACTGAGCATTCTCTTCAGTACCCTGGGAGGTGTGCTCTACGGGGTGCTGAGCACCCTGGGCAATCGCAGCGTGAAGCTGCTACTGCGGGTGTACCTGGAGCTGTTCCGGGCGATCCCGGTGCTGGTCTGGCTGTACCTGCTGTTCTTCGGCTTGCCGATCTTCTTTGCCCTGAGCATCCCGGCGTTCTGGTGTGCGGTGCTGGTGCTGTCGTTGTGGGCGGCGAGCGAGGTCGGTGAGGTGGTGCGCGGCGCGTTGCACTCGTTACCGCGCGGGCAGCGTGAGGCGGGCCTGTCGATTGGCCTGTCGGCGGCGCAGCTGTATGGCTACGTGTTGTTGCCGCAGGCACTCAAGCGCATGACCCCACCGACCATCAACATCTACACGCGCATCATCAAAACCAGCTCGCTGGCGGTGCTGATCGGCGTGGTCGATGTGATCAAGGTCGGCCAGCAGATCATCGAGCGCACTTATGAGTCGGTGCTGATCTATGGCGCGCTGTTCCTGTTCTTCTTCTTTATCTGTTATCCGCTGTCGGCCGCCTCGCGCGTGCTGGAGCGCCGCTGGGCGAACGCATGAACGCACTGATCGAGTTCAACCGCTTCAACAAGTTTTTTGGCGAGCAGCAGGTGCTCAAGGATGTCGACCTGGCGGTTCGCGCTGGCGAAGTGGTGGTGATTCTCGGCCCCAGCGGTTGTGGCAAAAGCACCTTGCTGCGCTGCCTGAACGGCCTGGAAAGCGCCCACAGTGGCCAGTTGCGCCTGAACGGCCGCGAACTGCTGAGCCCGACCACCAACTGGCGTGAAGTGCGCCAGCAGGTCGGCATGGTGTTCCAGAGTTATCACCTGTTCGGTCACATGAGCGTGATGGAGAACCTGCTGCTGGGCCCGCTCAAGGTGCAAAAGCGCGAGCGCCGCGAAGCCCAGGCGCAGGCCGAAGACTTGCTGGCCCGTGTCGGTCTGCTGGACAAGCGTGATGCCTACCCGCGGCAGCTTTCCGGTGGCCAGCAGCAGCGCATCGCCATTGTCCGCTCGCTGTGCATGAACCCGCAGGTGATGTTGTTCGACGAGGTGACCGCGGCGCTCGATCCGGAGATGGTCAAGGAAGTGCTGCAGGTGATCCAGGGCCTGGCCCGCGACGGCATGACGCTGTTGATCGTTACCCACGAAATGGCCTTCGCGCGCGCGGTGGCCGACCGCATCGTGTTCATGGAGGCCGGCAGGATCCTTGAACAGAACCCCCCCGAGCGTTTCTTTACGAACCCGCAGACCGCACGCGCGCAGCAGTTCCTGGAGAAATTCTCCTTCGTTGAAAGCCTGCCCGAGAAACCCACAAAGGAACTGTCATGAAAACTGCCAATGCTTCGAAACTGTTGTTGTCGCTGTTGGGCCTGGCCTTGCTGGTCGGCTGCAACAAGGCCGAGGATTCGGCCAAACCGGCTGCCACCGGTGCGGCCCCGGCCACCAGCTACCTGGAAACCATCAAGGCGCGCGACAAGCTGATTGTCGGCGTATTCACCGACAAGCCGCCGTTCGGCTTCGTCGACGAGACCGGGCGTTATGTAGGCTTCGATACCGACATCGGCCGGGCGTTTGCCAAGTCGCTGCTGGGCGATGAAAACAAGGTCGAGTTCGTGGCCGTGGAGCCGGCCAGCCGGATTCCGTTTCTGCAGAGCGACAAGGTCGACCTGATCCTGGCCAACATGACCGTGACGCCGGAGCGCAAGGAAGTGGTCGAATTCACCAACCCCAACCTGCGGGTGGCGGTCCAGGCGCTAGTGCCGGACGGCAGCAGTGTGCAGAAGCTCGACGACCTGGCCGACAAGACCACCATCGTCACTACCGGCACTACGGCCGACATCTGGCTGACCCAGAACCATCCAGACTGGAAGCTGCTCAAGTTCGAGAAAAACACCGAGTCGTTGCAGGCGCTGGCCAGTGGCCGTGGCGATGCCTATGCACAGGACAACCTGATCCTGTTCAGCTGGTCGAAGCAGAACCCGGGCTACCGCGTGCTGGCCGAGAAACTGGGCGACGAAGCACCGATTGCCCCGGCAGTGAAGAAGGGCAACATCGAGCTGCGTGACTGGGTTAACAACGAGTTGGCGCGTCTGGGTGAGCAGAAGTACCTGCTGAAGCTATATGACCAGTACGTGCGCAAGCAATTGAGCGACGATACCAAGCCGGAAAGCGTGATTGTTGAAGGGGGCAAGTGGCAGGGCTGAGGCGCGATCGAGTGCTGCTCGTCGTTGACGGAGAAGTTCGCTTCGACGGGCAGGCCCGGTGACAGGATCGAGCGCTGGAGCTGGTCATGGATGTCCGTGGTCAGTTGGCCGGCCAAGGCAAGGCGGGGCATCTAACGGCCCAGCAGCGCAGTATTGGGTGGCGACCTGATATTTCTGCCAGTAGACAATGTTCGGCATTAGCGAAGAATGCAAGGCAGACCATGTCATGGGCGCGCACGATGACTAGCAAGCATCCTATGTTTCTCACGGCGTTGTTGTGCATGTTGTGTGTTTATGCCGCACAGGCGCAGCGTCTGGCCGGGGAAACCTGCGCTACGCCGGCCGACGGGCCGCGCTATTTCGACGAGCGCTATGCCTGCGCAGCAGGCTTGCAGTGCAATGAAGGGCTATGCGAGTCGCCACGCTCGCTACCGCCAACCTGCAAGGCTGGCTTTGTCGCCAAGGGGCTTGCCGCCGACGATGCAGTGACGTTGTTCTTCACTCAGGAGCGCAGTTATTGCTATGTCGATTGCAAGGGCCTGCACGACGCGGCAGTGAGCGCCAGGCATATTCAAACTCGGCTGAGTACGTATGAGAAGCGCAGGAATACCCAGGCGGCCAGCGAAGCGCAGGACGGCTTCCTGAGTTTTCTTTCCAGAAACCGCGAGCCGCTGAACGCCGGGACATTGAAGGCTTCGGAAAACATCCCGCGCGACGAACAGGAAAAATCGGCATTGCTTGGCGAGTTATCCACAGCGAATGACAACGCCGAGCGTATTTGTACGGGTTGCCGGTTTTGCGCGATGTACTGAGGCGTAGAAAAAGGCTTGGCGCCTGCTGTCGATCCATCCCCATGTACAGTCTATGCCGGCTAATGTTACGTCGGCGCATCCCGCAGTCCCTCCATCCGCGTTTGGCCTGACGCCTTCTCCAGCACGATGTTACAAGCGGCTGTAGGAACCCTGATCTACGCTAACAGTCGCATCTACCAATCGACTGGCGAGTGAAAGGAGTCTGCATGACGGCGTTGCGTGCAAACCTGATCGTCGGCCTGGGCCTGTTGCTCGCGCTGAGCGGTTGCGAACAGAAAAAAACCGTCGAACCGCTGCGGCCACGGGTGGCGGTGCAGAAGGTGGAGCCCACCGATTTCGGCGCTTCGGTCACCCTCACCGGGGATGTGCAGGCGCGGGTGCAAACCGATCTGTCGTTCCGCGTCGGCGGCAAGATCATCTCGCGCAGCGTAGATGTGGGCGATCACGTCACGGCCAAGCAGGTGTTGGCCCGGCTCGACCCGAAAGACCTGCAAACCAACGTCGACTCGGCCAAGGCCGACGTTTTCGCCGAACAGGCCCGCGTTACCCAGACCGCCGCCGCCTTCGTCCGCCAGCAGAAACTGCTGCCCAAGGGCTACACCAGCCAGAGCGAATACGACGCCGCCGAAGCCAACCTGCGTAGCAGCCAGAGCGCGCTGAAGGCAGCCCAGGCGCAACTGGCCAACGCCGAGGAACAACTCGGCTACACCGCGCTGATCGCCGACGCGCCCGGGGTGATTACCGCGCGCCAGGCCGAAGTTGGCCAGGTGGTGCAGGCCACCGAGCCGATCTTCAGCCAGGCCGTGGATGGCGACCGCGACGCGGTGTTCAACGTCTACGAGTCGCTGCTGGTGTCACCGTCAAGCAACCGCACGGTGACCGTCAGGCTTGTGGATAACCCGGACATCCAGGCCCAGGGCCAGGTCCGCGAAGTCACCCCGACAGTGTCGGCGCAAAGCGGCACGGTGCAGGTCAAGATCACCCTGAGCAAGGTTCCGCCGGGCATGGAGCTGGGCTCGGTGGTCAGTGCCACCGCCAGCCGCCAGGGCAAACCGAGTGTCGAGTTGCCCTGGTCGGCACTGACCAAGGACGTGCACGACCCGGCGGTATGGGTGGTCGGCGAGGGCAACCAGGTCAAGCTGCAGAGGGTCACGGTGGTGCGTTACCTCACTGGCAAGGTCGTGATCGGCGACGGTCTCAAGGGCGGCGAGCAGGTGGTGGTGATCGGCGGCCAGTTGCTGCACCCGGATATGCAGGTGGAAGTGGTCGATGCCAAAGACAGTGGGGTGGCGCCATGAAGTGGCTGATGCTGATGCCGGCGTGCCTGCTGTTGCTGGCCTGCGCGAAGCAGGATGAGGCGCCGGAGCCGGTGCGCCCGGTGCTGTCGCTGATCGTGCAGTCGCAGGACGTGCAACGCCTGGGCCGCTTTGCCGGGTCGATCCAGGCCCGCTTTGAAAGTACCTTGGGCTTCCGCGTGCCGGGACGCATTGCCCGGCGCTGGGTGGATGTCGGCAGCGCGGTGAAACCCGGCGATGTGCTCGCCAGCCTCGACCCCACCGACCAGCGCAACCAGGTGCGTGCCGCCGAAGGCGAGCTGGCCAAGGTGCAGGCGCTGTGGATCAACGCCCAGGCCGATGCCCGCCGCCAGCAGCAGCTGTACGACCGCGGGGTGGGGGCCAAGGCGCAGTTGGACATCGCCCAGACCAATCTGAAAACCACTGGTGCTTCGCTCGCTCAAGCGAAGGCTGCGCTCACTCAGGCCAAGGATCAGCTCGGCTACAGCGAGCTGCGTACCGATCACGCCGCAGTGGTTACCGCCTGGCAGGCCGAAGCCGGGCAAACCGTCAGCGCCGGGCAGGCCGTGGTGACCCTGGCGCGGCCGGACATCAAGGAGGCGGTGATCGACCTGCCCACCTCGCTGGCTGACGAGTTGAACCGCGGGCTGGAGTTCCTCGTGGCGTCGCAGCTCGACCCGAGCGTTACCGCCAAGGCCAGCGTGCGCGAGATCGAGCCGCAGGCCGATGCCGCCACCCGTACCCGGCGCGCGCGGCTAACCTTGGCGAGTACCCCGGAAGCCTTCCGCCTGGGGACGGCGATCAGCGTCACGCTCAGTTCGGCGGTGTCGCCGCGCAGCGAGCTGCCGCGTTCGGCGCTGCTCGACAAGGACGGCAGCACCCGCGTGTGGGTGGTCGACCCGCAGCAGCACACCGTGGCCCTGCGCGAAGTAACGCTGCTTGAACGCAACGAGCAGAGCGTCACCGTGGCCTCGGGTGTGCAGGTCGGCGAGCGGGTGGTGACGGCGGGGGTAAACAGTCTCAAACCGGGTCAAAAAGTGATCGTCGATGAGGACAGTGTGCGATGAAAGGAAGTTTCAACCTGTCCGAATGGGCACTGCGGCACCAGTCGTTCGTCTGGTATCTGATGTTTGTCGCGTTGTTGATGGGCGTGTTCTCGTACATGAACCTGGGCCGCGAGGAAGACCCTTCGTTCACCATCAAGACCATGGTGATCCAGACGCGCTGGCCAGGCGCGACCCAGGACGAAACGTTGTACCAGGTCACCGACCGTATCGAGAAGAAGCTCGAAGAACTGGACTCCCTCGACTATGTGAAAAGCTACACCCGGCCGGGCGAGTCGACGGTGTATGTGAACCTGCGCGACACCACCAGGGCGGCCGACATTCCGCAGATCTGGTACCAGGTGCGCAAGAAGATCGAGGACATCCGCGGGCAGTTTCCGCAGGGCATCCAGGGCCCGGCATTCAACGACGAGTTCGGCGATGTATTCGGTTCGATCTACGCCTTTACGGCCGACGGCTTGAACTTCCGCCAGTTGCGCGACTACGTCGAGCAGGTGCGCGCCGAAATTCACGAAGTGCCGAACCTGGGCAAGGTCGAGATGATCGGTCAGCAGGACGAAGTGCTCTACCTGAACTTTTCCACCCGCAAACTGGCGGCCCTGGGCATTGACCAGCGCCAGGTGGTGCAGGCGTTGCAGGCGCAGAACGCGGTGACCCCGGCGGGGGTGATCGAGGCTGGGCCAGAGCGGATTTCGGTGCGCACCAGTGGCCAGTTTGCCTCGGAAAAAGACCTTGAAGCGGTGAATTTGCGGCTCAATGACCGCTTCTACCGGCTGGCCGATATTGCCGAGATCCGCCGTGATTTCGTCGACCCGCCCACTGTGCAGTTCCGCTACAACGGCGTGCCAGCCATTGGCCTGGCCATCGGCATGAAGGCCGGCGGCAATATCCAGGTATTCGGCGAGTTGCTGCAAAAGCGCATGGAACGGGTGACGCAGGACCTGCCGGTGGGTGTGGGCGTACACACCGTATCGGACCAGGCGGTGGTGGTCGAGGAGGCGGTTGGCGGCTTCACCAGTGCGCTGTTCGAGGCCGTGGTGATCGTGCTGGTGGTGAGCTTTGTCAGCCTGGGGGTGCGCGCCGGGCTGGTGGTGGCCTGCTCGATCCCGCTGGTGCTGGCGATGGTCTTCGTGTTCATGGAATACAGCGGCATCACCATGCAGCGGATTTCCCTCGGTGCCTTGATCATCGCCCTCGGCCTGCTGGTGGACGACGCGATGATTACCGTGGAGGTGATGGTTACCCGCCTTGAAATGGGCGAGACCAAGGAGCAGGCGGCCACCTTTGCCTACACCTCGACGGCCTTCCCGATGCTCACCGGCACCCTGGTGACAGTCGCCGGCTTCGTACCGATCGGGCTCAACGCCAGCTCGGCGGGTGAGTACACCTATACCCTGTTTGCGGTGATCGCGGTGGCGCTGATCGTCTCGTGGATCGTTGCCGTGCTGTTTGCCCCGGTGCTGGGTGTGCACATCCTCAGTACCCACGTGAAACCGCACAGCGAGGAGCCCGGGCGGGTCGGCAAACTGTTCAGCGATGGTTTGCTGTGGAGCATGCGCCACCGCTGGCTGACCATCATCGCCACGGTGCTGATCTTTGCCCTGGCGATCTTCTGCATGCGCTTTGTGCAGAACCAGTTCTTCCCGGCGTCCGACCGGCCGGAGATCCTGGTCGACCTCAACCTGCCGCAAAACGCCTCCATCGAGGAAACGCGCAAGGCGGTGGACCGCCTGGAGGCCACGCTCAAGGGCGATCCGGACATCGTGCGCTGGAGCACCTACATCGGCCAGGGCGCGGTTCGTTTCTACCTGCCGCTGGATCAGCAGTTGCAGAACCCGTATTACGCGCAGTTGGTGATTGTCAGCAAGGACTTCGAGGCGCGCGAGGGGCTGATGAAGCGCTTGCAACAGCGTTTGCGCCAGGACTTCGTCGGCATTGGCAGCAACGTACAGTCGCTGGAGATGGGCCCGCCGGTGGGGCGGCCGATCCAGTACCGGGTCAGCGGCAAGGACATCGACCAGGTGCGCAAGCATGCGATCGACCTGGCGACCCTGCTCGACAGCAATTCGCACATCGGCGAGATGATTTACGACTGGAACGAGCCGGGCAAGGTACTGCGCATCGACATTGCCCAGGACAAGGCGCGGCAGTTGGGCCTGTCGTCGGAAGATGTGGCGAACGTGATGAACAGCATTGTCAGCGGCGCACCGATTACCCAGGTGCACGACAACATCTACCTGATCAACGTGGTGGCGCGGGCCGAGGACAGCGAGCGCAATTCGCCGCAGACCTTGCAGAACCTGCAGATCGTCACGCCTGGCGGCACATCGATTCCGCTGTTGGCGTTTGCCACGGTGCGCTATGAGCTGGAGCAACCGCTGGTGTGGCGGCGTGATCGCAAACCGACCATCACCATCAAGGCGTCGGTGCGCGACGAGATCCAGCCGACCGACCTGGTGGCGCTGTTGAAGCCGCAGATCGACGCGTTCGCCAGCAAGTTGCCCGTCGGCTATTCGGTGGCCACGGGCGGTACGGTGGAGGAGAGCAGCAAGGCCCAGGGGCCGATTGCCAAGGTGGTGCCGCTGATGCTGTTCCTGATGGCGACGTTCCTGATGATTCAGTTGCACAGTGTGCAGAAGTTGTTCCTGGTGGCGAGCGTGGCGCCGCTGGGGCTGATTGGTGTGGTGATTGCGCTGGTGCCGACCGGGACGCCGATGGGCTTTGTGGCGATTCTGGGGATTCTGGCGCTGATCGGCATCATCATCCGCAACTCGGTGATTCTGGTGACGCAGATCGACGAGTACGAGGCGCAGGGCTATACGCCGTGGGATGCGGTGCTGGAGGCGACCAACCATCGGCGTCGGCCCATTTTGCTGACAGCGGCGGCGGCGAGCCTGGGCATGATCCCGATTGCGCGGGAGGTGTTCTGGGGGCCGATGGCCTACGCGATGATCGGCGGGATCATTGTCGCGACGTTGCTGACGCTGCTGTTTTTACCGGCGTTGTATGTGGCTTGGTACAAGGTGCGGGAGCCGCAGAAGGCTTGAGGGCCTTATCGCGGGCTCTTGTGGGAGCGGCGATGCGGCGACCCGACTCGTGCGATGGTCTCACCGCTTGTTCAGCACCTTCGCCAACCGGTCCCCACTCACCTGAATCAACGCCACCAGCAGCACCAGCATCACAATCACCGTCAGCATGATCTGGCTGTCGAAGCGCTGGTAGCCGTAGCGGTAGGCAATATCCCCCAGCCCGCCCGCGCCAATCGCCCCGGCCATTGCCGAGGAGTTGATCAGGGTGACCAGGGTAATCGTGAACCCGCCGACAATCCCCGGCAGCGCTTCCGGCAACAGCACATGCCAGACGATATGCCAGCGCCGGCAGCCCATCGCCTGCGCGGCTTCGATCAAGCCATGGTCGACCTCGCGCAAGCTCACCTCGGCAATCCGCGCGAAAAACGGCGTGGCCGCAATCGTCAACGGCACCACCGCTGCCCACACCCCGTAAGTCGTTCCGACAATCAACCGGGTGAACGGGATCAACGCCACCATCAGGATCAGGAACGGAATCGAGCGAAACAGGTTAACGAACGCCCCCAGCAGCCGATTCAGCGTCGGCGCCTCGAAAATTCCGCCCTTGCCGCTGGTCACCAGGATTACCGCCAACGGCACCCCCGCCAGCAACGCCATCAGCGACGACACACCGACCATCAGCAAGGTGTCCAGCACCCCCTGCAACAAGCGCTCAAACCACATAACCAAGTACCTCTACCTGCGCCGCCCACTGTCGGGCCCGTTCGATCACACTGGCATGGCCGTGCGGCGAAGCCGTCACCGCCACCACCAACTGCCCCAGCGCACGCTCCTGAATCGGCTCGATACCGCCCTGCAACAAGCTCACCTGGCCACCCAGCGCGGCAAACAACGTCGACAAATCCGGCGCCTCGGTATCCCGCCCGCTGACGCGCAAGCGCAACACCAGCCCGGCCTGCGCCGAGGGCGGTGCGGCCAGCAAGCGTGCCTGTACACTCTGCGGCAAGGCCGGCTGCAACGGCGCCAGCAAGGTGCGGCTGACCTCGTGCTGCGGATCGCCAAACACCTCCCAGACCGCGCCCTGTTCCACCACCCGGCCACGCTCCAGCACCACCACCCGATCACAGATATCGCGGATCACCGCCATCTCATGGGTAATCAGCACGATGGTCAGGCCCAGGCGCCGGTTGATATCGCGCAGCAAGCCGAGGATCGAGGCGGTGGTCTCCGGGTCCAGCGCCGAGGTGGCTTCGTCGCACAGCAGGATCTGCGGGTCATGCACCAGCGCCCGGGCAATCCCCACGCGCTGCTTCTGCCCACCGGAGAGCTGCGCCGGGTATACGTTGTGCTTTTCCTGCAAGCCCACCAGCTCCAGCAGCTCGCGCACCTTGCGCTGGCGCTCGGGCTTGGCCACGCCAGCCACCTTCAAGGGCAGCTCGACGTTCTGGAACACGGTTTTTGCCGACATCAGGTTGAAGTGCTGGAAGATCATGCCGATCCGTCGGCGCAACGCTACCAGACGGTCTTCGTCGTATTCGCCGATGTCGACCTGATCGATCAATACACGGCCGCCGCTGGGTTGCTCCAGCCGATTGATGGTGCGAATCAGCGACGACTTGCCGGCACCGCTGCGGCCGATGATGCCGAAGATCTCACCACGCTGGATGTTCAAGTCGATGTCGGCCAGGGCCGGGGCGTCCTGCCCCGGATAGGTCTTGTACAAGCCGATGAAGCGCACGTGGGCGTTCTGCAGTTCCGGGTGCAGCGCGCGTTGTTCGGCTGGCTGCACAGGGCTAAAGGGTAGCGCCGTCTGGCGGGCGGTGGCTGGGCTCATGTCAGCTCTCCCAGCCCGGCTGGTAGAGCGTGCCGTGGGCTTTTTCCAGGGCCGCGCGGACCACCGGCGAATGCTGGTAGATGTCGATGAATTTGGCCAGGCGCGGGTCGGCCTTGTTCTGCGGCTTGATCACGAACTGGATCACGTATTCCTTGTGGTCGAGACCGTCGAACAGCAGCGCCGAACCGGCATCGAAGGTGTTCGCCAGGCGGATATAGGCCGGGTAGCCCTGCACCAGGTCGGCGTCGTCATAGGCACGTACCAGTTGCACCGCTTCCACCTGCAGAATCTTCAGCTTCTTCGGGTTGGCGACGATGTCGTCCTCGGTGGCCTTGTAGCCAACGCCTGTTTTGAGGGTAATCAGCCCGGACTTGGCCAGCAGTTGCAGGCCGCGGCCGCTGTTGATCGGGTCGTTGGCGATGGCGACGCTGGCGCCTTCCGGCAACTCGTCGAAGCTTTTGTACTTTTTCGAATACAGGCCGACGTTATTGATGATCCCCGGTGCATACGGCACCAGGTCGAAGCCAGCGGCCGCCTTGGCGTTTTCCAGGAACGGAATGTGCTGGAAGTAGTTCACGTCGATATCGCCGCTGGCCAGGCTGACGTTCGGCGCGATCCAGTCGCTGAACTCGATCAGTTCGACGTTCAGCCCCTGCTTCTTGGCCTCGTCCACCGCCGCTTCCAGCGGGATGGCGAAGGCGGCGGTGGTGCCGATTTTCAGTGGTGCATCGGCGGCATGTGCCGCGCCGGTGAGACCCAGGGCCAGGGCAAACGCCGCGACAGGGCGGGTCAGAAAGGTCTTAAGCATGCTGTAGCGCTCCAGTCGGCTGTGGGGGTGCAAGGCGGTCGGCAGGTTGCCGGTAGGTGGCGCCCGGGTGGTCGCTTGGCAGGTGGGCAGAGCCGGTGGCGAAGAGTTTTTCGCGCAGGCTGCCGGTGTCGTAGGCGGTCTTGTACGCGCCGCGTTTTTGCAGCTCGGGGATCACCAGGTCGATGAAGTCGACATAGCTTTCCGGGGTCACCGTGCGGGTCAGGTTGAAGCCGTCCAGACCGGTTTCGGCAATCCAGCTTTCCAGTTCGTCGGCCACCTGGCTCGGCGAGCCGATCACGGTGATGTAGCGGCCGCCCAAGGCATGCTGGTCGAGCAACTTGCGCCGGGTGAAGTCGTTGTTCTGCAGGTTTTTGGTGGCCGACTGGATGGCGTTGCTTTTCACGTACTGGATTGGCTCGTCCAGCTCATAGGCGGCAAAGTCGATGCCGGTAGAGCTGGAGAAATGCGCCACGCCGGCCTCGGCGCTGGCATAGCGCAGGTATTCGGCGTGCTTGGCGCGGGCCTGTTCTTCAGTGCGCGCGACGATCACGGTGATCCCCATGAACACCTTGATCGCAGCCGGATCACGCCCGGCAGCGACTGCGGCGGCGCGCACCTTGTCGACCTGGACGCGGGTGGCGGCCTTGTTCTGGCCGCTGATGAACACACACTCGGCATGCTGCCCGGCAAAGCCCAGGCCGCGGTCGGAACTGCCGGCCTGGAACAGCACCGGGGTGCGCTGCGGCGAGGGCTCGCAGAGGTGATACCCCTCGACGCGGTAGAACTCGCCGTGGTGCTCGACCTTGTGCACCTTGTCCGGCTGGGCGTACACGCGCTGCGCGCGGTCGTTGATCACCGCGCCGTTTTCCCAACTGCCTTCCCAGAGCTTGTAGAGCACTTCGAGGTACTCGTCGGCCTGGTCGTAGCGGCGGTCGTGTTCGGGCTGCTCGGCCAGGCCCATGGCCTTGGCGGCGCTGTCGAGGTAACCGGTGACGATATTCCAGCCAACCCGGCCACGGCTCAGATGGTCGAGCGTCGACAGGCGCCGGGCGAATTGATAGGGCGCCTCGTAGGTGAGGTTGGCGGTCAGGCCGAAGCCGAGGTGGCGGGTCACTGCCGCCATCGCCGAGACCAGCAGCAGCGGGTCGTTGACTGGCAACTGGATCGACTCCTTGAGGGTGACATCCACCGACTGCTGGTACACGTCGTACACGCCGACGATGTCGGCGATGAACAGCCCGTCGAACAGCCCGCGCTCAAGCAACTGGGCCAGTTCGGTCCAATACTCGATGCTGGTGTAGCGGTGCGACGTGTCGCGCGGATGGGTCCACAGGCCATGGTTGATGTGCCCGACGCAGTTCATGTTGAAGGCGTTGAGCAGGATCTTTTTCTTCGCCATCAAATGGTCCCCCGCAGCGGTGGGTTCTCATCGTTGAGGTAGTAGTTGCCGATGGCGTGGTACTTCCAGCGCACCGGGTCGTGCAGGGTGTGCACGCGGGCGTTGCGCCAGTGCCGGTCGAGGCCGTGCTCGGCGAGGGTGGCCTGGCTGCCGGCCAGCTCGAACAGGGTGCTGCCGGCCGCGAGGGAAATCTCGGTGCTGATCGCGCGGGCCTCGGCCACGGCAATCGAGGCGGCCGCAACGGTTTCGGCGTTGGTTTCGGCCTGGGCGCGATCGAGGAATTCGCCGGCGCGCTCCAGCAGCGCTTCGCTGGCGTGCAGGCGGATCGCCAGATGACCGAAGGACTTCAGCGTCAGCGGGTCGTCGGTAGCATTGTCCAGGCCCGAATCGATCCACGGCCGGGTGCGCGTGCGCACGAACTGCAGGGCGTCTTCGTAGGCGGCGCGGGCGATGCCGGTGTCGATGGCGGCGTGAAGGATCTGCGCCAGCGGGCCGACTGGGGTCGGCCGCTCGAAGGCGCTGTGGAACGGCACCACGTCTTCGGCGGCGACGTAGACGTTGTCGAATACCACCGAGCCGCTGCCGGTGGTGCGTTGGCCAAAGCCGCTCCAGTCGTCGATGACGGTCAGTCCGGCGTTGTCGGCCGGGACGAAGGCCAGTTGCTGCCGGCCCTGCTCGTCGATCACCGAGGTGGGAATGCGCTGCGCGTACAGCGCACCGGTGGCGTAGAACTTGCGGCCGTTGATGCGGTAACCGGCGCCATCGCGGCTTAGCGCGGTGGTACGGTCGTGAGCGGTCTTGGTGCCCAGCTCGGCCAGGGCATTACCGAAGCGTCGGCCGGCCAGCACTTCGCCGTACAGGCGTTGCTGTTGCTCGGCGCTGCCGTTCACTCGCAATACTTCCAGCGCATAGAAGTGGTTCTGCGGAATCTGCCCCAGCGAGGCGTCGGCCTGGGCGATACGGGCGATGACCTTGGCCAGGGTGACATTGGACACGCCGGCGCCGCCGAACGCCTTGGGCACGCTGATGCCCCACAGGCCGGAGCGCGAGAACAACGACAGTTCGGGGTACGGCAGTTGCCGTTCGCGGTCGCGCAGCAGGCTGTCCTGGCGCAACAGGGTGGCGATTTCTTCGGCGACGACCAGGGCCTGGGCGTCAGTGTGGATGACCGCGACGTCGCCGTGCGGTTGTGCGGAATGGGTCATGAGGAAAAGCTCCAGTGGTCTGGTTATATCCAGGAGTGCCGGGCAGGCAACGTACCGTTCAGGTGGTAGGCACCCACGGCGTGGTATTTCCAGCGCACCGGGTCATGCAGGGTGTGGACGCGGGCGTTGCGCCAGTGGCGGTCGAGGTTGAACTCGGCCAGGGTGGCGCGGCTGCCGGCCAGCTCGAACAGCTTTTCGCTGGCCAGCAGGGCGATTTCGGTGGTGAGCACCTTGGCTTCGGCCACCGCAATCGAGGCGCGGGCGGCACCGGCGGCGTCGATGGGGCCGGCGTTGACCTCGTCGAGCACGCGTGCTGCCTTGCTCAGCAGGGCCTGGGCAGCGTGCAGTTCGAGTTGCAGGCGACCGATGTCGGCGATCACGTAGAGGTCGTCGCTGGCGCGTTCGACCTTGGCGTCGATCCACGGCCGGGCGCGTTCACGCACGAAGGCGATGGTGTCGTCCACGGCGGCTTCGGCGATGCCGGCGTCGATCGCCGCCTGGATCAACTGCGAGGCGGCGCCTTGAATGTTCGGGGTTTCGCTCTGGCGCCAGATATCGACCACCAGTTCGCTCTCTACTGGCACGCGGTCGAGCAGTACGCTGCCACTGGCGGTGGTGCGCTGGCCGAAGCCGGACCAGTCGTCGACGATGCGCAGGCCGGGGCTGCCACGGCGAACGAAGGCCATGACCGGGCGGCCATCGTCGTTCAGTGCCTTGACGGCCACCCAGTGCGCGAACAGCGCACCGGTGGAATAGAACTTCTGCCCGCTAAGCACCTGGCCGTCGCCCTCGCGGGTGATCCGCGCCTTCAGCTCAAGGGTGTGTTTGGTGCCCCGTTCGGGGCCGGCGTTGCCGATTCGCCAGCCGTCGAGTACCGAGCTGAACAGGCGTTGCTGCTGCTCGGCGCTGGCGGTGACGCGCAGCAACTGGAGGATGCCGAACTGGTTCTGCGGGATCTGGCCGAGGGCCGGGTCGGCGGCGCTGATGAGGCGGAACACTTCGGCGATGGTGGCGAAGGACACATCGGCACCGCCGAATTCGCGCGGCAGGCTGATGCTGCCCAGGCCGCTGCGAGTGAACTGTTCGATTTCGGCCCAGGGCAGCTTGCGCTGCTGGTCGCGTCGGGCCGCCTGGGTGCGAGCGATGTCGGCGAGCTCACGGGCGGCCTGGAGGGCCTCGGCGTCGTTGCGCAGCACGGCGGCTGGGAGTAACAGCGGGGCGCTGTCGATGTCGCTGTGGACAGTGGGGTTTGCCAGACTGGACATCAGTACCGCTCCTTGGCTGCACTCAATGCCCTGGCGTTATGCACTGGGGTGATTGTGTTCCTGACCATACCTACCTCACGTCTTGGAAAGGTCGCCATGGCGGCGACAGAAATACGGGGGTCCGGTGGTCCGGTGCATATACCCTAAACGTGTATAAAAATTAAATGAACTAACTTTTAGGAATATATATAGAAGTAGGTTCGAAGCCGAAGCTGGGCGCCGGTGTAGGCGCAGGCAAGCCAGCGCCTACAGGTTTGGCAGGTTTCTTAAAGATTGATTTATTCGATTACTCGCAGATGGATCGCCGGCGCCCAGGCCGAAACATTCCCCACCCGATCCAGCACGCAGTAACTCAACTCCAGCCGCGGGTCCGCGCCCGCTTCCACAATCAACGCCCGTGGTACCCAGGCCATCACCGGCTTGTGGCAGTCGCGCCCGAGCAGCGGTGGCAGATCCATGCGTACATCGCCCCAGCGCAGCGTCAGCGCATCGCCTTCGGCCATGTGCCGATAGGGTACAATGCGCACGCTCAGGCCCTTGCCCAGGCGGCGCAGGTCCAGCCCGGCGCGCAACACCGGCGCCGCCACCGTTGGCGCCGACAACCCCGCCTCGCCACCTGGGCTTTCGAGCTTCACCGTCACCAGCGCCTGCGCCGAGCGCCGCGGACACCGCCCCGGGCTGAGCAGGCGATAGTGAAAACGCTGCACACCGCTCTGCAACAATTGGCGCGGCACCGGCAGGTCGACATGCCGGCCCAGCTCGCTGGCGCGCAAGGTATGCGCCGCGGCAAAGCGGTTGCCCCAGTACAAGGTGATGAAGTCGCCTGCCATCATCGGCGCCGTGGTGCCGATCCGCGCGAGCAGGTGAGCGGCAGTGTGCCGACCCACACCACCCTGGGCGACATTCGGCAGCGTGGGCGGGGGCAGTTCAGGTCCGGTGTGGGCGTTTGGCATGGCAGCTGTCCTTGTGCTGATCGACACGAAGGAGCGGTTATTTGCCAGATCGCCAGACGAGTCAAGGCAGGCCATGGCCGCTTTCGGCGGCCTGCCAGAGGTTCGGAAGGGTCCTACTTCAAATAGCGTTTTGCGCGCCGAGAATCTTGCCCAGGAACTGCCGGGTACGTTCCTCGCGCGGGTTGGCGAACAACGCCTTGGCTTCGCCCTGTTCGACGATCACCCCCTTGTCGAAGAAGATCACCCGGTTGGCGACATCGCGGGCAAAGTTCATCTCATGGGTAACGATGACCATGGTGCGCTTCTCTTCGGCCAGGCCACGAATGGTCGCCAGCACCTCGCCGACCAGCTCGGGGTCGAGCGCCGAGGTCGGTTCGTCGAAGAGGATCACCTGCGGCTCCATGGCCAGCGCGCGGGCAATCGCTACCCGCTGCTGCTGGCCACCGGAGAGCCGCCGCGGGTAGGCATCCTCTTTGCCCGCCAGGCCGACCTTGGCCAGCAGCCTGCGGCCAAGCGCTTCGGCCTGGGCGCGGGCGGTTTTCTTCACCACCAGCGGGCCCTCGATGACATTCTCCAGCGCGGTGCGGTGCGGGAACAGGTTGAAGTTCTGGAAGACAAAGCCCACCTGCTGGCGCAGGGTACGGATCAGCCCGCTCTGCTGGGTGAGTGGGCGACTGGCATCGATCGCCACGTTGCCGACGGTGATCCGCCCGCTGCTCGGGGTTTCCAGCAGGTTCAGGCAGCGCAGGAAGGTGGTTTTGCCCGAGCCGCTGGGGCCGATGATGGCGATGACCTCGCCAGCCTCGACGCTCAGGCTGATGTCGTTGAGCACGGTGTGGCCGTTGAACTGCTTGCTCAGGTGGTCTACCCGGATCATGCCTCAGGACTCCTGGTCGTGTCGGTTGACCCGCGCTTCCAGGCGGTTCTGCAGGTGTGCCAGAACGCTGGCCAGCACCCAGTAGATCAGTGCGGCGGCAAGGTACATGGTGAAGATTTCGAAGGTGCGCGCCGTAATCAGCTGCGCCTGGCGGAACAGTTCCGGCACCTGGATGGTGGCGGCCAGGGCGGTGTCCTTGACCAGCGAGATAAAGCTGTTGCCCAGCGGCGGCAGGGCGGTGCGCGCGGCCTGTGGCAGGATCGCCCGGCGCATCGCCTGGCTGCGGGTCATGCCGATACTGGCAGCGGCTTCCCACTGGCCACGGTCGATCGAACCGATCGCGGCACGGAGGATTTCGCAGGCATAGGCCGCCATGTTCAGCGAGAACCCGATCAGGGCTGCCGGCAACGGGTCGAGCTCCACGCCCAGTTGCGGCAGGCCGTAATAGATCACGAACAGTTGCACCAGCAGCGGCGTGCCGCGGAAGAACGACACATAAATGCGCGCGGTCCAGCTCACCAGCTTGAACCGCGACAGCCGCATCAATGCCAGGCCGAAGCCCAGCAACAAACCGAAAAACATCCCGCCCAGGCTGAGGATGACTGTGTAATACGCGCCCTTGAGCAGAAAGGGCGCAGAGTCCAGCGCGAGCTGCAGGCTGTCTTCGATCATCGAGTCACGTCTTCACCGAAGTACTTCTTCGACAGGGTGCCCAGGGTGCCGTCGGCACGCAGCTGATCCAGTGCCTGGTTCACCGCGTCGAGCAGTTCCGGTTCGCCCTTGCGCAGGGCAATGCCGGCTTCCTGGCGGGAGAACGGGGCACCGGCAGCGGCGGTTTCCGGGACCTTCTTCGCGTATTCGAGTGCGGCCAGACGGTCGATCAGGGTGGCGTCGATGCGGCCTACGCGCAGGTCCTGGAACTTGGTCGGGTCGTCGTTATAGGTTTTGATTTCCGCTTTTGGCGCGTTGTCCTTGAGCCATTGCTCGTAGTTGGTGCCCAGGCCGACGCCGACTTTCTTGCCCGCCAGGTCGGCGGCCGTCTTGATCACGCCTTCGTTCTTCTTCAGTACCAGCGCCTGGATACCGGAGATGGTGTAGGGGGTGGAGAAGTCGTATTTTTTCTTGCGTTCCTCGGAGATCGTTACCTGGTTGACCACCACGTCCAGCCGTTTGGATTCGAGCGCAGCGAGGATGCCATCCCAGGGGGTGGCCTGGATCTTGGCCTTCACGCCCAGCGCCTTGGCCAGGGCTTGCGAGAGCTCGACCTCGAAGCCGGTCAGCTTGCCGTCGTCACCGACAAAGCTGAACGGTGGGTAGGTGCCTTCCAGGCCGATCTTGATCTCGCCCTTGTCCTTGATGGTCTTCAACTGCTCGCCGGCCACCGCCTGACCGAGCAGGCTGGCGCCCAGCAACAGCGCCACAGCGGCGCCCAGAACCTTCTTGCCGAAAACGGAAATCGTCATGACTAGCCCCAATGTTGTTGTGTGGTGGGTGGCGACTATAGGGTGACTCCAATAGGCTTAAAAATAATATAAATTCATTTTCTTATATTAATTTGAGATAAGCCAAGGTGCTGCACTTCAGCTGTTCCAGACTTCAGGGTAGGCGAATAATGCCGGTGCCCCACCCGTGTGCAGAAAAATCAGCGGGCCATCGTCGAAACGCTGCCGGGCAATGCCGTCGAGCAGACCGGCCATGGCCTTGCCGGTGTACACCGGGTCGAGCAGCACGCCTTCCTGGCTGGCCAGCAGACGGATCGCGGCGAGGGTGCCGGCATTCGGCTCGCCATAGCGCGGGGCGAAATATTCGTCCCACAGTTCGACCTTGAAGGCGGCCGGCAGCGGCACGTCGAGCAACGCGGCCGTGCGTTCGGCCAGGCCCTGCACTTTGGGTCGCTGCGCTTCGTCGGTGCGCGACACGGTAACGCCGATGACCGGCAGCTCCGGCAAGGCCTCGGCCAGGGCCAGGCCGAGGCCGCTGTGGGTGCCGGCGCTGCCGGAGGCCAGCACCACGCCGGCAAAGCGTTCGCCGCTGTGCTTGATCTGTTCGGCCAGCTCCAGGCCGGCGCGCACGTAGCCGAGCGCGCCGAGGGCGTTGGAGCCACCGATGGGCACGATGTAGGGTTTGCGCCCGCTGGCGTGCAGGCGTACGGCCAGGGCTTGCAGTTGCTCGTCGGCGTTGTCGAGGTTGGCGACCCGCTCGACCTTGGCGTCGAACAGCTCCAGTAGCAGGCGGTTGCCGTTACCCTGGTAGTTGGCCGAGTCGGTGCCGATGGGGTTTTCCAGCAGGGCGACGCAGCCGAGGCCCAGGCGCGCGGCGAGGGCGGCGGTCTGGCGCACGTGGTTGGACTGGATCGCCCCGGCGGTCACCAGGGTGTCGGCGCCTTTGGCCAGCGCGTCGGCACCGAGGTATTCGAGCTTGCGCAGCTTGTTACCACCCAGCGCCAATGGCGTGAGGTCATCACGTTTGAGGTAGATGTCGCGGCCGGCCCAGTTCGAGAGGCGCTGGAGCTTTTCCAGCGGGGTCGGGGCGCTGAGCAAGTCGAGGCGATTGAAGCGGGCAAGCTGACGTTCGATCATGGTCGTGGGCTGGCTGTGGGAAAATTCGACTATAGGCGCGCGAATGCCGCCGAGCAATCCAGCTCGGCTTATGCCTGGTTTATAGCCAAGTGGAATAAAGCGATCTTTTTTCCCGGCTGGGCATTTGCCGTAGAGTGGTGTTCCACAAGCGCGGCACCTTCCTTTTGAGCCCCCCGCCGTGTCAGGAGAACGATCGTGAGCGACACCCCGCAAACTGGGTACTGGCAACTGCAGAGTATCGTCGGCCAACTGCGTTCGGCGCGTGATGAATGGCGTGGCCGCAACGGTCGCAGCAGCGGCGAGCAGGGCGGCCGCGAACTGCCGTCGCGCGAAGCGATGCGGCAGATTCTCGAACAATTGTGCGGGGCGCTGTTCCCGATGCGCCTGGGCCCGGTGGACCTGCGCGAAGAGAGCGAGGACTATTACGTCGGGCACACCCTCGACGCGGCATTGACCGCCTTGCTGGCGCAGGCGCGGTTGGAACTGCGCTATGCCGCGCGGCATGGCAAATGCGACACCGCGCAGGTCGATGCCAAGGCACTGCGCTTGATCCAGGACTTTGCCGCGGCCCTGCCAGGGCTGCGCAGTCTGCTCGATACCGATGTGCTGGCGGCGTACCACGGCGACCCGGCGGCGCGCAGTGTGGATGAAGTGCTGCTGTGCTACCCGGGGGTGCTGGCAGTTATTCATCACCGTTTGGCGCACCACTTGTACCGTGCCGGTTTGCCCTTGCTGGCGCGGATCAGTTCGGAGCTGGCGCATTCGGCGACCGGCATCGACATTCACCCGGGCGCGCAGATCGGGCCAAGCTTCTTTATCGACCATGGCACTGGCGTGGTGATTGGCGAGACGGCGATCATCGGCGAGCGGGTGCGCATCTACCAGATGGTCACCCTGGGCGCGAAGCGCTTCCCGGCCGATGAATCCGGGCAACTGCAGAAAGGTCACCCGCGTCACCCGATTGTCGAGGACGACGTGGTGATCTATGCCGGGGCAACTATTCTGGGGCGTATCACCATCGGCAAGGGCTCGACGATTGGCGGCAACGTGTGGCTGACCCGCAGTGTGGCGGCGGGCAGTAACCTGACCCAGGCGAACCTGCAGTTGGATGACGGCACGCAGAAATAAGCGTTGAATTTGAGGGCCCTATCGTGGGACGAGCCCGCTCCCACAAGCGCAATGCAAGGCCACTGTGGGAGCGGGCTTGTCCCGCCATGGGTCGCACCGCGACCCCCATCCATGTTTAACTTGAATGCTTGTTCAAGTTAAAACGGTGGTCCGCTGCCGGTGTTCAACAGGAGGAAACCCTTTGCTGAACCCGTTCAACCCAACCCTCATTCATCCCCGCGAGGTGCACCCTCGATGAGTGCACCAACTCCCCCCGACAGCAACATCCGCATGAACCCTCCGGTGTTCTATTTCGCCGCGAGTTTCATCCTGCTGTTCGGCCTTGCCGTCATCAGCAACCCCACTGCCGCCGGCGAATGGCTGCTGGCCGCACAGAACTGGGCGGCCAATACGGTCGGCTGGTATTACATGCTGGCCATGACCCTGTACCTGGTCTTCGTGGTGGTCACCGCCTTGTCCGGCTACGGCAAGATCAAGCTCGGTGCCGACCACGACGAACCCGAGTTCAGCTACCTGTCCTGGGCCGGCATGCTGTTCGCCGCCGGCATCAGCATCACGCTGTTCTTCTTCTGCGTCTCCGAACCGCTCACGCACATGCTGCAACCACCCACCGGCGAGGCCGGCACCGCCGAAGCCGGGCGCCAGGCCATGCAGTTGCTGTTCCTGCACTGGGGCCTGCACGGCTGGGGCGTGTTCGCCTTCGTCGGCATGGCCCTGGCCTATTTCGCCTACCGCCACAACCTGCCGCTGGCACTGCGCTCGGCGCTGTACCCGTTGATCGGCAAACGCATCAACGGGCCGATCGGCTATGCGGTGGATGGTTTCGGCATCATCGCCACGGTGTTCGGCCTGGGCGCCGATATGGGCTTTGGCGTACTGCACCTGAACGCCGGGCTGGACTACCTGTTCGGCGTTGCCCACAGCCAGTGGGTGCAGGTGATCCTGATCACCCTGATGATGGGCGCGGCAGTGGCCGTGGCGGTTGCCGGGGTGGCAAAGGGCGTGCGGGTGATGTCCGACATCAACATGTTCCTGGCCTGCGCGCTGCTGCTGTTCGTGCTGTTCGCCGGGCCGACCCAGCACCTGTTCAACACCCTGATCCAGAACCTCGGCGACTACCTCGGCGCCTTGCCGCGCAAGAGCTTCGACGTGTACGCCTATTCCCAGGCCAATGACTGGCTGGGTAACTGGACAGTGTTCTACTGGGCCTGGTGGATTGCCTGGGCGCCCTTCGTCGGCTTATTCATTGCGCGGATTTCCCGTGGCCGGACGATTCGCGAATTCGTCTTTGGGGTGTTGCTGATCCCGCTCGGCTTCACCCTGGCGTGGATGTCGATCTTCGGTAACAGCGCGATGTTCCAGGTGCTTGAGCACGGCATGACTGCACTGGGCCAGTCGGCGCTGGACGATCCGTCGATGACGCTCTACCTGCTGCTGGAAACCTACCCGTGGAGCAAGGCGGTGATCGCCGTCACGGTGTTCATCAGCTTTGTGTTCTTCGTCACCTCGGCCGACTCCGGCACGGTGGTGCTATCGACCCTGTCGGCGACGGGCGGCAGTGCCGACGAGGACGGGCCGAACTGGCTGCGGGTGTTCTGGGGGGCGATGACCGCGCTGGTGACCAGCGGCCTGTTGTTCGCCGGCAGTATCGATTCGCTGAAGTCGGCGGTGGTGCTCACTTCGTTGCCGTTCTCGCTGATTCTGCTGGCGATGATGTGGGGGCTGCACAAGGCGTTCTACCTGGAGTCGCAGCGGCAGATCGCGCAGTTGCACTCGCTGGCACCGTTCGCCAATTCACGGCGTGGACGCGGCGGCTGGCGCCAGCGCTTGAGCCAGGCGGTGCATTTCCCGTCGCGCGACGAGGTGTACCGGTTCATGGACGACGTGGTGCGCCCGGCGATTGCCGAGGTGACCGAGGTGTTTGCCGAAAAGGGCCTGCATGTCATTACCCAGGAAGACCCAAGCCACGACAACGTCAGCCTGAAGATCGGCCATGGCGAGGAGCAGCCGTTCATTTACCAGGTGCAGATGCGCGGCTATTTCACCCCGTCATTCGCGTTGGGTGGGCTGGGTACGCAGGAGTTGAAGAATCGCCGCTATTACCGGGCGGAGGTGCACCTGAGCGAGGGCAGCCAGGACTATGACCTGGTGGGCTACAGCAAGGAGCAGATCATCAACGACATTCTGGATCAGTACGAGCGGCACATGCAGTTCTTGCATCTGGTGCGCTGAATCTATTCAGGCCAACCGCTGTTCTGTCGGCGCAGGCAAGCCAGCTCCTACACAGAAGCTCGCTTGCCTGGGGATTCAAATCAGAACGGCGCATCCCCGAGGATCGTCGCCCGGTGCATCACCCGCCGTTGCGGCCGGTAGTCGTCCACCGCGTAGTGCTGGGTAACCCGGTTATCCCAGAACGCCACGTCGTTCTCCTGCCAGCGCCAGCGGATGGTGAACTCCGGCCGTGTCGCGTGTGCGAACAGCAGCTTCAGGATCGCCTCGCTCTCGGCATCGCCCAGCTCGTTGATCCGTGTGGTGAAGCCTTCGTTCACAAACAGCGATTTGCGTCCGCTCACCGGGTGCGTGCGAATCACCGGGTGCGACAGCGGCGGGTTGCTGCGCCGCGTTGCTTCCCAGCGCGCCAGGTCTTCCGGGGTGGTGCCAAAACGCTCCAGCGGGAACGATTTGGTAAAGTCGTGGGTTGCCGTCAGCCCATCGAGCAACTGCTGCAACGGCGCCGACAAGGCCTCGTACGCGGCAATCCCGCTGGCCCACAAGGTGTCGCCGCCATACGCCGGCAACTGCTTGGCACTGAGCACCGCGCCCAGCGCCGGGGTGGGCAGGAAGGTCACGTCGGTGTGCCAGATGGCATTGTCGCGCACGTCGGTTACCGCCGTATCCAGCACCAGCACCTGCGGGGTTTGCGGCACGTTCGGGTAGATCGGGTGAATATGCAGGTCGCCAAAGCGCGCGGCAAAATTGGCCTGCTGCTGCGGGTTCAGCGGCTGCTCGCGGAAGAACAGCACCGAATGCCTGAGCAGGGCTTGCTCGATGGCGTCGCGGTGTTCCTGGCTGATTTCGCGGGTCAGGTCGACGCCGCCGATCTGTGCGCCCAGCGCCGGGCTGAGCGGGGTAATGGTCAGGCTCATAACGGTCTCGCTTGTCTAATCAGTGGCGCTGGCCATGCCAGGGCACCAGTTTGCGTTGCAGGGCACGCAGGCTCATTTCCAGGGCAAAGGCGATCAGTGCAATCAGCAGAATCCCCAGCACTACCACATCGGTCACCAGGAACTGCGCCGCCGACTGCACCATGAAGCCCAGGCCGCTGGTGGCGGCAATCAGCTCGGCGGCGACCAGCGTCGACCAGCCCACACCCAGGCCGATGCGCACACCGGTGAGGATGTCGGGCAGGGCGCTGGGCAGGATCACGTGGCGAATCAGTTGCCAGCGGCTGGCGCCCAGCGACTGCGCGGCACGCAGTCTGGCCGGGTCGACGGTACGCACGCCGGTTGCCGTGGCGATGGCAATCGGGGCGAAGATCGCCAGGTAGATCAGCAGCACTTTCGACAGCTCGCCAATCCCGCACCAGATCACGATCAACGGCAGGTAAGCCAGTGGCGGGATTGGCCGGTAGAACTCGATCAGCGGGTCGAGGATGCCGCGGGCGATGCGGTTGTAGCCAATCGCAATGCCCACCGGAATCGCCGTCAGCACCGCTGCCCCGAGGGCCAGGCCGATACGCTTGAGGCTGGCGCCCAGGTGCTGCCAGAGGGTCGATTCCAGGTAGCCCTGGGTTGCTAGCAACCAGCCCTTGGCCAACACGGCTTCGGGCGATGGCAGGAACAGCGGCTCGATCCACTCGGCGGCGGTCACCGCCCACCACAGGGCGAGCAGGCTGAGCAGGGTCAGGGTGCTGACCCAGCGGGTGTTCAGGCTGCGCCGCCGTTTGATCGGGGCGCTGCGGGCGATGGTGGCTTTGCGCGCCACCGGTACGTCCAGGCTGCTCATGCGGACTCCTGCCGGCGGGCGGCACTGCGCTGGGAGAACACCCGCGCCAGCACGTGCTCGCGGGTTTCGATAAAGCGCGGGTCGGATTTGATCGCCCGCGCCGATTCGCCGGCCGCGTAACGCTGGCCAAAGTCCAGTTGCAGGCGTTCGACGATCTGTCCCGGATTGGGCGCCAGCAGCACCAGGTCGGTGGCGAGAAACACCGCTTCTTCAATGTCGTGGGTAATCAGGAACACCGGTTTGGCGGTGCGCTGCCAGACCTGCAGCAGCAGCTCCTGCATCTGTTCGCGGGTGAAGGCGTCGAGGGCGCCGAACGGTTCGTCCATCAGCAGCACGCGTGGGTCGGCGGCCAATGCGCGGGCCAGGCCAACGCGTTGCATCTGGCCACCGGAGAGTTGCCAGATGCGCCGCTCGGCGAAGTCTGCGAGGTCGACCAGGGCGAGCATTTCGCGGGCTGTGCGTTCGCGTTGCTGGCGCGGTACGCCGGCCAGTTCCAGGCCAAAGGCAACGTTGGCCAGCACGTTCTGCCAGGGCAGCAGGGCGTCGTCCTGGAACACCACGCCGCGCTCGGCACTCGGGCCCTGGACGGGCACGCCGTCGAGGGTGATGCGCCCGGCGCTGGGCGTGACGAAGCCGGCGATCAGGTTGAGCAGCGAGGTTTTACCGCTGCCCGAGGGGCCGAGGGCGACCAGCAGTTGCTGTGGCCCCAGGCTCAGGTTGATATCGGCCAGCACCGGGGCGGCGGCGCCGGGGTACTGTGCGCTGATGCGCTCCAGCTCTAACAGGGCCATGGTGTTTCCTGATTCAGGTGGCGGGATCAGTTGGCAATGAACTTGGCGCTGACGTACGGCGAGTAGTCCGGCAGTACGGCGTCGACCTTGCCCTGCTCCTTGAGGAAGCTGGCGGTGTCGGTGATCGCCTTGGTGGTCGGCGCGCCGAGCGCGGCCAGCTGGTCGGCGGCCAGCGGGTAGACGTTGCCTTCGAGCAGGGCCGGGATGTCGCTGGCCTTGGCACCGGAGAGCCTGGCGACCTTGTCGACGTTGCTGCTGTTGGCCAGCCAGGCTTGCGGATCCTTGCGATAGTCGGCGTAGGCGTCGAGGGTGACCTTGGCGAAGGATTTGACGATTTCCGGGTGCTTGGCGGCGAAGTCTTTGCGCACGATCCAGGCGTCGAAGGTTGGCGCGCCTTTCTTCGCCAGTTCGCCGGAGGTGATCAGCACCTTGCCGGTTTCCTTGGCCACACCCAGCGCCGGGTCCCAGACGTAGGTGGCGTCGATGTCGCCGCGTTTCCAGGCGGCGGTGATGGCCGGTGGGGCGAGGTTGAGGATCTGCACGTTGGACGGGTCGATGTTCCACTGCTTCAGCGCGGCCAGCAGGCTGTAGTGGCCGGTGGAGACGAACGGTACGGCGATCTTCTTGCCGATCAGGTCGTGTGGCGAGTTGATGCCGTTGCGGGCGACCAGTGCTTCACCGGCGCCGATCTGGGTGGCGATCAGGAAGGTTTCCACGGGCAGCTTGCGGGTTGCGGCGGCGGCCAGCGGGCTGGAGCCGAGGTAGCCGATCTGCACGTCGCCGGAGGCGACGGCGGTGATCACATCGGCGCCGTTATCGAATTTGCGCCAGGCGATATCGGCCTTGCTGTCTTTTTCATAGGTGCCATCGACCTGGGCGACTTTGGCCGGGTCGACAGTGGTTTGATAGGCGACGGTCAGGTCGGCCGCCTGGACGAAATAGCTGGCGCCGGCCAGGGCCAGGGCGGTGAACAGGCGCAGCGGAGCATGCAGGGTCATGGTGAACTCCAGGTCGGGCGGACAAGTGAGGATCGATTGGCGAGAAGACTAGATGATCTAAGAAACTTAAAATAAATAACTTTTTTGCATTAGCTTAGGAGCCAATTGAAGTAAGGCGCAGGCGCGGCGGGGACGCGATCGCGGGACGAGCTCGCTGCGTCATGGTGAGATCGGCGGCTGGCTGACCAGGGTCAAGCCGCTAAGGGCAAGAGCAGGGAACAATCGCGGCGGCACGGGAAAGGCCAGGGTTGCCGCTTCCCGTACGGGGGGCAGTGCTATAGAGCTAATGGATCTAAAAAATTTTTAAATAATTTCCTTCAGGAATTAACGTGGGCGCCGACAGCGGCTTCACGGAAAGATTTGGACGTTATGCCCGAATAATCTGAAAAATTGCGAAATAAGACTTTTTGGATTTATCCATTTGTCTTTATCCTTCGCCACCAAGGTCGGCGCATTAGACCAAAGTAGCGAAATGATTCGTTACGATTGACTTGACGGTCACGCTTTGGTGCTAATCGCCAATCGTCATAGAGCGGGACGACAGATTCCGCCTTAAGCGACACACAAGAATTAGAACGTAGAGGAGCAAAACATGTACAAGTCCACCTTGGCACTTGCCGTGGCTGTGGGGGTTCTGGCCCAGCAAGCGGGTGCTGCCGGTTTCGTAGAAGACAGCAAGGCGAGCGTCACCGCTCGTAACTTCTACATCAACCAAGACAACCGTAATGGCACTGCCAACCCTAATAAGCAGGAAGAGTGGGGCCAAGGCTTCATCTTCAACTTCAGCTCGGGCTTCACCCAAGGCACCGTCGGTTTCGGTATCGACGCCATCGGCCTGGCCGGTTTCCGCCTGGATTCGGGTAAAGGCACTGCCTACAACAAAGATAGCGTCGGCAAGGGCGGTGTTGTCTTCCCAAGCGACAGCGATGGTCGTGCCGTCGACGAGTTCGGCAGCCTGGGCCTGACCGGCAAGGTCAAGTTCTCGAAAACCGTTGCCCAGCTGGGCACCCTGCAGCCAAAACTGCCAGTCGTGACCTACAACGACGGTCGTCTGCTGCCACAGACCTTCGAGGGTGGTCAGATCACCTCGAACGAAATCGACAACCTGACTCTGATCGGCGGTAAGCTCGAGCACGCCAAAGGCCGTAACTCGTCGAACAACGAGTCGCTGACCATTGCCGGTTCCAACGGCAACCCGGCCACCGCGACCTCGAACCGTCGCAGCAACGCCTTCTACTATGCTGGTGCCGACTACAAGATCACCAAGGATCTGCTGGCTCAGTACTACTACGGCAACCTGGACGACTTCTACAAACAGCACTTCCTGGGCCTGACCCACACCCTGGCACTGCCAGTGGGTAGCCTGAAGTCTGATCTGCGTTACTTCTACAGCGATTCGGACGGCAAGAACGCCAGTGCCGAAGGTCGTCTGGCCGGCTACCGTGCTTCCGGTTACCAGAACAACGGTGAAGTCGACAACCGTACCTGGAGCGCCAAGTTCACCTACAGCCTGCAAGGCCATGCGTTGAGCGCCGGTTACCAGCGTGTCAACGGCACCAGCGACTTCCCGTTCCTGAACCAGGGCGACGGCGCGAGCAGCTACCTGATCACCGACGTGCAGATTGGCAAGTTCCAGCGTGCCGGCGAGCGCACCTGGCTGGCGCAGTATGCCTATGACTTCGCGGCCATCGGCGTGCCAGGTCTGACCACCTCCGTGATCTACCTGAAAGGTGACAATATCAACGCACCTGGCAGCGATCGTTCCGAGTGGGAGCGTGACTTCACCCTGGGCTACGTTGTACCGGAAGGTACCTTCAAAGGCGTAGGCCTGGCCTGGCGTAACGCTGCACTGCGTTCTGATGCAGTGAGCCAGCGTGACCAGGACGAGAACCGTCTGATCCTCAGCTACACCTACAGCTTCCTGTAAGGCTGGCTGAAAAAGGAGCCCCGCCTTGTGCGGGGCTTTTTTTGTCTGCGTTTTAATAGGTCTTAAAGTTATAAATAAATCGATATTTATTCTTTTTAATTTTACGCGGCGACAGGCACAGTGAAGCCACAACGAACCTTCGCAAGGAGCCGCAGCATGAGCCTCAGACTGGGCGATATCGCCCCCGATTTCGAACAGGATTCCAGTGCCGGGAAGATTCGCTTCCACGAATGGCTGGGCGACAGCTGGGGTGTGTTGTTCTCGCATCCGGCCGACTTCACCCCGGTGTGCACCACCGAGCTGGGTTTCACTGCCAAGCTCAAGGCGCAGTTCGCCGAGCGTGGGGTCAAGGCCATCGCGCTGTCGGTAGACCCGGTGGATTCGCACCATCGCTGGATCGATGACATCAACGAGACCCAAAACACTACGGTTAATTTCCCGATCCTGGCAGATGCCGATCGCAAGGTGTCGGACCTGTATGACCTGATTCATCCGAATGCCAACGACACGCTGACCGTGCGTTCCTTGTTCGTGATCGATCCGAACAAGAAGATTCGGTTGACCATTACCTATCCGGCGAGCACCGGGCGCAACTTCCACGAGATTTTGCGGGTGATTGATTCGCTGCAACTGACCGATAACCACAAGGTGGCGACCCCGGCCAACTGGCAGGACGGGGATGAGGTGGTGATTGTGCCTTCGCTGAAGGATGAGGAAGAGATCAAGCGGCGTTTTCCCAAGGGGTATCGGGCGGTCAAGCCCTACCTGCGGTTGACGCCACAGCCGAATCGTTGAGGGTTAGCCATAGCAGGGATTTTCGGGCCGTTTCGACGGCCCTTTTTTTTGCCTGGGTGGATGGGAGCAGCAGGGTAGGTGCGCCTGCTGTGTTGGCCCTGCCAGCGCTGCTTTTGATTTTTTGGCTGTTGGTTTTGTGGACATATCCATCCCAGATAGCGGCTCTGCCGGCCCCCACTAGCCCCAAAACCGCATAGTTAAAAATCGTATAAACAAATGAAAAAATATGATTTATGGATATATGTCGTCACCTGTTAATGTCACTTTATTCCAGCGAGCTACCCACCTCGCAGCCCTCTAGAACCCGATCAAGGAAGCGCTTCAATGCTGGTTGTTTCTCTCGGCGGTAGTCCCAGTCTGCGCTCGCGCTCCGGCGTGTTGCTCGACCGTTCCCGCCTCTGGCTGCAACGCCACGGCGTCGAAGTGGTGACCTTTCAGGTTCGTGACTTCCCGGCCGATGACCTGCTCCACGCCCGCTTCGACAGCCCGCAAGTCCAGCACTTCCTGCAACTGGTAGAACAGGCCGATGGCCTGGTAGTGGCCACCCCGGTCTACAAAGCCTCCTTTGCCGGTGCCCTGAAAACCTTGCTCGACCTGCTGCCCGAACGCGCCCTGGAGCACAAAGTGGTCCTGCCCATCGCCACCGGTGGCAGCATCGCCCACATGCTCGCCGTGGATTACGCACTCAAGCCGGTGCTCTCGGCGTTGAAGGCCCAGGAGACCTTACAAGGGATCTTCGCCGACGACAGCCAGATCGCCTACGGCGAAGGCAGCGCCGCCGCGCAACTGGCGCCGGCGCTGGAGCAACGCCTGAGCGAATCGCTGGAACTGTTTCACAGTGCCCTGGCCCGGCGACCGAAACCGGTCGCCCCTGGGCTGCTCAACGAACGTCTGCTCAGTGCTCGCTGGAGCATCTGAGGCAGGCTAACCGATCCATCGCAACACCCCACCTTACTCGCCCGCCAACGGGCAAGCAGGTGCAGCCTGAACCCCCACTGCAAAAAGGAGAGCGCTATGCGCACTGTCGTTTTGCGTCGCGGTCTGGTCGCTCTGTTTGCTGCGGCTGTGTCCTTCGGCGCCATTACTCAAGCTCAAGCCGAAACCCTGCGTATCGGTTATCAGAAATACGGCACCCTGGTGCTGCTCAAAGCGAAGGGCACCCTGGAAAAACGTCTCGCCGCCCACGGCGTTGACGTGCAATGGACCGAGTTCCCCGGCGGCCCGCAACTGCTCGAAGGCCTCAATGTCGGCTCGATCGACTTCGGCGTCACTGGCGAAACCCCACCGGTATTCGCCCAGGCCGCCGGCGCCGACCTGCTCTACGTCGCCTACGAACCGCCAGCCCCCAATAGCGAAGCGATCCTCGTGCCCAAGGGCTCGCCGATCACCTCGGTGAAAGACCTCAAAGGCAAGAAAGTCGCCTTGAACAAAGGCTCCAACGTGCACTACCTGCTGGTACGTGCCCTGGAAGACGCCGGCCTGCAATACACCGACATCACCCCGGTCTTCCTGCCCCCCGCCGATGCCCGCGCGGCCTTCGAGCGTGGCAGCGTCGATGCCTGGGTGATCTGGGACCCGTACCAGGCGGCCGCCGAACAGCAACTGCAAGCGCGCACCCTGCGCGACGGCAACGGCATCGTCGACAACCATCAGTTCTACCTGGCCACCAAGCCGTATGCGCAGCAGCACCCACAGGTGATCAATGCGCTGGTCGAGGAGGTTCGTGCAGTCGGCGAATGGTCCCAGGCCAACCCGCAGGAAGTCACCGATCAGGTCGCACCGCTGCTCGGCCTGCCGGCCGATATCACCCTGACCTCGGTCAAGCGCCAGGGCTATGGCGCGCACTTCATCAGCCCAGAGGTGGTCAGCGCGCAGCAGAAGATTGCCGACACCTTCTACACCCTGAAACTGATTCCCAAGCCCCTGAGCATCAAGGATGTGATCTGGACGCCAGCGGCCAAGGTCGCCACCGCCCCCTGACGCTTTGTCCGCACCGGGGCGCCGTCCCGGTTTGCGCCACCCTTAGGAGACAACTCCAATGAGCCTCAACGTTTTCTGGTTTCTTCCGACCCATGGCGACGGCCATTACCTTGGCACCGCCGATGGCGCCCGCGCCGTCGATCATGGCTACCTGCAGCAGATTGCCCAGGCCGCGGATCGGCTCGGTTTTGGCGGCGTGCTGATCCCGACCGGGCGTTCCTGCGAGGATTCCTGGCTGGTGGCGGCGTCGCTGATCCCGGTGACCCAGCGCCTGAAGTTCCTTGTCGCGCTGCGGCCAGGGATCATCTCGCCCACCGTTGCCGCGCGCCAGGCGGCTACCCTCGATCGGCTGTCCAACGGCCGCGCACTGTTCAACCTGGTGACCGGTGGCGACCCGGAGGAGCTGGCCGGCGACGGGCTGTTCCTCAGTCATGAAGAGCGGTACCAGGCGTCGGTGGAGTTCACCCGCATCTGGCGCCGGGTGCTGGAAGGCGAAACCGTCGACTACGATGGCCAGCACATCCAGGTCAAAGGCGCCAAGCTGCTCTACCCACCCGTGCAGCAACCGCGGCCGCCGCTGTACTTCGGGGGCTCGTCGGCAGCCGCGCAAGACCTTGCCGCCGAGCAGGTCGAGCTGTACCTGACCTGGGGCGAGCCGCCAGCCGCCGTCGCCGAAAAAATCGAGGAAGTCCGCGCCAAGGCCGCCAAGCTGGGGCGCAGCGTGCGCTTTGGCATCCGCCTGCACGTGATCGTGCGGGAAACCAACGAAGAAGCCTGGCACGCCGCCGAGCGCCTGATCTCGCACCTGGACGACGACACCATTGCCCGTGCCCAGGCCTCGCTGGCGCGCTTCGACTCGGTTGGCCAGCAACGCATGGCTGCGCTGCATGGCGGTAGCCGCGACAACCTTGAAGTCAGCCCCAACCTCTGGGCCGGCGTCGGCCTGGTGCGTGGCGGTGCCGGTACGGCACTGGTCGGCGATGGGCCGACCGTGGCGGCACGGGTCAAGGAGTACGCGGCGCTGGGCATCGACACCTTTATCTTCTCCGGTTATCCACACCTGGAAGAGTCGTATCGGGTGGCCGAGCTGCTGTTCCCGCACCTCGACATCCAGCGCCCGGAAGCGCCGAAAAGCAGTGGCTACGTGAGCCCGTTCGGCGAAATGGTCGCCAACGATATCCTGCCCAAATCCGCTGCACAGCGCTGAGGGCCAGGTCATGAGTCATCCTCCCTCAACCCCCTGGCGCCAGCGCCTCGCGCCCTGGGCCCTGCCGGTGCTGCTGCTGGCCATCTGGCAACTGGCCGTCAGCGCCGGCTGGCTGTCGACACGCATCCTGCCGGCGCCGAGCGCGGTGCTCAGCGCCGGTATCGAGCTGGTGCGCAGCGGCGAAATCTGGACTCACCTGGCCATCAGCGGCTGGCGTGCCGGCCTGGGCTTCGTCATTGGTGGCAGCATCGGCCTGGCGCTGGGCTTTATCACCGGCCTGTCGAAATGGGGCGAGCGCCTGCTCGACAGCTCGGTGCAGATGATTCGCAACGTACCGCACCTGGCGCTGATTCCGCTGGTGATCCTGTGGTTCGGCATCGACGAGTCGGCGAAGATTTTCCTGGTGGCCCTGGGCACCTTGTTCCCGATCTACCTGAACACTTACCACGGTATTCGCAACGTCGACCCGGCGCTGGTGGAGATGGCCCGCAGCTATGGCCTCAGCGGTTTCGCGCTGTTCCGTCAGGTGATCCTGCCGGGTGCCTTGCCGTCGATCCTGGTCGGTGTGCGCTTTGCCCTGGGCTTCATGTGGCTGACCCTGATCGTTGCCGAAACCATCTCGGCCAACGCCGGTATCGGTTACCTGGCGATGAATGCCCGCGAGTTCCTGCAGACCGACGTGGTGGTCCTGGCCATTGTGCTCTACGCGGTGCTTGGCAAGCTCGCCGACCTTGCCGCCCGTGGCCTGGAGCGTGTCTGGCTGCGCTGGCACCCGGCGTATCAAACGGCCAAGGGAGACAGCGCATGAGCATCCTTAAAGAATCACCGCCACGGCTGCTGCGCGGGATTCCGCTGGCCGTGCGCAACGTGCAGAAAACCTTTGGCCAGCGCCAGGTGCTGCGGGATATCGACTTGCATATTCCGGCCGGGCAATTCGTCGCCATCGTTGGCCGCAGCGGCTGTGGCAAGAGCACCTTGCTGCGCCTGCTGGCCGGGCTTGACGTGCCGAGCGGCGGCGATCTGCTGGCCGGCTCGGCGCCGTTGAGCGAGGCCCGCGAAGACACCCGGCTGATGTTCCAGGAAGCGCGCTTGCTGCCCTGGAAGCGGGTGATCGACAACGTCGGCTTGGGGCTCGCCGGTAACTGGCGGCCACGGGCACTGGAAGCCCTGGAAGCGGTCGGCCTGGCCGATCGCGCCAATGAGTGGCCGGCGTCGCTGTCGGGCGGGCAGAAGCAGCGGGTGGCGTTGGCCCGTGCGCTGATTCACCAGCCGCGCCTGTTGCTGCTGGACGAGCCGTTGGGGGCGCTGGATGCGCTGACGCGGATCGAGATGCAGCAGTTGATCGAGCGCCTCTGGCGTCAGCATGGTTTCACCGTGTTGCTGGTGACCCACGACGTGGCCGAGGCGGTGGCGGTGGCGGATCGGGTGATCCTGATCGAGGACGGCGCGGTGGGCCTGGACCTGAGCGTCGACCTGGCGCGGCCACGGGCGCGTGGCTCGCATCGTCTGGCGGCGCTGGAAACCGACGTATTGAACCGCGTTCTGTCGGTACCGGGCACGCCGCCCGAGCCCGAACCCGTAGCACCTTTGCCCACGCAACTGCGTTGGGCGCATTGACCTCTACCTAGAAAGGACCTTGAAGATGACCATCAAAGCGATCAACGTGCGTAACCAGTTCAAAGGCACTGTGAAAGAAATCCTGGAAGGCCCGGTGCTGTCGGAAATCGACGTGCAGACGGCGTCGGGAATCGTCACCTCGGTGATCACCACCCGCTCGGTTAAAGAGCTGGAGCTGACCATCGGCAGCGAAGTGATTGCGTTCGTGAAATCGACTGAAGTGTCGATTGCCAAGCTCTGAATTGCGGTGCGGCTATCGCGGGACGACTCGTCCCGCGATTGGGCCTCAACGGCGGGCCAGAAACGGCGGCAAATACAGTCCCAGATAGGCATCGAATACCCGCATGCCTTCCTCGGCCATGCGCGGCGTGATCTGCCCGTGCAGTTGCACCGAGCGCGCATACACCCGGTCGCCCAGCTCCATCGCCAGGGCAAACACGTCGACATCATCAGGCAGCACCGGCAACTGGAAGTGCTGGTCGAACAACGCCTGCATCAGCGCCCCCAGCTCCAGATCGTGCTGCCGGTCGGCCTGCACCACTTCGCTTAAGCCGTGCTGCGCCAGAATCAGCTGCCGCGCCGCCGCATCGCCATTGTAGATGCTCAACATGCGCTGCTCGACCAGCCGCGACAGATCCCGCCAGCTGTGCAGGTTGCCCGGGTCGATCGGCGCCTGCAGGCAAGCGCGAAACGCCCTGTGCACGTCCGCCGTCAGGGCTTCGAGCAAGGCCGGGACGCTGGCGAAGAAGTGATACACCGACGACGGCGGGATCTGCGCCCGCTCGGCGACGCTGTAGATCGACAGGCAGGCCACGCCTTCGCGGGCCAGCAAGGTGCGCGCGGCGTCGAGGATCGAGTCGATCCGTGCCTGGCTGCGCGCGCGCGGTTTGCGCGGTGTGGCGGTGCGCGTCATGTCAGTTGCTGATCGCCAGAATGCTCGCCTGGTAGGCGCTGACAAACAGATCGAAATCGACCGGATGTTCTTCCCGCTCCAGCGTTGCCTGGGCTTCCAGCGACGCCTGTGCCAACGCCTCGAAGTGCTGCTGCTCGGCACTGCTCAGCGCCTCGCCACGGAAGAACTCGGCATGTGCCTGGCTCTGCCGCAGGGCGAAGCGGCTGAAGCTTTCCTGGTGCGCGCGCATGCTGTCGAGTACCTGCGCCGACGGTGTCAGCGCTGGCTCTTTGACCTTGGCCTTCTGCATGGCCAGGGCCTTGGCGTGTTCGTCGCCACCCAGGCTGCGGTCGAGCACTGCTGCCAGTGGCGCGATGCGCTCAAGCAACTCGTCAGCCCACTGCGTCAGGGTGATCGGTTGACCGCCGCGGCTCAGTTGCAGATTCGGGCGCCGACCTTCCTTGACTACGCTGAGGAAGTTGCTGGTGCATTGGCCGCATTCGCCGTTTTCCAGCAGCGGGCTTTCTTCCAGTGCGCAGAACAGCAGGAACGCATCGAGGAAACGCGCCTGCGGCAGGTCGATGCCGGTCGGCAGGAACGGGTTGATGTCCAGGCAACGCACTTCGACGTACTGGATGCCACGGGCAACCAGGGCCTGGATCGGCCGCTCGCCGGAGTAGGTGACGCGCTTGGGGCGGATATTCGAGTAGTACTCGTTTTCGATCTGCAGGATGTTGGTGTTCAGTTGTACCCATTCGCCGTCCTGGTGCGTGCCGATCTCGACATACGGTGGATACGGTGTGGCCACCGCCTTGCGCAGGCTGTCGGTGTAGCTGGCGAGGTCGTTGTAGCACGGCGTCAGGCCGGCCTGGGCGTTGCTCTGGTAACCCAGGTCGCTCATGCGCAGGCTGGTGGCGTACGGCAGGTACAGGGTGTCGGCGTCGAACGGTTCGAGCTGGTGCGGACGGCCGCGGAGGAAGCCGGCATCGAGCGCCGGCGAGGCGCCGAACAGGTACATCAGCAGCCAGCTGTAGCGGCGGAAGTTGCGAATCAGAGCGATATAGGCCGACGACTGATACTCGCGCTCGTCGACACCGGCCTGGCCTTCGGCCTGGCGCAGCAGCGGCCAGAGCTGTTCCGGCAGCGAGAAGTTGTAGTGAATCCCGGCGATGCACTGCATGGTGCGGCCGTAACGCAGGGCCAGGCCCTTGCGGTAGACGTACTTGAGCTGACCGATGTTGGAGCTGCCATACCAGGCGATCGGGATGTCTTCCTCGGCCGGTAGCGGGCAGGGCATCGAAGGGCTCCAGAGGAACTCCTCGCCCAGTTTGGTGTAGGCGAAGCGATGGATGCTTTCCAGGCTTTCGAGGGTCTTCGCAGGGTCGGCCAGGGCCGGCGTGATGAACTCCAGCAGCGACTCGGAATAGTCGGTGGTGATCTGCTCATGGGTCAACGCTGCACCGAGAGCCTCGGGATGCGGGGTCTGGGCCAGGCGGCCGTCGGCGGTCACGCGCAGGCATTCACGCTCGATGCCGTGCAGGCACTGCTTGAGCAGGGAGAGGTTGTCGCCTTCGCCGAGCAGGCTCAGGCGGCGGTTGAGAAGTTCGCTCAAGATGGATTCCTTCACGCGTCAGTCGCCCCAATATGGGGGTAGAGGTGACGGTCTACAAGGGTGGACAGAGGAACTGGCGTTGTCGCCTGGTTTTCGCAGGGTTCCGGCAGTGCCCGCGCACTGCCGAAAGTACCGCACAATAGGCGTTTGCGGCTAGAGCGCGGCGAAGGTGCCTTGCGCTTTGGCCATCAGCTTGTCGCCCTGCAACACGTCAGCCTCGACCACCAGGATGCGCCGCCCGGCCTGCAGCACGCGGGCGATGCACAGCACTTCGCCGTCGCTGACCGGGCGCAGGTAGTTGATCTTGCATTCCACCGTCACGCTGTGCCGGTCGAAGCCGTGGGCGCTGGAACAGGCCAGGCCCATGGCGGTGTCGACCAGGCTGAAGATCGCCCCGCCGTGGAGCATGTTGCCGCGGTTGCGCAGGTGCGGGGCGAGCGCCAGGCTCACCTCGGCAACGCCTTCTTCAAGGCGTTGCAGACGGCAGCCGAGCAGCTCGCTGAAAGCGCTTTGGGCAAAACCCTCGGGCACCGCCATCACTTCTTCTTCAATTGCTTGGCGTTGGCGAACAGCGCCGCCATGGCGTTGTTGCTCGGCGCTGCGGTTTCCTTGGCGCGGGCCGGCTGGCTCGGCTGCTGACGTGGCGCCGAGCCTGGGCGGCTGCCACGGGCGCCGTCGATCTTCTCGCCCGGGGTGTCGCCCATGCGCATCGACAGGCCGACGCGTTTGCGCGGAATGTCGACTTCCATGACCTTGACCTTGACCACGTCGCCGGCCTTGACCGCTTCGCGCGGGTCCTTGATGAACTTCTCGGACAGCGCCGAGATGTGCACCAGGCCGTCCTGGTGCACGCCGATGTCGACGAAGGCACCGAAGTTGGTGACGTTGGTGACTACGCCTTCGAGGATCATCCCCAATTGCAGGTCCTTGAGGTCTTCGACGCCTTCCTGGAACTCGGCGGTCTTGAACTCGGGACGTGGGTCGCGGCCCGGCTTGTCGAGTTCCTGGAGGATGTCGGTGACGGTCGGCAGGCCGAAGGTCTCGTCGGTGAACTTTTTCGGGTCCAGGCGCTTGAGGAAGCCACTGTCGCCGATCAGCGAGCGGATATCGCGGCCGGTATCGGCGGCGATGCGCTGCACCAGCGGGTAGGCTTCCGGGTGCACTGCCGAAGCGTCCAGCGGGTTGTCGCCGTTCATTACGCGCAGGAAGCCGGCGGCTTGTTCGAAGGTTTTCTCGCCCAGGCGGCTGACTTTCTTCAGCGCCGCGCGGGTCTTGAACGCGCCGTTGGCGTCGCGGTGGGCCACGATGTTCTGCGCCAGGGTGCTGTTCAGGCCGGAGATGCGCGCCAGCAGCGCCACCGAGGCGGTGTTGACGTCAACGCCGACGGCGTTCACGCAGTCCTCGACCACGGCGTCGAGGCCGCGTGCCAGCTTGAGCTGGGACACGTCGTGCTGGTACTGGCCGACGCCGATGGATTTCGGGTCGATCTTCACCAATTCGGCCAATGGGTCCTGCAGGCGGCGGGCGATGGACACCGCGCCACGGATCGACACGTCGAGGTCGGGGAATTCGCGGGCGGCCAGCTCGGACGCCGAATACACCGAAGCGCCGGCCTCGGAGACCATGATTTTGGTCATCTTCAGGGCTGGGTATTTTTTGATCAGTTCGGCTGCGAGCTTGTCGGTTTCGCGGCTGGCGGTGCCGTTGCCGATGGCGATCAGCTCGACCGAGTGCTTGGCGCACAGCGCGGCGAGCACGGCGATGGTCTGGTCCCACTGGTTTTTCGGCACGTGCGGGTAGACCGTAGCGGTGTCCAGCAGCTTGCCGGTGGCATCCACCACCGCCACCTTGCAGCCGGTGCGCAGGCCCGGGTCGAGGCCCAGGGTCGCCCGCGGGCCGGCCGGGGCGGCCAGCAGCAGGTCGTGCAGGTTGTGGGCGAAGACGTTGATCGCTTCGCCTTCGGCGTTGTCGCGCAGCTCGCCGAACAGGTCGGTTTCCAGGTGGCTGTAGAGCTTGACCTTCCAGGTCCAGCGCACCACTTCGCCGAGCCACTTGTCGGCCGGGCGGTTGCGGTTGGCCAGGCCGAAGTGCTCGCCGATCATCAGCTCGCAGGGGTGCAGGGTGCCCGGCAGTTCTTCGCCGACTTTCAGGGTGGCCGACAGCACGCCTTCGTTACGCCCGCGGAAAATCGCCAGGGCACGGTGCGACGGCACGCTTTTCAGCACTTCGTCGTGTTCGAAGTAGTCGCGGAACTTGGCCCCTTCCTCCTCCTTGCCGGCCACCAGGCGGGCGCTGAGCACGGCTTCCTGCTTGAGGAAGCTGCGCAGCTTGTCGAGCAGGCTGGCGTCCTCGGCGAAGCGCTCCATGAGGATGTACTTGGCGCCTTCGAGCGCCGCCTTGACGTCGGCCACGCCTTTTTCCGCATCAACGAAGCGTGCCGCTTCGGTTTCCGGGGTCAGTTGCGGGTCGTTGAACAGGCTGTCGGCCAGCTCGCCGAGGCCGGCTTCGAGGGCGATCTGGCCCTTGGTGCGGCGCTTCTGCTTGTACGGCAGGTAGAGGTCTTCGAGACGGGTCTTGGTGTCGGCCAGCTTGATCTCGCGGGCCAGCTCCGGGGTCAGTTTGCCCTGCTCCTCGATGCTCGCCAGGATGCTCACGCGGCGCTCGTCGAGTTCGCGCAGGTAGCGCAGGCGTTCTTCCAGGTGGCGCAGCTGGGTGTCGTCCAGGCTGCCGGTCACTTCTTTTCGGTAACGGGCGATAAAAGGCACCGTGGAGCCTTCATCAAGTAGCGCCACGGCCGCTTCGACCTGTTGCGGGCGGACGCCGAGTTCCTCGGCGATGCGGCTGTTGATGCTGTCCATAAAACCACCTGACAAATTGTGAGTGCGAAGGCCGCCGTAGAGGCGCTGCAGGGCGCGCAAGGGCAGGGCGACACTGAATCAAAGCGGCGCATTATACCCAGCGTGCGCCGCTTGCGGTGATAGCGCCTGGCCAGCTGTGCTGGCGGCATGGATGGCGCCCGGGGAAAAATCTGCTAACAATGCACACGGCCCGCTCAAATGGCAGCTAAGCCATAATGCGCGCCGAGATCAGAGGAGTTATCCATGAGCAGCACTGCACAAACTGCCGAAGGCGAAAAAATTCTCATCGTCGACGATGACCCGGGCCTGAGCAGCCTGCTGGAACGTTTCTTTACCAGCAAGGGCTTCCGTGCCCGCGCAGTACCGAATGTCGAACAGATGGACCGCCTGCTGGCCCGTGAAGTCTTCAACCTGGTGGTGCTCGACCTGATGTTGCCTGGCGAAGACGGCCTGTCCGCCTGCCGCCGCCTGCGCGCGGCGAACAACCAGATCCCGATCATCATGCTCACCGCCAAGGGCGACGAGCTCAGCCGTATCAAGGGCCTGGAACTGGGCGCCGACGATTATCTGGCCAAGCCGTTCAACCCCGACGAGCTGGTTGCGCGAGTCAAGGCTGTCCTGCGTCGGCAGTCGCCGAGCGTACCGGGCGCCCCAGGCAGCGAAGACGAAACCGTTACCTTTGGCGAATACCAGCTGTCGTTGGCCACCCGCGAACTGAAGCGTGGCGACGAAGTACACATGCTCACCACCGGCGAGTTCGCCGTACTCAAGGCCCTGGTCATGCACGCCCGCGAGCCGCTGACCCGTGACAAGCTGATGAACCTGGCCCGTGGCCGCGAGTGGGATGCGCTGGAGCGCTCCATCGACGTACAGATTTCCCGACTGCGCCGGATGATCGAACCGGATGCGTCGAAACCGCGCTATATCCAGACGGTATGGGGCGTTGGCTATGTGTTCGTGCCGGACGGTAGCACCAGCAAGTGATGTTTCGTTTGTAGAAACAGGTCTCCAATCACAGGGCCGCCCACGGGGTTGCCCTGTTTTTGCGTGTGCCGAATTCTACAAGGCCCGCGAGCCACGCTCGTGCCTGCAAAGTGTGTAGTCGCTGTCCATGAAAACGCCCCTTTGGTTTCCCCAGAGCTTCTTCGCCCGCACCCTCTGGCTGGTGCTGATCGTCGTCCTGTTCTCCAAGGCACTGACCCTGGTGTATCTGCTGATGAACGAAGACGTGCTGGTCGACCGCCAATACAGCCATGGGGTGGCGCTGACCCTGCGCGCCTACTGGGCGGCCGACGAGTCGAACCGGGAGAAGATCGCCGAAGCCGCCGGGCTGATCCGGGTGGTCGGCAGCGGCGTGCCGGAAGGCGAGCAGCATTGGCCCTACAGCGAGATCTATCAGCGGCAGATGCAGGCCGAACTGGGCGACGACACCGAAGTGCGTTTGCGCATCCATTCGCCGCCGGCGCTGTGGGTGCGCGCGCCGAGCCTGGGCGCCGGCTGGCTGAAAGTGCCGTTGTATCCGCACCCGCTGCGCGGGCAGAAGATCTGGAGCGTGCTCGGCTGGTTCCTCGGCATCGGCCTGTTGTCGACGGCCTCGGCGTGGATGTTCGTGCGGCAGCTCAACCAGCCGCTCAAGCGCCTGGTGTTCGCGGCACGGCAACTTGGCCAGGGCCGCAGTGTGCGCCTGCCGATCAGCGACACCCCCAGCGAGATGACCGAGGTGTACCGCGCCTTCAACCAGATGGCCGAAGACGTCGAGCAGGCCGGGCGCGAGCGCGAGCTGATGCTGGCGGGGGTTTCGCATGACCTGCGCACACCGCTGACGCGCCTGCGCCTGTCGCTGTCGCTGTTGGCCAATGACAGCGACCTGACCGACGACATGGTGCGCGACATCGAAGACATGGACGCGATCCTCGACCAGTTCCTGGCATTCATTCGCGATGGCCGCGACGAGCCGGTCGAGGACGTCGACCTCAGCGATCTGGTGCGTGAAGTGGTGGCGCCGTTCAACCAGCCGGAGGAGCGTGTACGCCTGTGTCTGGAGCCGATCCCGCCGTTCCCGCTGCGCCGGGTGTCGCTCAAGCGGCTGCTCAACAACCTGATCGGCAATGCCTTGTATCACGCCGGCAAGGGCGTGGAAGTGGCGGCCTACGTGTCGGGCGACAGCGGCGCGCCCTACGTGGTGCTGAGCGTACTCGACCGGGGGGCCGGCATCGACCCGGCCGAGCTTGAAGCCATCTTCAACCCGTTTATTCGCGGCGACCGCGCGCGCAGCGGCAAGGGCACCGGGCTGGGGCTGGCGATCGTCAAGCGGATCGCTGCCCAGCACGGCGGCAACGTCGAGCTGCGCAACCGCTCCGGCGGTGGCATCGAGGCGCGCGTGCGCCTGCCGTTGGGCCTGCTGCTGCCGCGCGGCGCAGTGTAATCAGCCTTTGCCCTTGGTACGGGTCAGGTTTGGCCCGCCGTTCTTCTCCAGGTGCTCGATGATCATTCCGGCAACGTCCTTGCCGGTGGTGACTTCGATGCCTTCCAGGCCCGGCGAGGAGTTCACCTCCATCACCAGTGGGCCGTGATTGGAGCGCAGGATATCGACTCCGGCAACGCTCAGGCCCATGACCTTGGCCGCGCGGATGGCGGTCATGCGCTCCTCCGGGGTGACTTTGATCAGGCTGGCGGTGCCACCCCGGTGCAGGTTGGAGCGGAACTCGCCGGGCTTGGCCTGGCGCTTCATCGAGGCGATGACCTTGTCGCCGACCACGAAGCAGCGGATATCGGCGCCGCCGGCCTCCTTGATGTACTCCTGAACCATGATGTTCTGCTTCAGGCCCATGAACGCCTCGATCACCGACTCGGCGGCCTTGGTGGTTTCGCACAGCACCACGCCGATGCCCTGGGTGCCTTCGAGCACCTTGATCACCAGCGGCGCGCCGTTGACCATCTGGATCAGGTCGGGAATGTCGTCCGGGGAGTGGGCAAAGCCGGTCACCGGCAGGCCGATGCCGCGCCGCGAGAGCAATTGCAGCGAGCGCAGCTTGTCCCGCGAGCGGGCAATGGCGACCGACTCGTTGAGCGGGAATACACCCATCATTTCGAACTGGCGCAACACGGCACAGCCATAGAACGTGACCGACGCGCCGATCCGCGGGATCACCGCGTCGAACCCTTCCAGCGGCTTGCCGCGGTAGTGGATCTGCGGCTTGTGGCTGGCAATGTTCATGTAGGCGCGCAGGGTGTCGATCACCACCATTTCATGGCCTCGTTGCGTTCCGGCTTCGACCAGACGACGAGTGGAATACAGACGCGGGTTCCGCGACAGCACAGCGATCTTCATGCAACACCTGTTGAAGGGGTAATGGTGGCCGGGAATGCCGGCTTGTCCTGAACGTATTTGAGACCGGGGTTGACCACCAGTTGGCCATGCACCAGCGCCTTGGAACCGAGCAGCAGGCGGTAGCGCATGGCCTTGCGGCAGGCCAGGGTGAATTCGACTTGCCAGACCCGGTCACCCAACGCCAAGGGCGTGCGGATGACGTAGCGGATCTGGGCGTGGCCGTTGGAGCTCTTGATGGTTTTCTGGGTGACCAGTGGCGCTTCGCAGCGCCGGTGTCGCAGTTGTACCCGCGAGCCCAGGTGCGCATTGAAACGTACCCATTGCGCGCCATCGCGCTCGAACACTTCGACCTCGGTGGCATGCAGGCTGGACGTGCTGGCGCCGGTGTCGATCTTGGCGCGCAGGCCGGCCACGCCGAGGTCGGGCAGGGCCACCCACTCGCGCAGGCCGATCACAGTCAGATGGTCAAATGTCTTCAAAATGCACAACCTGCGAAAAAGTCGGTGAACTGTAAGCACGCCGCGTACTTTTTGCATCCGCCAGTTACGGTAGTACAGTTCCGTGAAAGATATGACAGGGGGAAATGCTATGGCACAAAAGCCGGAAGACGACGACAAGGTACGTCTGGACAAGTGGCTCTGGGCCGCGCGCTTCTACAAGACCCGGGCCCTGGCCAAGACCGCCATCGAGAGTGGCAAGGTGCATTGCCGGGGCGAGCGCTGCAAGCCCGGCAAGGAGCCGCGGGTGGGCGACGAGTTCGTGTTGCGTACCGGTTTCGACGAGCGCACCGTGGTGGTCAAGGCGCTGTCGGTGGTCCGCCGAGGCGCCCCCGAGGCCCAGGCACTTTATGAGGAGACGGCGCAGAGCATTGTCCGCCGCGAACAGGCGGCGGCGCTGCGCAAGGCCGGCGCGCTGGGCGTGACCACCGACGGCCGGCCGACCAAGAAACAGCGGCGCCAGTTGCACCAGCTCCACGATAATGCTGGTTAGCTGGCACCTAGCACGTTCAGGCGGCCCAGCAGCGGCAGCCGCGCGAGCCGCTCGAACAGCGGTGCGGTCAGGCGCAGCAAGGCGCGGCTGAGGTGCGCCGCGAACGGTGTGTAGACGCTCCAGCCCAGGGCCAGTATGGCCATGGCCAAGCCGCCGATATAGTCGTCCTGGCCCCAGTGGGCGCCGGCGACCAGGCGCGGCAGCATGAACAGCACCGCCAGGGTCCAGATCAGCAGGTGCTGGCCGGGCGTGCGGCTGAACAGGCTCATGAACATGCCCCACAACAGCAGCACCGAGGCGTGGTCGCCGGGGAAGCTCTTGCTGGAGCGGTCCTTGAGTTCCCAGAGGGCTTCCAGGTTCGGGTAGTAATCGCTGAGCAGGATCGAATCGCCGAACACCATCGACGGGCTGTGATGCTGCCAGCCCATGGCGGCGACGAGCTTGGAGAACAGCGCGCGCACCAGCAGCAACAGCAGCAGGCTGACGAAGAAACCGAAGAATGCCTGGCGCGTCTGCCTGGCCCTGAACACCCAGTTGCCACGCAGCAGCAGGCAGAGCAGGATCAGGCCGACGACAATATCGAACGGACGCAGGCTGCCGACGGTCCAGATGTAGCGCCAGGTCTCACTGTCCGCCAGCGGGCGGTTGAGCAGGTGAAACAGCCATTCGTCGAAAGTCAGGCAGAGGATCTGGCCAAACGGCCATAACCAGAAACACAGTAGTGCGACGGGCAATGCCGTGCAGAGAAACAACGGGCGCCAAGCCCACCTTGCTTGGAACAGTGACGGATTGTCCATAAAATACCCCTTTGCTGCGTTTGACGCGTGCACCATTCTGGTGCTCTAAGCCGGGCGTTATAGGCCCTTGTCACCCATTTGTCATCATTCAGAAAGCCAGAACCCATGTCCGATTTGCCAGATACCGACTTCACCCAACGCTTTATTTTCGACGACCACGACATTCGCGGTGAGCTGGTCGGGCTCGAGCAAAGCTATGCCGAGGTCCTGGCAAAACACCCGTATCCGCAACCCGTCGCGCAGTTGCTCGGTGAGCTGATGGCGGCGGCTGCATTGCTGGTCGGCGCGCTGAAGTTCGATGGCCTGCTGATTTTGCAGGCGCGTTCCGAAGGCCCGGTGCCGCTGCTGATGATCGAATGTTCAAGCGAGCGCGAAATCCGAGGCCTGGCCCGCTACAACGCCGAGCAGATTGCCGCCGATGCCACCCTGGCCGACCTGATGCCCAACGGCGAGCTGGCCTTGACCATCGACCCGGCGCGCGGTCAGCGCTACCAGGGCATCGTCGATCTCGACGGCGAGACCCTGTCGGAATGCTTCACCCACTACTTCGTGACCTCGCAGCAGGTAACGACCAAGTTCTGGCTCAGTGCCGACGGCCGTCGCGCCCGTGGCCTGCTGCTGCAACAGCTGCCGGCCGACCGCCAGAAGGACGACGATGACCGGGCAGCCAGCTGGCAGCACGTCACTGCTCTGGGCAACACCCTGCAGGTGGAAGAGCTGCTGGGCCTGGACAACGAAACCATCCTGCACCGCCTGTATCACGATGATGCCGTGCGCCTGTTTGATATTCAGCCGCTGCACTTCCGCTGCAGTTGCTCGCGCGAGCGCTCCGGCAACGCGCTGGTCAGCCTCGGTCAGGCCGACGCCGAACAGCTGGTTCAGGAGCGTGGCGGGCAGATCGAGATCGACTGTCAGTTCTGTAACCAGGCCTACCTTTTCGACGCTGCCGACGTCGTGCAACTGTTCGCCGGCGGCGGCGCAGACTCACCGTCGGATACTCGTCACTAAAACGTTTCAGTTTAGGTAAATCTCCTGTCTAACGCCGGAAAGCCGCCGTTCTGACAGGAGGGCCCTACTTTTTTTGGGCGTTTCTGGCATAATCCGGCCACTTTTTTCGCTGTAGTAGTTTTCAAAGAGTTACTACAAAACGTTTGGAGCACTCGGCCGCAGGCCGGATGGGGAATCTCATGACGCAAGCCAACAACACCGTGTACAACGACCTGAGCGTCGATGAGCTGGTAAAAGAAGCGCTGAACCGCGGTGAAGGCGAACTGGCCGACACTGGCGCGCTGGTCGTGAAAACCGGTCACCGCACTGGTCGTTCGCCAGTTGACCGGTTCATCGTCGAAGAGCCGTCCACGCAGGACGCCATCGCCTGGGGCCCGATCAACCGCAAGTTCCCGGCCGACAAGTTCGATGCCCTGTGGGCGCGGGTTGAGGCGTTCAACAATGCTCAGGAGCATTTCGTTTCCCACGTTCACGTAGGTGCGGCCGCTGAGCACTACCTGCCTGTGCGCATGACCACCCAGACGGCCTGGCAGAACCTGTTCGGTCGTTGCCTGTTCATCAACCCGGCCCAGTACAACCCGGCTGGCCGTGATGAGTGGCAAGTGCTGAACGTGGCCAACTTCGAGTGCGAGCCTGAGCGTGACGGCACCAACTCCGACGGTTGCGTGATCATCAACTTCGCCCAGAAGAAAGTCCTGATCGCCGGCATGCGCTACGCCGGTGAAATGAAGAAAGCCATGTTCTCGGTGCAGAACTTCCTGCTGCCGGCTGCCGACGTGCTGCCGATGCACTGCGCTGCCAACATTGGCGAAGCAGGCGACGTCACCCTTTTCTTCGGTCTGTCGGGTACCGGCAAGACCACCCTGTCGGCTGACGAAAGCCGCTACCTGATCGGCGACGACGAGCACGGTTGGGGCGAAGGCGTGGTGTTCAACATTGAAGGCGGTTGCTATGCCAAGTGCATCGACCTGTCGGAGAAGAACGAGCCGGTCATCTGGAAAGCCATCAAGCACGGCGCCGTGCTGGAAAACGTGGTGCTGGACGACGCCAAGAAGGCCGATTACGCCGATGGCAGCCTGACCCAGAACAGCCGCGCCGCCTACCCGCTGGAGCACGTCGAAAAGCGCTCCGAGCACAACCTGGGCGGCGAGCCGAATGCAGTCATCTTCCTGACCTGCGACCTGACCGGCGTATTGCCGCCAGTGTCGATCCTCAGCGAAGAGCAGGCGGCTTATCACTTCCTGTCCGGTTACACCGCACTGGTCGGTTCGACCGAAATGGGTTCGGGCAGCGGCATCAAGTCGACGTTCTCCACCTGCTTCGGCGCGCCGTTCTTCCCGCGTCCGGCTGGCGAGTACGCTGAACTGCTGATCAAGCGTATCCGTGGTTTCGGCTCGAAAGTTTACCTGGTCAACACTGGCTGGACTGGTGGTGGCTACGGCGTTGGCAAGCGCTTCAACATCCCGACCACCCGTGCGGTGATCGCAGCGATCCAGAGCGGCGCGCTGGTCGGTGCCGAAACCGAGCACCTGGACATCGTCAACCTGGACGTACCGAAACTGGTACCTGGCGTTGAAACCGTCCTGCTGAACCCACGTAACACCTGGGCCGATCAGGCAGCGTACGACGAAGCGGCCAAAGGCCTGGCGAACCTGTTCATCGAAAACTTCAAGAAATTCGAAGTTTCCGACGCCATCAAGGCAGCTGGCCCACAACTGTAAGTTGTCGCCACTGCGTTGAAAAAACCGCCCTTCGGGGCGGTTTTTTTGTGGGTGATGTTCGGGCAGGCCTCGACCTCGGTCGGAGCCGGCCTCCGCCGGGCCCAGCAGGGAACACCATCTCCCACATGCTTTAGACTGCTCGACACTTTTGTCCGTGAGGCCTATAGGCATGACCGAAATCCCCCTCCGCGAGCACTACCTGCACTTCCAGCCAATCCTCAGCCGCTGGCAGGACAACGATCTCAATGGCCACATTGCCAGTGCCACGGTCTACGGCTTTTTCGACAGTGCCATTCAGAGCCTGCTGATCGAACGCGCCGGGATCGATCCGCAAACCGGTGCGGTAGTGGCTTTTGTGGTGAGCTCGGCCTGCGATTTTTACGCTTCGGCGGCCTTCCCCGAGCGCCTGGAGGTTGGCGTGCGGGTTGCGCGCCTGGCCGGCAGTTCGGTGGAGTATCAGCTGGCGTTGTTCCAGCTCGGCGAGGGGCAGCCGTGTGCGGCCGGGCGGGTGGTGCAGGTATTCGTCGAGCGCGAGTCGAATCGTCCGGCGGTACTGCCGGCAAGCCTGCTTGCGGTGTTGCAGGCCCTGCACGGCTGACGCTCAGTCGTTGATGCGGATAATTTCTTCGCGGAAGAAATAGGTTTCCTGGCACAACAGCACAGGAAGCCGGTGGCGCAGACCTCGGGGCCGATGCTTGCGCGGATTCGCGCGCGGCATCAGCCCAGCAGGATTCGTCTAGGCGTTTGGCTTAAGCCTGGACGGCCTGGGCCTTAGCGGTCGCGCCAGTGACGTTTGTGCTTGCGATGGCCGTAGTGATGGCCGCGGTCGTAGTAACGACGGTCGTCGTAGCCACGGTTGCGGTAGCGACGGTCTTCGTCATCGCTCTTGTTGCCCATGTAGTTGCCCAGTGCACCGCCGGCACCACCGCCGGCTGCGGCGCCGATCAGGCTGCCGGTGTTGCCGCCCATGTTGCGGCCGACCACGTTGCCGCCTGCTGCGCCAAGGGCACCACCAATGGCGGCTTCGCCACGGCTGCGTTTGTCTGCGCCGACGGCGCTACCGGCCGCGCCACCCAGGCCGGCGCCAATTGCCGAACCGGTGCTGCCGCCAATCGACTGGCCGACGACCGAGCCCAATACCCCACCCAATGCGCCGCCGATGCCGGCTTCGGTAGTGCCACCTGCAGAGGCAACGCCGCTCAGCAGGCTAAGGGACAACACGAGAATCGAGGAGTACTTCATACGAGAGCCTCAAAGGGATGACGGCGCGATCCTGAGGCTAGGCGAGGTGGCTTTCAACGAGAATCCGACGAGTAACACGACGGGTATACAAATTCATAAGTTACTGTTTTAGCAGTGAAACTTAATTGATTTTTCGCGGTCAGAGATTGCTTGGAACGAGGCCCTGGCAGTGATGTCAGGGCCTTTTTTGTGCCTGTGGAAACCTGGCAATGGGCGTTTGTGGGCGCTGGTAATGCCGGCGCCCACCAGAAATGAATCTCACCGGTCAGGTTGCGTTAGAGGATCCGTGCGCTGGCGCTGGCGCGTTCCAGCTTGATCGCGACGAACTTCGAGGTTGGCGTGTGGCTGCCATCGCCAACGCTCTCCAGGGGTACCAGAGGGTTCACTTCGGGGTAGTAGGCGGCCGCCTGACCCGCCGGGATATCGAAGGCGAGCAAGGTAAAGCCTTTCACTCGCCGTTCGCGGCCATCGCTCCACAGCGAGACGATATCGGCCTTGTCCCCCGGATGGAAGCCCAGCCGGACAATGTCCGCTTCGTTGACGAACAGCACGTCGCGCTGCCCCTTGACCCCCCGATAGCGGTCGTCGAGCCCGTAGATCGTGGTGTTGTACTGATCGTGCGAGCGCATCGACTGCATGATCAGGTCCGGCACCTGGCCACTGGCGCGCACGCGCTCATGCAGCAGGTCGTCCGGCAGGGCGTTGGCCTTGAAGTTGGCGCGGCCACTGGCGGTCTTCCATTTACGCTCGCCAGCACTGTTGCCCAGGTAGAAGCCCCCCGGATGTTCCAGGCGTTGGTTGAAGCCCTCGAAGCCAGGAATGGTGTCGGCGATCAGTTCGCGGATGCGCCGGTAATCGGCCACCAGCCAGTTCCAGTCCACCGGCTTGGCGCCGAGGGTGGCCGCAGCGATCCCGGCAATCACCGCCGGCTCCGACTTCATGTGCCGCGACAACGGCTGCAATTGCCCGTTGGAGGCATGCACCATGCTGAACGAGTCTTCCACCGTGACCGCCTGTGGGCCCTCGCTCTGCAGGTCGATATCGGTGCGGCCCAGGCACGGCAGAATCAGCGCCTGCTTGCCGTGAACCAGGTGGCTGCGGTTGAGCTTGGTGCTGATCTGTACGGTCAGCTCGCAGTTGCGCAAGGCCTGCGCGGTGCGCTCGGTGTCGGGTGTGGCCTGGGCAAAGTTGCCGCCCAGACCGATAAACACCTTGGCCCGCCCTTCGGCCATGGCATGGATCGCCTCGACCGTGTTGTGGCCGTTGCTCCGCGGCACCGGGAAGCCGAAACGTCGCTCCAGCGCATCGAGCAGGGCCACCGCTGGGCGCTCGTTGATGCCCATGGTGCGGTCGCCCTGCACGTTGCTGTGGCCGCGTACCGGGCATAAGCCGGCACCCGGCTGGCCGAGGTTGCCGCGCAGCAGCATGAGGTTGGCGATTTCCTGGATGGTCGCCACCGAATGACGGTGCTGGGTGATGCCCATGGCCCAGCACATGATGACTTTTTTGGCGCTCACGTACATGCGCGCGGCCTGCTCGATCTCGACCCGGCTCAGCCCCGCCTGGGCAACGATCTGTTCCCAGTCGGTGGCGTCCACTGCGGCCAGGTAGTCGTCTACTGCGGCCGTGTGTTCGGCGATGAAGGCGTGGTCGAAAATGGCGGGCTCGCCCTTGGCCTGCGCTTCGCGCTCCCACAGCAGCAGGAACTTGGCCATGCCGCGCAATACCGCCATGTCGCCACCGAGCGCCGGGCGCAGGTAGGCGGTGTTGGTCGGGCGGTCGCCGTTGGTGAGCATTTCGATCGGGTGCTGCGGGTGCTGGAAGCGCTCCAGGCCGCGCTCCTTCAGCGGGTTGATACACACCACTTGGGCGCCGCGCTTGACCGCTTCGCGCAGGGGTTCAAGCATGCGCGGGTGGTTGGTGCCGGGGTTCTGCCCCCAGACGAAGATCGCATCGGCATGCTCGAAGTCGTCGAAGGTCACGGTGCCCTTGCCGACCCCGACGCTTTGCCCCAGGGCCACGCCGCTGGCTTCGTGGCACATGTTCGAGCAGTCCGGGAAGTTGTTGGTGCCGAAGGCGCGCACGAACAGCTGATACAGGTAGGCCGCTTCGTTGCTGGCCCGGCCCGAGGTGTAGAACTCGGCCTGGTCGGGGCTGGTGAGGTTGTTCAGGTGACGGCCGATCAGGGCGAAGGCGTTATCCCAGCTAATTGGCTGATAACGGTCGCTGAGCGGGTCGTAGACCATCGGTTCGGTCAGCCGGCCCTGATACTCCAGCCAGTAGTCGCTCTGGGCGAGCAGCGAGGTGACACTGTGACGGGCAAAGAACGCCGGGTCGACGCGGCGTTTGGTGGCCTCCCAGTTCACCGCCTTGGCGCCGTTCTCGCAGAACTTCACCATGCCGCTTTCCGGCGAATCGCCCCAGGCGCAACCTGGGCAGTCGAAGCCGCCGTTCTGGTTGGTCTTGAGCAGCGCGCGGATGTTCTTCAGCGCGTTGTCGCTGCCGATCCACGCCTGCGCCACGCTGCGCAGTGCGCCCCAGCCGCCGGCGGCACCGTTGTAGGGCTTGTAGCGCGGAACGGGTTTCTGGTCGGCTTGATGGTGCAGGCTCACGATAGGTTCTCCCGCGCAGGGCTATAGACCCGTGGCGCACTCTTTTGCGGCAAGTGAATGAGGTTCAGGTTGTGCCGGCGTGCCCATTGCAGGGCCAGGCCGGTGGGCGAGGACAGGCTGACCAGGGTCTGGATGCCGGCGCGCAGGACTTTCTGGATCAGTTCCAGGCTGCAGCGGCTGGTGACGATGGCCAGGCCGCCGGCAGTGGCGAGCTGCTGCCGTTCGATGGCGCCGATCAGCTTGTCCAGGGCGTTATGCCGGCCGATGTCTTCGCGGCCCAGCAGCAGTTCGCCGTCGGCGTTCATGAACAGCGCCGCATGCACTGCGCCGCAATGCTGGCCGAGCGGCTGGAAGTCGCCGATGCGCTGACGCAGGCCATCCAGCCAGTGCACTGGCGGCAACGGCGCGCCGGGCAGCACGGCGAGCTCGGGCAGGGCCTGCTCGACCGCTTCCACACCGCACAGGCCGCAGCCGCTGGTGCCGGCCAACTGCCGGCGCTGATGCTTCAGGTTCCAGAACGCGCGGCTGGCGATTTCCACCTCGGCATGCAAGGCCGAGCCACTGCCACTGAGCTTCACGTCGTAGATTTCATCGGCGCTGGCAACAATGCCGCTGCCGATGCTGAAGCCGACGACGAAGTCTTCCAGGTCGGTAGGGCTGACCAGCATCACGGCCTGGCTGATGCCATTGAAGGCGATCGCCAGCGCCACTTCCTCGGCCAGGTCGGTGCTGGCGGGGCTGTGGTCATCGAGGTGGCAATAGTCGTAACGAACACTGGCCGCGGGCGCGTCCAAGGGAATGAAGGCCGCGCAGGCCGGGGGTTTGCTGGTCATGGACGAATTCCGGCAGGCTGCTCAGCCTTAAGCCTAGGCCCCTGCCGGTGCACCGTCTAATCGCTAATGCTGATGTATTGATAGACGCCGTCGATCAAGCACCGCTCATCAACAGACGGTATTCGGCAAAGCAGGCCTCGGCCAGCGCCGAGCGCGGCGCCGTGCGGCGCATGATCAGGCCCAGTGGCGCGAGGGTACTGGCCGCCTCGATGGGTTGCAGGCGCAACGTCGTGGTCAGCGCTTCCAGCCCGGCCGCCAGCGGCATGATTGCGCAGCACAGGCCCCCGTGCACCGCCTGCACCAACTGATGGACGGCATCGGTTTGCAGCAACAATTGCGGGGTCAGCCCGCGACTGTGAAAGTTGTGGTCGATCGACTGGCGAAAGTGCATGCCGGCGGTGAGCAGCCCCAGCGGAAGTTCGCTCAGTGTCGCCCAGCTTAAGGGCTGTGCGGCGAAGCGGAAGTGATCTGGGTCATACAGCAGGCCCATTTGCGTTTCGCCCAGTGCCAGCGATTCGAAACGCTCGTTGTCGAGCCGCCCGAGGTACGACACGCCAAGGTCGAGCTGGTTGCTGCTCAGCTGTTCGATGATCTGCTCGGAACTCAGTGCGCTCAGCTCGAAACGCAGCTCCGGGTGCTGGCCATGCAGGCGTTGCAGCAGCGGCAGTGGATCGAAGCTGGACAGTGGCACCACGCCCAGGCGCAGGGTACCGGCCAGGTGCCCGCGACAGGCCGCGGCCTCGGCATACAGCCCATCGAACGCAGCCAGTGCCGAGCGCGCCCAGGCCAGCACGCGCTCGCCCTGGGCGGTAAAGCCTTCGAAGCGCTGGCCACGGTTGACCAGCTCCAGGCCCAGCTCCTGTTCCAGGTTGCGCAGGCGCATCGACAGGGTTGGCTGGGTCACGTGGCAACGCAGGGCGGCCTGGCCAAAGTGGCGGGTTTCATCCAGGGCGATGAGGAATTTTAGTTGTTTGATGTCCATCGTCGTTCCGCGGCGGTGAGCAGGCGAAGCATTCTATCTTGTCCTAGACTCCCTGCTCCGGTCATTGATACCTATGGAGCACAGGATGAGCATTTTTAGTTTCGTGAAAGAAGCAGGGGAAAAACTGATCGACTTGCTGACCCCCGGTAACGCCAACGCCAGCGAGCAGTTGAAGGAGCACGTGGCCAAGGTTGGTCTCGGCAACCCGAACGTGACCACCGAAGTGGATGGCGACAAGGTCATCGTCAAAGGCGAGGTGTCGAGCCAGGAAGAAAAAGAGAAGATCCTGCTGGCGCTGGGCAACATTGCCGGCGTGGCCTCGGTCGACGACCAGATTGCCGTGAGCGGCCCGGTGGTGGCGGCCGCGCGCTTCGTGGTGGTGAAGAAGGGCGATACGCTGAGCGCGATTTCCCTGGCGGTGTATGGCAATGCCAACCTGTACAACAAGATTTTCGAGGCCAACAAGCCGCTGCTCAGCCACCCGGACAAGATCTATCCGGGCCAGACCCTGCGTATTCCCGAGTAACCCTCACAGCCCATCGAGCAACGCCCGGTAGTCTTCCTGCGCGGCAAATTCCTCGGTGTCCCGCGGCCCCTTGCGGCTGTCGGGCTGGCGCACCGCCAGCAGGTGCGCCACACCGAAATGGCGCGCGCTGCGCAGGATCGCCAGGGTGTCGTCGATGAACAGGCTGCGCGCCGGATCGAAGCCGGTGTCGGCCTGCAGGGCGCTCCAGAACTGCTGGCTTTCTTTCGGGTAGCCGTAGTCGTGTGAGCTGATCAGGCGTTCGAAGTACGGCGCCAGTTCTACCCGTTCCAGTTTCAGCGACAGCGAATCGCGGTGCGCGTTGGTGATCATGATCACCCGCTTGCCGGCGGCCTTGATCGCCTGCAGGAAGGTGTCGGCGTCCGGGCGCAGGGCAATCAGGTCGGCGGTTTCCAGCTTCAGCTCACGCACCGGCAGCTTGAGTTCGGCACTCCAGAAGTCCAGGCAATACCAGTTCAGCGAACCGGCATTGCGTTCGAACAGCGGCTGCAATTCCAGCTCGGCCATGGCCCGGCTCACCCCATGCAGGTCGGCATAGCGCTGCGGCAGATGCTCCAGCCAGAAATGGTTGTCGTAGTGCAGGTCGAGCAGGGTGCCGTCCATGTCCAGCAGAACGGTGTCGATGTCGCGCCAGGCAAGCGAGGGCATGTGAAATATTCTCGATAAGTCGGGGCACAGTGGCCGGGCAAGCCACGGTATAGTAACCCGTTACCGCCAAGGAGCCGCCCCCCCATGCGCCAGAAGCCCACCGTCCTCAACCGCGAGATCGTCGCCAGCAGCCGCCTGTTCCGCGTCGAAGCCGTGCAGTTGCGTTTTTCCAACGGTACCGAGCGTACCTATGAACGACTGGTCGGGCGTGGCAACGGCTATGGCGCGGTGATGATCGTGGCAATGCTCGATGCCGAGCATGCGGTGCTGGTGGAGGAGTACTGCGGCGGTACCGACGAGTATGAACTGTCGCTGCCCAAAGGCCTGATCGAGCCGGGCGAGGACGTGCTGGCAGCGGCCAACCGCGAGTTGAAGGAAGAGGCCGGTTTCGGTGCCCGTCAACTCGAACACCTGACCGAGCTGTCGCTGTCGCCGGGTTACATGAGCCAGAAGATCCAGGTGGTGCTGGCCACCGACCTGTATGAAGAACGCCTCGAAGGCGATGAGCCGGAGCCGATGCGTGTCGACAAGGTCAACCTGCGCGAACTGTCGGCCCTGGCCCAGCATCCGCAGTTCTCCGAAGGGCGGGCGCTGGCGGCGCTGTATCTGGTGCGCGACCTGCTGAACCAACGCGGAGTATTCCCGGTATGAACGATGTACAACTGATGCACCAGGTGGTCGAACTGGCCCGGCAGGCGGGCGAGGCGATCCTGCCATTCTGGCGTGCCGACGTGGCGGTGACCGCCAAGGCCGACGAGTCGCCGGTCACCGCCGCCGACCTCGCCGCGCACAAGGTCATCGCCGACGGCTTGCAGGCGCTGGCGCCGCAGATCCCGGTACTCTCGGAAGAAGACTGCGACATCCCTCAGCGCGAGCGGCAGCAGTGGCAGCGCTGGTGGCTGGTCGACCCGCTGGACGGGACCAAGGAATTCATCGCCGGCAGTGAAGAGTTCACCGTCAACATCGCCCTGATCGAACAGGGCCGGGTGGTGTTTGGCGTGGTGGCGATCCCGACCAATGGCCGCTGCTACTTCGGTGGCGAGGGCCTCGGCGCCTGGCGTGCCGAGCGGGCTGGCGATGCCCAGCCGATCCAGGTACGTAGCGCACCGCCTGCCGGCGAAGCGTTCACCGTGGTGGCCAGCCGGCGCCATTCCAGCCCGCAGCAGGAAGCCCTGCTGGCCGGCCTGAGCGCGGCGCTGGGTGAGCTGAAGCTGGCCAATATCGGCAGCTCGCTGAAGTTCTGCCTGCTTGCCGAAGGGGCCGCCGATTGCTACCCGCGGCTGGCACCGACCTCGCAGTGGGACACCGCGGCCGCTCAGGGCGTACTCGAAGGCGCGGGCGGCGAAGTGCTGGGGCTGGATGGCCAACGCTTCGTCTATCCGCCGCGCGAGTCGCTGCGCAATCCGTTCTTCCTCGGCCTGCCAGCCACGGCAGCCTGGCGCGCCGCGCTGCTCAAGCTCGCCTCAACGGTGTAGCACGTACTGCCCGCTGAACTGTACGGCGGGCGCTTCGCTGCCGGCGTTGTACACCTGGGTGTGCAGCGTCAGCCGTGCCCGGCCGCGGCGCTGGTAGGTGGCGAGGAAACGTTCCCAGACTTGCGCCGCTGGCGCCTCGCACACGGCGATGGCCGCGCCGGTGACCGGCAATGGATAGCTGATCTGCCCTTCCTGAATGACGATATGCCCGTCGTCGACCTGTGCCTCACGCAAGCGCAGGTGCAACCAGCCCCAGCCGGCGAGCACCGCCGCGCAGTACAGGCTGCCACCGAACATGGTGCTCTTGTGGTTGACGTTGGCCGCCAGCGGCAATTGCAGGCGCAGGCGCTGCTCGGCCCAGTCGAGCACCTGCAGGCCCATTTCGGCGGTGAGTGGGATGTCGTGGTGCAATACCGATTCGAGGTACTGGCTGTGGCTGTTCATGCGCGGTGGTCCTCCAGGTCGTCGCCGGCAGCGAAGCTCAGGCCATGCTTGCGCAGCTTGTCGTGCAGGGTCTTGCGCGGGATGCCGAGGGCTTCGGCCAGGCTGCGCATGGAGCTGTGCGAGCGGCTCAGCTCGGCGGCGATCAGCGAGCGCTCGAACTGCTCGACCTGATCGCTGAGGTTGCCGCTGCCGGCCGGCAGTTCCGCGCTGCCTACAGCACTGCCTGGCTCGCCGTCGAGGGCCAGTTCCAGGCCCAGGGCGAAGCGCTCGGCGGCGTTCTGCAACTCGCGCACGTTCCCCGGCCAGGGGTGGCGCAAGAGCATCGCCCGCTGCGCCGGTTGCAGGCTGTGCCCAGGCAGGCCGTGGCGCTCGCTGGCGCTGTCGGCAAAGTGCTGGAACAGCACCAGCACGTCCTCGCCACGTTCGCGCAGCGGCGGAATGCGCAATGGGGCGACGTTCAAACGGTAGTACAGGTCGGCGCGGAAACGCCCCTGGTCGGCGGCCTGGCGCAGGTCTTCCTTGGTCGCGGCGATGATGCGGATATCCAGCGGGATCAACTGATTGCCACCCAGACGCTCGACCACCCGCTCCTGCAACAGACGCAGCAGTTTGACCTGCACGTCCAGGCTCATGCTTTCGATTTCATCGAGGAACAGCGTGCCGCCATTGGCGAATTCGAACTTGCCGATGCGTCGCTTTTGCGCGCCAGTGAAGGCCCCCGGCTCGTGGCCGAACAGTTCGCTTTCGACCACCGATTCGGCCAGGGCGCCGGCGTTGATCGCCACGAACGGGCCATCGCGGCGGCTCGACAGGTCGTGCAGCGCTCGTGCTACCACCTCCTTGCCGGCGCCGGTTTCGCCGAGGATCAGCACGTCGGCACGGGTGCCGGCCAGTGCGCCGATCTGCTCGCGCAGGCGCAGCATCGGTGCCGACTGACCGACCAGACGGGTGCTCAGTTGCTGGCGGTCGCTCAGGGCCAGGCGCAGGCTGCGGTTGTCCAGCACCAGCCGGCGCAGGGCGCTGGCACGGCGCACACTGTCGATCAGCGCGTCGCTGGCGAAAGGCTTTTCGAGAAAATCGTAGGCCCCGGCACGCATCGCCTGCACCGCCAGCGGCACATCGCCGTGGCCGGTAATCAGCAACACCGGCAGCTCCTGATCGCGAGCGTGCAACTGTTCAAGCAACTGCAGGCCATCGATGCCGGGCATGCGGATATCGCTGACCACCACGCCGGGCCAGTCCGGCTCGATACGTTCGGCCAGGCCCTGGGCGTCGCTCAGGGCCATCACCTTCAGCCCGGCCAGGTCCAGGGTCTGGCTCAGGGCCTGGCGCAGGTGCGGATCGTCGTCGACCAGGATCACCTGCGTGCGACTGTCGATGAGCTCGGTCGTCATGCCGAGGAGTCCTCCGAGGTTTGAAGCGTGGCGCCGGTCTTGGCCACGCGCAGTTGCAGGGTCAGCAGTGCGCCGCCTTCGGGGTGGTTGGCCAGTAGCAATTCACCGCCTAGGGCACGCATCAACGTATCGCAGATCGCCAGCCCCAGGCCAAGGCCCTGGGTGCGGGTCTTGGTGGTGAAGAACGGTTCGCGGGCGTGGGCCATGGCTTGGCTGGAAAAGCCCGGGCCATTGTCGCGTATGGTCAGGTAGACGCAGTCGTCGCGGCGCTCGGCACTTATCCACAGTTTGCGCGGGTTGGCTTTTTCGGTGAGCGCGTCGAGGGCATTGGCCAGCAGGTTGCCGAGCACCTGGCGCAGGCGGGTTTCGCCGGCCTGCACCCACAAGGTGGCCTCCGGCAGGTCGCGCACCAGTTCCACTGCCATCGCCCGGCGTCGTTTCGCCAGTAGGGCCAGGGCGTCGTCGAGCGCCGGTTGCAGGGCCACGCTTTCCGGGGCATGCCGGTCGCGGCGGGCGAAAGCACGCAGGTGGGCGATGATCGAGGCCATGCGCCCGGTGAGCTCGCTGATCAGCTTGAGGTTGCTGCGGGCGTCGTCGGTGCGTTGATGATCGAGGAGGATCTCGGCATTTTCGGCATAGCTGCGGATGGCCGCCAGCGGCTGGTTGAGTTCGTGGCTGATGCTTGCCGACATGGTGCCGAGCACCGACAGCTTGCCGGCCTGGACCAGTTCGTCCTGGGCGCGTACCAGCTCCTGCTGGGCCTGCTCGCGTTCGAGCACTTCGGTTTTCAGGCGGCTGTTGAGGCCTTCGAGGGCGGCGGTACGCTCGATCACGCGCTTTTCCAGCTCCTGGCGGGCGCGCGCTTCGAACGCGATGCGGTCCATGTAGTTGCGGCGGCGCTGCATCACCAGGCCCAGCAGCAGCATGACCACCAGCAGGGTCGCTGCCCCGATGGCCAGGACCGTGCTGACCGAGCGATCGACCAGTGCCCGTGGTGCCAGAATGCTCACCTGCCAGCCGGTCTCCTCGATGGCGCGAGTCTGTATCAGCCAGGCGTCCGGGTTGAGGCTGAGTGGCTGCGGGGCCTGGGTTGGGTACGGCTGGATGGCGGCGATGGCTTCCCGCTCGGCCACGCTCAGCGGGCGCGTGGCACGGAAGCGCCAGTCGGCCCGCGAGGTGAGGATGACCACGCCGTTGTGGTCGGTGAGCAGCAACTGCTCGGGGGTTTTACCCCAGAGCGTTTCGGTGTGGTCGAGGTCGACCTTGACCACCAGTGCGCCGATGATCTGCTCGCCGTCGCGCACCGCGCCGGCAAAGAAGTAGCCCCGCTTGGCCGAGGTGGTGCCCTGGCCGAAGAAGCGTCCCAGCTGCCCGGCAATGGCTTGGCTGAAGTACGGGCGGAAGGCGAAGTTGCGGCCGACGAAGCTGTCTTTCTTGTCCCAGTTCGACGCGGCCAGGGTATTGCCCTTGGCGTCCATCAGGTACATCACTTCGGCGCCGGTCTGGGTGGCGATGTCCTTGAGCAGACGGTTGGCGTTGGTCAGGCTTTCCAGGCGCAGCGGATCGGCCAGCACGGCGCGCAGGGCCGGTAGGTCGCCGAGGATCTGCGGCAGGGTTTCGTAGCGGTGCAGGGTGCCGAGCAGGTTGGCGACGTAGAGGTCGAGGGTCTGCCGGTTCTGCCCGGCGAGCTCGTCCTGGTAGTAGTGCTCGGCCAGCCGTTGCAGCGGCCAGAGCAGCGGCGCCAGGCAGATCGCCAGAATCGCCAGGCTGCGCCAGCGGGGCCGGCGCGGAAGGGTGGGGGTCGTGTTCATTGCAGCACTGCGCCAGTAGGGACTGGCGCATTATGCGCTACTTCAGGCAGTCGATCAGCGCTTGCTGCCAGTCTGGCTGGCTGACCTGCCAGTTACGTTGCAGGCGGCTGCAGTCGAGCCGCGAATTGAGCGGTCGGCGTGCTGGCGTCGGGTAGTCGCTGGAGGGAATCGGCAGCAGCCGGGCGCACGGTTTGCCCTGCGCCTTGAGCTGTTCGGCGATGGCCTGGGCAAAGCCGAACCAGGAGGTTTCGCCCTGCGCGGTCAGGTGGTAGGTGCCCCAGGCGCCGGCCTGGCCGGCCTGCCAGCGTTCGATCAGTTGGCGGGTGCTGCTGGCGATGGTGCCCGCCCAGGTGGGGGCGCCCATCTGGTCGGCGACCACCCGCAGCTCGGGTTTTTCCTGCAGCAGGCGCTGCATGGTCAGCAGGAAATTGCGCCCGCTGCGCGAGTAGACCCAACTGGTGCGCAGGATCAGGTGTGCCCCGCCCACGTTGCCGACGGCCTGTTCGCCGGCGAGTTTGCTCTGTCCGTATACGCTCAGCGGGTTGGGCTGATCGTCTTCGCTGTACGGCGTCGGCTTGGCGCCGTCGAACACGTAGTCGGTCGAGTAATGGATCAACGGGATCGCCAGGCGCGCGGCTTCTTCGGCCAGGATGCCAGGGGCCTCGGCGTTGATCGCAAAGGCCAGTTGCGGTTCGCTTTCGGCCTGGTCCACGGCGGTGTGCGCGGCGGCATTGATGATCAACTGCGGCTGAATCGCCCGGACCTGTTCACGGATGCGCTGCGGCGCGCTCAGGTCGAGTTGCGCGCGGCCCAGCACATGCAATGGCCCAAGGTCGCGCAACTGCGCTTGCAGGGCCTGGGCGACCTGGCCGTGCTGGCCGATGATGAGGATTTTCAGGGGCGTGGTGCTCATGCGAACAACTCAGCATCTTTGAGCCAGGCGCCGGCCTGGTCCTTGGCCGAAAGCTGCGGCGGCGCTTCCAGTTCCCAGTCGATGGCCAGGTCCGGGTCGTCCCAGCGAATGCAGCGCTCGGCGGCAGGGTTGTAGTAGTCGGTGGTCTTGTAGAGGAACTCGGCGCTGTCGCTGAGCACCACGAAGCCATGCCCGAAACCTTCCGGCACCCACAGCTGACGGCAGTTCTGTGCCGACAGGCGGATGGCTACCCAGCGGCCGAAGTGGGCCGAACTGCGGCGCAGGTCGACAGCCACATCCAGGACTTCGCCCTGGGTGACCCGGACCAGTTTGCCCTGGGTGTTCTGCAGTTGATAATGCAGGCCACGCAACACGCCCTTGGCCGAGCGCGAATGGTTGTCCTGGACGAATGACGTGTCGATGCCGGTCTTGTCGCGGAACGCCTGAGCGTTGAAGCTTTCGTAGAAAAAGCCACGCGCATCGCCGAACACCCGTGGCTGCAGGATCAGCACGCCGGGCAGCTCGGTTTCGATCACTTCCATCGGTGTTCTCCGCTCAGGCTATAGAGGTACTGGCCGTAGCCGGTCTTGCCGAAGGCCTTGGCGCGCTCCAGCAGCAGGGCTTCGTCGATCCAGCCCTGCTGGAAGGCAATTTCCTCCAGGCAGGCGACCTTCAGGCCCTGGCGATGCTCGATGGTCTGCACGTACTGCGAGGCTTCCAGCAGGCTGTCATGGGTGCCGGTGTCGAGCCAGGCGAAACCGCGCCCGAAGCGCTCGACGCGCAGGTCACCGCGTTCGAGGTAGGCGTTGTTGACGTCGGTGATTTCCAGCTCGCCGCGCGCCGAGGGGGTGATCTCGCGGGCGATACGGATGACGTCGTTGTCGTAGAAGTACAGGCCGGTAACCGCATAGCTGGATTTTGGCTTGGCCGGTTTTTCCTCGATCGACAGGGCCTGGCCGTTCTTGTCGAAGTCGATGACGCCGAAGCGCTCCGGGTCCTTGACCCAATAGCCGAACACGGTTGCGCCGCTCGGGTGGGCGGCAGCGCGCCGCAACTGTTCACTGAAGTGCGGGCCGTGGAAGATGTTGTCACCCAGGATCAGGCACACCGAGTCGTTGCCTATGAACGACTCGCCGATCAGGAACGCCTGCGCCAGGCCATCCGGCGAGGGTTGCTCGGCGTAGCTGAAGTGCACGCCGAACTGGCTGCCGTTGCCAAGCAGCTGGCGATACTGAGGCAGGTCCTGTGGGGTCGAGATGATCAGGATTTCATTGATGCCGGCCAGCATCAGTACCGAGATCGGGTAATAGATCATCGGCTTGTCGTAGACCGGCAGCAGCTGTTTGGAGAGCCCCAGGGTGATGGGGTGCAGGCGGGTGCCGGAGCCGCCCGCCAGAACGATACCTTTGGTCATGCAATCAGGTCCTTGAAGTCGCTATTGCCCAGGCGCTGGCCCTGGTAACTGCCATCCTGCACACGCTGGCACCAGTCGAGGTTCGCCAGGTACCACTGCACGGTCTTGCGCAGGCCGGAGGCAAAGGTTTCGGCCGGCACCCAGCCCAGCTCGCGCTCGATCTTGCTGGCATCGATGGCGTAACGCAGGTCGTGCCCAGGGCGGTCCTGGACATGGCTGATCAGCTCGGCGTAACGGCTGATGCCAGCCGGGTGCTGTGGCGCCAGCTCATCGAGCAGGGCACAGAGGGCGTGCACCACGTCGATGTTCTTCTGCTCGTTATGCCCGCCGATGTTGTAGGTTTCGCCAACCTTGCCTGCGCTAAGTACCTTGAGCAGCGCCCGCGCATGGTCCTCGACATAGAGCCAGTCGCGCACCTGCTGGCCGTTGCCATAAACCGGCAAGGGTTTCCCGGCGAGAGCGTTGAGGATCATCAGCGGGATGAGTTTTTCCGGGAAGTGGAACGGTCCGTAGTTGTTCGAGCAATTGGTCACCAGCACCGGCAGGCCATAGGTGCGCTGCCAGGCGCGGACCAGGTGGTCGGACGCCGCCTTGCTGGCCGAATACGGCGAGCTGGGGGCGTAGGGCGTGGTTTCACTGAACAGCTCGTCGACACCGTCCAGGTCGCCGTAGACCTCATCGGTGGAGACGTGATGGAAGCGGAACGCCGCCCGCTCGGCGGCCGGCAGGCCCGACCAGTAGCTGCGGGCTGCTTCGAGCAGGCTGTAGGTCCCGACGATGTTGGTCTGGATGAACGCTGCCGGGCCGTCGATAGAGCGGTCTACATGCGATTCGGCTGCCAGGTGCATGATGGCCTGCGGCTGGAAACGCGCCAGCACGGCACTGACCGTGGCCTGGTCGACAATGTCGGCCTGGACGAATTCGTAGCGGCTGTTGCTGGCGATACTGCTCAGCGATTCGAGGTTGCCGGCATAGGTCAGCTTGTCCAGGTTGAGCACTTCGTGCTCGGTATGGCCGATCAGTTCGCGGATCAGCGCCGAGCCAATAAATCCGGCACCGCCGGTGATGAGAATGCGCATGTCGATATGCCTTTGGTGCCTGTCGTAAGGTGGATAGCTTGTGTCCAGCGTTCTGCCGGTGCAAGCGTAATACGGAGTTTGCGCCTGACGGCGGTCAACGTTTTGTCGGCTCCTCTTGCTTATCGGCAGGAGCGGTGGCGATATAAGCGACAAAAAAATCGAGGCTCGTCCCATGCCGTTGCACACCCTGATCCATCGTTCCAGCTTGCCCACTCCGCACATCAGCGACGCCGACGCTGCTCGGCTGCTGGAACAGCACTATGGCCTCAGTGGCACACTGCAGGCCCTGGGCAGCCAGCAGGACCTGAATTTCCGGGTCGACAGCACCAGCGGGCGCTTCGTCCTGAAGATTTGCCATGGCGACTATGCCGTGCAGGAACTGCAGGCCCAGCATGCGGCCCTGGGTTACCTGCGCGAGCGTGGCGTGCCGGTGCCAGCGGTGCGGGCAGCGCTTGGCGGCGAGCAACTGCTGGCGCTGAACATCGATGGCCAGGCCGTACGGGCGCGGCTGCTGGAGTATATCGACGGCCAAACCCTGACCCGCTTCAACTACCTGGAGCCACGCCTGATCGCCGAGCTTGGTGCGCTGTGCGCGCGGGTCGACCAGGCCCTTGCCGATTTCAGCCATGAAGGCCTCGAACGAACCCTGCAATGGGACCCGAAACACGCCCAGGCCCTGATCGCCCACCTGCTGCCGGTACTGCCCGAGGGGCCACGCAAGGCCCGCGTGCAGGCTGCCGCCGAGCAGGCCAACGCCGTGCTCGCGCCGTTGTTGGCGGCGCTACCGACGCAGGCCGTGCATCTGGACATCACCGATGACAACGCCGTCTGGCAGCGCGACGCGCAGCGCCAGTGGCAACTGCAAGGGGTGATCGACTTCGGCGACCTGCTGCATACCTGGCGCATCGCCGACCTGGCGGTCACCTGCGCGGCGTTGCTGCACCATGCCGAGGGCGATCCGCTGCGCATCCTGCCGGCGGTGGCCGCCTACCATGCCCTCAACCCGTTGAGCGCGGCCGAACTCAAGGCGCTGTGGCCAATGATCGTGGCGCGTGCGGCGGTGCTGGTGCTCAGTGGCGAGCAGCAGGTCAGCGTCGACCCCGGCAACGCCTACAGCCGCGACAACCTCACGCATGAATGGGAAATCTTCGATGTCGCCAGCAGCGTGCCGTTTGCGCTGATGGAAGCAGCGATTCTGCAGGCGACCGGCACTGCCACCTGTGAATTGAAACTGGCCAACGTCAAGCCGCTGCTGCCGGCCCTGGCCAGCCAACCGGTAACCCGGGTCGACCTGGGCGTGCTCAGCGAGCAGTTCAACGCCGGTAACTGGGAACAGCTCGGGATCGACCAGCAGTTGCTGCGCGCCGCAGAGGCGCCGGCCAGTTCGCTGTACGCACAGTTCCGCCTGTCGCAAACCCATATCGATAATCCTCGGGAGCCGCGTACCTGTGCCCTGCATGTCGAACTGCACCTCGCCGCTGGCACCGCGCTGCAGGCGCCGTTCAATGGCCTCTGGCGCCAGGCCGAGGCCGGCAGCGGGTGCCTGGAAGGCGCCGAGGCGAGCCTCTGGCTGACGGGGTTGAGCGAGACGCCGCGTGACGGCCAGTCGCTGGAACCGGGGCAATTGCTCGGCAAGGCCGGCGAGTTGCTGAGCGTACAGCTTTGCCGGGTGCCCGGCCTGCGTCCGCCGGCGTTCGTCGAACCGTCCCGGGCCCGCGCCTGGCAGGTCGTGTGCCCGTCGCCACGGGCGGTGCTGGGCGTTGACTGCGATGCCGCGCCGCTGCCCGATTCGCAAGCGCTGCTGGCTCGCCGCGACGCCAGCTTTGCCCGTTCGCAAAAGCATTACTACGAACAGCCACCGCAGATCGAACGCGGCTGGCGCAATTACCTGATCGACCTGCAGGGCCGGTCCTACCTCGATATGCTCAACAACGTCGCGGTACTCGGTCATGGCCACCCGCGGATGGTGGCCGAGTCGGCCCGGCAATGGTCGCTGCTCAATACCAACTCGCGCTTCCACTACGCCGCCATCGCCGAGTTTTCCGAGCGGCTGCTGGCGCTGGCGCCGGAAGGCATGGACCGGGTGTTCCTGGTGAACAGCGGCACCGAGGCCAACGACCTGGCGATTCGCCTGGCCTGGGCGGCCAGCGGCGGGCGCGACATGCTCAGCGTGCTGGAGGCCTACCACGGCTGGTCGGTGGCCACCGACGCGATTTCCACCTCGATCGCCGACAACCCGCAAGCGCTGAGCACGCGTCCTGACTGGGTGCACCCGGTGACCGCGCCGAATACCTACCGCGGCGCCTTCCGCGGTGCCGACAGCACCGCCGACTACGTGCGCAACGTCGACGAAACCCTGGCCCGGCTGGATGCCGAGCAGCGCCAGCTGGCCGGTTTCATCTGCGAGCCGGTCTATGGCAACGCGGGCGGCATCCCGCTGCCACCGGGCTACCTGCAACAGGTGTACGGCAAGGTTCGCGCGCGCGGCGGCGTGTGCATCGCCGACGAGGTGCAGGTGGGCTATGGCCGCCTTGGCGAGTACTTCTGGGGCTTCGAGGAGCAGGGCGTGGTGCCGGACATCATCACCATGGCCAAAGGCATGGGCAACGGCCAGCCACTGGGCGCGGTGATTACCCGCCGCGAGATCGCCGAGGCACTGGAAGCCGAGGGCTACTTCTTCTCCTCGGCCGGCGGCAGCCCGGTGAGTTGCCGGATCGGCATGGCGGTGCTGGACGTGATGGCCGAAGAAGGCCTGTGGGAAAACGCCCGTGTCGTCGGTGGGCACTTCAAGGCCCGTTTGCAGGCGCTGGTGGATAAGTATCCATTGGCCGGTGCGGTGCATGGCTCCGGCTTCTACTTGGGCCTGGAGCTGGTCCGCGACCCCGCCAGCCTGGAACCGGCCAGCGAAGAAACCGCGATCCTCTGCAATCGCCTGCGCGAACTGGGCATCTTCATGCAGCCGACCGGCGATTACCTGAACATCCTCAAGATCAAGCCGCCGATGTGCACCACGCGCGCCAGCGTCGACTACTTTGTCGACAGCATCGAGCGTGTGTTGGCCGAAGGGCTCTAGGCTGCAACCGTTAGCCGGTTAATTCGATTGTTATCGGCTTATCCGGCTTTTTTCGGTTAGGCGGTTGTTGCTATTGCTTTCAAAGCCGATATATATCGGATATAAATGCGTCCACACAGGCGTGCTTGTGCAGCACGTCGATCTGAATAAGCTTGAGTCCTGAATTCAACCCACCCGCCGCGCCTCGGGCCGCGACGGGCCACAGCAAGGTCCGCCTATGAAAACCCTGACCTCCACCCCGCGTGCCGATGGCTTCCACATGCCGGCCGAATGGGCCCCGCAAACCCAGGTCTGGATGATCTGGCCCGAGCGCCCGGACAACTGGCGCCTGGGTGGCAAGCCTGCGCAAGCGGCCCACGTGGCAGTGGCCAAGGTGATTGCCCAGTTTGAACCGGTGACCGTTGGCGTCTCCGCCGGCCAGTACGAAAACGCCGTGGCGCGCCTGGGCGATACGCCGAACATCCGCGTGGTGGAAATCAGCAACGACGACGCCTGGGTCCGCGACACCGGCCCGACCTTCGTCGTCAACGATGGCGGCGAAGTGCGTGGCGTGCACTGGGGCTTCAATGCCTGGGGCGGTTTCCAAGGCGGCCTGTACGCGCCGTGGAACCGTGACGAGCAGGTAGCGGCCAAGGTGCTGCAAACCGAGCGCTGCGACCGCTACCGCACCGAGGGCTTTGTGCTCGAAGGCGGCTCGATCCACGTCGACGGCGAAGGCACCCTGATCACCACCGAAGAGTGCCTGCTCAACCACAACCGCAACCCGCACCTGAACCGCGAGCAGATCGAAGCGATCCTGCGCGAGCAGCTGGCGGTGGAGACCATCGTCTGGCTGCCGGAAGGCCTGTACAACGACGAAACCGACGGCCATGTCGACAACTTCTGTTGTTACGTCAGCCCAGGTGAAGTGTTACTGGCCTGGACCGATGATTCGAAGGACCCCAACTATGCACGCTGCCGTGCGGCCTTGGCGGTGCTCGAAAGCCAGAAGGACGCTAAAGGTCGCTCTTTTGTAGTGCACAAGATGCCAATTCCGGGCCCGCTGTTCGCGACCGAAGAAGAGTGCGCTGGGGTCGATCCGGTCGATGGCAGCCAGGAGCGCAACCCGTCGGTTCGCCTGGCCGGTTCCTATGTGAACTTCCTGATCGTCAATGGCGGGATCATCGCCCCGAGCTTCGACGACCCGGCAGATGCCGAGGCTAGAGCGATTCTGGCCAAATTGTTCCCGGCCCATCAGGTGGTCATGGTGCCGGGCCGCGAGCTGTTGCTCGGCGGTGGCAACATCCACTGTCTGACCCAACAGCAACCGGCGCCAGTAACGCGCTGATTCTGCGAAAGAAAAAAGCCCGTCTCGCGACGGGTTTTTTTTTGCCTGTGGCGACGGTCGGCAGCTGTACTGGCACACGTCTTGTATCAATTTTTGGGTATCTGGAATTGCGGGCGGGGCTACTCAGTCCTGTCACAAAATTCGATTAACGTTGCCGCTCACGCTTCTGGGGAGTACGTGTGTAAATGAATGCAGCACGTGAGCCGGCTTCGCACCCATCAGTCGTGAATCACGAATCGCTCCAACTCCTGGTGCAATGGTTGAAACGCAGTGACGCGCACCGGGTCAGGAAGACCGAACCAAGAAGGATGTTGATTGATCGTTATCCCGCGGGCTTGATCACCGACGCAGAGATTGAAGCGCTGCTCGGGGTCTGGCACAGCTGATGGACTGACCGGTCGAGAAATGAAAAGGGCGTCGCTGTCTTGGCAGCGACGCCCTTTTTTTGCGCTTTTTTCTATCTCAGCCTGCGCAGGTGGTGGCCAGCTCCCACAGGGCGACAGTCAGGATGGGATCAGAACGAGTAGGTGCCCGTCACCACCAGGCTGCGCGGATCGCCAAACTGGATCTGCGAGGTGCTGGTGGCCGAGGCGTAGTAGGTCTTGTCGGCGATGTTGTTCAGCGCCGCGCGCAGGTCCCAGTCCTTGGTCCGGTAGCCGGCCAGTGCATCCCAGGTGCCATAGCCTGGCAGCACCACGGTGTTCTTGGTGTCGGCATAGCGCTGGCCGACCAGGGTCACGCCGGTTTCCGCATACCAGCCCATTTCCGGCTTCCAGGTGATGAACAGGCTGCCGTTGCGCTTGGCCACATCGTTGATGCGGTTGCCGGCGTTGCCTTCGCTGTCGTCGACGATGGTCGCGTCCTGCAAACCGATGCCGCCGCGCACATACCAGTCGCCGCCCAATTTGCCGGTGGCGGTCAGCTCGATACCGCGCGAACGCTGCAGGCCGGTCAGGATGTAGCGATTCAAGTCGAGCGGGTCACGGGTACGGCGGTTGTACAGCTCCAGCTCGTATACCGCCAGGGTGGTGCTCAGGCGCTCATCCAGCCAGTCGCTCTTGACCCCGATTTCCTTCTGCTTGGTCTGCTCCGGGCTGGTTTCGTTGGTGTTGCCCGCCGCGCCTGGGGTGATGCCGATCAGGCCACCGCCGACCGGCGAGAAGGTCTTGCTCCACGAGGCGTAGAAGGAGTGATCCTTGAGCGGGGTCCAGACCACGCCGAAGCGCGGGCTGGTGCTGTTGCTGTTCTGCTGCTCGCTGCGGCCGTTGAGCTTGCTGGTGGTCTCCACGTCGAACTGGTCGAAGCGCACGCCGGCCAGCAACTGCCACTGATCGTTCAGTTGGATCTGGTCCTGCAGGTACAAGCCACGGCTTTCGACGGTGGTGTGGTTGTCGCTGGAGATGGCCATCACCCCATTGTGCTGACGGCCCTGGTCCGGGTTGAAGACGTTCACCGCGGGTACGTTGCTGCCGTTGCGCAGCAACGAGTTACGGCGCTGCTCGCCGAATTCCAGGCCGGTGAGCAAGGTGTGCTCTACGCCAAAGGTGGCGAAGTTGCCTTCCAGCTCGACGGTGTTGAACAGGTTGCGGGTGTCCAGGTCCTGCTGCCAGCGCTGGCGTGACACCAGGCCGGTCGCCGGGTTGTAGCCGGCGATGTAGGTGTTGTCGAAGTCGCTGGCCAGGGTGAACAGGCCAAGGGTGTGGCGCACTTGCCAGCTGTCGTTGAGCTGGTAGTTCAGGCGTGAGCGCAGCGATTCGGCACGGTCATCGATGTAGTCGCGCTGGGTGTCGCCGTAGGTGGTGCTGCGGCTCACATCCACGGGGCGGCCGGTCAGCGGGTTGCCAGGGATACCGCGGTCCGGCGTGCGGTTGTAGCGGCTGTACTCGTATTGCACCAGCCAGTTCAGGTCGGGGGTCAGTTGCCAGCTCATGGACGGGGCGAACAGCTGGCGGTTGCCGTCGATGCCTTTGCGGAAGCTGTTACTGTCCTCGTTGCCCATGTTCAGCCGCAGGCTGATGTTTTCGCTCGGGTCGACGCTCAGGTCGGTGTACAGGCTGCGCAGGTCCTGGCTGCCACCCTGGGCGGTGACGGTGGAACGCCGGCCGAACTCCGGCGCCTTGCTCACCCGGTTGATGATCCCGCCCTGGCTGCCACGGCCATAGAGCACGGCGGCCGGGCCCTTGAGCACTTCGACGCGCTCGATGTTGTTGAGGTCGCGCACGTATTGGCTGTCGTCGCGAATGCCGTCCAGGTAGAAATCGTTGCTCGCCTCGAAACCGCGGATACGCACGCTGTCGAAGCGCGTGTCGGCCGCATTGCTGACGTTGGGAATGCCGCTCAGGGCTTTGCCGAGGCTGTTGGTGCCGTAATCGAGCAGGTTGCTGGTTTTCACCGAGTCGATGGCCTGCGGTACGTAGCGTGCCGGGGTCGAGGTACGGGTGGCCGTGGTGACCTCCTTTACCCGCGGGTCATCGCGTTCGCGATCTTGCTCGGCGTCGGCAGTGACCGACAGCTCGGGCAGGGTCGTGCTGGCCGCCACGGCCAGACTGGAAGTGAACAGCAGGGACAAGCCCAGGGTCAGGGGCGAAAGGCGGCAAGGGGCACGCATGATTGGCAGAGGTCCGGAGGTTTTATTGGAGGGGATTAAAAAAGAATATGAATGATAATGCTTGGCATTTACAGATGTTAATTGTTTGTTCAATCAACAAATAGGTATTTGTGACGAATTATTTCTTTGATTGATTTGAACGATCTGCGCAACAAACCTGCCTTCGTTGCAGCGTTTTTCGTGCAAGCGTTTGCCTCTACCCTGAGCGCAGTCCTTTTGTAGAAGCGGAGTCACCCATGCCAGCCCACACCACCCTTCATTACGTTTACGACCCGCTGTGCGGCTGGTGCTATGGCGCCGAGCCGCTGGTGACTGCCGCCGCGCGAGTGCTGCCGGTGCTGATGCACGGTGGCGGAATGATGGCCGGAACCAATCGCCAGGCGGTTTCGGCGCAACTGCGCGACTACGTGATGCCGCATGACCGACGCATCGCCGAGTTCACCGGGCAGCCGTTTGGCCAGGCGTATTTCGAAGGATTGCTGCGCGACAGCAATGCGATGTTCGACTCGCAGCCGCCGATTGCCGCAGTGCTGGCCGCCCAGCAGATCGCCGATGCCGGGCTGGCGATGCTGGCGCGCGTGCAGCATGCGCATTACGTCGAAGGCCGGCGGATTGCCGATGCCGACGTGCTGCAGGCGCTGGCGGCCGAGTTGGGCTTGCCTGAGGAGGCGTTTGCAGCGGCGTTGGCCAACGTCGACAGCAACGGCCATATCCGCACCAGCCGGGCCTTTCTCAACAGCGTCGGCGGCCAGGGCTTCCCGACCCTGGTGCTGGAACGCGACGGCCGTTTGCAACTGATCGACATCAGTCCGTTTCTGGGAAAACCAGAGGCATTTGTCGATTGGCTGGAGCAGCAATTCGACTACAACGCAGCCGATTCGGCTGCCAACGGCGGGTTTTGTGGGCTCAATAGCTGCGATCCAGAGCGCTAGTCATCAAATGTTCACGAATTTTTGACATGCCGATCCGCACACGGCTAGGATTCGGCCAACGCCTGTAGGCCCACCGGCCAAGAGTCCAGAATAAAAGGCCCGCTGCGATCACTCGCACGCGGGCTTTTCATTTTCAGACCCGTGAGCGTCAACCCACGCAGGGGGCGTGGTTCCTGGCGTCGGTCGCAGAGCGTCTTTGACTAAGAAATAAGGAAAATAAGATGTTGTTGAAAACTCGAATCAGTTTGATCGCGCTGGGGCTGTGCGCGGCGACTCAAGCCATGGCCAATGACCAGGCCAACGCCAAGGGCTTCCAGGAAGACAGCAGCATGAAAGTGCTGCTGCGTAACGCTTACATCGAGCGTGACAAGAAACACCACACCAAGGACCAGATGCAGTGGGGCCAAGGCGTCATCACCACCTTCAACTCCGGCTTCACCCAAGGCACCGTCGGTGTGGGTGTTGACGTGTTCGGTCTGTACGCCGTGCGTCTGGACGGTGGCTCGGGTCACGCCGGCGGCGCCGGTATCGACTTCTTCCGTCGTGGCGACAGCGGCAACCTGCAGCACGACATCGCGCGTGCTGGCGGTGCGGTCAAGTTCCGTGTCTCCAACACCGTGCTGAAGTACGGCGACCAGATGCCACAGCTGCCTGTGCTGCAATACGACGACAGCCGTCTGCTGCCAGAAAGCTTCACCGGCACCATGATCACCTCCAACGAAATCGAAGGTCTGGAGCTGAACGCCGGTCGTTTCACCGCCGAAGCGCGCAAGAGCGAAGAGTCGCGTGACAGCGGCCTGAAAGCGATCAACGTGTTCGGTGGTAGCTACAAGTTCAACTCGCAACTGAGCGCTTCGGTCTACACCTCCAACGTCGAAGACGTGCTGCGCAAGCACTACCTGGGCGTGAACTACGTTCAGCCGATCGCTGCCGACCAGTCGCTGACCCTGGACTTCAACGGCTACCGTTCGAGCCTGAAAGACAAGTACGTGCGTGATGCCGGCCTGACCGGCGACCAGAACACCATCTGGAGCCTGGCCGCTACCTACGCTTTCGGCCCGCACTCGATCACCCTGGCACACCAGCGCAGCACCGGCAGCACTGGCTACCAGTACGGCTACTACCAGAACGACCATGGCGTGGGTGACGGTGGTTCGACCATCTACCTGGCCAACTCCTACTGGTCCGACTTCAACGCTGAAGACGAGCGTTCCTGGCAGCTGGGCTACGGTCTGGACTTCGGCGCCTTCGGCGTACCGGGCCTGACCTACAAGATCGCCTACGTGCGTGGTGACAACATCAACACCCACGGCTTCGGCGAAGGTAAAGAGCGCGAGCTGTTCAACCAGATCAAGTACGTGGTTCAGGAAGGCCCAGCCAAGGACCTGTCGATCAAAGTGCGTAACTCGATCCTGCGTACCTCCAACAGCGTTCAGCGCAATGGCACCTACAACGACGACGGCAACGAAGTCCGCGTATTTGTCGAGTACCCGATCAACGTCTTCTAAGACCGCTCGGCGTCTCCCAGCAAACCCGGCCTAGGCCGGGTTTGTTGCTTTTCGGCGCGGCGCCAGGGCAATCGCCGGCGCCTCGCCCGTCTCCGGCTCGAAGCTGTCGCTGCGGGCCATCCGCCACATCCGCGCATAGAACGCGCTGTCGATCGAGCCGCTGAGCAATTCGCCGGGCTTGAGGAAGGTGTGCAACTGCGAAAACAGGCGGATCTCGCTGGCGCTGACCCGCCGCACCAGGTGCTTGGGCTTGAGCTCGGCCGGGTGCTCCAGGCCTGCCGCAGCGAGCATCTCGGCCAGCGCGTGCAAGGTGTTGCGGTGGAAGCTGAACACCCGCTCGGCCTTTTCCGGGACCACCAGCGCGCGCTGGCGCAGCGGGTCCTGGGTGGCCACCCCGGTCGGGCACGTATTGGTGTGGCAGCTTTGCGACTGGATGCAGCCAATAGCGAACATAAAGCCGCGCGCCGAGTTGACCCAGTCGGCACCGATGGCCAGCACGCTGGCGATATCGAAAGCGCTGACGATCTTGCCGGCAGCGCCGATGCGCACCTTGTCGCGCAGGTTCAACCCGACCAGGGTGTTGTGCACGAACATCAGCCCTTCGCGCATCGGCACGCCGATGTTGTCGCTGAACTCGCGGTGGGCGGCGCCGGTACCGCCTTCCTTGCCGTCGACGACGATGAAGTCGGGGACGATGCCGGTCGCCAGCATCGCCTTGGCAATGCCCATGAATTCCCACGGATGGCCGAGGCAGAATTTGAAGCCCACCGGTTTGCCGCCAGACAGCTCGCGCAACTGAGCGATGAAGCTGAGCAGCTCTAGCGGCGTGCCGAAGGCACTGTGCGCGGCTGGCGAGATGCAGTCCTCGCCGATGTTCACGCCACGGGTGGCGGCGATTTCCGCGCTCACCTTGTGCCCCGGCAGGATCCCGCCGTGGCCGGGCTTGGCGCCCTGGCTGAGCTTGAGCTCGATCATCTTCACCTGCGGATCACACGCCTGCTCGGCAAAGCGCTGCGGGTCGAAGCGGCCGCTGGCTGTGCGACAGCCGAAGTAGCCGCTGCCGATTTCCCAGATCAGGTCGCCGCCGTGTTCGCGGTGATAGGGGCTGATGCTGCCCTCGCCGGTATCGTGGGCAAAGCGCCCGAGCCGCGCGCCCTTGTTCAGCGCGCCGATGGCGTTGGCACTCAGCGCACCGAAGCTCATCGCCGAAATGTTGAAGATCGACGCCGAGTACGGCTGGCGACACTGCGGGCCGCCGATGGCGATGCGAAACGACGCCGGGTCGGGCGTTTGCACCGGCAGCATCGAGTGGCCGATGAATTCGAAGCCGGGGCGGTACACGTCGTGCAGCGTACCGAAGGCTTTCTCGGCGCTTTCGTTCTTCGCCCGGGCGTACACCAGCGAGCGCTGGGCGCGGGAGAACGGCAGCTTGTCGTCGTCGCCTTCGAGCAGGTACTGGCGGATTTCCGGGCGGATGGTTTCGATCAGGTAACGGATATTGCCCAGGATCGGGTAGTTGCGGCGCACCGCGTGGTGACGCTGACGCAGATCGTTGAGGCCGACCAGGCTCAGCAGCGCGGTGGTCACCGTGAACGGCCAGAGCCAGGCGTGAGTGCTGAGGAAAAACGCGCTGATGGCAGTAAACAGCAGGCAGCCGGCCAGGCAGGCGTAGCGGCTGGGAAGCGAGTGATTCATGGATCGTCCGCTGACAGGAGAGATCGTTCCTAGGATAGGCAAAGCCGCGCTGCGGAAAACCCGTGATTTCGGTAAAACAGTTTTATCCGCGCTGTGCTTGCGCCTCGCCCGTGGCTCAGGGTGCGGCCTGGGCGACGATCTGCAGGAAGGCCTCGGCGGCCGGCGAGCGACCTTGCTTGCGGCTGATCGCCAGCAGTTCGATACGCGCCTGCGGCTCGCTCAGCGGGCGATAGCAGACGCCACGTTTCTCCAGCGCCTGGGCACACGCGGGCAGCAGCGCGACGCCTTGGCCGGCGGCCACCAGGGCGATGATCGAGGTGGTCTGGCGGCCACTCGGGCCGCGTTGCAGGCTGAGGTTGTGAGCGCCGAACAGGCGCTCGATGGTGTCGTTCAGGCCGGTGCCCTGGTCGCTGGGGAACAACACCAGGGCGCGCGCCTGCAAGTGCGCCAGGCTGACCTCGGCGTGGGCACACAGTGGGTCGGCGGCGGGCAGGGCGACCACCAGCGCTTCCTGCTCCAGGGCCTGGGTTTGCAGTTCGGGGTACTCGACCGGCGCCGGCAAGCGGCTCAGGCCGATGTCCAGCGTGCCGTCGCGCAGTTGCGCCCATTGTGCCGTCGAGGCTTCCTCGACCAGGTTCAGGTGGATCTGCGGATAGGCCTGGGCAAAACGCTGCAAGGCCAGGCTGAAGCGGTCGCTCAGTGCCACCGAACTGGCGTAGCCGAGGCTCAGGTGCCCGGCAATGCCCGCTGCCAGTTTGCTGGCCATGCTCTGCGCCAGGCCCAGTTGTTCAAGGGCGTTGCGTGCGTAGGGCAGGAAGCTTTGCCCCTCGCCGGTGAGACTGACGTTGCGGCTGCTGCGCTCGAACAGGCGGAAGCCGAGCTGGGCCTCCAGCGCCGAGATCTGCCGGGTCAGCGCCGGCTGCGCCAGGTGCAGGCGCTGTGCGGCGCGGCCGAAGTGCAGGTCGTCGGCGACGGCGACGAAGTAGCGCAGCTTGCGTGCATCGAGCATGAATCACCTTGAGGTATCGATCGGTCGAAAATCGGTATTGGCCGCGGGCGAAGATGGCGGTTTATAACGGGCGGCATCCACTGTAGCGAGTTTCCCATGCAGGCACCGTCTTTGGCGGCGCGGGCCGCACTGTTTCTGTGCGGCTGTGCGGCCTTCCTTCCGTTGTACGCCACCCAGGGCATTCTTGCCGAACTGGCCCGGCAGTTTGCCGTGGACATTCGCCAGGTGAGCTGGAGCCTGACCATCACCACCCTGGCGGTGGCTGTCACGGCGCCGTTCGTGGGCTGGCTGGGGCGGCGCTGGCGGCCGCCGTCGGTGATCGTTGCGGCAGTGTTGTTGCTGGCGACGCCGGTGCTGCTGGTGGCGACGGTCGAAAATTTTTCCGAACTGCTGTTCTGGCGCGGCGTGCAGGGGCTGTTGATACCGGTGATCTTCGCCACCAGCGTGGGCCTGATCGGCGAGCGCTGGCAGGGCGGCAGCGTCACCGAGGTGACCAGTGTGTATGTCGCCGGGACCATTCTGGGCGGCTTTGCCGGGCGCTTCGTCACGGCGCTGATCAGCGATTACTGGGGCTGGCGTGAAGCGTTCATGGTGCTGGCGCTGCTGGTATTGCTGATCGGGGTGGCGATCCACCTGCTGCTGGCGCCGGGGCCGGCGCCGATGATGCGGCGGCGGGTTGCCGGGCGGCGGTTTGGCTGGCCGCTGTGGTCGGCCTGTGCGGTAGGCTTTTGCGTGTTGTTCTCGCAGGTGGCGTCGTTTACCTATGTGGGGCTGTACCTGAGTCAGGCGCCGTTCTTGCTCGGCACGGCGGCGCTGGGTTCGATCTATGCGGTGTTTCTGCTGGCGCTGGTGGTCACGCCGATCGCCGGGCGCCTGGCCAGGGCCCGGCCGCCGCGGCATCTGTTGCTGCTGGCGGCTGGGCTGGGGTTGCTGGGGAGCGGGCTGACGCTGCTGGCGCAGTTGTGGCTGATCGTGCTCGGTCTGGCCTTGAGCTCGACCGGCGTGTTTCTCGCGCAGGCGGCGGCCAATGCGTTTATTGCGCGCTCGGCGGGTGAGCACAAGGCGGGGGCGATCGGACGCTACCTGACCTGCTATTACCTGGGCGGGAGTGCCGGCGCACTGTTGCCGGCGCTGGTCTGGACACCGTGGGGCTGGCTGGGCTGTGTGTTGATGATCCTCGGCTTTCAGCTGGCGTTCATGTTGATCGGATGGTTGGGGTGGCGCTGAAGCAACGCGCTGGTGGCAAGCCCGGCATTAGTACGCCGGTGACAGGGCAATCTTCAGTTGATCGACGTCGATATACAGCACCGCCTCACGCCCGTTGACCTCCAGCGGGTGGGCGGACACCGCTTCATGCTCGGGGACGATCTTCGACAGCACCTTGTTCGCCAGGTCCACCCGCCAGACGCAGGCGAAGCCGCCGCTGTTGTCGAAGTACAGCACCGGGCGGGTTTCGCTCCAGGTCGGGTTGACCAGGCTCCAGCCCCCGGCGTCGTGCTCCATCACCTCTTCGATGCCCTGGCCGGCCGAGCGGTTGTAGTGCAGCTTGAGGCCGTTATTGTCGATGTTCAGGTTGCCGAGCACGCGCGCCTTGGCGTGGCGCAGGGTGTTCGACAGCGCCGAGTACAGCTGGGTGCTTGGCTGCGGCGGCTGGCGGCTGTCGAGGGTGTAGGCCATGGCCTGTTGCAGGTTGCCCTGGGTGCGCTGGCGGTAATAGAAGACCCCGTCCTGAACCCCGGCATAGCGTTCGCCCTGATCGTTGTAGGTGCTGGTGTTCCAGCCGGCGAAGCGCACGTCGCGGGCGATCTCGTACCAGTCGCCGCGGGCGTCTGAGTATTCCAGCAGGGTGCCTTTGAGCGGCGTGAGGTAGCTGCGTTCGACCACCATCGCTTCGCCATCGGTGCCGGTAATCAGAAACACCAGCGCGTGCAGCACGCCGTTGTGCAGGGTCAGGTCGACCAGTTGCGCGCTGGTGTTTTCCGGGTCGAAACCGGGAAGGGTTGCCAGGCTGAAGCGCGGCCAGGGCTCGTCCCGCACTTCGCGGTAGCGCTGGCCGTCGGGCAGTGGCCTGAGGGTGTTCGGATCGACCTCGGTGCGTGGCGGTTGCGGCGTCAACTGGCGGATCTGCAGGTCGTAGGCTGCTTCCAGGCAGGCGGCGGTCTGGCACACGTTGCGCACGTCCTTGAGCCAGCGGGTTTCCAGCTCGCGGAAAATCTTCTGCTTTTTCAGTGGCGCGTAGAGCGCGGTGAGCTGCTCGTCCTTGGCCGACAGCGAGGGGGTATCGCAGATTGCGTGTTCGAGCAGGGTGACGGCTTTGCCGCAGTCGAAGCCGGCCGCGCTGGCGCTGGGCAGGTACAAGGCAAAGATCGCGGGAAGCAGGGCACAGAGCAGGCGTGCGGCGGGTTTCATCGGACATCCATGTGAGCCGGAACAAGGGTGGCGGATGATACGCGAACAGCCGCTGCCGCTGCGCGGCAGATCGCGGGACAAGCCCGCTCCCACAGAACAGCAGATACCCCGCTGCACCCTGTGGGAGCGGGCTCGTCCCGCGATGCGGCCTCCTCAGATCTTGAACCGCTGCACCGAAGACTGCATCGACTCCGCCGCCTCATTCAGCCGCTCCGCCGTCATCCGCAGGTCCTGCATCGAATGGGTATTGGTCCGCGACTTCTCGGCAATCACTTCCACCCGCTGGGCCATCTCGTCGCTGGCCTTGGACTGCTCGCCGATGGTCTGCGAGATCTCCTCGACCATCGCCGCTGCATGATGCGCGCCCTCGCGGATCTCGTTGATCGACACCCCGGCCTGGCGTGCCAGCGTCACCCCTTCGTCGACCCGGCTGACACACGACTGCATGTTCGCCACCGCATCGCGCGCACTGTTCTGGATGCGCTCGATCATCGCGGAAATTTCCTGGGTCGACTGGGTGGTGCGCGTCGCCAGGTTGCGCACCTCGTCGGCGACCACGGCAAACCCGCGCCCGGCCTCGCCGGCCCGCGCCGCCTCGATGGCCGCGTTGAGCGCCAGCAGGTTGGTCTGCTCGGCGATGCCCTTGATCACCTGAATGATCGAATGAATATCCTCCGACGAGGCATCCAGCGCGGTGATATTGCCCGACGACTGGCTGACCACTTCGGCGATCCGGTTCATCCCCTCGACTACCCCGAGAATCACCTGGCCGCCGCTGCTGGCCAGCTGTTCCGACTCGGCCGAAATCACCCGTGCGCTGTGCGCGTGGGCGGAGATCTGGGTGATGTTGGCCATCATCTGCTCCATGCTTGCCGCCATGCTGGTGGCACTGTCGGCCTGCTGGTCGGCGCTGGCGACGATCTGCCGGGCGGTGTCGCCCAGGGTGCGCGAGGTGCTGTGCAGGTCGTCGCTCTCGCTGCGAATGGTGGCGATCATCTGCCGCAGGTTGCGCTGCATGTCCTCGATCACCTTCTGCAACTGGCCGATCTCGTCGTTGCCGGCTGGGCCGATCTCGCGCTGCAAGTCGCCATGGGCAATCGCCCGGGTGCTGTCGATGATCCGGTTCAACGGGCCGAGCACCGCCTTGAGCAGGTGCCAACTGAGGAAGCCGAGTATGACGCAGGCGGCTACCAGGCTCAGGGTCAGCCAGCGGCTGGCGCTTTGCAGGCTGGCGTCCTGATGTTGGCGCGACTGGGCGGCCTGGTCTTCGATCTGGGTGCTCAGGGCTTCGTTGCGCACTTCGAGGGCACTGAACGCGGCATCGAAGGTGCTGCGCAGCGCCGCGCTGTCCTGGGCCGACCCTAGCGCGCTGTCAATCACGCTTTGCGCGGTGCCGATGTAGGCTTCGACCTGCGGTTGCAAGGCCCTGATGGCGCTGCCGATCTCGGCGGGCAGGGCGGCGTCGGCGTTGGCCTGGATCACCTTGCGCATCCACTGTGCATGCTCGTCGAAGTCCTTGCGCACCTGCTCGGCGCCCTGACTGTCGGCGGGGCTGACCAGCAGGGCGGCGAGCACGTCGGCGCGGATCGCGTCGTGCATCATGTCCGCTTCCATGTGGTTGCGCATGGCCGAGATGCTGGTTTCGTTTTGGCTCAGGGCCGTCGCGGTGGTCGCGTAGCCTTGCAGGCCGATGCCGCCGAGCAGCAGCGCGGCAAACAGGCTGATCAGGCCCGAGGCAATGATCTTGGTGCGAATATTCACGTCCCTGTGTTCCTGTGTGCGCCGAGTTCAGACAAGTGTAGCCAAGGCGCTGGCGGTCGATGCACGCAAGGTTGACCCGGATTAAGGTTTATCCACAGGGCAGGTTTAGGCTGTGAAACGCCTCACATTGCCCAACTGCGGGCCATGGGGTACGCGGAGCCGATGCTGGGGGTTGAGGCGGGGGGTACGGCGTTACGGCGAAGCGTTGCTGAGCAAGGGATGAATGCAGTGGGGGGACGATCCCGAGGCCGCGTTACATGTCCCACCTTGCCTTGCCTGGACAGCCCGCGTAGGCTTTCCCGGTCGCTGCACATCAGCGATCGGGCTTGGTCGCCCGAACGAACAATAGACAGCTCTATAACGCGAGTACTGACGTTTTGTGCGTCCGTGCGCTCGTGCTTTGGCGGCTGTGCGCGGGAGGCCTTGTGCCTGCCGGGTTTACCTATTGTCCCGGTCGACCAACCTGCGTACAGCTGTCACCATTCTGTTTGGTCGCAGACGGTGATAGCTCCATTACCAATAGGAGTTTCACCATGACGAAGATCGTCCCCGATCCCCCGCAATCCCCCTTCGGCAAGACTGCCACCACCGCCTTCGGCCTCTGCGACGCCGGCCACGCCCCACTCTTCGCCGTGCGCTCCGGTATCAACGCCGAAGACGCCCTCGTCCATGTCTCGCTCCTGCTTCAGAGCATCTACGACACCGCGCAACAAGCCAGCGAGCATATTCACGACATGCCAAAAAAAGGTCTGCTCTGGGCGACCTTGCACTCAGCCGAGATGGCAAAAGGACTGGTTGACGCAGTATTGGACGGCATCGAAAACGTGCCGATGACGCGAGAGCAGACGCTCTAAAACGCGGGAAACAAAAGGTTCACCGCAAGGTGAGCCTTTTTGAAAGCAAGACGGTGGCCTACGCCAAGCACCATTGCTGTTGTGCTTTCCAATTGTTGGGAAACCCCATGACTCCCAAGTTGCCCGCCTCTTGCTGATCCATCAGCGCTTCAAGGCGAAACTTCCATCGACTATCCGGGCTAATCAAATCCGTGAGGTAGGCCAACATCGTCAACACGATGTAGAGGCGTTGTTTCGGCTGCGGCCGTTCATTGGCTACCTGTGGAATGACCCATTGCTTAGGCAGTGAGGGCCGAATGGCCAGTTCCCGGTTCCACAGTCGAGCGTGATGAGCACAACAGTTTCGAATGAACGTCAGGGTATGCAGCCAGGAGGCAAAAACGTCGAAGGGCAGTTTGAATCGATTGGCGATTGCCTTTTTGTCGGCACTTCTCCCGATGGCACTGAACAGAGTGGAGACTGATCCCAGACTCAACTCTTCAAGTACCGCCCAGGCCGGTGGCAGTTCGGGTTGAGCATAAGTCGAGCCGTAAAAGCGGAAGTAGTTATCGCGCATGCGATTTTCGATCCGCTGCTGTTGAATATCTTCAGCGTGCCGACTGTTTTTGATACGAGCAATTTCCCGCTCAAGCCGACCACGCTCCTTTTTCAATTGCTCGCGCAGTGGGCGGAGCAGGTCAGCATGTGCGTAGTTCGAGGTGAAGGCTGAAGCGTCGGCTATCCAGTCTGGCCCATAAGCTGGGCACATGTGATTGCTGATTGCAGCGCGTATGGCAACCTCGACGCGCTCGATGGCGTCCATCGTCAGACGTCTTAACGCGCCGTCGAACCGGTAGATGTCGGCCACGGCTTTTAGTGTGCTTTCAGGCTTGAAGGTGTGCTCAGGGCCAGTTTCCTGAAACGGGCGCATGTAGGGGCTCAGGCGAAACAGCGTGACCACTTCGAGAAAGCGCAGGGCCCGATCATCGTTCGCAACGCGAAGGCCCCGCTGCTTCAGCAGATCCAATTGCTGTTCTACGCTGAGGGCCGGCTTGTCGAAGGGCCTCATGTAGTTTTCTCCAGGCAAAAAAAAACCCGCACGATTTGAGCTTGCTGACTGTGTCAACCTAGGCTTGGCGGGTGTGTTGGGGTGCATTATAGGTAGCTGGCTGGGGGCGTCAACGTCGCAAAGGCGTGGATTTGTAACGTGCAGTGGCGTCAGGTTTGCTGCGAGGTGGGATGATTGGCCCGCAGTTCTGTGAGCATTTGTTTTGGCACCATACGAACGGTTGTTGGCTGTTAGGCCCCGATTTTGGCGGGACTGGAATTTGGTGGATTTTTTGATGTACCTCAAAGGGTATCTATAAAAAATCAGCTAGTTATGGATCTCTGTGGAATCGAATCGGGAATTTTGGGGCCCTATCGATTGCTGCTATGCGAGAGGACGTCTGCTGCAGAAGACAGGGGTGGCACAAAATGTCTCGAAGCAGCCTTTTACAGACGACCGCTATCGACCCATTGCTGCCCTTAGGGGAGGACAGCCATCGGCCAGAAGCAGCCACTCACACAGGTGGCGAGCAAACCGCGCACATTGTACTTTTCTCTTCTCCGGCTGAGGGTTGGCATTGACAACACTGCCATCTCCATAACTATTTCAAACAAGGATGTAAAGTGAGTAATCTTGTTTACGAGAAACACCTAAGCACAGCAGAAGACTTCATGGATTTCTTACTTCCATGGTCTGAGCAACACAAAGGCATTGACTTGAAAGATTATATTTTTCGGGGGCAGCGTAATGCCGAGCATGGGTTGATCCCGTTTGCGCTTAGAGAAAGCGAGCGGGAAGGGATGCGCAAGAAAATGAATATCTTTTTGGAGACTCATCCCGAGCACACGAACTCGCCTTGCATATTGGCTTTAGTCGAATATCAACTTATCAGAGATTTTTACAGACAATCTGATATGCACGGATTGCCGGTGCCTCCTTCAAAAACCTTGCGCAACCTTCATTATAAGAAGACCGAGTTTTCTACTATGGCAAACTGGATCGAAGATGCAGTTTGGCTTCCTGATGACATGTTGGAAGCTGCTGCGCTGGCGCAGCATTATGGTATACCAACCCGTCTGCTCGACTGGAGTTATAATCCCCTTGTAGCCGCTTTTTTTGCGACTCTTCCTAAACTAGAGGGCCCGCAGTCTGGATTCAAACGTGATGGGAGGTTCTGTATCTGGGGGCTCAATACAGAAGCGGTTGGAACGTTGCATCAGGTTTATGATGCTGCGAAATTACATCCGATGTCCATGCCCTTCCCCGAGTTTCCGTTGAAGCTTGTAACACCACCATACGACGGAAATCCAAATTTAGCTGCTCAACAGGGGCTGTTTACTCATTGGACGAGCCAGCCAGGCAGTATCAAATCGTTGGCCAGCGATTTGCTAAATAGTGCGAATCGAGCCGAGTACGGTTTGGAGAAACAGATTGAAGATTTTTTTAGAGCCCTAATGTCTACCGGCACTGCTAATATGCTCCTCAAAGTAACCTTGTCAAATACCGAGTCTGAAAAGGTGGCTCGCTATCTTAGAGATCAAGGCTATGGCCCATCGAGACTCTTTCCGGGTTATGACGGGGTAACACAGGAAATAAATGAGCGAATACATTTCACCCGCAAAAGAAAGGATGAGTAAATCAAGCGGCAGACCCATACTTCTAATACCTCGCCACAGGACTCTCGCGAGCGGTCTATGGGTATTGTAGAAATCCGTAATCAGCAGACTGGCTTGATCGCACCCCACCGTCCGCAATGGGTCGAAAGCTGCCGACCGAGTGTGACCGCTATCGACCCGTAGCTGCCGTTCATCAACATAGACTGGATTCGATCGAGTAGGCCAGAAAGCTTAACAACGAAAACCAGCTAAACAAGGAAAGTAGAGTGATTGAAGAAGAACGGTCTTATAAATTGCCTGAAAAAACCTTACCGGCAATAAGTTTTGATGACCACGCGAAAGACTTATTGGAATTCAAGGAGTTTGTAGATAGTCTCGGAATCAAGACTCACAACACTCGCATCGCGCGATACGCGCAATACTTCGTTCAGTTGGCAGAAGGGAATGCCATTGACGAAAAGAAGATTTTCAAAAACGTCAACGATGCGCGTTTCAAAAGCTCTCTTGATTGGCAGTTGTATTTGTTGAGAGAAGCTCATGAGCTAATGTGGATATTACGAGGGTTGAAAAATCATGTGCCGAAGGGCATTGAGGAAAAAATAGAAAAGATAGTTAGCGGCACTGATTTTGCAGCGCTGGACAAAAATACCGAGTCAAGAGATACACAATTCGAGCTACGGATTGCAAGCTACTTTTGCCAATCTGGATGTACAGTGGATATCAGCACAGATACTGACATCGTAGCTGTCACGGATAAGCACGCTTTTTTTGTAGAGTGCAAAAGGATAGCGGGCGCGCGCAACCTTAAAGACAACCTTGTAAAAGCTAGAGATCAAATAATCTTACGCATGCCCAAGAAGTATGAAGAAAAACATGCCTTCGGAGTAATAGCGGTAGACGTGACAAAGTTAGGGTTTTCACACAACGGCCTGACTATGGGGCTGACACCTGACCATTCGAGAGATATTATCCAGAGCAAATTAAAGGAGATTAAAAAAAGAACATCTGCGTTGTCAATATTTACCGGTCGACCTGATATTATCGAGTGTCTACTTCAAATTCACATACCATCAATTGTCGCTTATCCACCGACAACCACCACCCGCTTCTCCTCATGCTCGATACACAACAGCAAACTTGATAGAAAAAGCAGGTCAGCAATTACAGAGTTTTACGGCATCTCTCAGGCAGGTAGATTAATTGATGATCGAGAAATACCTTCAGAGCATTTAACGCTCAGAAAAATTTTGAATGTCCCTGCTGGAACCAATTTTTCCTTGGAACAGGATTTAATTACTACCATTCTCTCGAATTCCGATGAAAAAAACTATGTGCCAGAATCAATTGTTGCCTCAATGAAGATGAATGATGTTGTTCATGAGTTCTCTGCTATGGAGTTGCGGATGGTAATGGCAAAGTTTACGTCAAATCAGCTTCGTCATCTCGTATCGAACGAATCTTCTGAAAGACTTGAACTAGTCCTAAAAATGTTCATGCAGCGCTACCCCTATGAAAATAGTCCGTTCTAGTCCAATGAGCGCTATTTGTGATGGTGTTGCCGCCCGAGCAAGCTTGACCACCTGCCGAAGCACAATTGACCCTCCGTTGCTCCACGAACCCAGACCATGACGGCATCTAGCCGACTGCAGCTTTGGGTTGGTTGCGGTCGGTCTATCGCTAAAGTCAGACCTTCTTAGCACTTGAAGACCCATGCTCTTTCTAAACGACTAGCCAGCAGCCGCATGGTCAGCAGGTAGTAATATCGAGTTGCCTTGCACCGCCTCGCTAGTCGGTGGTCGAGAAACCAAGCAACATGTTTTTTCTTCCAACCCCAAGGTGTTTCTAGCTGCCAGCGTTCAGATATCTCTGCTTGGATGAGCTTAGCTTGCCGTAAATGGCGCTGCCGCGTTGCGTACGATCCCGTCAGCACCGCAGCCAAGAACAGTTCCATATCGAATGGCTTACTCATATGCGTCCTCCAATATAGGCCGCGACCACATCGATCCGACCGTGCCCCAACTCATAGCTGATTTGCCTTCGGGCCTCACGATCTAGGTTCCTATCTGCCTGGCAACATTGGCCGCCGTTGATAGGCGCGGGGTGTTGGATGATTTGCTCATAGCGTTCACATGCGTACGCCGCTCGTAGCTCATGGAAGCCTTTGAGCTTGTGTGCATGCAGGACGTCCCGCGCTGGGCGGATGATTTCCTGCAGAACATTCAGATAGCTTTCGTCTGGCGCAATCAGGTTGCGGCTACTCGTAGGCGACACCTGCGGTGCAAACCCAAGTGCGTCTTGAACATGGTGGTTCACCGCAATCCATCGTGGCGCTGAGGCGCCAGCTCGGCCGCCTTTGGTGCCATCCTGGATGTTGATCCTGCCTAAGTCGTTAGCCTCACGGCTCAGCCGTGGCAAGTCGGCTTGGATGGCCTCACGCAAGCGCATGCCGGTGGCTCGCGCCAACAGAACGATCGCGGCGGCCCGTCTCTGGTCAAGACTGCAAAGCGCATCGATGATCTGCTTAAGCTGTTCGTGGGGCACCGAGTGGCGAACCCCGGTGCGCTGCATACCCAGCGCCCTACTCGGACTTGGCAATTTCACATACTGATCACCGCGAAGCGCCGCCATGGTCCTGTTAACGCGGGATAGCCGGTTTTGTGCGGTGCTGACGGCGAGGTCACCGCGTCTAACCAAGTCACGCAGATACGCCGCATAGTCGGCCAACACACTTCGATCAATCTGCCGCGCATCATTGATACCGGGCCCTTGTTCGGAGCGGCACCACTTCACGAATTCCAACCATCGATCACTGTGCGCCTTGACCGTGCCGTAGTGGCCACCTCCGTACATGTCTTTCAGCGCCTGAGGTCCTGCGTAACTCAATTGCCTGCCGTAGCCGAAATTGCGACCATCGTGTCTACCCACCAATGCCATGTCGGTCACCTCATCTTCCGATCTCCGATCCTAGCCCCCACGTCATCCCGCCAAGAATGCTGAGTGTTATCAGGGATCAAGGCCCCTGCGACCTGTGGGAAATGTCCACTACGCGGGTCTGGCGGCTCCTTACGACCAAGAGCAAGGGCATCTCATGATCTAACCTCCTGAGCACCGTTACCGGTGGGCGGGTGAAGGCTGCATTGGCTGACGAGACCAGTGCCGCGAGATCCTGAGTCGGGTGAACGCAGCAATGCGATGACCGGGGCATGCCTGACTGTCAGTCAGGTGCAGTCCATTCCTTGGTCTGCGGCACCATCATCTGCATGGCTGTTGCTGGTGACATCGGCGTTTGTCACGCCAATTGTCACGAGGGGAATTGCCGCTGAGCCATGTGCGATCAGGGCTGCAGCAGTGTCAGGAGCGCCCGTCTCTTTCCAGTGAAAGAGACGGGCGCAGGTTGGCGCACGCGAAATGGCCAAGCGGATAGGTTGCTGCTGAGCAGATGGGTAGGGTGGTTGCCGCAGGGGCAACGATATTGAGTTGGCATCCATCACATGGGTAGTGACCGTACGAGCTGCCGGACGCGAATCGTACTTGCGGGTGAACCACCGCGGGAGCGGCGTGACCTTAAAGGTTCGGGTCACCTGGGTGCTGTCATCGACAGCTCTTGCGACTCCCGGTCTACGCTTGTGGACAATATTCGTCAAGCAGCGCGATATCAGGGATTTAGCGCCTGTGGATAAAACTATCCCCCGGTGGACATCAGTGGTTTTCCACAGACGTACGCTGTGCCAGCAGTTTTTTTCTTAGGTATGGTCCTTTCAAACGGGGCGGCTTTGCAGCCCCGTTTGAAAGGACCCGCGCGGAGGAGCTTCATGCGGTGCTGTGGGTAACTTCACAGCGAGTTTGATGCGGTGGTGCGGCGAGTTACTCGGTCCTCTTGGCACTGCGAAGGCGCGTGACGTTCTCGCCCGTCTGCTTGGCAAACTCATGCGGCGTCACATGGTCCTCGCGGTTCGCCTCCAAAAACCGGCTCCACCAGGTCATGATCATCCGGCGCTCTTCGAGGAACTCGGCCTTGTGGGTATAAGCGGCCCGCACGTTGTTGCGTTCCTTGTGGCTCATCTGCCGTTCGATGGCCGTCTCTGACCACAGCCCGGACTCGACCAGCGCACTGCACGCCATGGCTCGGAATCCGTGGCCGCAGATATCCACCTTGGTGTCGTAGCCCATCGTCCTGAGCGCGGCATTCACCGTGTTCTCAGACATCGGTTTCCACGGTTTGGCATCTCCCGCGAACACCAGGTCGAACTTGCCGGTGATCGCGTGGATCTGCTCAAGCAAGGTCACTGCCTGCTGCGATAAGGGTACAACGTGAATGTCCCCGGCCATCTTCGTACCCCTTGTGGAAAACGGCACGCCGTCCAGCGCCGGGCGGGTGTCGGGGATCTCCCAGATGCCGCGCTTGAGGTCGAACTCGTTCCAACGGGCGAAGCGCAGTTCGCTGGAACGTACGAATACATGCAACGACAGCATCACCGTGAGGCGCGTGAGCGTGCGACCTCTGTAGTCCTCGATACATGCCAATAGCTCTGGGAGTCGCGATAGGGGGAGTGCGGGTCGGTGAGTTACCCGTGGTGTCTTGATCGAGCCATCGAGGTCGTGAGCCGGATTCGCCGTGATCAACCGCAGACGTTTGGCCTCGCGCATGATGCTTTGCAGGTAGTTCTTGATCCTGAGCGCCACGTCGATGGTGCCGCGCTTCGTCACGGCTTCCAGTGGCTGCATGAGGTCGTGGGTGTCCAGCTCAACAATTGCTCTGGCACCGATCAAAGGGAACACGTGAGTCTTCAGCCGGCTGAGTACAGTCTTGGCGTGGCCGGGCGCCCACTTCGGCACCATGCTCGCATACCAGTCGAGCGCAACGCTTTCGAAAGTGCGGCCGTTGATCACGGCTTGGGTCTTGGTCTGCTGCTTGTACTGGATGGGATCTATGCCGTTGGCGAGCTGCTGCTTGATCTCGAAGCGCTTGCGGCGTGCGTCGCCCAGCCCGACCACCGGGTAGCTGCCGAGGGCGGTCAGGCCTTCGCGGCCATCGGGTTTCACGTACCTGAGCCGCCAGCCTTTGCGGCCGTTGGGTTGCACAAGGAGGTAAAGACCGTCGCCGTCGAAGAGCTTGTACTCGCGCTCTCTGGGCTTTGCCGTGCGACAGGCGGTGTCGGTAAGCGGGGCAGTGGTGCGGGCCATAAGGGTAGTCTCCGATATCGAAACGGACCTCTATCCTTAAAACTACCCTTATTAGCGCTGGCTACCCTCGGAATCCGACGGAACGCCAAAACGAAAAAACCCGCCAGAAGGCGGGTTTTTCGGGGGTTCCAGAGATTTTGAAAGCTTTCTATGGAACCTTGAATGGTGCCGGCACCAGGAATCGAACCCGGGACCTACTGATTACAAGTCAGTTGCTCTACCATCTGAGCTATACCGGCAGTAGGGCCGCTATTATAGCCATCGGTTTGGTTCTGTAAACCACTTCCTATCACTACGTAGCAAACCCTTGCCCCACGGGGCTTGTAGGCGCCTCCGCTACCAGCCGCGATGCATGCTGTTGACGCTCGGTTCCGCCTTGCTCGGGTCGAACAGCATCGGCTTGTCGTGGTGGCAGCCGCGCTTGGTGCAGTGCAGCTGGTTGCGCCACAGCGGGTCGCTCGGCTTGTTCATGCTGTTGAGCTGGTACCACTCCGGCGTCTCCGGGAACATTTTCATGTCCGAACAGCCACTCATCATCATTGTCAGCAGCACCAGGGCAAGCGCATTGTCCATTTTCATGTCCATCTAGTCCTTGTTGAGGATTTTCTGAATCGTGCCGCCACAACCCTGGTAGCACTGGTCGTAATCGCGCTCGCAACTGAACGTCGAACCCCTGCTGTACGGGTAGCTCGGGTAATAACAGCTACGCCGCGCCTCTTTGCTGCTCTTGCCGGCCTGGCACAGTTGATAGGTGTTGAGATTGGCCTGGTAGATCGCCCGCTCGCTGCTCTCCTGCATGCGCACCAATTGCCCGCAATGGCTACGCTGCTGCGAACACGAACTGATGCAGTTCAGGCCATGCGCGCTCGGAGGAGGGGAGTAGCGGTAGGTGTAGCTGGGGCCGCAGCCGCTAAGTAAGCCGACGGCCAGAAGCAGCGCACCGAGGCGCCAGAAAGATGATTTGCCCACGCGTTGCCATTTCCTTGTTCATTCCTCACTGAACTCCAGCAAGTCACCCGGCTGGCAGTTCAATGCACGACACAACTTCTCCAGGGTCTCGATCTTGAAACCCTTGATCTTGCCGTTTTTCAGCAACGACAAATTAGCTTCGGTAATCCCAATAATCTCGGCCAGGTCCTTGGAACGGACTTTGTTTCTGGCCATGACGACATCAAGCCGGATGATTATTGGCATGGGCGAAAGCTAGACATAACAGTTGTGTTCATCGCTGATGGTTTTGGCGTCACGCATGAGGAGAGAGAAGGCGCACAGCAAAATGCCTTTCATGATCCCGTAGACAGCCTGCGATGATACACCGATCGAGAAACTGAAGCTTCTTTCGCCTTGTGGCAGGTCGATGGCGAAGCCCAGGCCCTGCAAGGTCCAGATCACCGGCCAGAGCAACGGCATGCCAATGCACAACAGGCCCACCCACCACAACAGTTCGATGTTCTGCGTGGTCCAGGTTTCGCCCCGCGACACGCGCAGGAAGAACAAACCGGTCAGCGCCAACGCCAACGCCGAGACCACCATCGGGATCAGGTCCAGGCCGATCACCACACCCAGCGCCAACGCCGAAGGCTGGTAACCGGGGGCGGCGAGCATCGGCATCTGGTCGGCAAAGCTCTGCAGGTAAGCCGACTGCACGTCGGCGAAGTCGAACACCCACATCACTACGCCGCCACCGAACTCAACAACCCCGGTGCCCCAGGCGAGCACCGCAGCGAATGCACCGATCACCCGTAAGCGTGACCTTGCGTACGCCACTGTCTTGCTGTTCATGGATTGCCTCCTTGTCGATTTGAGCGGGAGGCATTATTGAGTAGAAATTATCGTATTACAATAATTAATTATTGAATTTAGGCTTGTGCGACATTTTGTCTCGGAGCCGGCCTTGCCGGCGCGGGGGGCTTTAACGGCGGCAGATCTGGACGCTGCGCTGAACGTATCGCTGGCAATGCCGAGTCGTCGCACCGCAGCTCCCCCAGGAGCCTTGTGCGATAAGGGCTGGCGGGGTTTGGGCAAGAGGCTGGCCAGTGCTTGATTAATATAATTTACGAACCTTTCACCAGCCTTTAAGGGCTTTCCCCTGTAATACGAATACAGGCCGCGACAAATCATTAGTCATTCTCTATCGGTTTGACTTAAACGATTCCCTCAGTTAATTTGTTGTTCATTATGTTGAACACTCAAGCGTTACCGCTCCTCACCTCTCGCCTGGTCTCCCGTGAACGTCACTGGACCGGCGATCTCTAGCTCCTCCCATTTTCGGCACCTGCACTGTCTGAATTTTCCTATGCCCATGGGAGGGCATCATGCGTTCCTGGATTTATCTGTTAATCGCCATTGTTGCCGAAGTGATCGGCACCACCTCGATGAAATTCGCCAGCGATTCGGCCTTGCTCGGCCACGGCCTGATGTACGGCATGATCGGTTTGTCCTATGGCTTCCTCGCGCTGGCCGTTAAGCGCGTGCCGCTGGGCGTCGCTTACGCCCTGTGGGAAGGCATCGGCATCGTGCTGATCACCCTGGTCAGCGTTACCTGGCTGGGCGAAAGCCTCGGTCTGCTCAAGGCCCTGGGCCTGGGCGTGATGATCGCCGGCATCCTGCTGATCAAGTCGGGTACGCGCAGCGCCACGGCCGTTCGTGAAAATGCACAGGAGGCCCTGCCATGCTGAATTCGAACCTGATGCCGTTCGCCTGGCTGGGCCTGGCGATCGTGCTGGAAGTGCTCGCCAACCTGCTGCTGAAATACTCCGACGGCCTGCGCAAACGCTGGATCGGTGCCGTCTCGATTGTCTGTGTGCTGGCCGCGTTCACCGCGCTGGCGCAGGCGGTCAAGGACATCCCGCTGTCGATGGCCTATGCCATCTGGGGTGGCTTCGGCATCCTCGCCACCGTCGCCATGGGCTGGGCCCTGTTCGGCCAGCGTCTGGCCGGTCGCGGCTGGCTCGGCCTGCTTCTGCTGGTCGGCGGCATGGGCCTGCTCAAGCTCGCTTAGCGCGTTTTGTTCAATCGCTTATGCACAAGGCGCATGCCAGCCAGGCGCCGTGGGCATCGCCGGCCGGCAATTTCTACGCGTTTGCGCAAATGGCTGTTTTTTCTGATGTTTAAAACATGAACAAAAAATGACCAGGCGATTAAAGCGCTTGGATCCATGATTTTTCATGGTGCCCGCGCAACATTGCCCACAGAGTTATCCACAAGCTGAAGGCTTACTCGCGCTCCGCCAGCAGCATCAGGTTGCGCGGGGTCAGCGGGTGTGGGCAAAACACGCCAAGGGTCACGTCAAAGCCCTGCTCGCGCAGGTACAGCGCGCGATCGAGCACCAGCCACAGTTCCAGCGGGCGGCGGAACAGGTTGCGCAGCAGTTCGAGGTTGCGCACTTCAGCCAGGCGCGCTGTGCCGGCGGCTTCCAGGGCGGCCCAGTCGGGGTTGCCCAGCAGCGTCAGGCCTTTGAGTTGGGCCAGGTCGCGGCAGTACGCGTCGAAGGGCTTGTTCAGCCAGTTGCTGGGCAGCGACGGGGTGGGCAGGTACTCGTCGCACTGGCGCTGCTGGCGTTGCAGCAGGTCGAAGCCCAGCCGGCGCGCCATCGACTGGTCGCGTTGGCGGCGCACCCGGCTGCCGGCGGTAACCGTTTCGCTCAAGGGCAAGCCCAGGTCATCGATGGACAGCTCCAGCGCCGAGGCCTGCGCGGCTGTGGATAACGCCGTGTAGCGCGGCCCCTGCGTGCGGTTGTAACAGCATGGCGCAATGGCCAGCTGGCGGCAGCCGGCGGCGCTGGCCAGTTGCATCAGGCGCACATGCAGGTCGCCACAGGCGTGCAGGGCGACCGGGGTGTGGCTGGCGTCGAGTTGCCCGGCGGCGTCGGCGGCCAGCACATCCTGCAAGCGATGCGCGGCCGCCAGGCGATGATGGGCGCTGAGCGCCTGCCCGGCCTCGACCAGCGCCGCATCGAACTCCAGGCAGGTCAGTTGCTGGCCGCCCCGCAGCAACCGCCGCCCCAGATGACCCTTGCCGGAACACCAGTCCAGCCAGTGCTGCGGCGGCCGGGCAAAGTTCAGGTGGCTGCCGAAGGCTTCGATCTGCTGCCATTTACGCCCGGGCACATCGACATTCAAGCGCGCGTCCGGGGCATGCAGCGGCGTTGTGGATAACTCGCCCAGCGCCGCCAGCGCGCTGGCCTGCGCGGCAATCTGTGGATAAGGCGCCGGCGCCGGCAATGCCTCAGGCTGGTTGTGCGCCGCTTCCGCCTGCTCCAGCGACCGCCCGCGCAGCCAGCTGGCCAGCGCCGGATGCTCGGCTTCCCAGGGCAGGTGCAGGGCGGTAAACGGACGCGGGCGCCACAAGCGCTGGTAGGTCAGCAAAAAGCTGTCCAGGGCCTGGAAGCGGCTCAGCAGTTGGTCGCCGCGCAGGGCGTTGGCTTCGGTCATGAGCAAGGCGGGGATGACGGGGATGGCGCCAGTCTGCGCCAACCCCGTCGGCCGGGTCTAGCGACCCTGGCAGGCATCCACTCGCAACCAGCGCTCCAGCAGCTTGAAGCCCTGGACCAGCAGGAAGGAGATCAGCAGGTAGAACAGCCCGGCGGCGAAGAAGATCTCCACCGGCATGTAGGTGCGGGCAATGATCGTACGTGCCATACCGGTCAGTTCCAGCAGGGTCACGGTGCTGGCCAGGGCGCTGGCCTTGAGCATCAGGATCACTTCGTTGCTGTAGGCCGGCAAGCCGATGCGCGCCGCCCGTGGCAGCAGAATGTAGAACATCGCCTTGGCCTGGGACATGCCCAATGCCCGTGCTGCCTCGATCTCGCCCTTGGGGATGGCCTGCAGCGCGCCACGCAGGATCTCGGCGATGTAGGCGGCGGTGTGCAGGGTCATGGTCAGTACGGTGCACCAGAACGGATCGCGCAGGTACGGCCACAACGCGCTGTTGCGTACCGCGTCGAACTGCGCCAGGCCGTAATACACCAGGAACAGCTGCACCAGCAGCGGCGTGCCGCGGAAGAAGAAGATGTAGCCGTAGGGCAGGGCGCGTACGTACCACAGCCGCGACGAGCGGGCGATCCCCAGCGGGATGGCCAGGATCAGGCCGGCGATGACCGCGATGGCCACCAGTTCCAGGGTCAGCGTCGCGCCCTGGGCCAGGCGCGGCAGCCACTTGATGATGACTTCCCAGTTCATTGGTTCGGCCTCGCGAAACCGCGCGCGGCGCGTTTTTCCATGAAGTGCATGCCAATCATGGCCAGAACGGTCAAGCCCAGGTACATGAGGGCGGCGACCACGTAGAAGGTGAACGGTTCTTTGGTCACGGTCACGGCGGTTTGCGAGCGACGCATGATTTCTTCCAGGCCGATGACCGAGACCAGTGCCGTGTCCTTCATCAGGATCATGAACAGGTTGCCCAGGCCCGGCAGGGCAATCCGCCACATCTGCGGCAGGATCAGTTTGGAAAGGATCCGCCCTTTCGACAGGCCCAAGGCCAGGCCGGCCTCGCGGTGGCCCTTGGGGATGGCCAGGATCGCACCACGGAACACTTCCGTGGCGTACGCGCCGAAGCACAGGCCCAGGGCAATGACGCCCGCGGCGAAGGCACTCAGCGCGAGGTCGGGAATATTCAGCCACGCGCCAATCTGATTCATCAGGCTGACGGTGCCAAGGTAGATCAACAGCACCCACAGCAGCTCGGGTACGCCGCGCACCAGGGTGGAATAGAAGCCGCCCAGCCATTGCAGCGGTTTGTACGGCGAGGTTTTCGCCAGGGCGCCAAGCAGCCCCAGTACCAGCCCCAGACACAGGGCCGACAACGCCAGTTTTACGGTCATCAGTGTGCCGGCCAGAAGCGCCGGACCGAATCCGTGGAGATCAATATTCATGGGCAGGTTTGTTCAAGGGACCGGCAGCGCCACACGGGCGCTGCCAATCGGGGCGAATCAATAGATGCTGAACGGGAAGTACTTGTCGTTGATCTTCTTGTAGGTGCCGTCGGCAACGATTTCCTTCAGTGCGGCGTTCAGCTTGTTGCGCAGTTCGTTGTCGCCTTTGCGCACGGCAATGCCGACCTTGTCGCTGTCGTTGACCGGGTCGCCCTTGAACTCGTAGTTCTTGCCCGCGTCGGACTTCAGCCAGTCGTAGTTGGCGTACTTGTCGGCGAGGATGGCGTCGAGGCGGCCGGAGGTCAGGTCGAGGTAGGCGTTTTCCTGGCCGTCATACAGGTTGACCTTGAACTCGCCGTCCATGCCGCCGTTGTCGTCCAGCCACGTAGCGGCCTGGGTGGCGCGCTGGGTGCCGATGGTCTTGCCCTTGAGCGAAGCGCGGTCGGTTTTGAAGTCGACGTTTTTCGGCGCGATGAACTGTTGCTTGTTCGAGTAGTACGGGTCGGTGAAATCAACCGCCTGCTTGCGCTCGTCGGTGATCGACAGCGAGGAGATCAGGAAGTCGAACTTCTTGGCGTTGAGTGCCGGGATGATGCCGTCCCAGTCGGAGGTAACCACTTCGCACTCGACTTTCATCTTCGCGCACAGGGCGTCGCCGATGTCCTTGTCGAAGCCGACGACCTGGCCGCTGGCATCCTTGTTGTTGAACGGCGGGTAGGCCGCCTCGATGCCCATGCGCAGTTTTTCCGCAGCCATGGCATTGGCCGAGAACACCAGTGTGGCGGCAGCGGCCAGGAGGAATTTCTTGTAGGTCTGCATGCGTGTTGCTCCGTTAGCGGTTGCTGGACATGAATTGTTTACAGCGCGCCGAGTTCGGGTTTTCGAAAACCTGCTGCGGCGTTCCCTGCTCTTCGACCAGGCCCTGGTGCAGGAAGATCACTTCACTGGACACCTGACGGGCAAAATTCATTTCGTGGGTTACCAGCAGCATGGTCCGGCCTTCTTCGGCGAGGGCGCGGATCACGTTGAGCACTTCCTGGACCATTTCCGGGTCGAGGGCCGAGGTGGGCTCGTCGAACAGGATGACTTTCGGTTGCATGGCCAGGGTGCGGGCGATGGCCGCACGCTGTTGCTGGCCGCCGGACAGCTCGGCCGGGTAGCTGTGCCGCTTGTTGTGGATGCCGACCTTGTCGAGCAGCGCTTCGGCGGCTTCGATGGCCTCGGCCTTGCTCTGCCCCAGGACCCGCCGCGGCGCCTCGATGATGTTGTCGAGGATGCTCATGTGCGGCCACAGGTTGAAGTTCTGGAAGACGAAGCCGATCTCGCTGCGCAGGCGATTGATCTGCTTGTTGTCGGCGGCGATCAGTTCGCCATTTTTTGCCGCCTTGAGCTTGAGCTCTTCGCCAGCCACCAGGATCTGCCCCTGGTGCGGGTTTTCCAGCAGATTGATGCAGCGCAGCAGAGTGGACTTGCCGGAGCCGGACGATCCGAGGATCGAGATGACGTCGCCATCGCAGGCGGTCAGGGAAATGCCCTTGAGAATCTCCTGCTCGCCGTAGCGTTTGTGCAGGTTGCGGATTTCCAGCGCGGGCGTGGCCTCAGCCATGTGCGGTCCTCATGTGTTCTGTGCGCTCCTGCTTGTTGGCTGCCTTCCTGGCGAGGCGCCACGCTAGCATAGCGCCCGGATGACAGCCAACAACGGCGGGAGGGGCAATCAGCTGGGCAGGGGGCGGGTGTCGCATTGCGACAGCGGACTGTCGCGCGGATGTCCGCTCACCCCGGTTTCCAAGGCTGGAGCCGTGATGAAAAAAGGCGCGATGGTGCCATTTTTGGCCGCTGCTGGAAAGCCGTATTTGACCGCAGGTACAGGAACCGCCGGCCGTCAGGGGCCTGAATTGGCCAGCGGGTGGTTGCACCCCAGTTGCACCCAAATGCCCCATAAAACGAATGGGGGTGTTACCTAGGTGCACTGCTGGTGCGTCCGTCGGCAATTGTAAGTGAGTATTTCGGTAATCGTCGCTTTTATGGCAAGGTCGGCGGCCTTTCGGTCATCCCGTGGCCGAATGCGCCGTAAGCCTCGCCAATCGTGGGCGTCAGAACTTTCCCGCGAACGGTCATGGATCTGGCTCGGTTATTGCCATCTCACCCCGCCACAGGATGTAGCGGCAGTCCTCACAAGGGGCTGTTGACTGACGACGCGGGATGAACGCCATTCTTTGCAAAGGTAGTTTTATGAGCGGTACGAACAACTCCAATGACCTCGCTCAGGGGCTCAAGCAGCGGCATGTGACCATGCTGTCGATTGCCGGTGTGATCGGCGCGGGCCTCTTCGTCGGCTCCGGCCATGCGATTGCCGAGGCCGGCCCGGCCGTGCTGCTGGCCTATGCCGCGGCGGGTACCCTGGTGGTGCTGGTGATGCGCATGCTCGCCGAAATGGCCGTGGCGTCGCCCGACACCGGCTCGTTCTCCACCTACGCCGACAAGGCCATCGGCCATTGGGCCGGCTTCACCATCGGCTGGCTGTACTGGTGGTTCTGGGTGCTGGTGATTCCGCTGGAAGCCAACGCCGCCGCCACCATCCTGCATGCGTGGTTCCCCGACGTGGCGATCTGGGTATTCACCCTGGTCATCACTCTATTGCTCACCGCCACCAACCTGGCCAGCGTAAAGAACTACGGCGAGTTCGAGTTCTGGTTCGCGCTGCTCAAGGTGATTGCGATCATCGGCTTCATCATTCTTGGCCTGGCAGCGATCTTCGGCTTCATGCCGAACAGCCAGGTCAGCGGCGTCAGCCACCTGTTCGACACCCAGGGCTTCATGCCTAACGGCCTGGGCGCGGTGCTGGCGGCGATGCTGACTACCATGTTCTCGTTCATGGGGACCGAGATCGTCACCATTGCGGCGGCCGAGTCGAAAGACCCAGGCAAGCAGATCACCAAGGCGACCAACTCGGTGATCTGGCGGATCTTCCTGTTCTACCTCGTGTCGATCTTCATCGTTGTGGCCCTGGTGCCATGGAACAACGCAGCGCTGGCTGAAGTCGGTTCGTACCAGACCGTGCTGCAGATGATGGGCATCCCGAACGCCAAGATCATCGTCGACATCGTGGTCTTGATCGCGGTCACCAGCTGCCTGAACTCGGCGCTGTACACCTCCTCGCGCATGCTGTTCTCGCTGAGCAAACGCGGCGACGCGCCGGCCATGGCCCAGCGCACGACCACCAGCGGCACGCCGCACGTGGCCGTGCTGCTGTCGACCGCAGCGGCATTCCTGACCGTGTTTGCCAACTATGTGGCGCCGGCTCAGGTGTTCGAGTTCCTGCTGGCCAGCTCCGGTGCAATCGCGCTGCTGGTGTACCTGGTGATTGCCGTGTCGCAGTTGCGCATGCGTCGTCAGCGCATGGCGCGGGGCGAGACGATCGCCTTCAAGATGTGGCTGTTCCCGGGGCTGACCTGGGCGACCATCGTGTTCATCGTTGGCGTGCTGACGCTGATGCTGATCCGTCCGGACCATCGCGCCGAGATCGTGGCGACCGGCCTGCTGAGCATTGCCGTGGTTGCGGCGGGCCTGCTGGTGGCGCGCAAACGCAAGGCCGAAGGTGTTGGCCGGGCTGTGCTGGATAACTGACACTCGGTTAAACAAAAAGGCCGCGATCTGCAAGGATCGCGGCCTTTTTTGTTGGCCTGTCGCCTCAGCCGAACTTCTTCTGCTTCGAGACGATCTCGGAAGCCGTCACATAGGCGCTCTGGAACTCATCGCTCTCTAGCCACGCCATCGCTTCCTCTTCCTCGGTACCATCCAGCCACTGGCGGTAGGCGCACAGCACCTTGCAAATGTAGTCGGTCGAGTGTTCTTCGCTGTGGCCCTTGAGTACCAGTGCCAGCAAGGGGTCGACCAGGAACACCGAAATCATCGATTCCAGGCTGGTTTCCTGGGCGCTCTTCATCTTGTCGAACAGGGCGTTGTAGCTGCCCGAATCCATCGCCTTGTTGAACACCTGGTCGACGCTGGTGCTGGTGCTCTCGCCGCCGCCCTTGACCGCCTGGCCGCTGCGCACCATGCGGTTCTGCCGCGCCTTGGTCGCGGCGCGTTTGGCGCGTTTCTGTTGCTTGGTAGTGGAGGCCATGGGTGGATCCTTGAGGTAAGACGGCAAATTGGTGCGTATTGAATCGCAGTTTGCCGACAAACCCAAGCCTCAGGCCGGCAGCAACAGTTGGCGGGTACGCTTGGTGTCGCTGCGTTCGTCCTCTTCCAGCCCGCGCGAGGCGCGTCCGACCAGCAGCGGGTCGGGCAGGTGGGCCACCCTGAGGTCCTTGCCAGGGTAGTCCAGCGAGTGCAGGAAGTGACGGATGCAGTTGATCCGCGCGCGCTTCTTGTCATCGGACTTGATCACTGTCCACGGCGCATCGGCGGTGTCGGTGTGGAAGAACATGGCTTCCTTGGCGGCGGTGTACTCGTCCCACTTGTCCAGCGACTTGATGTCGATGGGCGACAGCTTCCAGTGCTTGAGCGGGTCGTCGCGGCGCGAGATGAAGCGGCGCAGTTGCTCTTCGCGGTTCACCGAGAACCAATATTTGAACAGCAGCGTGCCGCTGTTGCAGAGCATGCGCTCCAGCTCGGGTGCCTGGCGCATGAATTCCAGGTACTGATGCGGCGTGCAGAAATCCATCACCCGCTCGACGCCGGCGCGGTTGTACCAGGAGCGGTCGAAGAAGACCATTTCCCCGGCGGTCGGCAGGTGCTGCACGTAACGCTGGAAGTACCACTGGCCCTGTTCCTGCTCGGAAGGCTTTTCCAGGGCGACGATGCGTGCGCCACGCGGGTTCAGGTGCTCCATGAAGCGCTTGATGGTACCGCCCTTGCCGGCGGCGTCGCGGCCCTCGAACAGCACGACGATGCGCTGGCCGGTGTCTTTCACCCAGCTCTGCACCTTGAGCAGTTCGATCTGCAGGGCGTGCTTGGCGTTCTCGTATTCGATGCGGCGCATGCGGCTGCGGTACGGGTAGCTGTCCGGCAGTTTTGCTGCCGTGCTGTCTTCGCTGGAACCGCGTGGCGCCGAAGCGACCTTGAGCGCGGCGGGCTGCTGGCTGATGACGCCGATCTCGGCATCGACCGGCGTGCGGCTGGTGCGTGCCCGGCGTGACCGTGGTGGTTGGCTCGCAGGTGTTGCGCTGGAAGCCTCTGGCAGGGGCAGGGCGGTTGATTCTTCGCTCATGGGGAGGTGGGCCTGTTTAATCCGTTTCGAATGTCCACCTGTCAGCCTAGGGTGGCTGCCGGGCGAAACATTGATGCCGGTCAACAGGCCGGGCGGTAAGCGCTGTTAGCGCACGATTTTTCCCGGCACAAACAAAAAACCCCTGAATCTTTCGATTCAGGGGTTTTGCGTTGTCTTGGTGCCCAGAGACGGAGTCGAACCGCCGACACGTGGATTTTCAATCCACTGCTCTACCGACTGAGCTATCTGGGCAACGGGGCGCATTAAAAGGCTTTTTCAGGTTTGCGTCAACACTATTTTGAAAATTTTTTTAATTAATACCGTCGCTTACGGTTTTCGCCGCTTATTCGCTGGGCGGAACGTAGCCCTCGGCTTTCTCGAACGCTTCGCCGGAGAAGAACTTGTCCATCTCGCCCTGGAGGAATTTGCGGTCCTCGGCGTTCATCATGTTCAGGCGCTTCTCGTTGATCAGCATGGTCTGTTCTTTCTGCCAGTCGGCCCAGGCCTTCTGCGAAATGTGTTCGTAGATGTCCTGGCCCTTGGCACCCGGGTACGGTGGGCGCTCAAGGCCTGGCAATTCTTCGTGGTACTTGCGGCACATTACGGTGCGGGTCATGTCGACTCTCCTGCATTCAAAACGTCGGCCGCGCGTTTCAGCAGTTTTTTCACCGGGGCGGCGAGGCCCAGGCGCGGCGGGGTGGCGAGGTTATACCAGAGCCAGTCGGCATCGGCCATGTGCCCGCCCTGGCGGTCGACATGCACCAGCCACGGCTCGATGGCCAGCTGGAAGTGGCTGAAGGTGTGGGTCAGCCCGCTGAGCGCCTCGGTTCGCGCCAGGCGCAGGCCGTGCTGCTCGACCAGGTCGTCCAGCTGTTGCAGATCGTCCAGCTCCGGCAGGCTCCACAAACCGCCCCACAGCCCGCTGGACGGGCGCCGGTAAAGCAGAATCGCGCCGTCCTCGTTGGCCAGCAGCGGCATCAGCGTGCGCCGTTGTGGCAATTCCTTGCGCGGCTTGGGAATCGGGTAGCGGATCTCCTGGCCGAGCATGTGCGCCTCACAGCCCAGTTGCAGCGGGCAGATCAGGCAGCTCGGCTTGCTGCGGGTACACAGGGTCGCGCCCAGGTCCATCATGGCCTGGGTGTAATCGTTCACCCGGCTGTGTGGGGTGAAGCGCTCGGCGTTGGCCCACAGCGCCTTGGCCACCTTCGGCTCGCCGGGGTAGCCCTCCTGCGCGGTGTAGCGGGCCAGCACGCGCTTGACGTTGCCGTCGAGAATCGGCGCGCGCAGGCCCATGCTGATGCTGGCAATCGCCCCGGCCGTGGACAGGCCGATGCCGGGCAGCTCGGTGAGCTTTTCCACATCGCGGGGAAACTCGCCAGCGTACTGCTCGACCACGATCTTTGCGGTCTTCTGCAGGTTGCGTGCGCGGGTGTAATAGCCCAGGCCGGTCCACAGGTGCAGCACTTCGTCTTCCGGCGCTGCGGCCAGGGCCTCGACGCTCGGCAGGGCGTCCATGAACCGCCCGAAGTAATTGAGTACGGTGCTGACCTGGGTCTGCTGCAACATGATCTCGGAGACCCACACCCGGTATGGGGTGATGCCCTGTTGCCAAGGCAAGTCATGCCGGCCATGGCGGTCGAACCAGTCGAGGACGGCGCTGGAGAATTGTTGCGGACTCATCGTTTGAACAGCCCCTTGAGTGCGTCTTTGAGCTCGGGGCTGACCTTGTCGCCGAGCTTCTCCTCGAGTTTCTGATTGATCCGGTTGCCCAGGGCCTGGCCGGCCAGGTTGCCGACGCCGTCCTTGTCCACCCGGCAGGCCTTGGCGCCCATCTCCAGCGGGCCGCGGCAACGCAACGGCCATTCGAGGCCGGCATAGCGCTCGTTGACCTGGCAGGCCGGGTCGGGCATCTCACGCTTGTCGCCTTCGATGATCACGCCCACGCGGTAGTCCATGCCGAGCACGCGCAGGTCGATATCGCCGTTGCCCTTGAGGGTCAGGCCGGGGATGCGCGCGCGCAGGTCCGGGTTGCTGGCCACACCGTTGCGCAGCACCAGGCTGCCCTTGAGCTCCTGGAACGGCGTGTCCTTGCCGCGTGGCTCGCCGCTCAGGCTCTTGCGGTTGAGCAGGGCGATGCCCTGACACAGCTGCTGTTCAAGGTTGGCATTGACCAGCACGCCATTGTTGATGACGAAGCTGGCGTTGCCGTTCAGCGTGTCGACCAGAGCCTTTTGACTGTTGCCGCTAGCGGTGATCGCGCTGTCGAGGGTCAGCAGGCCTTTGACCGGCGGGGTGTCGGTCTGGCTCTTGATGAAGTGCTCGAGCGGCACCCGGGCAACCTGGGTGCTCAGGCCGATCTGCGGCACGGCCGGGCGCACGTCGAGGCTGCCGTGGCTGGCAAATTCGCCGTTGTAGAGGCCGCCACGCAGCTCGTGCAGGGTCACCAGGCCGTCTTTGGCGGTGGCCTTGAGCACGGCGTCCTGAATCGGCAGTTTCTCCAGGGTCAGCACGCCAATGTTCAGCTCGGCGTGCAGGTCGAGGCTGCGCAGGCGGTCTACCGGCAGCAGCTTGTCGTTGCTCCAGGCGGCTTGCGTGGGGGCGTCCGGCAGCGGCGAGGTGCCCGGGCCGGCCAGCGCGCCGGCTTCCTTGCTTTGCACGTCGGCCTGGCGCGCGGCGCTGGCGCCCTTGGTTTCTTCGCTTTTCGCCGGCAGGTAGCGGTCGGCGTCGAAGCTGTTGCCTTTGAGCTGTACGCGCAGCGCCTGTTTGGCGAAGTCTTCCACCGCCAGGCGGCCCGTGAAGGTGCTGTCGTCGAGCTTGATCGCCAGGTCTTCCAGGGCCAGGCTGCTGGCGCTGCCGTCGAGGCGGCTGACCAGTTCGAACGTGCCCAGGGTGGCCGCATCGGCCATCGGCGGCAGCACCACGCCGACGCTGTCGAGGAACTTGCGCAGGTCGAGCTGGGCGATGGACAGACCACCGGTCAGCTTGGGCGCCTTGTCCAGGTCGCGCAGGTTCAGCTCGCCAATGGCGCGCAACTGGTTGGCGGAAATTTTCAGGCCGTTCCATTCGGCGACATTCGCCGCCAGGTCGACCAGCAACTGGCCCTGGGCGGCGAAGGTCATGTGTTTGCCTTGCAGCGGTTCGCCCGAGGCTTCGCCACTGAGCTTCATGTCTTCGAACTGGTAGCGCTTGAGCGCGCGGTCGAAGCGCAGCTCGCCGGCAAGCTCGGTACGTGCCTTGATGAGCGGGATGCCGACGCCGAGGAAGGCCGTCATCTTCAGCGGAATGTTCAGCCCTTCGTGGACCGCGCCGGTGCTCAACTGGATGCTTTCGGCGGTCAGCGTCTGGCCGTTGCGCGCATCGGTGTAGGTGACGCGGGCGTTGTTCACGGTGAGGCTGTCGATGTCGAGTTTCACCGGGTGCTCGACGGCCGCCGCCTGCGCGGCCGGCCCTTCGCCCGGCGCTGGCGCCGCAGCGCCTTCGACGGTGGGCGGGGCTGCGGCCGGCAGCGGTTTGCCGATGTCTTCCCAGTTGCCGTGGCCGTTTTCGTCGCGGGCCAGGGTCAGGTTCAGGCCTTCGACCCGCACATCGCTCATTTGCACTTCGCGGCGCAGCAGCGGCAGCACACGCACCGACAGGCCGAGCATCTGCAGGTCGGCAAAGGGCACGTTCGGGTTGTTCAGGGTGGCGATGCTCGCCTCGTGCAGCTCCAGCCCCAGCCAGGGGAACAGGCTCCAGCCAATGTCGCCGTTGAGCGTCAGCTCGACGTGGGCCTTGTCGCGTGCCAGCTGGCGGATCTCGTCTTTGTAGTCGTTGGGATCGAAGAGGTGGGTCAGGGCAAAGCCCAACGCCACAATGATCAGCAACAGCCCGAGAACCACCAGCCCCAGGATTTTGCCGAACGCTTTCATGGGCGAGTCCTTGTAGTCCGATTTCTAAAATTAAGCCGCTGAGTATAGCGCTGTGCGTTTGACTGCTGACGGCCGAGTAGTTCTGTCTTGTAGGAGATGTGCTCAGTTGCGCACAAAACGACGGTATCAGTTTGAGGTCAGCGAGCGACGCAAATGCTACTCTTGCGCCGCTCTCGCGCCCTGCTGCGGCGCTTTGTCGCGTGCGAGGGCCGGCGGCCGAAAAAAATGACTCGCTGCCTGTGTGCGCCAAAGTCGACGGCGACCGGTTCGGCCCGAGGGCCCACCACTTCCACGAGGGATAACAATAAATGAGCAGCATCACGGCGGCAGCGGTGCCCAGTGCGCCTGGCTTTTTGTCCAAGGAGCGCATCGTCGCACAACCGGGGTTCAACCGTTGGCTAGTGCCGCCAGCGGCCCTGGCCATTCACCTGTGTATCGGTATGGCCTATGGCTTTTCGGTGTTCTGGTTGCCGTTGTCCAAGGCGATCGGCATCAGCGCGCCGCTGGCTTGTGCGCCGGACATGGGCTTTATCGAGCAGATGTTTTCGGCAAGCTGTGACTGGCCGATCTCCATGCTCGGCTGGATCTACACGCTGTTCTTTATCTTCCTCGGCTGCTCGGCCGCTATCTGGGGCGGCTGGCTGGAGCATGCCGGCCCGCGCAAGGCCGGCGTGGTCTCGGCGCTGTGCTGGTGCGGTGGTCTGCTGATTTCGGCGCTGGGCATCTACCAGCACCAGATCTGGTTGATGTGGCTGGGCTCGGGGGTTATCGGTGGTATCGGCCTGGGCCTGGGCTATATCTCGCCGGTGTCGACCCTGATCAAGTGGTTCCCGGACAAGCGCGGCATGGCCACCGGCATGGCGATCATGGGCTTCGGTGGCGGTGCGATGGTCGGTGCCCCGCTGGCCGCGGCGCTGATGAACCACTTCGCCAGCTCCGAAGGCGTGGGCGTGTGGCAGAGCTTCGTGGTGATGGCGGCGATCTATTTCGTGTTCATGATCGGTGGCGCCCTGGCGTACCGCGTGCCGCCGACCGGCTGGAAGCCCGAGGGCTGGAGCGCGCCGATGAAGAAGGCCAGCAACGCGATGATCACCCACCGCCATGTGCACGTCAGCGTGGCCTGGAAGACTCCGCAGTTCGCCCTGGTGTGGCTGGTGCTGTGCCTGAACGTCTCGGCCGGTATCGGCATCCTCGGCATGGCGTCGCCGCTGTTGCAGGAAGTGTTCGCCGGCAAGCTGCTGGGTAACGACCTGACCTTCAGCCAGCTGGACGCGGCGCAACTGGGCCAGATTGCGGCGATTGCCGCCGGCTTCACCGGCCTGCTCAGCCTGTTCAACATCGGTGGGCGGTTCTTCTGGGCTTCGTTCTCCGACTATATCGGGCGCAAGAACACCTACTTCGCCTTCTTTGCCCTGGGCTTCGCGCTGTACGCGCTGGTGCCGAACATGGGCCACCTGGGCAACATCGCGCTGTTTGTCGCGGCGTTCTGCATCATCCTGTCGATGTACGGCGGCGGTTTCGCCACGGTGCCGGCGTACCTGGCCGACTTGTTCGGCACGCAGATGGTCGGCGCGATCCATGGTCGCCTGCTGACGGCCTGGGCGGCAGCCGGGGTGCTCGGCCCGGTGCTGGTGAACTACCTGCGCGAGTATCAGTTGCGGATTGGCGTGGAGCGCGCGGCCGCCTACGACATGACCCTGTACATCCTCGCCGGCCTGCTGGTGCTGGGCTTTATCTGCAACGCGCTGGTGCGGCCGGTGGCCGACAAGTACTTCATGACCGATGCCGAGCTTGCCGCCGAGCAGGCGCTGGGGCATGACAAGGGTGCCGACAGCAGCACCGTGCTGGAGTGGAAAGCCGCAGCCGGCAGCAAGCCGCTGGTGCTCGCGGCCTGGCTGGTGGTGGGGATTCCGCTGGCTTGGGGGGTGTGGGCGACACTGCAGAAGACGGCGGTGTTGTTCCACTAAAAGCCAAAGCATCGCGGGACGAGTCGGCTCGCCGCACCGCCGCTCTCACAGTGGATATCCTGAATCCTTGTGGGAGCGGGCTCGTCGCGCAATGAATTCGACACAGATTGCCAATTCCCACGCCCAAGGCAGGTAATTCCCCTGCCACATGTCATGTTCGTTTCAAGCCGCGCGCTTCTAGGCCTATAATGGTCACCTTTTTCGCCCAATGATTTTGCGGAGCTGGTGATGGTCGAACGTAAGGCTTCCGTCGAGCGCAATACTCTGGAAACCCAGATCAAGGCCTCGATCAACCTGGATGGCAGCGGCAAGGCCCGATTCGATATCGGTGTGCCTTTCCTCGAACATATGCTGGACCAGATCGCCCGACACGGGCTGATCGACCTGGACATCGAGTGCAAGGGCGACCTGCATATCGACGATCACCATACCGTCGAAGACGTCGGCATCACCCTCGGCCAGGCCTTCAACCAGGCTATCGGTGACAAGAAAGGCATCCGCCGCTACGGCCACGCCTATGTCCCGCTGGACGAAGCGTTGTCGCGGGTGGTCATCGACTTCTCCGGCCGCCCTGGCCTGCAGATGCACGTGCCGTACACCCGGGCCTCGGTCGGCGGTTTCGACGTGGACCTGTTCCAGGAATTCTTCCAGGGCTTCGTCAACCACGCCAACGTCACCCTGCACATCGACAACCTGCGCGGGCACAACACCCACCACCAGATCGAGACCGTGTTCAAGGCCTTCGGTCGCGCCCTGCGCATGGCCATCGAGCTGGATGAGCGCATGGCCGGCCAGATGCCGTCGACCAAAGGGTGCCTGTAATGCAGACCGTCGCCGTTATCGACTATGGCATGGGCAACCTGCACTCGGTGGCCAAGGCGCTGGAACACGTCGGCGCCGGCAAGGTGCTGGTCACCAGCGACGCGGCGGTCATCCGTGAAGCCGACCGGGTGGTCTTTCCCGGTGTTGGCGCGATCCGCGACTGCATGGCCGAGATCCGCCGCCTGGGCTTCGACAGCCTGGTGCGCGAAGTCAGCCAGGACCGGCCGTTCCTTGGCATCTGCGTCGGCATGCAGGCGCTGCTGGAGCACAGCGAAGAGAACGACGGCGTCGACTGCATCGGGCTGTTCCCGGGCAATGTGCGCTTCTTCGGCAAAGACCTGCACGAAGACGGCGAACACCTGAAAGTGCCGCACATGGGCTGGAACGAAGTCAGCCAGGCTGTCGATCACCCGCTGTGGCACGACATTCCGCAGCAGGCACGGTTCTACTTTGTGCACAGCTACTACGTCAGCGCCGGCAAGCCGGCCCAGGTGGTCGGACGCGGGCACTATGGCGTCGATTTCGCCGCTGCGCTGGCCGAAGGCTCGCGCTTTGCCGTGCAGTTCCACCCGGAGAAGAGCCATACCCATGGCCTGCAATTGCTGCAGAACTTCGCTGCCTGGGACGGGCGCTGGTAATGGGCAAGTCCAGGAGCAAGCCGCCGATCCTTAGCCTCACGCCCGAGCAGGAGCGTGAGGCGCTGGACACACTCAAGCGTTTCCTCGAAGACCGTTTCGAGTTGCAGCTGGGTTCGTTCGAGGTGGCCGAAGTCCTGGAACTGTTCAGCAAAGAAATTGCGCCGCACTACTACAACAGGGCGATCTTCGATGTGCAGAACCACCTCAAGGAACGGTTCGAGAGCATCGAAAGCGACCTGTGGGCGCTCGAGAAGAACTGACTTCCCGAGCAACACTGTTTACCGAATAGACAGGTTTTCCAGATGCTGATTATCCCCGCTATCGATCTTAAGGACGGTGCTTGCGTACGCCTGCGCCAGGGCCGCATGGAAGATTCCACCGTTTTCTCCGACGACCCGGTGAGCATGGCCGCCAAATGGGTTGAGGGGGGCTGCCGCCGGCTGCATCTGGTCGACCTGAACGGCGCCTTCGAAGGCCAGCCGGTCAACGGCGAAGTGGTTACCGCAATTGCCAAACGCTACCCGACCCTGCCGATCCAGATCGGTGGCGGCATCCGTTCGCTGGAAACCATCGAGCACTACGTCAAGGCCGGCGTCAGCTACGTGATCATCGGTACCAAGGCGGTCAAGGAGCCGGAGTTCGTTGCCGAAGCTTGCCGCGCGTTCCCGGGCAAGGTCATCGTTGGCCTGGACGCCAAGGACGGCTTCGTCGCCACCGACGGCTGGGCTGAAGTCAGCGCGGTGCAGGTGATCGACCTGGCCAAGCGTTTCGAGGCCGATGGCGTCTCGGCGATCGTCTACACCGACATCGCCAAGGACGGCATGATGCAAGGCTGTAACGTACCGTTCACCGCGGCCCTGGCAGCGGCGACGAAGATCCCGGTCATCGCTTCCGGTGGTATCCACAACCTGGGCGACATCAAGGCCCTGCTCGACGCCAAGGCGCCGGGCATCGTCGGCGCGATCACCGGCCGGGCAATCTACGAAGGCACCCTGGATGTGGCAGAGGCCCAGGCCTTCTGCGACAGCTACGCAGTTAGCTCCAAGCTGTAAGCGACAAGTTGCAAGTTGAAGTTGGGTGCCCTGCTTTTTCTTGCAGCTTGTAGCTAGACGCTTGTAACTGTTAATCGGAGATTAACCATGGCCCTGGCCAAACGCATCATCCCTTGCCTGGACGTCGACAACGGACGGGTGGTCAAGGGCGTCAAGTTCGAGAACATCCGCGATGCCGGCGACCCGGTGGAAATTGCCCGTCGCTACGATGAGCAGGGTGCCGACGAAATCACCTTCCTCGACATCACCGCCAGCGTCGATGGTCGTGACACCACGCTGCATACCGTCGAACGCATGGCCAGCCAGGTGTTCATCCCGCTGACCGTGGGCGGCGGTGTGCGCACCGTGCAGGACATCCGCAACCTGCTCAATGCCGGCGCGGACAAGGTCTCGATCAACACGGCGGCGGTGTTCAACCCGGCGTTCGTCGGTGAAGCGGCGGCGCATTTCGGTTCGCAGTGCATCGTGGTCGCCATCGATGCCAAGAAGGTCTCGGCACCGGGCGAAACCCCGCGTTGGGAAATCTTCACCCATGGCGGGCGCAAACCGACCGGGCTGGACGCGGTCGAGTGGGCGAAAAAGATGGAAGGCCTGGGGGCCGGCGAAATCCTCCTGACCAGCATGGACCAGGACGGCATGAAGAACGGCTTCGACCTCGGCGTGACGCGAGCGATCAGCGATGCGCTGGGCATCCCGGTGATTGCTTCCGGGGGCGTCGGTAACTTGCAACACCTGGCCGACGGGATCCTCGAAGGTCACGCCAGCGCGGTGCTGGCGGCGAGCATTTTCCACTTCGGCGAGTACACCGTGCCGGAGGCCAAGGCCTATATGGCACAGCGCGGGATTGTGGTGCGCTGAAACTCGCTATCGCGGGACCAGCCCGCTCCCACAG
>NZ_QETK01000016.1 GCF_003105155.1 Pseudomonas sp. SDI | reverse complement strand
CCGACTCGTCCCGCGATTGCGCTTAGAGGGCCTTCTCGAAGATCTTCGAGTTGCGCTGATAGTTGTACAGCGATGCCCGCGCCGCCGGCAGCCGCTCGACCCCGCTCGGGGCAAAGCCGCGCTCACGGAACCAGTGTGCTGTACGCGTCGTCAACACGAACAAGGTGTTCAAGCCCATCTGCCGGGCCCGCGTCTCGATGCGCTCCAGCAGTTCGTCGCCACGCCCGCCATGACGGTACTCCGGGTTCACCGCCAGACACGCCAGCTCCCCCGCCTCCGAATCGGCAATCGGATACAGCGCCGCACAGGCGATGATCATCCCCTCGCGCTCGACCACACTGAACTGCTCGATCTCGCGCTCCAGCACCTCACGCGAACGCCGCACCAGGATGCCCTGCTCTTCCAGCGGCCGAATCAGCTCCAGCAGGCCACCGACATCCTCGATGCCCGCCTCGCGGACCTTCTCGAACTGCTCCTGGGCCACCAGCGTGCCGCCACCGTCGCGGGTGAACAGCTCGGTGAGCAGCGCGCCGTCTTCGCCATAGCTGACGATATGGCTGCGCGCCACCCCGCCACGGCAGGCTTCGGCCGCCGCATCGAGCAGCTCGCCCTGGTAATCCTTGCCCAGGCGCTCCAGGTGTGCCGGCACCTGCTGCGGACGCAGCTCGCGCACCAGTTTGCCATCGGCGTCGATCAGCCCGCGTTCGGCGCCGAACAGCAGCAGTTTGTCGGCGTTCAGCTCGATTGCCGCGCGGGTGGCGACGTCTTCGCAGGCCAGGTTGAAGATCTCGCCGGTCGGCGAATAGCCCAGCGGCGACAGCAGCACGATGGAGCGCTCGTCGAGCAGCCGATTGATGCCCTTGCGGTCGACCCGGCGCACTTCGCCGGTGTGGTGATAGTCGACGCCTTCGACCACGCCGATCGGCCGCGCCGTGACCAGGTTGCCCGAAGCCACGCGCAAGCGCGAACCCTGCATCGGCGAGGCGGCCAGGTCCATCGACAGGCGCGCCTCGATGGCGATGCGCAAGGCGCCAACCGCGTCGATCACGCACTCCAGGGTGGCCGCATCGGTGATACGCAGGCCGTGATGGTAGTGCGCACTGAGGCCGCGGGCGCTCAGCCGGCTTTCGATCTGCGGGCGCGAGCCATGGACCAGCACCAGGCGCACGCCGAGGCTGTGCAGCAGCACCAGGTCGTGGACGATATTGCCGAAGTTGGGATGCTCGACCCCATCGCCGGGCAGCATGACCACAAAGGTGCAGTCGCGGTGGGCGTTGATGTAAGGCGAAGCGTGACGCAGCCAGTTGACGTATTCGGGCATAACCAGAGCCTGTAGAGAAAGGGACAAGAACGGAACAGCACACAGCGCTCGAAGGGTTATCGTCGGTACAGGCTTGGCGTCACGCGCATGCTCCTCTTGGAAAAACGGATGGTCTCAGCGGGCACTTACCGGGCTGAGGCAATAATGTTCGATCAGGCCACGCACTAGACGCACGGTAGGCTCCAGACGTGACATTTCGAGGTACTCGCCCGGCTGGTGGGCACAGGCGATGTCGCCGGGGCCGAGGACCACGGTCTCGCAGCCCAGGCGCTGAAGATAAGGCGCTTCGGTGCCGAAGGCTACTGCTTCGGCGCGATACCCGCTAAGACGCTCGGCCACCCGCACCAGTTCGGCGTCGGCGGCCTGCTCGAACGGCGGCACTTCGGGGAACAACGGCTTATAGTCGATCTGCACCTGATGCTGCTCGGCAATCGGCACCAGCTTGCTGCGGATCGCCGCGCGCAGGGCCTCGCTGTCCATCCCCGGCAACGGGCGCAGGTCGAACTCCAGCGCGCACTGGCCGCAGATGCGGTTGGGGTTGTCGCCACCATGAATGCAGCCAAAGTTCATCGTCGGCTGCGGCACGCTGAACTGCGGGTTGTTGTACTGCTGCTGCCACTGCCGACGCAAGCCCATCATCTCGCCCATCACCTGGTGCATGGCTTCCATGGCGCTATGGCCCAGGCGCGGATCGGACGAGTGGCCGCTGCGCCCGAGGATATCGATGCGCTCCATGAGGATGCCCTTGTGCATGCGGATCGGCTTGAGCCCGGTCGGCTCGCCGATCACCGCCGCGCGACCCAGCGGACGGCCGGCCTCGGCCAGGGCGCGGGCGCCGGACATCGAGCTTTCCTCGTCGCAGGTGGCCAGGATCAGCAGCGGCTGCTTGAACGGTTGTGCCAGCAGCGGCCGTACCGCCTCGATCACCAGGGCAAAAAACCCCTTCATGTCGCAACTGCCCAGGCCCACCCAGCGGCCATCGACTTCGGTGAGCTTGAGCGGGTCGGTTTGCCACAGTTGCGGGTCGTACGGCACGGTGTCGCTGTGCCCGGCCAGCACCAGGCCACCAGGGCCGCTGCCGAAGGTGGCGAGCAGGTTGAACTTGCCGGGGCTGACTTGCTGGATATCGCAGCTGAAGCCCAGGTCGTCGAGCCAACTGGCCAGCAGGTCGATCACGGCGCGGTTGGACTGGTCCAGGCGCGGTTGAGTGCAACTGACCGATGGCGCCGCGATCAGGGCGGCAAACTGGTCTTTGAGCGACGGCAAGGGCATGCGCTTTCTCCTCGGTTCGAGGCCCATCATAGGGCCATCGGGCACCTGGAATAAACCGTCGGCGGCCGAGTCCTGTACACTGCACGGCCAAGACGCTCCCTGTCATCCGAGCCTGGATTACCCAGCAATGCACAAAGAAACCGAAATCAAACTGCGGGTCAGCCGCGAGACCCTCGCCGCGCTGCGCGACCACCCATTGCTGAAGAAGCGCAACAAGTCCGGCTGGCAGCAGCGCGAGCTGCTCAATCAGTACTTCGATACCCCGGAGCGCGATCTGGCGGCGGCCAAGGTCGCGCTGCGCCTGCGCCGCGACGGCGACGTGGTCATCCAGACCCTCAAGGCGCGCGGCCAGAGCGTCGCCGGCCTGTCACAGCGCAACGAGCACGAATGGCAGCTGGCCAAAGCCAAGCTCGACCTGAAGAAGCTCGACGACACCTGCTGGCCGGCGGAACTGGCCGAGCTGGACAAAAAAACCATCAAGCCGCTGTTCACCACCGATTTCACCCGCGAGTACGCGGAAATCGCCTGGGGCCGTGGCAAAGCCAAAGTGGTCATCGAAGCAGCCCTCGACCTCGGTCACGTGGTCGCCGGCAAGCAGAAGGAAGAAATCTGCGAGCTGGAGCTGGAACTGCGCGAAGGCGAACCTGAAGCCCTGCTGGAACTGGCTGCCGAGCTGTCCGCCAGCCTGCCGCTGATGCCGTGCGACATCAGCAAGGCCGAGCGCGGCTACCGCCTGCTCGACCCGGCCAGCTACGCCGTGAGCCTGCCGGCAGCGGAACTGAGCGCTGAGATGTCGCTGGACGACGCCTTCAACGCCCTCGCCTGGCAACTGCTCGGCGCCAGCCAACGCTTGGCCGAACAGTACCGTTTCAACGGCCACTGGCGCCTGCTGCAGGACTGGGTGCAAGCCCTCGCCGAACTGCGCGCCCTGGCCAGCAGCCTCGGCCAGGCCGCCCCGCGCAGCACGACCGCCGCCCTGCGCGCCAGCCTCGACGCACTGCTGGAAGACTGGCGCCCACTGGTGCTGGCCGGTAACGACGACGAAGACGTACGCCGCGCCGCGCCGGAGCAATTTGCCGAAGAGCTGCTCGACACCCGCTGGGGTCAATTCTCGCTGGAAACCTCGCGCTGGCTGCTGGCCCGCGGCTGGACCGCCGAACGCAACAAGCGGGGCGACCGCCAGGGCGCAGCACAGCTGAGCAACTGGCTCACGGTGCTGCTCGCCGACGAAGCCAAGGCCCTGCAACTGCCGCTGTACCAGCAGCAGCCGGAAGACCTGGCCGAACAACTGCCGCGCATCGAGCGCCTGCTGGCCTGGCTGCACCATGCCCGTCAGGTCCTCGAAAGCCCGGACCTCGACCGCCTGTTCGGCGAGCTGAACAAGTTGCACCAGCTGGCTAACCTGCCGCTTGGCGACGAAGTGCTTGAAGCCCGCGTGCAACATGCCATGGCCGTATTCCAGAGCCGCGGCTGGAAGCACCTGCTGCGCAAGTAAGGCCTAGCGCAGCACCGGTAGACTCGTCGTGGACTTGATTTCGGACAAGGCCACGATCGAGTTGACCTCCTGGATCCCCGGCACCATCGACAGCTTTTCGAAGAAGAATCGCTCGTAGGCTTCGATGTCCGGGGTGACGATGCGCAGCAGAAAGTCCACTGCGCCCATCAGCACATAACACTCCAGCACCTCGGGAAACTCGCGGATCGCCTCGGTGAACTCGGCGAAGTTGGTCCGGCCGTGGGCATTGAGTTTCACCTCGGCGAATATCTGCGTGTTCAGGCCGATCTTCTTGCGGTCGAGCAAGGTCACCTGAGCACGAATCACCCCCTCCTCCTTGAGCCGCTGAATCCGTCGCCAACACGGCGACTGCGACAGGCCCACCCGCTCGGCTACCTGTGCGCTGGACAGCGAGGCGTCCTCTTGCAGCAGGGCCAGAATGCGGCGGTCGTAGGCGTCCAGCTCGCTTTGCATGATCAATCCCCTATTTGCCACGTTGGCGAATTGTTTTATTCGAATGTTCGGCATATTGCCTGAACAAAGCGAAAAAATGCCCGCCTGCGCATGTAAAAATTTCTCCACTATTTCTGGAGACTGCCATGAGCGCACTCGAACGCCTGGACCGCCCCGTTACCCCGCTGCGCGCCGATGTCTGGGCCGCCAGCGCCGCGCACAGCCAGGTGCGTTTCAGTCTGATGATCGAAGCCGAACCGGACAGCTTGTGCCGCGTGCTCAACCTGTTCGCCTTGCAGTTCCTCACCCCGCATCAACTGCACATGACCCAGCAGGACGACCTGCTGGCGCTGGAGCTCGCCATTGGCGGCTTGAGTTGGCACCGCGCCGAGCTGATTGCACAAAAAATGCGCAACCTGATCTGTGTATGCGACGTGCGGCTCGACGCGGAAAAGCCCGGTAACCCTTACGGTCACCGTCAGCCCGACGCGGCAACTAGCCTTTGCAGTCCCGAGCCTGATTGCAAGGATGCACCATGCCCAATTCCCGCCCCGAGCGCCGCCTGGCCCTCGACGAGCTGCTGCAGCAACTGATTGCCGACCAACGCATCGGCGCCAGCGACCGCCAGCAGTTCCCGAGCAGCACCGACGACGGCATCCACCCGCTGGAGCGGATCGCCGCGCAGCAGTTGAACGACCTGCAGCACCCCGGCCAGTCGCTCGACCTCGACAGCCTCGGCGAATGGCTGGCGACAAAGGTCGGCCAACCCTATCTGCGCATCGACCCGCTGGCGCTGGACCTGGCCGGGGTCGCCGGGCTGATGTCCGCCGCATTCGCCCGCCGCCACGGCATCCTGGCCATCGCCCAGGATGCCGACAGCGTTACCGTGGCCAGCGCACAACCCTACCTCAGCGGCTGGGAGACCGACCTCGGCCTGGTGCTCAAACGGCGCATCCGACGGGTGCTGGCCAGCCCGCTGCAGATCCGCCAGCTGGGCCAGGAGTACTTTCGCCTGGCGCGTTCGGTAAGCAGCGCCAGCCGCAGCGACAAGCCGGGCGAGACGCAGGCCAGCCTGGAGCAATTGCTCGACCTGGGCAGCGGCGCCGCACAGGCCGACGCCAATGACGCGCATATCGTCAGCATCGTCGACTGGCTGCTACAGCACGCCTTCGAGCAGGGCGCCAGCGATATCCACATCGAACCGCGTCGCGAGCAGGGCCGCCTGCGCTTGCGCATCGACGGCGTGCTGCATGAGGTCTACCAGTTCCCGCCGACGGTGACCCTGGCGGTGGTCAGCCGGCTGAAAAGCCTGGGGCGAATGAATGTGGCAGAGAAACGCCGGCCGCAGGATGGCCGGATCAAGACCAAGGCACCGGACGGCGACGAAGTGGAGCTGCGCCTGTCGACCCTGCCAACCACCTTTGGCGAAAAACTGGTGCTGCGCATCTTCGACCCGCGCCTGCTGCACACCAACTTCGCCGCACTGGGCCTGGACGGCGCCGAGCTGGCCTGCTGGCAGGCGATGCTGCGCCAGCCCCACGGGATCATTCTGGTCAGCGGGCCGACCGGCTCGGGCAAGACCAGCACCCTGTACACCACGCTCAAGCAGTTGGCCACGCCGCAGGTGAACCTGTGCACCCTCGAAGACCCGATTGAAATAGTCGAGCCGGCGTTCAACCAAACCCAGGTACAGCCGGGCATCGACCTCGGCTTTGCCAATGGCGTGCGTGCGCTGCTGCGCCAGGACCCGGACATCATCATGATCGGCGAGATCCGTGATGTGGAAACCGCCCAGGTGGCGATTCAGGCGGCGCTCACCGGGCACCTGGTGCTGTCGACCCTGCACACCAACGACGCCTGTGGCGCCATCGGCCGACTGCTGGAGCTGGGTGTGGCGCATTACCTGATCCGCGCCACGCTGATCGGGGTGATGGCGCAGCGCCTGGTGCGCACCTTGTGCCCGGCGTGCAAGGCCCCGCAGGCAGACGGTGCGATGGCGCCAGTGGGTTGCCGGGCGTGCCGGCAAACCGGCTACCGCGGGCGCACCGGGTTGTACGAGGTGTTGGCGATCAGCGCAGCGCTCAAAGCCCGCCTGAGCGCCGATGTCGACCATCAGGCGCTGCGCCAGCAGGCGCTGGCCGAGGGGCTGCGCAGTTTGCGCGAGAACGGCGCGCAGAAGGTTGCCGCCGGACTGACCACCCTGGGCGAGGTACTGCGGGTGGTTCAGTAGACAGCCCTGGGAACTTGATTGGGGGAATGACGATCCAACTTTGCATATCACCAAACGCGGAGTCACCCACCATGCGCCTCAAACTAGCAGTCGCAACCCTTGCCCTGTTGTCTCTCCCTGTCGGTTCGGCCATGGCCGACAGTTTCTGGCGCAACGTCATTTCCTCCGGTGCCACGACCGCCTCGACCTACCTGACGTTCAAGGACCACAAACTGATTGTGGCGGCACAGGACGATGCCGGCAGCTATGTCGCCAGCGAAGGCGCGATTCGTGGCCCGTACCTGGAGGCAGCGATACAGAAGGTTCGTGCCGACAACCCGGGCTTGAAGGCCAGCGACATGGAGCTGGCGAATGCGATTCTGGCGAAGAATGCCATAGCCGACCCACAGTAAAACGCGCATCGCGGGACGCGTCGGGGCGGCGATGCCGCGACCCGACGCGTCCCGTGATCTGAGCGCAAAGCCCTTAGCGATATTCCCCCACCGGCACACAGGCACAGAACAGGTTGCGGTCGCCGTACACGTTATCCACCCGATTCACCGCCGGCCAATACTTGTGCATCCGCGCATGCGCACTCGGCGCCACCGCCTGCTCGATACTGTACGGGCGCGCCCACCCCCCCAGCACATCCGCCAGCGTATGCGGCGCATGCTTGAGCGGATTGTCTTCCGCCGGCCAGTTACCCTTCTGCACTTCGGCGATCTCGGCCCGGATACTCAGCATGGCCTGTACGAAGCGATCCAGTTCGGCCTTCGACTCGCTCTCGGTCGGCTCCACCATCAATGTCCCCGGCACTGGGAACGACATGGTCGGGGCATGGAAGCCGTAGTCCATCAGGCGCTTGGCGACATCCTCCTCGGTAATCCCGGTCTGCGCCTTCAACGGCCGCAGGTCCAGAATACATTCATGTGCCACCCGCTCGTTGCGCCCGCGATAGAGCACCGGGAAGGCCCCGCTCAGTTGCTGCGCCAGGTAGTTGGCGGAAAGGATCGCCACCTCGCTGGCGTCGGCCAGCTGCGGGCCCATCATCGCGATGTACATCCAGCTGATCGGCAGAATGCTCGCACTGCCCCACGGCGCCGCACTCACGGCGCTGTTCAGCGGGTCCGGTCCGGGCACCGGCACCACCGGGTGGCTGGCCACGAACGGCGCCAGGTGCGCGCGCACGCCTATCGGGCCCATGCCCGGCCCGCCACCGCCATGCGGGATGCAGAAGGTCTTGTGCAGGTTCATGTGCGAGACGTCCGCGCCGATGTCCGCCGGCCGCGTCAGCCCGACCTGGGCATTGAGGTTGGCACCGTCCATGTACACCTGACCGCCATGGCTGTGGATAACTTCGCAGATCTCGCTGATGCCCTCCTCGTACACACCATGCGTCGACGGATAGGTTGCCATCAGGCACGACAGCCGCTCACCGGCGGCCTTGGCCTTGGCCTTGAGGTCGTCGAGGTCGACGTTGCCGTCCTCGTCGCATTCGACGATCACCACATGCATCCCGGCCATCTGTGCCGAGGCCGGGTTGGTGCCGTGCGCCGACGACGGGATCAGGCAGATATCGCGCTGAGCCTGCTTGCGGCTGCGGTGATACCTGGCAATCGCCAGCAACCCGGCGTATTCGCCCTGGGCGCCGGAGTTGGGCTGCATGCAGATCGCATCGAAGCCGGTGATCGCGCACAGCCAGCTTTCCAGCTCGTCGATCATCGCCTTGTAGCCCTGGGCCTGGCCCAGCGGCACAAACGGGTGCATATCGGCAAAGCCCGGCCAGGTGATCGGGATCATCTCGCTGCTGGCGTTGAGTTTCATCGTGCAGGAACCCAGCGGGATCATCGACTGGTTCAGCGCCAGGTCCTTGGTTTCCAGCTGCTTGAGGTAACGCAGCATCTCGGTTTCGCTGTGGTGCAGGTTGAACACCGGGTGGCTGAGGATCGGCGAGGTGCGCAACAGGGTTTCCGGGAGACCGGCCGGCAGGCGCTGGCCGTCGAGTTCGGCGACGTCGAGGCCATGGTCGGCCCCGAGGAATATGTCGAACAGACGTCGCACCGTGCGCTCGTCGCAGGTTTCGTCGAGGCTGACGCCCAACTGGCCACGGCCGAGGATGCGCAGGTTGATCTGCTGCGCTTCGGCGCTCTGGATGATGGCGGTCTGGCTGCCACCGACGTCCAGGGTGAGGGTGTCGAAGAAATGCTGGTTGAGCCGGCGCAGGCCCTTGCTCTGCAAACCGGCAGCGAGGATCGCCGTCAGCCGGTGCACTCGCTGGGCGATCCGACGCAGCCCGTCGGGGCCGTGATACACCGCATAGAACCCGGCGATGTTGGCCAGCAGCACCTGCGCCGTGCAGATGTTCGAGTTGGCCTTCTCGCGGCGGATATGCTGCTCGCGGGTCTGCAGGGCCATGCGCAGCGCCAGGTTGCCGCGAGCGTCCTTGGACACGCCGATGATCCGCCCCGGCATCGCTCGCTTGAACGCGTCGCGGCAGGCAAAGTACGCCGCATGCGGGCCACCGTAGCCCATCGGCACGCCAAAGCGCTGGGTCGAACCCAACACCACGTCGGCACCCTGCTCACCCGGTGGCGTCAGCAACACCAGGCTGAGCAGGTCGGCCGCCACGCAGGCAATCGCCTGCTGCTCGTGCAGTTGGCTGATCGGCAGGCGCAGGTCATGCACCCCACCGTGGGTATTGGGGTAGTGCAGCAAGGCCCCGAACACCTGGTGCTGGGCAAGGTTGGCCAGCGCATCGACCACCAGCTCGATGCCGAAGCCTTCGGCACGGGTCTGCAGCACCGAGAGGGTTTGCGGGTGACAATGCTCGTCGGCGAAGAAGCGATTGCTCTTGGACTTCGACACCCGGCGGGCCAGGGCCATGGCCTCGGCAGCGGCCGTGGCCTCATCGAGCAGCGAGGCGTTGGCCAGGTCCAGGCCGGTCAGGTCGATGACCATCTGCTGGAAGTTCAGCAATGCTTCCAGCCGGCCTTGGGCGATTTCCGGTTGATACGGCGTGTAGGCGGTGTACCAGCCGGGGTTCTCCAGCACGTTGCGCAGGATCACCGTCGGCGTCAGGGTGCCGTGGTAACCCATGCCGATCAGGCTGGTCCAGCGTTGGTTCTGCTCGGCGTAGCCGCGCAGCTTGGCCAGCGCTGCCTGCTCGTCGAGCGCCGGCGGCAAGGCCAGCGGCCGGTTCAGGCGAATGCCTGGCGGGACGGTCTGTTCGATCAGTTCGCTGCGGCTGGCAACGCCGAGGGCGGTGAGCATGGACTGCTGCTCGGCAGCGTCCGGGCCGAGGTGGCGGCGCAGGAACGGGTTGGGGTCGTGCAGTTGGCTCAGGGACGGCAACAAGGACATAGCGGCTCTCTCTTCCTAGACCAAGCCTCGAAAGGTCGAGGCTTATAGAGTCTAGGAAGGGATTGCCGATCGTGTGGGAAAAACTACTCGCCGATGAGCGCGGCGTAGCCGGCGGCGTTCAGCAGCTTGTCGAGTTCGGCAGGGTTGCTTGGCTTGAGTTTGAAGATCCAGTTGACGTACGGATCTTCGTTCAGCAGCTCAGGGCTGTCGGCCAGTTCCTCGTTGACCGCGATCACTTCGCCGCCCACCGGCGCGTAGATGTCGGAGGCAGCCTTGACCGACTCGACCACACCGGCAGCGTCGCCGGCAGCGAACACCTTGCCGACGTCGGCCAGCTCGACGAACACCACATCACCCAGGGCTTCCTGGGCGTGATCGCTGATGCCTACGGTAACGCTGCCATCGGCTTCCAGGCGAGCCCACTCGTGGCTCTCGGCGAAACGCAGGTCGGCGGGGATATTGCTCATTGTGATTGTCCTCAACAGGTCAGCGGTCGGCCCGCCGGAATGGGTTCAGATCAGGGTCTTGCCATGGCGCACAAAGGTCGGTTTGACCACCCGTACCGGGTACCACTTGCCGCGAATTTCCACCTCAGCGCGGTCGGCGGTAGCCACCGGTACACGGGCCAGGGCGATTGCCTTGCTCAGCGTAGGAGAGAAACTACCACTGGTGATCTCCCCTTCGCCAATTTCTGCGATGCGCACCACCTGATGGGCACGCAGCACGCCGCGCTCCTCCAGCACCAACCCCACCAGTTTGAGCTGCACGCCGGCGGCTTTTTCCCTCTCCAGCGCAGGGCGGCCAATGAACTCGCGGTCGGTTGGCTCCCAGGCAATGCTCGACGCCAGGTTGGAGGTGAGGGGCGAATGTGCTTCGTCGGTGTCCTGGCCGTACAGGTTCATCCCAGCCTCCAGGCGCAACGTGTCACGCGCGCCGAGGCCACTTGGGGCGATACCGGCGCCGACCAGGTCGTTGAAGAAATCGGCGACCTGCGCCGCCGGCAGGATGATTTCCAGACCGTCTTCACCGGTGTAGCCGGTACGGGCGACAAACCAGTCGCCGTCGCTGCGCCCGTGGAAAGGCTCCAACTCACGGATCAGCTCGGCGCGGGCCGCGTTGACCAGCTTGGCGACCTTCTGCCGGGCATGCGGGCCCTGGATGGCGAGCTTGGCCAGCTCCGGGCGCTCGCGCACCTGCACCTCGAAGCCGTTGGCGCGGGCGTTTAGCCAGGCCAGGTCCTTGGCCCGGGTAGCGGCGTTGGCAACCAGTCGATAACCGTCTTCACAGCGGTACACCAGCAGGTCGTCGATCACCCCGCCCTGCTCATTGAGCAGGGTGCTGTAGAGGGCCTTGCCGGGTTCGCTCAGGCGCGCCACGTCGTTGGCCAGCAACTGCCGCAGCCAGGGCGTGGCCTGAGCACCGTCGATGTCGATCACGGTCATGTGCGAAACGTCGAACACCCCGCAGTCGCTGCGCACCTGGTGGTGCTCCTCGACTTGCGAGCCGTAATGCAGGGGCATGTCCCAACCGCCAAAATCGACCATTTTGGCGCCCAGCGCCAAATGCAGGTCATACAGAGGCGTACGCTGTCCCATGGGTTTCTCCTTCCGGGCGTGGCGAGGCTACGGCTGTCGGCAGCGATTTCAGCTACCCGGTCAGAGGACCGGCCGCAGAATGCCGCGCATTGTAGCCGCAAGGGCGCAGGCTGGCACCCTCAGTGACGATGACCCGGGTGACGCGCCGAACGCCGTATCAGCCCGATGACCGGCAGCAGGCCGACCAGCACCAGCGTCAGTGCCGGCAGCGAGGCACGTGCCCACTCGCCTTCGCTGGTCATCTCGAACACCCGCACCGCCAGCGTGTCCCAGCCGAACGGGCGCATCAGCAGGGTGGCCGGCATCTCCTTGAGCACGTCGACGAACACCAGCAAGGCGGCGCTGAGAGCACCAGGCACCAGCAATGGCAGATACACCTTGAAAAATAAACGTGGGCCGCCGACCCCAAGGCTGCGCGAAGCCTCCGGCAGCGACGGGCGGATGCGTCCCAGGCTGTTTTCCAGTGGCCCGTAGGCCACCGCAATGAAGCGCACCAGATACGCCAGCAACAGCGCCGCCAGGCTGCCCAGCAGCAGTGGCCGGCCGGCCCCGCCGAGCCAGCTGGACAGCGGCACCACCAGTTCGCGGTCCAGGTAGCTGAAGGCGAGCATGATTGACACCGCCAGCACCGAGCCGGGCAAGGCGTAGCCGAGGTTGGCCAGGCTGACCCCGGCGCGGATCATCGGGGTGGGCGCCTGGCGGCGGGCGAAGGCCAGCAGCAGCGCGGCGGCAACGGTGATCAATGCGGCCATGCTGCCCAAGTACAGCGTGTGCAGGATCAGCCCGGTGTAACGCTCGTCGAGGTCGAAGCGCCCGCGCTGCCAGAACCACACCAGCAGTTGCAGCAGCGGGATGACGAAGGCGCAGGCAAATACCAGCAGGCACCAGCCGCTGGCGGCGAACGCCTTGAGCCCGCGCAGGTGATACAGCGCCTTGCCGCGTGGCCGTTCGTTGCTGGCGCGCACCGCGCCACGGGCACGGCGCTCGCCGTAGAGCACCAGCATCACCGCCAGCAGCAACAGGCTGGCCAGCTGGGTGGCGCTGGCGAGGCTGAAGAAGCCGTACCAGGTCTTGTAGATAGCGGTGGTGAAGGTGTCGAAGTTGAACACCGACACCGCGCCGAAGTCGGCCAGGGTTTCCATCAGTGCCAGCGCCACCCCGGCCCCAATCGCCGGCCGGGCCATCGGCAACGCAACGCGCCAGAACGCTTGCAGCGGGCTTTGCCCGAGGGCCCGGGCGGCTTCCATCAGGCCCTTGCCCTGGGCCAGGAAGGCAGTGCGCGCCAGCAGGTAGACGTAGGGATAGAACACCAGCACCAGCACAGTGATCACCCCGCCGGTGGAGCGTACACGCGGCAGACGCATCGGCCCGAACCATTCGCGCAGTAGGGTTTGCACCGGACCGGAGAAGTCCAACAGGCCGACGAAGACGAAAGCCAGCACGTAGGCAGGAATGGCGAAGGGCAGCATCAACGCCCAGTCGAGCCAACGTCGGCCGGGGAACTCGCAGAGGCTGGTAAGCCAGGCCAGGCTTACCCCGAGCACGGTGACGCCGATGCCGACACCGAGCACCAGGCTCAGGGTGTTGCCGAGCAGGCGGCCCATCTGGGTATCGAGCAGGTGCGACCAGATTTGCCCGTCGATGGTTTGCCAGGACAGCAGCAGCACGCTCAGGGGCAGCAGCACCAGAGCGGCGATGGCGTAAACCAGGGGGTACCAGCGGCGTTGGGCGGGGTGGGCCAAAACGAGGGATCTCTAGGGAAGATTAGGGCCTCATCGCGGGACGAGCCCGCTCCCATAGAAGAGCAACCCGGTCGTCCCGCGATAACGGCCCCCGCAGAATAAGGCCTTGGGCTCAGTTCCAGCCAGCCCGATCCATCAAACGGATAGCCTCGGCCTGACGCTTGCCGGCCAGTTCCACCGGGATGGTGTCGGCCTTGAACGTGCCCCAGGCGGCCACTTCTTCAGACGGCGCGACCTTCGGGTTGGCCGGGAACTCCTGGTTGATACCGGCAAACATCTTCTGCGCCTCTTCGCCGGTCATCCACTCCACCAGCTTCACCGCCGCTTCCGGGTGCGGCGCGTACCGGGTCAGGCCGATGCCCGACAGGTTCACATGCACGCCACGATCAGCCTGGTTCGGCCAGAACAGTTTGACCGGCAACTGCGGGTTGTCCTTGTGCAAGCGGCCGTAGTAGTAGGTGTTGACGATGCCCACGTCGCACTGCCCGGCATTGATCGCCTGCAACAGCGCGGTATCGTCGGAGAACACGTCGGTGGACAGGTTGTTCACCCAGCCCTTGATGATGGCTTCGGTCTTCTCGGCACCGTGGGTTTCGATCAGGGTGGCGGTCAACGACTGGTTGTAGACCTTCTTCGCCGTGCGCAGGCACAGGCGCCCTTCCCACTGTTTGTCGGCCAGCGCCTCATAGGTGCTCAACTCTTCGGGTTTGACCCGCTCGGTGGAGTAGGCGATGGTCCGCGCGCGCAAGCTCAGGCCAGTCCAGTCACCGGACGAAGCACGGTACTGCTTGGGAATGTTGGCATCGATCACCGCCGACTTGATCGGCTTGAGAATGCCCATCTGCTCGGCCTGCCAGAGGTTGCCGGCATCCACGGTCAGCAACAGGTCGGCGGTGGCGTTCTCGCCCTCGGCCTTGATCCGCTGCATCAGCGGCGCTTCCTTGTCGGTGATGAACTTGATCTTCACCCCGGTCTTGGCGGTGTAGGCATCGAACACTGGCTTGATCAGCTCGTCGATACGCGAGGAATACACCACCACCTCGTCCGCCGCCTGGGCGACACCGCCAAACAGCGTGAGTGTCAGGGCGGCCAATAGATGCTTGCGTGACAACATGGGAGCGATCCTCGGTATGCAAGTGAGGTGCAAATGGTAGTGAATGCCATTTGCGCGCTCAACCAAACTCCCAGCGGAACAATTACCAGATGTTGCAGCGCCCTCAGGCGCGCGCCAGCGCCGGTAGATCGCCGCTCAAGCCCAAAGCCTGGCGAACGAACAACGCCTTGGCTTCCGGCAGTTGCTCAACCCACTTCAGGCCGCTGTTGCGCAGCCAGCGCAGGGGCAGCGGATCGGCCTGGAACAGTCGCTCGAAGCCTTCCATCGCGGCCATCAGCGCCAGGTTGTGCGGCATCCGCCGGCGCTCGTAACGGCTCAGCACCCGCACATCGGCCAGGCGTTCGCCGCGCTCGTAGGCGTGCAGCAGCTCTTCGGCCAGCACCGCAGCATCGAGGAACCCCAGGTTGACGCCCTGCCCGGCCAGCGGGTGAATGGTGTGCGCCGCATCGCCGATCAGCGCCAGGCCTTCGGCCACGTAGCGCTTGGCATGACGCTGGCGCAGCGGCACGCAGAGCCGCGGGTCGGCTTCGAGCACCGCGCCCAGGCGGCCTTCGAACGCCCGTTCCAGCGCTGCGCAGAATGCGCTGTCGTCCAACGCCATGAGCCGCTCGGCCTGTTCCGGGGTGGTCGACCAGACAATCGAGCACCAGTCCTGGCCGCCGTCGCGCGCCAGTGGCAGGAAGGCCAGCGGGCCGTCGTCGGTGAAGCGTTGCCAGGCCGTGGCCTGGTGCGGCGCAGCGCAGCGCACACTGGTAACGATGGCGTGATGCAGGTAATCCCACTCACGGGTTTCGCAGCCAGTCAGCCGGCGTACTGCGGAATTGGCCCCATCGGCGGCAATCACCAGCGGCGCGCGCAGGGTGCGGCCGTCGGCCAGGGTCAGCAGCCAGTCGTCGCCGGAGCGGCGCATCTGCTCCAGACGGGCGTTGGCCAGCAAGCCGATTTCGCTGTCGTGCAGGCGTTCCAGCAGGCCGTCCTGAACCACACGGTTCTCGACGATATGGCCGAGCACGTCGGCATGCACGCTGGCCGCCGAGAAGTGGATCTGCCCGGTGCCGCTGCCATCCCACACGTGCATGTCGGAGTAAGCGCTAACCCGCCGCGCGTGCATGCCCGGCCAGGCGCCGAGGCGTTCGAGGATTCGCTGGCTGGCCGCCGACAAGGCGCTGACCCGCGGTTCGAATGGCGCCTGGGCGTCGAACGGCTTGACCGTCAACGGGCTGCCGTCGAGCAGGAGAATTTCCAGGCCGCTGTGCTGCAAGGCCAACGCCAGGGCGCTGCCGACCATACCGGCACCGACAATCAACAGATCTGCGCGCATTTCCATGCTTTACGCCTGTATCGCGGGCGGCCGTGGCCGCCGATGAAGGGAAAAAGGGCTCATGCCTTGCCCTGCAGGTCCGGGCGGGTGCCCAAGCCCATGGCCTGACGGGCAAACCAGCGCTTGGCCGGCGGCAGCAGGTCAAGACCGAGCAGACCGAGGTTACGCCCGGTAGCCAGCAAGGGCTGCGCGGTGCCGAACAGCCGGGTGACCTGGTCGGAGAAGCCGACCGTCAGTTCCTGGTCCAGGCGCTGGCGTTCGCGGTAGCCCTGCAGGGTGGCGAAGTCGCCTGGCTGCTGTGGCCCGGCGAGCAACGCATCGGCCAGCGACTGCACATCGCGCAGCGACAGGTTGAAGCCCTGCCCGGCAATCGGATGCAGGCTGTGCGCGGCATTGCCGAGCACCACCAGGTGCGGACGGACCTGCTCCTGCGCTTCCACCAGGGCCAGCGGATACAGGTGCCGCGCGCCGACCTGACGCAAGGCACCCAGCCGGTAACCGAACACGCCCTGCAATTCCGCCAGGAAGCTACGCTCGTCCAGCGCGGCGAGGCGCTTAGCGTCCATCCCGACGCGGGTCCAGACCAGCGCGCAGCGGTTTTCCGGCAGCGGCAGCAGGGCCATCGGGCCATCGTCGGTGAAGCGCTCGAACGCCTGCCCGCAATGCGCTTCGCTCGGGGTGATGTTGGCGATCAGCGCGCTCTGGTTGTACGGCCGCTCGCGCACGTGAATGCCCAGCTGTTCGCGCAGCCCGGAACGGCCGCCATCGGCGAGCACGGCGAGGTCGCACTCGATGCTGGTGTCGTCGTTCAGGGCCAGCCGGTAACCGTCTTCGAGCACCTGCATGGCGGTGACTTCCGCCGGGCAGCGCCAGCTGACCACGTCAGCGTCCAGGCCCTGCCACAGGCATTGCCCGAGCCAGGCATTCTCGACCACATAACCCAGCGCCGGCACGCCTTCCTGGATCGCATCCAGGCGCGTCGCGCCGAAGCGGCCGCGGTCGGACACCTGGATCTGCCGGATCGGCTCCGCGCGACGGCTGATCGCCTGCCACAGGCCGAGGCGTTCGTAGATCTGCCGGGTGCCGAACGACAGCGCCGAGGAACGCGCATCGTAGCTGGGCTGGAAACTGTCGCCGGGCGCGAAGGGTTCGATCAGCAGGATGTTCCAGCCGCGCGCCTTGGCCCCGGCCTGCAGCGCCAGGGCCAGGCTCGCGCCGACCAGGCCGCCGCCAATGATTGCAAGGTTGACCCGGTTCATGCGGCTTCGCTACGCGCAGCGGCCATCAGGGCCTCGATGTCGGCGACCGTTTTCGGCACGCCGTTGGTCAGGATTTCACAACCGTGTTTGGTCACCACCACGTCATCCTCGATGCGTACGCCTATGCCGCGCCATTTCTTCGCGACGTTCGGGTTGTCCGGCGCAATGTAGATGCCCGGCTCGACGGTCAGCGCCATGCCCACTTCGAGCACCCGCCATTGACCGCCAACCTTGTACTCGCCGACATCGTGCACATCCATGCCCAGCCAGTGTCCGGCGCGGTGCATATAGAAGGCACGGTAGGCCTCGGTTTCAATCAGTTCGCCAACGTCGCCCTTGAGCAGGCCAAGCTCCACCAGCCCTTCGGTGATCACCTGCACGGTGGCCTCATGGGCGTGGTTCCAGTGCTTGCCCGGGGCGATCACGGCAAATGCCGCTTCCTGCGCCTTGAGCACCAGTTCGTAGATCGCCTTCTGCTCTGGCGAAAACCGCCCGCTGACCGGGAAGGTGCGGGTGATATCACTGGCATAGCAGTCGATCTCGCAACCAGCGTCGATCAGCACCAGGTCGCCGTCCTTGAGCGGGGCGTTGTTCTCCTGGTAATGCAGGATGCAGCCATTGCGCCCGGCGGCGACAATCGAGCCATACGCCGGCATCCGTGCCCCACCCTTGCGGAACGTGTAGTCGAGCTCGGCTTCCAGGCTGTATTCATGCAGGCCGGCGCGGCAGGCTTGCATCGCCCGCACGTGGGCCTGCGCAGAAATCGCCGCGGCCTCGCGCATCACCTTCACTTCCGCCGCCGATTTATACAGGCGCATGTCGTGCAACAGATGATCCAGGGCAACGAATTCGTTCGGTGGCTGGGCGCCCAGGCGCGCCTTGGAACGGATCACGTTGATCCATTCCATCAGGTGGCGATCGAACTCGGGGTTGCTGCCCATGGCCGAATACACCCGGTCGCGGCCTTCGATCAGGCCAGGGAGGATGTCGTCGATATCGGTGATAGGGAAGGCGTCGTCGGCACCGAAGTCGCGGATGGCGCCTTCCTGGCCGGCGCGCAGGCCATCCCAGAGCTCGCGCTCGGGGTTGCGCTCGCGGCAGAACAATACGTACTCGCCGTGCTCGCGGCCGGGGATCAGGGCAATCACCGCCTCGGGCTCGGGGAAGCCGCTGAGGTACTGGAAGTCGCTGTCCTGGCGGTACACGTGCTCGACGTCGCGGTTGCGGATGGCCACCGCGGCGGCGGGCAGGATGGCGATGCTGTTGGGTTCCATCTGCGCCATCAGCGCCTTGCGACGCCGGGCGTACTCCGCTTTCGGAATGTGAGCTATTGGCACGAGGAACCCCTGAGCAACATTAATGCAAGGAAGGCTTGGCGGCAGGTGCGGCCGGCTTGGCCAGCTCGGTGAAGAGCAAGAGCGGTGCGACGCGCAGGTACTCCATCACTTCCATATAGTCGTTTTCGGCGTCTTCGGACTCTTCCAGCGCGTCCTGGATCTGCGAAATTGCATCCAGGTCGCCGAGCACTTCGCGGGCCTCGGTGCTCAACGTCAGGCCGCCGGAGTTCACCCCGAAGCCGGTCAGGAAGCCCTGGCACCATTGGCCCAGCGCGGCAGCGCGCTCGACCAGCGGCAGTTCGTCGCCTGGCAGCAACAGCACGACGGCGATGTCGTCGCCGGTGAGTTCGCCCTTGACCATCTCCTGCAAGCCGATCAAAGCGTTACGAACATTGTCAGAAGGGTCGACCTCCAGCAGCTGCGCCGCATCGGCCAGCCAGCCCTCGGTATCGAAGCCGGCGCCCGCACAGCTGCGCCCGAGCAACAGCCCGTGCAGTTCGGCAGGAGAAACGGGGTGGCCATTGCTGGATAGCAAAGTGGCGAATGCGGTGTACGGCGAATTGGTATTGGGCATGGGCAGCTAGGCGCCAGACGGCGCAATGACTAGAATGAAGACCTTGTATCCTAGCACCGGCAGGCGCGCCAAGACCATCGACGCAGCCAACTCGCGCCGGCGCGCAGGCATAACGGCCAGGGCAACCACCAGTCAGACGAGTCGAGTGGCAAGCAATGCAAGAGAACGAGCTGCAAGCGCTGATGGGGCGGTTCGAGCTGCTGATCGAGCGGGTCGAGCAACTAAAACGGCAAAACGCACTCCTACAAGCTCAGGAAAAATCCTGGCGCGAGGAACGCGCCCACCTCATCGAAAAAAACGAAGTCGCGCGGCGTAAGGTCGAATCGATGATTTTGCGGCTCAAGGCCCTGGAGCAAGACTCATGAGTTCAAGCAATAGCGTCACTGTGCAGATCCTCGACAAGGAGTACTCGATCATCTGTCCACCCGAGGAGCGCAGTAACCTGGTCAGCGCGGCGCGCTACCTGGACGGCAAGATGCGCGAAATCCGCAGCAGTGGCAAAGTGATCGGTGCCGACCGCATCGCCGTGATGGCCGCCCTGAACATCACCCATGACCTGCTGCACAACCAGGAACGCCCTGAAGTGCAAGGCGCCGGGGTCAATCGCGAACAGGTGCGCGACCTGCTCGAACGTGTCGATGCGGCCCTGGCCGACGATGCCGATTCAAAAACCAACTGAGTTTCGGGTATACTCGCGCCACTCCCTGGAGTGCTTGCCAGTCGGTCATGTCCCTGAGCCGATACGCACAACCACGGGGGTTGCACGTGGGGCCGGTGTGCATGTCCGCTTGACGGAAAGCCTTAACGCCTCCTGCAATCTCCACCTTGAACTTTCGGGTTCAAGGGCTACACCGACAGCGGTTCGTCGGGGAGCCTGTTTCTGATCGCCCACGCCTGTTGTTCCCCCGCGTGGGTGCTGTGTTGCCCTTCTGCGAGCAACCCGATGGGACCGCCCGTGCCATGACCGACACCGCCTCGCTTACTCGCCCCCAGCTCCGCCGCGTATTGCGCGATGCACGCCGCGCCCTGAGTCCGGCCGAACAACGTCTGGCCGCTCGCGGCCTGTACCGGCAACTGGCCCAGCACCCGTTATTCCGCCGCGCCCGGCACATCGCCCTGTACCTGCCCAACGACAGCGAGATCGACCCGCGGCTGCTGCTGCGCGAAGCCCAGCGGCGCGGCAAGCGCACCTACCTGCCGGTGCTGCACGCCTGGCCAAAAACCAAGATGGCCTTCCAGCGCTTCGAGCAAGGCGAAAAGCTGCGCCCGAACCGCTTCCGTATTCCCGAGCCACGGGTGAGCCTGGCCCGACAGCGGCCGGTGTGGGCGCTGGACCTGATTCTGCTGCCCTTGGTGGGCTTCGACGAAGTGGGTGGACGGCTGGGCATGGGTGGCGGCTTCTATGACCGCAGTCTGGCCTATCAAGGCCGGCGCAAAGCCTGGAAAAAACCCCGGCTGCTAGGGTTGGCACATGAATGCCAGAAAGTCGAACGGCTGGCACAGGCCAGTTGGGACGTACCTTTACAGGGCACGGTGTCGGATCGGGGCTGGTACCTGGCGCCCTGAACGGGACGCCGCTTCACTCAACGCTGGGTTGGCGCGACGGGCAGTTCGTAGTTGGCAGTTTCAAGCTTGCGTTCCCACAGGCTCTGCGCGTAACCGGTGGTGACTACACCCAAACCGAACAGAAAGACGAGTACCCAGAGCAGATCCGGTTTGCGTTTCATCGATTGCCCCCCTAAGGCAAACTGATCACGATGACAGCAACGGTTTTTCTTATAGGCCGTGCAGCAACGTCAAGCTTAAAATCCGCGCATTCTCCGACAACCTGCGGCGACACGCAAACCTTGACGCCAACCGTATGTCGGTTTCATGCAACAGCTTATTTCAAACCCCGGCAGGAGCTGAATCCATGGCCTATTGGCTGATGAAATCCGAACCCGACGAGCTCTCGATCCAGGACCTGGCGAGGCTCGGCGAGGCCCGCTGGGACGGCGTGCGCAACTATCAGGCACGCAATTTCCTGCGGGCGATGGCGGTCGGCGACCTGTTCTTCTTCTACCATTCCAGCTGCCCCGAGCCGGGTATCGCCGGCATTGCCCGGATCAGCGCGGCAGCCTACCCCGACCAGACCGCGCTCGACCCGCAAAGCCACTACTTCGACGCCAAGGCCAGCGCGCAGAAGAACCCCTGGAGCGCCGTGGATGTGGCCCATGTGGAAACCTTCGGCAAGGTGCTCGGGCTGGGCTACCTAAAGCTGCAAGCGGCGTTGGCGGAAATGCCGCTGGTACAGAAAGGCAGCCGCCTGTCGGTGATGCCGGTCACCGCCGAACAGTGGGCGGCGGTTCTCGCTTTGCGCTGAACGCGTTAGGATTGACGCTCATTTGATGCGTATCAAGTCGCCAAGGTCGGCGAAACGTCACACTCTGACGCTAATGCAGCTGGATGCAGATCACCATGTCGATGAGCCAACACACCCCCAAACTCTTCGCCGGCGCACTGATTGCGTTACTCCTGGCGGCCGGTGGCCTGGGCTACTGGAAATCGCTACACGACCGCCTGCCCGAGGGCCTGCACCAGGGCAACGGCCGGCTCGAAGCCACCGAAGTGCAGATCGCCAGCAAAATCCCCGGGCGCCTGGCCGAGGTGCTGGTGAATGAAGGCGACAAGGTCGCTCAGGGCCAATTGCTGGCCCGTATCGATACCCGCACCCTCGAAGCCCAGCGCGCCCAGGCCGAGGCCGAAGTGCTGCGCGCCCGCGAAAACTATGCGGCGGCCCAGGCCAACGTACAGTTGCGCCAGAGCGAACAGCTGCTGGCCAGCCAGGAACTCAAGCGCATCCGTGAGCTGAACCAGCGCAAGTACGCCAGCCAGCAGTTGCTCGACCAGCAGCAGGCGCGCTTCGATACCAGCAACTCCGCCGTGGTCGCCGCCCGCGCCCAACTGGCCGCGATCAAGGCGGCCATCGGCGCAGCCCAGGCCCAGGTGGCCCAGCTCACCAGCGAGATCGACGACAGCAGCCTGCGCGCACCGATCAACGGGGTGATCCAGCTACGCCTGGCCGAACCCGGCGAAGTGCTCGGTGCCGGTGGTCGGGTGCTGCTGCTGATCGACCCCAGCGACCAGTACATGAACCTCTACCTGCCCGCCTCCACCAGCGGCCAGCTGACCGTTGGCGATGAGGCGCGGATCGTTCTCGATGCCTTGCCCGAGCAAGCGCTGCCGGCCAAAGTGGCGTTCGTCGCGGCCAAGGCACAGTTCACCCCCAAGCAGGTGGAAACCCGTGACGAGCGCCAGAAGCTGGTGTTCCGGGTGAAACTGCGTCTGAGCGACCCCAGCGCGGTGCCGCAAGCCAAGCCCGGCATGCCCGGCGCCGGCTTCGTGCGCACCGCCCCCGTGGACTGGCCGGCCAACCTGCAATGAGCGCTCTGGCGCTGCAGGCCCGTGGCGTCGGGCATCGCTACGGCCACCTCGAAGCCCTGCAGGAGATTGCCTTCGAATTACCGGCCGGCACCCGCTGCGGGCTGATCGGCCCGGATGGCGCCGGCAAATCGAGCCTGCTCGGGCTGATTGCCGGAGTCAAACAGCTACAGCGCGGTGAGTTGCAAGTGCTCGGCGGCGATATCCGCCAGCGCCGCCACCGCAACAGCCTCTACCCGCGCATCGCCTTCATGCCCCAGGGCCTGGGTGGCAACCTCTACCCGGAACTGTCGATCAGCGAAAACATCCGCTTTTTCGCCACCCTGTTCGGCCTGTCGCGTACCGAGTGCGAGCAGCGCATGCAGTCGTTGCTGCGGGCCACCGACCTGGCGCGGTTTGCCGAACGCCCGGCCGGCAAGCTGTCCGGCGGCATGAAGCAGAAGCTCGGGCTGTGCTGTGCCCTGATCCACGAACCCGACCTGTTGATCCTCGACGAACCCACCACCGGCGTCGACCCGCTGTCGCGGCGGCGTTTCTGGGAGCTGGTCGAGCAAGTGCGCAGCGAGCGTCCACAACTGACCCTGCTGGTGGCCACCGCCTACATGGAAGAAGCCGAGCAGTTCGAACACTGCCTGATGCTCGACCGTGGCCGGCTGATTGCCGCCGGGCTCAGCCGCGCGCTGGCGGCAGCCACCCCCAGCGGCAAGCTCGACGATGCGTTCACCCACTTCCAGGGCGACCGCCGGCACAGCGTGCAGCCGCTGCAGATCCCACCGCGCCAGACCGGCGACAACCCGATCGCCATCGAGGCCCACGAACTGACCCTGCGCTTCGGCGATTTCACTGCGGTGAACAAGGTCAGCTTCGCCATCGGCCGCGGCGAGATCTTCGGCTTCCTCGGCTCCAATGGCTGTGGCAAGACCACCACGATGAAAGTACTGACCGGGCTGATGCCGGCCAGCGAAGGCAGCGCCACCCTACTCGGCCGCCCGGTCGACGCCAAGGACCTGGCGACCCGCAAGCGGGTCGGCTTCATGTCACAGAGCTTCTCGCTGTACGGCGAACTGAGCGTGCGGCAGAACCTTGAGCTGCATGCGCGGCTGTTCGATCTGGCCAAGGCCGACAGTGCCCCGCGTATCGCCGAGCTGATCGCGCGCTTCGACCTCGGCGAGGTTGCCGAGCAGCAGTCCGGTGGCCTGCCGCTGGGCTTGCGCCAGCGACTGTCGCTGGCGGTGGCAGTGCTGCACCGGCCGGAAGTGCTGATCCTCGACGAACCCACCTCCGGCGTCGACCCGGCCGCCCGCGACGACTTCTGGCGGCTGCTGATCGAGCTGTCGCGGGAGCAAGGGGTGACCATCTTCCTCTCCACCCACTTCATGAACGAGGCGCTGCGCTGCGACCGCATTTCGCTGATGCACGCAGGCAAGGTGCTGGCCTGCGACACGCCGGCGGCACTGCAAGCGCAATTCGCTGGTGCCACCCTCGAAGATGCGTTTGTGCGCTGCCTTGAACAGGCACAGGGTAGCCAGGAACCGCTGTCCGCCGCCGCGACCGTCGACACCAGCGTCTCCAGCAGCCCACCACCGCGACGTGGCTTCAGCCTGACCCGGCTGCTGGCGGTGGCCACCCGCGAAGGCAAGGAACTGTTGCGCGACAAGGTGCGCCTGGCGTTTGCCCTGCTCGGTGCGCTGTTCATGATGGTGATCTTCGGCTACGGCATTTCGCTGGACGTGGAGAACCTCGCCTTCGCCGTCTACGACCAGGACCAGAGCCCGCAAAGCCGTGCCTACCTGGAGGCATTCCGCAGTTCGCGCTACTTCGACGAACAGGCGCCGATCCACGACGCCACGCAGTTGCACCAGCGCCTGCAACGCTCGCAGATCAAGCTGGCCCTGGAGATCCCGCCGGGGTTCGGCCGCGACCTGTATGCCGGGCGCCAGCCGACCGTGGCCGCGTGGATCGACGGCGGCATGCCGTTCCGCGCCGAAACCAGCCGCAACTACGTCGAAGCGGTGCACCAGGCCAACCTTGAGCGACTGGCCGCCCTGGCCAGCCCAGCGCAACCACGGCAGGCGCCGGTGAAGCTGGAAACGCGCTTTCGCTACAACCAGGACGTGATCAGTGTGAACGCCATCGGCCCCGGGGTGATGGCGCTGATCCTGGCCTTCATCCCCGCGATGCTGACGGCGCTGGGCATCGTTCGCGAAAAGGAGCTGGGCTCGATCACCAACTTCTACGCCACCCCGCTGACTCGCCTGGAGTTCCTGCTCGGCAAGCAGGCGCCGTACCTGGCCGTCAGCCTGGTGAACCTGGCGCTGCTGGTGGCGATGAACCGCTGGCTGTTCGGCGTACCGTTCAAGGGCAGCGCCGTGGCCCTGGCCTGCGGCGGCGCGCTCTACCTGCTGGCGACCACCAGCCTCGGTCTGCTGATCTCGGCGTTCACCCGCACGCAGATCGCGGCGATCCTCGGCACCATGATCATCACCAGCCTGCCGACCATCCAGTTTTCCGGGCTGATCGTGCCGCGCTCATCGCTGGACGGCGCGGCGGCACTGATGGGGCAACTGTTCCCGGCCGGCTACTTCCTCGATATCGCCGTCGGCACCTTCACCAAGGCCCTCGGCCTGCGTGAGCTGTGGCCACAATGCCTGGCGTTGCTGGGGTTCTTCCTCGGTTTCACCGGCCTGAGCCTGGCCATGTTGAAGAAGCAGGAGGCCTGACATGCAGCGCTTAGCCCATACCCTGCGCCTCGGCCTGAAAGAGCTGACCAGCCTGCGCCACGACAGCGTGTTGCTGCTGTTCCTGCTCTACGCCTTCAGCGTGGCGATCTATATGCCGGCGGCCGGCTCGGTGATCGGCGTGCACAACGCCAGTGTCGCCGTGGTCGACGAAGACCACAGCCGGCTCTCGCGCAAACTCGGCGAGGCGCTGCAACCGCCGGAGTTCCAGCCGGCGGTGGCGCTGCCTTACGACCAGCTCGACAGCGCCATGGACAACGGCCTGTACACCTTCGTCGTCAACATTCCGCTGAATTTCCAGGCCGATCTGCTGGCCGGGCGCTCGCCAGCGTTGCAGGTAAACGTCGACGCCACGGCGATGAGCCAGGCGTTCATGGGCGCCGGGTACATCGGGCGGATCTTCGAGCGGGAGCTGCTCGAATACGCCAACCAAGGCGCGGCCGTCAGCAAAAGCCCGGCGCTGCTCGAACCACGCGCGCTGTTCAACCCGAACCTGGAGGGCGGCTGGTTCCTCGCGGTGATCCAGATCGTCAACAACATCACCATTCTGGCAATTGTGCTGACCGGCACCGCACTGCTGCGCGAGCGCGAGCACGGCACCCTCGACCACCTGCTGGTGCTGCCGCTGACGGCGGTGGAAATCATGCTGGCGAAAATCGGCAGCAACGCGCTGGTGGTGGTGCTGTGCACCTGGGTGTCGCTGGAGGTGGTGGTGAAGGGGTTGCTCGGGGTGCCGCTGGCTGGCTCGCTGGCGTTGTTCCTGGCGGTGACCGCGCTGTACCTGTTCGCCAGTACGGCGCTGGGGATTTTCCTCGCCACACTGGCGCGCTCGACGCCGCAGTTCGGCTTGCTGGCGATCCCGGTGATCATCCCGATGCTGCTGCTCTCGGGCGGCAGCACCCCGCTGGACAGCATGCCGCAATGGCTGCAATGGGTGATGCAACTGTCGCCGTCCACCCACTTTGTCAGCCTGAGTGCAGCGATCCTGTTCCGCGATGCCAGCGCCAGCGTGGTCTGGCCCGACCTGCTGGCACTGGCGGCGATCGGCCTGACGTTCTTTGCGATCGCCCTGGCGCGTTTCCGCCGCAGCCTGACCTCGTGATTACTGGACGATGAGGTTGTTGAACAGCAGGTCGGCCACCACCGGCTTGCCCTCTTCGCCTTCAAGCACCTGCTGGACCTGCTTCAGGGCTTCCTGACGCAGTTTTTCCTTGGCTTCGACGTTGCTCATGGCGTCCAGGCTTTGCTGGGTGAACAGCGCCACCAGTTGGTTGCGGATCAGCGGCTCGTGGCGTTTGACCACCGCCGCGTCGGCGTCGCTGTTGACCCGCAGGGCCACGTCGGCCTTGTACACGCGCAGTTTCGGGCCGCCGTCGAGGGCATAGTTGCCGACGAAGGGCGGACTCAGGGAGATATAGGAGACCTTCGGTTCCCCTTCCTTGGCTTCTTCGGCCATGGCCGCCGCTGGCAGCATCAGGGCCAGTACCATCAAGATCCACGCTTTCACGAATTCGCTCCTCAAACAGTTGGCGCCAGCATACCCAGCGCACCGGTCAAACCCAAGCCCGGGCTTATGCCGGCCTATCAGGCCGGGCCATGCTCGTTGACCCGAAACCTTGCCCACCTACACTTATCGGCCACACCTCGCAAAGGAATAGCCCCGATGAAAGCTGTGTTGTGCAAAGCCCATGGCCCGGGCAGCGACCTGGTGCTCGAAGACGTCGCCAGCCCGGCACCGAAGAACAACGAAATCCTGCTGGAGGTGCATGCGGCCGGGGTGAACTTCCCGGATACGCTGATCATCGAGGGCAAATACCAGTTCCAGCCACCGATGCCGTTTTCGCCGGGTGGCGAAGCCGCCGGGGTGGTGCGTGGCGTGGGCGAAAAAGCCGGGCCGTTCAAGGTGGGCGACCGGGTCATGGCGCTGACCGGCTGGGGCAGCTTTGCCGAGCAGGTGGCGGTGCCGGGCTACAACGTGCTGCCGGTGCCGGATGCGATGGACTTCCAGACTGCCGCAGCGTTTGGTATGACCTACGGCACCTCGATGCATGCGCTGACCCAGCGTGGCCAGCTCAAGCCAGGGGAAACCTTGCTGGTGCTAGGTGCGTCTGGCGGGGTTGGGCTGGCGGCGGTGGAGATCGGCAAGGCGCTGGGCGCCAAGGTGATCGCCGCCGCCAGCAGTGCCGAGAAGCTGGCGGTGGCCAGGGCGGCCGGCGCCGATGAGCTGATCGACTACAGCCAGGCCAGTTTGAAGGACGAGATCAAGCGTCTGACCGGCGGCCAGGGGGCCGATGTGATTTTCGACCCGGTCGGTGGTGACCTGTTCGATCAGGCGGTACGGGGCCTGGCCTGGAACGGCCGATTGTTGGTGATCGGCTTTGCCAGCGGGCGCATCCCGGAGCTGCCGGCGAACCTGGTGCTGCTCAAGGGTGCGGCGGTGCTCGGGGTGTTCTGGGGGGCGTTTGCCCAGCGTCAGCCGGCGGACAATGTGGCCAACTTCAAGCAGCTGTTTGCCTGGTATGCGCAAGGCAAGCTGAAGCCGCTAGTGTCGCAGGTTTATCCGCTGGCAAAGGCGGGCGAGGCGATCGAGCAATTGCGGCAGCGCAAGGCGCTGGGCAAGCTGGTGGTGGCCGTCAGGTGAATCGCGTGGCCTCTATCGCGGGACGCGCCCGCTTCCACAGAAGAGCAACCGGTGTGCTTTATGTGGGAGCGGGCGCTTCCGGCGATGGGGTCCTAACTGACTCACTGCCAACCTTGGCCCGCCACTCGGCCGGCCAGGCATCCACATACCGCTGCCGCGGATTCTTCTGGCAGCCCTGCTCGATCCCCGGCAGCGCCTGCTCGAACCGGGCCAGTGCCTCGCGAAACTGCCTGGCCGTCGCCGGGTTATCCCCAGTGCGCGCCAACAAACCCACGCTGCGCGCGACACTGCTCGACCGCCACAGCTCACGCTCGGCGTTCGGCGTGCGGAACGCCTTCATCTCGTCGCTGAATTGCTGGCAGGTCATCAATAGCTGCTGCGCCTGGCCATAAATCACCTTGGGCCACTCATCCGGCTTGATGCGAAAGCGCAGCACCTGCACCTTCTGCAGCGTCGCCGGCTGATCGCGCGCGACTTTCATCGGCTTGAACTGCCAGGCGGGCACCGAGGCCAGCGCCGTATCGCTGAACAGCTCGTCGTCGCTGCGCAAAATGCTTACCTTGCTGACCTTGCCATCGCGCGCGGTCACCACCAGCCTGGCCTGCAAATCGCCTTGCACCCCGGCGAGGAAGAACGGCAACGGGTAACCGAGCTTCGGTGGCACGGCATACATCGAATCGTCATCGGCCTGCGCCATGCAGCAGCACACCAGTAACACACCGGCAAACCCCTTCATCCCTGAACCTGCGCCTCGAAAAATTGAGCCACCATGATAGCTCAGCCAGCGAGAATAATTCTCATTGCTGTGCTTGCGATTGCGCGTGGCAGCGCTTGAAGCGCGCCTCCAGGTTGCGGTCGGGCATGGCGTGGGTGCGCAGTGCCTGCAGGGTTTGCTCGACGTACTCGCGGGTACTGCCGTAACGGCCCTTGGCACTGGCCAGGATGTGACTGAGCAGGTTATCCGGCAGGTTGCCGGCATAGCACGGCAAGTGCCGCTCCAGCACAAAGCCCAGGGCCTGGACCTTGCTGCCATCGTCGAGGCGGCAGTTCAGCCAGTGCGGCCGATACGCGGGGTAAGGCATTTCGCGCCGCCACAGCGCCAGCAGCGAATCCTGCAGGCATTCTTCCGGTAGTTTGTAGGCAAAGCCGCTGCACGAACCGCCACGGTCCAGACCGAACACCAGCCCCGGACACTCCGGTGTGCCGCGGTGTTCATGCGACCACAGGTACAGCCCGCGGTGATAGCCGTGTACCCGGCCACGGCGGCGTTCGGTGGATGAACATTCCGGGCGCCAGATCAGCGAGCCGTAGGCAAACAGCCACACGGGACCGCCACGATGGTGCGCCATGGTTTGCTCTAGCGAATGCAGAAGTTGCTCATGAGTCAGTTGCTGACCAAAGTCGAGCACTGGAGGGTACGCGTTGTGCGCTAACGCTGTTTCGATCGCCGACATAACCGCCGCCAATATTCCCCGTGAAATACCGAAGTAGCTCACGCTACGCTTAATCAAGTTTCGCGCAATTACCGTACGGCAGATAAGCCTATAAAAACAAGCAGTACCGCGCAGCAGTTGCAGTGATTTCGCGCTTCTGCAATCACTGTTTCAAGTGTAGTGAGGGTTTTTCAGCAGCGAGGTAACAATTATTTCATTGGCCCCGACTTATCACCGCCAGGCACCGAAAGGGTTATTTAAATCGGCGCGTTAGTGCAACGCGCCTTATTCCCAGCGTTAGCCGCGAGGGGCATAAGCAAATACGTCGGCGCGCATTTGATGTGCGTCCATGCCTTTCTCGACCAGGGCGTCGAGGGTCGCGTAGATCATGCTCGGCGAGCCGCTGGCATAAACATGCACGGTGGAAAGGTCGGCAATGTCCTCGGCCACCGCTTCGTGCAGCAGACCGCAGCGCCCTTCCCACCCACAGAGGTCGCTGACCACCTTGTGCAGGAACAGGTTCGGCAACTGTTGCCACTCGTCCCAGTGCTCAAGCTGGTAGAAATCTTCCGGCCGGCGCACGCCCCAGTACAGGTGCACAGGGTGCTTGAAGCCCTGGGCGCGGCAATGCTCGATCAGGCTGTACATCTGCGCCATACCGGTACCGGCCGCGATCAACACCAGCGGCCCGTCTGGCAGCTCGGCCAGGTGGGTGTCGCCGAACGGCAGCTCGACCCGCGCCATGCGGTTCGCCTGCAACTGTTGGATGAACGCGCGGGCGCTGTCTTCGCGCGCCAGCACGTGCAGCTCGAGATCGCGCCCACTGTGCGGCGCAGAGGCCAGGGAGAAGGCCGCCTTGTCGCTGCCGTCGCGCTCGACCATCAGGTACTGGCCCGCATGATAACGCGGCGGTTTGCCAGCCGGCGCGCGCAGACGCACACGCCAGACGTCGCCGCCGACATCCAGGCACTCGGTCAGCTGGCAGGCCAGTTTCCGTACCGGCAACTCGCCCAGGGCGAGCACGCCATCCCAGAGCACAATGCAGTCCTCCAGCGGTTCGGCGATACAGGTAAACAGTTCGCCATGATCACGCACTTCGCCGTTCTGGCGCACACTGCCCTCCACCAGCAGCGCCGCACAGACATGGCAATTGCCATTGCGGCAGCTCTGCGGACAGTCATAGCCCAGACGACGCGCCGCATCCAGGATCCTTTCCCCGGGTTCCACCGCCAACACGGCCCCGGACGGCTGCAAGGTTACCTGCATTTAGTCTATTCCCAACTGGTTCCACAGCTCATCGATACGCCGGGTGACCGCCTCGTCCTTGACGATGACACGGCCCCATTCGCGGGTAGTCTCGCCCGGCCACTTGTTGGTGGCGTCCAGCCCCATCTTCGAACCCAGGCCGGACACCGGCGAGGCGAAGTCGAGGTAGTCGATCGGCGTGTTGTCGATCATCACCGTATCGCGCTTGGGGTCCATGCGCGTGGTGATGGCCCAGATCACGTCGTTCCAGTCGCGGGCGTTGACGTCGTCGTCGGTGACGATAACGAATTTGGTATACATGAACTGTCGTAAAAACGACCAGACACCGAGCATTACCCGCTTCGCGTGGCCCGGGTACTGCTTCTTGATGGTCACCACCGCCATGCGGTACGAGCAGCCTTCGGGCGGCAGGTAGAAGTCGGTGATCTCCGGGAACTGCTTCTGCAGGATCGGTACGAACACTTCGTTCAGCGCCACGCCGAGGATCGCCGGCTCATCCGGCGGCCGGCCGGTGTAGGTGCTGTGGTAGATCGGCTGGGTGCGGTGGGTGATGCGCTCGATGGTGAACACCGGGAAGCTGTCCACCTCGTTGTAGTAGCCGGTGTGGTCGCCGTATGGACCTTCCGGGGCCATTTCGCCCGGGTGAATCACGCCTTCGAGGATGATCTCGGCCGTTGCCGGCACCTGCAGGTCGCTGCCCCGGCATTTCACCAGCTCGGTGCGGTTGCCACGCAGCAGGCCGGCAAAGGCGTACTCGGAGAGGCTGTCCGGCACCGGGGTTACCGCGCCAAGGATGGTCGCCGGATCGGCGCCCAGCGCCACGGCCACCGGGAACGGCTGGCCAGGGTTCTTGTCGCACCACTCGCGGTAATCCAGCGCGCCGCCACGATGGCTCAACCAACGCATGATCACCTTGTTGCGGCCGATTACCTGCTGGCGGTAGATACCAAGGTTCTGGCGCTCCTTGTTCGGCCCACGGGTGACGGTCAGGCCCCAGGTGATCAACGGCGCGACATCGCCAGGCCAGCAGTGCTGGATCGGCAACTGGGCCAAGTCGACGTCCTCGCCCTCGATGACCACTTCGTGGCACGGCGCGTCCTTGACCACCTTGGGCGCCATGGCGATGACTTTTTTGAAGATCGGCAGCTTCGACCAGGCGTCTTTCAGGCCCTTGGGCGGCTCCGGCTCCTTGAGGAAGGCCAGCAGCTTGCCGATTTCGCGCAGTTCGCTGATCGACTCGGCACCCATGCCCATGGCCACCCGCTCCGGGGTGCCGAACAGGTTGCCCAGCACCGGCATGTCGAACCCGGTGGGCTTCTCGAAGAGCAACGCCGGGCCCTTGGCACGCAAGGTGCGGTCGCAGACTTCGGTCATTTCCAGAACGGGAGAGATGGGGACCTGAATGCGCTTGAGTTCGCCGCGCTGTTCCAGGCCGCGGATAAAGTCGCGCAGATCGCGATACTGCATGCGTGAGCCTCGTGTTGGCCGTATCGGTCGGGGGGGTGCAAAGTGTAGCGTCAATAAACTGAAGACCGCAAAACGCATTGGGGCCGCTGCGCGACCCATCGCGGCACGAGCCCGCTCCCACAGGTTATCCGTCTGTGGGAGCGGGCTCGTCCCGCGATGGGCTGCACAGCAGCCCCAGGGGATCTCTCGCGGAGACCTTACTTACGCTTCATCGACAGGAAGAACTCGTCGTTGGTCTTGGTCTGCTTAAGCTTGTCGACCAGGAACTCGATGGCGGCGATCTCGTCCATCGGGTGCAGCAGCTTGCGCAGAATCCACATGCGCTGCAGTTCGTCGTCGGCAGTCAGCAGCTCTTCGCGACGGGTGCCCGCACGGTTGATGTTGATGGCCGGGAAGACCCGCTTCTCGGCAATCCGACGGTCCAGGGGCAGTTCCATGTTACCGGTACCCTTGAACTCTTCGTAGATCACTTCGTCCATCTTCGAGCCGGTTTCAACCAGCGCGGTGGCGATGATGGTCAGCGAGCCGCCTTCTTCGATGTTACGCGCAGCACCGAAGAAACGCTTCGGCTTCTCCAGGGCGTGGGCATCGACACCACCGGTGAGCACCTTGCCGGAGCTCGGGATCACGGTGTTGTAGGCACGTGCCAGACGAGTGATGGAGTCGAGCAGAATGACCACGTCCTTCTTGTGCTCGACCAGGCGCTTGGCCTTCTCGATCACCATCTCGGCCACTTGTACGTGGCGGGTTGGCGGCTCGTCGAAGGTGGAAGCAACCACTTCGCCACGCACGGTGCGCTGCATTTCGGTGACTTCTTCCGGGCGCTCGTCGATCAGCAGGACGATCAGGTGGCACTCAGGGTTGTTACGGGTGATGTTCGCCGCGATGTTCTGCAGCATGATCGTTTTACCGGCCTTTGGCGGTGCAACGATCAGGCCACGCTGGCCTTTGCCGATCGGGGCGCACAGGTCGATAACCCGGCCGGTGAGGTCTTCGGTGGAGCCGTTGCCGGCTTCCATCTTCAGGCGCTCGTTAGGGAACAGCGGCGTCAGGTTTTCGAACAGAATCTTGTTCTTCGCGTTTTCCGGCCGGTCGAAGTTGATGGTGTCGACTTTCAGCAGGGCGAAGTAACGCTCGCCTTCTTTTGGCGGGCGGATCTTGCCGACGATGGTGTCGCCGGTACGCAGGTTGAAGCGACGGATCTGGCTTGGCGAGACATAGATGTCGTCCGGGCCGGCCAGGTACGACGCATCCGCCGAACGCAGGAAACCGAAACCGTCCTGGAGAATCTCCAGCACGCCGTCACCGGAAATTTCCTCGCCGCTCTTCGCATGCTTTTTCAACAGGGAGAAAATCACATCCTGCTTGCGCGAACGGGCCATATTTTCTATGCCCATCTGTTCGGCCATTTCGAGCAGATCGGTAATCGGCTTTTGCTTGAGTTCAGTCAGGTTCATAAGGGGAATGACGTAATCATGTAAGAAGGGAGAATTAAGCTTCTGGCTTAATGAAGCCGCGCCGCAGAGAAGGCGACAGGATCGCGTACTAATTCGAATTGGGGTGCGTCGGCGACGGCGTGCAGGGGGCACTGAAAGAAACAGTGCGAGGCCGAATGTAACACCTGCATTTTCTGGCGTCTAGTCACCAGAAAGAGAAAAGCCCCGACAAATGCGGGGCTTTTATCGACTCAGATGTTGGCGTCGAGGAAGGCCGCCAGCTGAGATTTGGACAGTGCGCCGACCTTGGTCGCCTCGACGTTGCCGTTCTTGAACAGCATCAGCGTCGGGATGCCACGCACGCCGTGCTTGGCCGGGGTTTCAGCGTTGTCATCGATGTTCAGCTTGGCGACGGTCAGTTTGCCCTGGTAGGTAGCGGCGATGTCGTCCAGGACTGGCGCGATCATTTTGCACGGGCCGCACCATTCAGCCCAGTAGTCCACCAGCACTGGACCTTCAGCCTTGAGTACTTCGGCCTCGAAGGTGGCGTCAGTGACGTGTTTGATAAGATCGCTGCTCATGGAAGTCTCCAAGGTCGTAAGCAAAAAAACGTCGCCCATCATAGCCGCCATCGCCGTAGACAGGAAGCCGCTGACGATTGAGTGTAACTATAGTTGTGCATGACGCGGCATATCGACTGTCACACAAAAGTCATATTTCCCACCCGAAACTGCGTCATATCAAACCTTGATAAGCTGTGCGTTGGCGCGAGCACAGGATCATGGCACGATTGCCGGGTTATCGACCGAGAACTCCTGACCATGCCGCAAACAACAGCCAAGAATCTGTCCTTGATTGCAGCCATCGACCTGGGCTCCAACAGCTTCCATATGGTCGTGGCCAAGGCCCACCACAGCGAAATCCGCATCCTTGAGCGCTTGGGGGAGAAGGTTCAACTGGCCGCTGGCATCAACGAAGACCGCCTGCTCAACGAAGATTCCATGCAGCGCGGGCTCGACTGCCTGAAGCGCTTTGCCCAGCTCATCAATGGCATGCCAGCCGGCGCCGTGCGCATCGTCGGCACCAACGCCCTGCGCGAGGCGCGCAACCGCGGCGAATTCATCCGTCGCGCCGAGGATATTCTCGGCCACCCGGTGGAAGTGATCTCCGGTCGCGAAGAAGCCCGCCTGATCTACCTCGGCGTGTCGCACACCCTGGCCGACACCCCGGGCAAACGCCTGGTCGCCGACATCGGCGGCGGCAGTACCGAATTCATCATCGGCCAACGCTTCGAGCCGCTGTTGCGCGAAAGCCTGCAGATGGGCTGCGTGAGCTTCACCCAACGCTATTTCCGCGACGGCAAGATCACCCCGGCGCGCTACGCCCAGGCCTACACCGCAGCGCGCCTGGAGCTGATGAGCATCGAGAACGCCCTGCACCGCCTGACCTGGGATGAAGCCATCGGCTCCTCCGGAACCATCCGCGCCATCGGCCTGGCGCTCAAGGCCGGCGGCATGGGCAGCGGCGAAGTCAACGCCGAGGGCCTGGCCTGGCTCAAGCGCAAGCTGTTCAAGCTGGGCGAGACCGACAAGATCGACTTCGACGGGGTCAAACCGGACCGTCGGGCAATCTTCCCGGCGGGTCTGGCGATTCTCGAAGCGATCTTCGACGCGCTCGAACTGCAACGCATGGACCACTGCGACGGCGCCCTGCGCGAAGGCGTGCTGTACGACCTGCTCGGCCGCCATCACCATGAGGACGTGCGCGAGCGTACCCTCACCTCGCTGATGGAGCGCTACCACGTCGATCAGGGTCAGGCGGCGCGGGTCGAGCGCAAGGCACTGCACGCCTTCGACCAGGTGGCCAAGGACTGGGAGCTGGACGACGGGATCTGGCGCGAACTGCTCGGCTGGGCGGCCAAGGTGCATGAAGTGGGCCTGGACATCGCCCACTACCATTACCACAAGCATGGCGCCTACCTGATCGAGCACTCGGACCTGGCCGGCTTCTCCCGCGAAGACCAGCAAATGCTGGCCCTGCTGGTACGCGGGCACCGACGCAACATTCCCAAGGACAAGTTCGCCGAGTTCGGCGACGACGGAGTGAAGCTGATTCGCCTGTGCGTACTACTGCGCTTCGCGATCCTCTTCCATCACATCCGTGGCACCCAGCAGATGCCCACGGTCAAGCTGCACGCCAAGGACGACAGCCTCGACGTGGAGTTCCCGGACGGTTGGCTGGAAGAAAACCAGCTGACCCAGGCCGATTTCGGCCTGGAAGCCGACTGGCTGGCCCGGGTCGGCTTTACCCTCAGCGTACGATAAGTACCGGGTTGCTCAGCCGCTCCAACAGGGCGGCTTGCACGCTACGCGGGTTCTGGTTGCCGGTCGGCGTGCTGCGCACATAGCGGCCGTCCGACTGCAGGATCCACGCGTGGGTGTTGTCGCTCAGGTACCCTTCCAGTTCCTTTTTCACCCGCAGGATGAGCTTCTTGCCCTCGACCGGGAAGCAGGTCTCGACGCGCTTGTCGAGGTTGCGCTCCATCCAGTCGGCGCTGGACAGGAACATCTGCTCTTCGCCGCCGTTGAGGAAGTAGAACGCCCGCGTGTGCTCCAGGAAGCGCCCGATGATCGAGCGCACCTGGATGTTATGCGACACCCCCGGAATGCCCGGCCGCAGGCAGCACATCCCGCGCACCACCAGATCGATACGCACGCCGGACTGGCTGGCCTTGTACAGCGCGCGGATGATCTTCGGATCGGTCAGCGAGTTGAACTTGGCAATGATGTGCGCCGGTTTGCCGTCGAGGGCGAACTGGGTTTCGCGCGCAATCATGTCGAGCATGCCCTTCTTCAGGGTGAACGGCGCGTGCAGGAGCTTTTTCATGCGCAGGGTCTTGCCCATGCCGATCAGCTGGCTGAACAGCTTGCCGACGTCTTCGCACAGCGCGTCGTCGGAGGTCAGGAGGCTGTAGTCGGTATACAGACGGGCGTTGCCAGCGTGGTAGTTACCGGTGCCCAGGTGCGCGTAGCGGACGATCTCGCCGGCCTCGCGGCGCAGGATCAGCATCATCTTGGCGTGGGTCTTGAAACCGACCACGCCATAGATCACCACCGCCCCGGCCGCTTGCAGACGGCTGGCCATCTGCAGGTTGGACTCTTCGTCGAAGCGCGCACGCAGCTCGATCACCGCAGTGACCTCCTTGCCGTTACGCGCCGCATCAACCAGGGCGTCGACGATTTCCGAGTTGGCCCCGGAACGGTACAGGGTCTGGCGCACGGCCAGCACATGCGGGTCCTTGGCGGCCTGGCGCAGCAGGTCGACCACCGGGGTGAAGGACTCGAACGGGTGCATCAGCAGGATGTCCTGCTTGCTGACCACGCTGAAAATGTTCTCGGCATTCTGCAACAGCTTCGGGATCGCCGGGGTGAACGGCGTGTATTGCAGCTCCGGATGGCTGTCCAGGCCGGTGATGCTGAACAGGCGGGTCAGGTTGACCGGACCGTTGACCTGATACAGCTCGCTCTCGCTCAGGCTGAACTGCTTGAGCAAATAGTCGGACAGGTGTTTCGGGCAGGTGTCGACCACCTCCAGGCGCACCGCATCGCCGTAGCGGCGCGAGAACAGCTCGCCGCGCAAGGCACGGGCCAGGTCTTCGACGTCTTCGGAATCCAGCGCCAGGTCGGCGTTGCGAGTCAGGCGGAACTGGTAGCAGCCTTTTACCTTCATGCCCTGGAACAGGTCGTCGGCGTGCGCGTGAATCATCGACGAGAGGAACACATAGTTGTCGCCCGGGCCGCCAACGTCTTCCGGCACCTTGATGACCCGTGGCAACAGACGCGGCGCCGGGATGATCGCCAGACCCGAGTCGCGGCCGAAGGCATCGATACCTTCCAGCTCGACGATAAAGTTCAGGCTCTTGTTCACCAGTAACGGGAACGGGTGCGTCGGGTCGAGGCCGATCGGGGTGATGATCGGGGCGATTTCGTCGCGGAAGAAGCGCCGCACCCAGGTTTTCAGCTTGGTGTTCCAGTGGCGACGACGGATGAAACGGATCTGGTGTTTCTCCAGCTCCGGCAGCAGCACGTCGTTGAGGATCGCGTACTGGCGCTCCACTTCGCTGTGCACCAGTTCGCTGATGCGCGCCAGCGCCTGGTGCGGTTGCAGGCCGTCGGCGCCGGCCTGCTCACGGGCAAAGGTGATCTGCTTTTTCAGGCCCGCTACACGAATCTCGAAGAACTCATCCAGGTTGCTGGAAAAGATCAGCAGGAACTTGAGGCGTTCCAGCAACGGATACGACTCGTCCAGCGCCTGCTCCAGTACGCGGATGTTGAACTGCAGCTGCGACAGCTCGCGATGGATGTACAGGCTGCTGTCATCCAGGCCAGGGATGGCGATGGCCGGCGCCGCAGGCACCGGCGCGACTTCAACCACCGGGGCCGCCGGCACGGGAGCTTCTTCAAACTCCGGCGGCGTTTCAACCAACGGCTCCGGCACCGCCTGAGCTTCCTTGACCACAACTTCGTTCAGTACTTCGTTGTTACTCATCTAGCGTTCCTGAAGGGCGTTACTGCCCTCTCATCAATTGTGCGGCGCGAACAGCGAAATAGGTCAGGATGCCATCGGCGCCCGCCCGTTTGAAAGCGGTGAGCGACTCCAGGATGACCCCTTCGGAGAGCCAGCCGTTCTGGATGGCGGCCATGTGCATGGCGTACTCGCCACTGACCTGGTAGACGAACGTCGGCACCTTGAACTCGTCCTTGACCCGGGCAAGGATATCCAAGTACGGCATGCCTGGCTTGACCATCACCATGTCCGCACCTTCAGCCAGGTCGGCGGCCACTTCGTGCAGGGCTTCGTTGCTGTTGGCCGGGTCCATCTGGTACGAGGCCTTGTTCGCCTTGCCCAGGTTCAGCGCCGAGCCGACCGCGTCGCGGAACGGGCCGTAATAGGCGCTGGCGTACTTGGCCGAGTAGGCCATGATGCGCACGTTGACGTGACCGGCCAGCTCCAGCGCTTCGCGGATGGCCTGGATACGGCCGTCCATCATGTCCGACGGCGCGACCACCTGGGCGCCGGCTTCGGCATGCGACAGTGCCTGGCGGACCAGCGCGTCAACGGTGATGTCGTTCTGAACGTAGCCGTCCTCGTCAAGGATGCCGTCCTGACCGTGGGTGGTGAACGGGTCGAGGGCGACGTCGGTGATCACCCCCAACTCCGGGAAACGGTCACGCAGGGCGCGGGTGGCACGTTGAGCGATGCCGTCCGGGTTCCAGGCTTCGGCACCGTCCAGGGATTTATGCTCGCTGGGGGTGACCGGGAACAGGGCGAGGGCTGGAATGCCCAGCTTTACCCACTCTTCAGCGGCTTCCAGCAGCAGGTCGATCGACAGACGCTCGACGCCCGGCATCGAGGCGACTTCCTCGCGACGGTTCTCACCGTCCAGGACGAACACCGGCAGGATCAGGTCATCAACGGTCAGGACGGACTCGCGAACCAGGCGACGGGAAAATTCGTCACGGCGGTTGCGACGCAGGCGGGTGGCAGGAAACAAACGGTTAGCGGGGGTAAAGCTCACGGCAGACTCCTGAGCCCGCGCAGGCGGGCGAGCGCGACAGTTATAAGCAGCCATTATGACGCCCGTATGACAGCCTTGGGCAAGCCTGCGACTTATGGACGCATTCATTGTCCCCGGTGGAAATGTTCACGTCGAGACACATTTGGACACTTTCCCGAAAGGCGCTGAAGGGTTAGGCTGCGCGTTCATTTCGCCAGCACCCAGAAAATGCTCCAACAATTCCTGCAGGATTTTGGCTACTTTGCCCTTTTTCTAGGCACATTCTTCGAAGGTGAAACCATCCTGGTTCTCGCCGGATTTCTTGCGTTCCGTGGTTACATGGACATCAACCTGGTGGTGCTGGTGGCGTTCTTCGGCAGTTATGCCGGCGACCAGCTGTGGTACTTCATGGGCCGCCGCCATGGGCGCAAGCTGCTGGCACGCAAACCGCGCTGGCAACTGATGGGTGACCGGGCGCTGGAGCATGTCCGCCGCCACCCGGACATCTGGGTGCTGAGCTTCCGTTTCGTCTACGGTTTGCGCACGGTGATGCCGGTGGCCATCGGCCTGTCCGGCTACCCGCCGCGACGCTACCTGCTGCTCAACGGCATTGGCGCGGCGGTCTGGGCGCTGGCCCTCGGAGCGGCAGCCTATCACTTCGGCGCCATCCTCGAAGGCCTGCTCGGCAACGTGAAGAAGTACGAGCTATGGGTGCTCGGCGGCCTGCTGGTGCTCGGCGCCCTGCTCTGGCTGCGGCGGCGCTTCAAGGCCGCGCGCATTGCCCGCCGCGAGGCGGCTGAAGCGCAGGCCGATCAGGCTCAGCAGGCTGTAACTCAAGAGCGCGACCCAGGCCAGGGCGGCGACCGGCCATAGCCCGACCACGCCGGCCAACCACAGCGCCGGCAGGTTCAGCGCCAGGCGCAACAGCTCCAGGCGCAGCGCCCACGGGCGATTCTCCAGCGCCGTACCGAGCACGAACAAACCAAACGCCATCAGCCCCCAGCCGAGCACCAGCGCCGCCACCGGCAACTGCTCGCCGCGGTTGAGCAGGTAACTGCCCAGCGCCACGTACACGGCGAACTGCACCACCACATACAGCTGCTGCGGCCAGGCCAAGGGCACCTCGAACTTGCGGAAGCGACTCAGGTCCTGCTTGGCTTGTGGGTAACGCTGCGCGACATCCGCCGGACGCCAGCCGGTGGGCATGAACCAGATGCGCAGCTTGTCCCACCCACTGTTGGCCCGACGCGCATCGTCCCACAGCTGCACATAGAACTGCAGGTTGGCCCACAACGGGTTCCAACTGGCCAGGGCGGTGGTCACGCCGAACACCACCGGCTCGTTGTCGTCCTCTTCGAGGAAGGTGCCGAACAGACGGTCCCAGAGAATGAACACCCCGCCGTAGTTGCGATCTATGTAGATAGGATTCTGCGCATGGTGGACGCGGTGATTGGACGGCGTGACGAACAGCCATTCATACCAGCCCAGCTTGGGAATGTGCCGGGTATGCACCCAGAACTGGTACAGCAGGTTGAGGGCCGCGACGCTGACGAACACCAGCAGTGGCACACCGAGCACCGCCAGGGGCAAGTAGAAGATCCACGACAGCAGGAAGCCGGTGCTGGTCTGACGCAGTGCGGTCGAGAGGTTGTACTCCTCGCTCTGGTGATGCACCGAGTGCGCGGCCCAGAGGATGTTGCGTTCGTGGCCGAAGCGGTGCAGCCAGTAATAGCAGAAGTCGTAGGCGACGAAGGCCAGCACCCAGACCCACCAGGCATTGGCCGGCAACTTGAACAGCGCCAGGTGGTCGAGGGCGATGGCATAGGTGAGCAGACCGACGCCTTTGGTCAGCAGGCCGGTGGTGGTCGACAGCACACCCGTGCTGAGGCTGTTCACGGCGTCGGCGACGCGGTAGTTGCGCTGCCCGCGCCAGCGGTCGGCCAACAGCTCCACAGCGATCAGCACGAAGAAAAACGGCACGGCGAGCAGTATGAAGTCCATGGGAGTCCGCTTCCTGGTTGTCCACCAAGATTAGGCCGGGTTTGCGCCAAACCCTATGGCGACATCGGCCAAATTAGAGGACATTTAGCGCCTCGAATCGGGAGTAGTGAGCATGACCAAAAAAGTTGCGGTGATTCTGTCTGGCTGTGGCGTCTATGATGGCGCGGAAATCCACGAAAGCGTGATTACCCTGCTGCGCCTGGATCAACGAGGTGCGCAGGTGCAGTGCTTCGCGCCGAATATCGCCCAGATGCACGTCATCAACCACCTGAGCGGCGAAGCAATGCCGGAAGCGCGCAACGTGCTGGTCGAGTCGGCGCGGATCGCCCGTGGTGACGTCAAGGACCTGCGTGAAGCCGATGCCAGGGACTTCGACGCGCTGATCGTGCCGGGCGGCTTCGGCGCGGCGAAAAACCTCTCGAACTTTGCCGTGGAAGGCGCCAGTTGCAGCGTCCACCCGGACGTGCTCGCGCTGGCCGAGGCCTTTGCCGAGGCCGGCAAGCCGGTCGGCCTGATCTGCATCTCGCCGGCGCTGGCGGCGAAGATCTACGGACCGGGCGTGGTCTGCACCATTGGCAACGATGCCGGCACCAGCGCGGCGCTGGTGCAGATGGGCGCAACCCATGAAGAGTGCGATGTGCACGACATCGTCGAGGACACCCAGCGCAAGCTGGTGACCACCCCGGCCTACATGCTCGCGCAGAACATCAGCGAAGCGGCGAGCGGGATCTACAAGCTGGTCGATCGGGTGCTGGAGCTGACGCACGAGAACGATTGAGCACATGAGCAACACATGACCTGTAGGCGCTGGCTTGCCTGCGCCTACAGGTCACGCGTCAGGCCCGCGATGAGGCCAGCCGGGTCAGGATCCGGTCCAGCGCATTGGCGAACGCCTGCTTCTCGCGCTCGCCATACGGCGCCTGCCCGCCCCCTACCTGGCCCTGCTCGCGCAAGTCGGTGAACAGGTTACGCACCGCCAGGCGCTCGCCCATATTCCGCTCGTCGAACTCGCGACCGCGCGGATCGAGCGCCGCCACCCCCTTCTTGACCAGGCGATCGGCCAACGGCACATCGCTGCAGATCACCAACTCGCCCGGCACGGCATGTTCCACCAGGTAATCGTCGGCCGCATCCGGCCCGCTCGGCACGACAATCAGCTTCACACAGGCAAACGCCGGTTTGATCTGACTCTGCCCCGCCACCAGGATCACTTCCAGCTGGCGCTTCAGCGCAAATTTGACGACCTGATCCTTGGCCGCCTTCGGGCAGGCATCGGCATCGATCCAGACACGCATGGCAAGTTATCCACAACAGAAGACTAAACAGGCGAGCAGTATCCCTGCTCGCCTGCTGCGCTTCAAATCAGCCCGCCGAAACGCGCCGACGCTGCACCAGGTAACTGCGCCCATACAGCACGCAGATCGCCAGCAGTGCCAGCGCCTGCGCCGTCAGCGAGTAGGCGTCGGCATGAATGCCCAGCCAGTCGAACTCGAAGAACGGCACCGAACGTGTGCCGAAGATCCCCGCCTCCTGCAACGCCTTCACGCCATGCCCGGCAAACACCACCGACAAGGCACACAGCAGCGCCGCGTTGATGCTGAAGAACAGCGACAACGGCAGCTTCGCCGAGCCGCGCAAGATTACCCAGGCCAGGCCCACCAGCAATACCAGCGCCGTAGCACCGCCCGCCAGCACCGCCTGGTGCCCGGCCGGGCCGGCTTGCAGCCACAGGGTTTCGTAGAACAGGACCACTTCGAACAACTCGCGGTACACCGAGAAGAATGCCAGCAAGGCAAAACCGAAGCGGCCACCGCCACTGACCAGGCTGCGCTTGATGTAGTGCTGCCAGGCGGCAGCATGGCGGCGGTCGTGCATCCACACCCCCAGCCACAACACCATGACGCTGGCGAACAACGCCGTGCAGCCTTCCAGCAACTCGCGCTGGGCACCGCCGACGTCGATCACATACGCCGCCAGCGCCCAGGTGGCAAAACCGGCCAGCAGCGCCAGCAACCAGCCGACGTTGACGCTGCGCGCCGCCGCCTGCTGACCGGTGTTACGCAGGAAGGCCAGGATCGCCGCCAGTACCAGGATCGCCTCGATACCCTCACGCAACAGAATCAGCAGCCCGGAAATATAGCTCAGCGACCAGCTCAGGCTGTCGCCACCCAGCCGCTCGGCCGACACCTTGAGCTTGGCCTTGGCCACCTCCAGACGCTCACCCAACTGCGCCAGCGGCAAGCCGTCCTGCAGCCCCTGACGGTAAGCCATCAGCGACCTCTCGGTGTCTTTACGCACGCTGGCGTCGAGGTTGTCGAGCGAGCTTTCGACCAGTTCGAAGCCTTCCAGGTAGGCCGCGACGGACAAGTCGTAGGCCTGCTCATGGTCGCCAGCCTGGTAGGCCGCCAGGCTCTTGTCCAGGGTGGTCGCGGTGTAGTCGAGCAATTGCCCGGGGCCACGCTGGACCTGTGGCGGCCTGGCACGCTGGGCGCGGAAGCTGGCAGCCGCATCGGCACCGTCGCTGGCCTCGATTTCTGCCGGGGTGTGCCGGGCCAAGTCGGCCAGGCCATAGCCCGTGTTGCCAACGGCATGCGCCGGGTCGGCAGTGAAGCGGGCGATGTAGCTGGCCAGGTCCCAGCGCTGACGCTCGTCGAGCTGGTCGGCGAAGGCTGGCATGTCGGTGCCTTCGATACCCAGGCCAAGGGTGTTGTACAGGTCGTAGAGGCTCAAGCGGTCGAGCCGCGCATGGCTTTGCAGGTTCGCCGGTGGCGGCTCCAGGCCAACCCCGGCCGGGCCATCGCCGGCACCGCTGTCGCCATGGCAGATCGAGCAGTGCTGTGCATACAGCGGTGCACCACGCGCCGGATCGGGAGTGATCAGCGGCGCCTGACTCACTTCATACGTCACCGCCAGTTGCGCCCCCAGTTGCCGGGCCTGGCGCGCCACGCTGCTGCCGTCCTGACGCTGGTCGATGGCCTGACGCAGTTGCGCAATGCCCTCCTCCAGCGCCTGCTGCTCGGCGCGAGCCGGCAAGCCGGCCACCAGGCCATGCAGCACGCCGACAAACTCCAACTGCTCGCGATACTCGGCATCGTCGACCACCTTGCCGGCCGCCACAGTGTCCGGGTAGTCCGCCGCAATGTAATCGAGCAAGTGCAGCGCCTTGCCGGCGCCCTCGACGCTATCGGCCAGGGCGCCGGCACTGCACAAGGCCAGCAGCGGCCAGAACAGCCAGGCAAGTAAACGGTGACAGGGAGTCATGACTATCTCGAACAGGAATCGGAGGTTCTGCATTGTTCACTCCGATTGCCAACGGCTCAAGCGACTCAGTCGCATTCCTTGAAACTTTTTGTCACAACCTCGCGCAGCGCCCGTAGGAATGGGCCCTAGCCGTTCGTCGGGGGCTTCTGAAATGATGGCACCCGTCAAAATAATCACGTCAAAGAGCCATTAATTAGCCAGCAATTGCGCTTATAATGCCGCGCGTTTCGATATAGCGAACTGGAATTTGCGCACCTCCTTAGAGAGGGTTTGGAACTAACCAAAGGGCTAACCAGCCACCCGCGCGGGCTGCACCATTTATTCAGGGAAAGAAGACCAGATGGCCTCCCGTGTCCTCACCATTGCGACCCTCTGCGCCGCCGTCCAGCTCACCGGCTGCTCCGCGTTCCGCAACTACGACAGCGAGCTGCAGCAGACCAACCAGCACCTCACCAGCGGCAACGTCGACGCGGCCCTGGCCTTGCTGGAAAAGAACAACTCGGGTGATGACAAAGACCTGCTCTACTACTTCGAGAAGGGCGAACTGCTGCGTTCCAAGGGTGACCTGAACGGTAGCCAAACCGCCTGGCGCGAGGCCGACAACGTGGTCTTCAAGTGGGAAGAATCGGTCAAGCTCGACACCGACAAGTACCTCGGCCAGTTCGGTAGCTACCTGGTCAACGACAAGGTCCGCAAGTACGAAGGCTACGATTACGAAAAGGTCATGCTGACCACGCAGATGGCCCTGAACCTGCTGGCCCAGAACGACTTCGAAGGCGCCCGCACCGAGATCAAGAAAACCCACGAACGCGAAGCGGTGATCGCCGAACTGCGTGACAAGGAATACCTCAAGCAGGAACAGGAAGCCGAGAAGGAAGGCGTCAAGACCGAGTACAAAGACCTGCAGGGTTACCCGGTCGCCGCCCTCGACGCACCGGATGTGGTCGGTCTGAAAAACAGCTACCAGAGTGCTTTCAGCCACTACCTGTCGGGCTACGTGTACGAAGCGCTGGGCGAAAAAGGCCTGGCCGCGCCGGGCTACCGCAAGGCCGCCGAGCTGCGCCCGAACACCCCGCTGCTGGAAAAAGCCCTGATCGAACTCGACAAGCCTGCCGGCAAGAATGCCGACAGCGACGTGCTGATCGTGGTCCAGAGTGGCCTGGCGCCGGCCCGCGACTCGGTGCGCATTCCGCTGCCGCTGCCGATCAACGGCAATCTGGTGATCACCCCGCTGTCGTTCCCGGTGATCAAGGAAGACACCTCCACGGCGTCCTTCGCGCAGATCGAGCTGGACCAGAAAACCCTCGAACTGACCGGTCTTAACAGCACCAGCGCCATGTCCCGCCGCGCCCTGCGCGATGACATGCCAGGCATCATCCTGCGCACCAGCGTACGGGCCATCAGCCGTGGCGCCGCCCAGGACAAGATCAACCAGACCAACCCGCTGGCCGGCCTGGCCGTGGGTCTGGCTTCAGCAATCACCGAAGGTGCCGATACCCGTACCTGGCGCACCCTGCCAAATGCTACCCAGGTCGCCCGCGTGCGCCTGAGCAAAGGCGAGCACGTGCTGAACCTGCCATCGAACGTTGGCGGCACCAAGGTAAAGGTCACCATCGACCGTCCGTATCAAGTGGTGTCGGTACGTGTCGTCGGTAATCGTGTATTTGCCGGTGGCCCGGCGCTGCTGGTCGAACAGCCGGCTGCTTCGCAGTCTGTCGCCCTCAAGTAACTTAAGGAAAAGTCATGCGTTTCAAGCTTCTCGCCGTCCTCGCCGCCGCCGTCCTGGCCGGTTGCGCGACGCCTCCACCACCGGCCCCCGGCAGCGCTGCCAGCAAGGTCGTGGTCATGGGCAAACTGAAGAACATCGAAGTTGGCCCGATGCGGGTTGCGCGTGAAAACGGCTTCCTCACCGTCAAGGCCGCGCTGAACAACACCAGCAGCAGCAACAAGACGATGCTCTACCGCTTCGCCTGGCTGGGCGACGATGGGTTCCCGGTGGCCGGCGAAGAAGGCTGGAAGAGCCTGACCCTGTACGGATCGCAATCGAGCGTACTGCCGGCCATTGCCCCGGTTCCACAAGCGACCGACTTCCGCATCGAAGTGCAGTCGCAGTAATTATTTTCTAGGAGACACCTGACATGATGTTTGCCCGTTTTTCCCTGCTGGCCGTAGTCGTTGCACTGGCCAGCGGTTGCGCCAACAACTCCCCGGTTCTGGGTGGCAAGAACATCGGCTACGGCGACAGCAAGGCCGTTGAGCTGGTTACCAACGAGTTCGGTTCCACCGACCTGCAGATGATCGCCGAGAGCATGACCCGCTCCCTGGCCCAGTCCGGCATCCTGCAAGGCCGTCCGGTGGTTCAGGTCTACGACGTGAAGAACAAAACCAGCGAGTACATCGATACCCGCGAGATCACCACCTCGATCAAGACCCAGCTGATGAAGTCCGGCACCGCCCGCTTCGCCAGCGATAACACCCAGATGCAGAGCCAGGTCGACCAGCTGAAGCTGCAGAACCAGAGCGGCCTGTACAAGAAGAACAGCGTTGCCAAAACCGGCAACATGATCGCCGCCAAGTACCGCCTGGAAGGCTCGATCAGCTCGATCGTCAAGCGTAGCAGCGACTACAAGGACGTCTTCTACAAGTTCAGCCTGCAGTTGATCGACGTCGAAAGCGGCCTGGCCGAGTGGATGGACGAGAAAGAAATCCGCAAGACCACGGAGCGTTAATCGATGCGTGCATGGATGAGCATCATTGGCCTGGCCTGCGCGTTCGGCGTGCAGGCGGCCCCCAAGGTCGCGGTCACCGATCTGGCCTACCAGGAGCGTGTGGAGCAGTACATCCACATGGTCTCGGCGCAGAGCAGTTCGCAAGCCAGCATGTACAGCGCCAGCAGTTCGTCGAGCTACAACGAGTTCGAGAGCAGCCAGAGCTATATCGAGCAGACCGAGCTGCGCAAGTTCAGCGGCGACATCAAGGGCGAGATCCTCAAGTCCGGGATGTTCCAGCTGGTGCAGGGCAAGCCGTACACCGCCAAGTCCACCGAAGACGTCTATGACGTGATCGCGCGGATCAAGAAGGGCAGCTACCCTGGCGCTGACTACGTGCTGTTCGGCACCTTGTCGGACATCGACTTCCAGCGCGACATTACCTCGCTGGACAACACCAACAGCTATTCGGCGATCCTGGGCCTGACCCTGGTGGCCGACTTCAGCCTGATCAACACCAAGACCTTCGAGATCACCTCGGCGTTCACCGCCATGGGCGAGGGTCAGGACACCAAGCTGGTCAACAGCCAGGACGTGCGGGTCAGCCTGAACCGTCCGCGGGTGGTGCGTGAGGTGTCCAAGGAGCTGGGTCTGGATGTGGCCAAGCAGATGAAGGAACAGCTGGTCGGCGTGATGCCGGAGCAGGAACGTGCGCCACTGCGCAACAACCTGCCACCGGACGAGCCGGCGCGCATTCTGCGCTGATGGCGAGATGAAAAAAGGCGACCGGTAGGTCGCCTTTTTTTGTCCCGCAATGCCTTTAGACCGGCGCGCGGCGAATGGTCGCCAGCAAGGTCGCCGCACCGAGGAACAAGCCGGCAAAGGTCCGGTTCATCCGCCGCTGCTGTTTAGGCGTGCGCAGCAAACGCAACACCCGCGCCGCCAGCCCGGTATAACCGGCCATCACCAGCAGGTCGACGGTGACCATGGTCGCGGTAATGGTCAGGTACTGCGGTAGCAGGTCGGCATGCGGATTGATGAATTGCGGCAGCACCGCCAGCATGAAGATCAGCGCCTTCGGGTTGCTGACGTTGACCAGGAAGCCGCGGAACACCAGGCTCAGCGGCTTGCCGATCGGCCGCACCGCCGATTCGTCGGCCATGTCCGCCGGCAACGCGCGCCATTGTTTGACCGCGAGGTAGATCAGGTACGCCACGCCGAACCACTTGATCACCTGGAACGCCGTCGCCGACGCCGCCAGCACCGCGCCCACCCCGGCGGCAATGATCGCGATCTGCATCACCAGCCCCAGTTGCAGGCCCAGGGCGTTCCAGTAACCGCGCCAGAACCCATACTGCAGGCCGCAGGACATCGAGGCAATCGCCCCGGCCCCGGGAGAAAGGCTGATAACCCAACAGGCGGCAAAGAAGGCCAACCACGTTTCCAGTGACATCGCACACCTCGGCGCAAACGTTGTAGATGAAGCCCAACGCTAATCCGTCGCCGGAAAAATCACTACAATTTTCTTCCGCGGCCGATCAATTGCCACGAGCGGCCTTGTCCTCGCCTACCAGCGGCAGCGCATCGCTACCGCGCCAGCGGCGCACGCACTTCTGGAAGAACTGGCTGTTCGGCACCTGCACCAGCGCCCCGCCCGCCTCGGGCATTTCCACCAGGGTGGTGAACAGCAGGTTGATCGCCGTCACCCGGCCCTTTACCCCTGGCTTGTCGAGGGTTTCCACCAGTTCGACGACATCGCCGATGCGAAACGGCCCGACCGTGAAGATCAGCACCGCGCAAAGCAGATTGGACAGCACGCTCCACATCGCGAAGAAGGCCACCGCCGCCACCGCAACGAAGCCCGACAACGCCGTCCACAACACCGTCGCGGAAACGCCCAGGCGCTCCAGCACGAAGATCAGCGCGCTGCCCATGATCAGCCAGCGCAAGGCGCCGCGTAGCGGCACCATCAGCTCAGGTGGCAGCGGGTAGCGCTGGCTCAGGCGGATCAGGCAACGCGACACCAGCCGTTGCAGCACAAAGGCCGCGACCAGGATCAACAGGATCTGCAGACCCATCCAGAACGGGCCAATCCACTCGACCGGCAGGCTCAGCTCCAGCGCGTCCATCAAGACAATGCCTCCAGCTCCGCCTGCATCGTTTCAAGCGTTTCCAGGGCCACCATCCAGGCTTCCTCGACCTCGGCCTCACGCGACTTGAGCTGGGCCTGAAGGGCCAGCAGGTCGCGCAATTCGTCCTTGCGCCCGGCGTCGTACAACGCACTGTCGCCAAGGCTGGTCTCGATCATGGCGAGCTGTTCGTGCAGCTTGCCCAGCTCGGCTTCCAGCTTGTCGGCTTCGCGCTTGTGCGGCGCCAACTGCTGGCGCAGGGCCGCGGCGGCCTGACGCTGGGCCTTCTTGTCGGTCTTGTCCGGATTGACCGGGGTGTTGCTGACTGGCGCGTTGCGCTGACGGTACTCGACCAGCCAGCGGCTGTAGTCGTCGAGGTCGCCATCGAAGGTCTCGACCTTGCCGTCGGCGACCAGCAGGAAGTCGTCGGTGGTGCTCTTGAGCAGGTGCCGGTCGTGGGAAACCACCAGCACCGCGCCGCTGAACTCCTGCAAGGCCATGGTCAGCGCCAGGCGCATTTCCAGGTCGAGGTGGTTGGTCGGTTCGTCGAGCAGCAACAGGTTCGGCCGCTCCCAGGCGATCAGCGCCAGGGCCAGACGGGCCTTCTCGCCACCGGAGAAGTTCAGCACCGGCTCGTCGATCCGCGCGCCGCGGAAGTCGAAACCACCGAGGAAGTCGCGCAGGGTCTGTTCGCGCTCGGTCGGCGCCAGGCGCTGCAGGTGCAGCAACGGGCTGGCCTTGCTGTCGAGCGAGTCGAGCTGGTGCTGGGCGAAATAGCCGACTACCAGGTTCTCGCCGCGCACCAGGCGCCCGGCCAGCGGTTGCAGCTCGCCGGCAAGGTTCTTGATCAGGGTCGACTTGCCGGCACCGTTCGGCCCGAGCAGGCCAATACGCGCACCCGGCGTGAGCTGCAGCTTGACCTTCTCGAGGATGCTCTTGTCGCCATAGCCCAGGCGCGCGTCGGACAGATCGAGCAGCGGGCTGGAGATTTTCTCCGACTCGCGGAAGACGAAGTCGAACGGTGAATCGACGTGCGCCGCCGACAGCTCCTCCATGCGTTCCAGGGCCTTGATCCGGCTCTGCGCCTGACGGGCCTTGGTGGCCTGGGCCTTGAACCGGGCGATGTACTTTTCCATGTGCGCACGCTGCGCCTGCTGCTTCTCGTAGGCCTGTTGCTGCTGCGCCAGGCGCTCGGCACGGGCCCGCTCGAAGGCACTGTAGCCCCCGCGGTAGAGGGTCAGCTTGCACTGCTCGACGTGGGCGACATGGTCGACCACCGCATCGAGGAAGTCACGGTCGTGCGAGATCAGCAACAGCGTGCCCGGGTAGCTCTTGAGCCAGTCTTCGAGCCAGAGGATCGCGTCGAGGTCGAGGTGGTTGGTAGGCTCGTCGAGCAGCAGCAGGTCGGACGGGCACATCAGCGCCTGCGCCAGGTTCAGGCGCATCCGCCAGCCCCCGGAGAAGTCGCCGACACGGCGGTCCATCTGCTCGTTGCTGAAGCCCAGACCCGCCAGCAGCTTGCGCGCACGGGCGTCGGCGGTATAACCGTCGGCGCTGTCGAGCTCGATATGCAGGCGCGCCACCGCCGTGCCGTCCTGCGCGGTTTCGGCCACGGCCAGCTCGCGCTGCACCTTGCGCAGCAGCACGTCGCCGTCGAGCACATAGTCCACGGCCAGGCGGTCGAGGGTATCGACTTCCTGGCGCATGTGCGCGATGCGCCAGTCGCCGGGCAGCTGGCATTCGCCCGCGTCCGGGCTAAGCTCGCCACGCAAGAGCGCGAAAAGGCTGGATTTGCCGGCGCCGTTGGCACCGATCAGGCCGGCCTTGTGGCCGGCGTGCAAGGTCAACTCGGCGCCTTCTAGCAGGCGCTGGGGACCACGCTGTAAAGTGAGGTTCGAAAGTCTGATCATAATGGCCGCGGAGTCTACCAGCTTCGCCGGCAACTGGCGCGAGTGGGACCATGCACACCGACCTGTGGAATTTCGCCATCGCCCTCTACGCCCGCCCCGGCGTCGAGGCAGCCTGCCTGAACCTGCAGACGCAGGGCGCGGATGTCTGCCTGTTGCTTTGCGCAGCCTGGCTGGACAGCCGGCACATACCCGTGCAAGACCCCCGGGTCGAACAGCTCAGGCGCCTGGCCGGGCCCTGGCAGCGCGATGTCGTGCAGCCGCTGCGCAGCCTGCGCCGGCAATGGCGTGCGAGCGCCCAGCACGACGAAGCGCTGGCCGCCTTGCGCGAACAGGTCAAGAGCCTGGAAATGAATGCCGAACGGCAACTGCTGGAACGTTTGCAGCAGGCCTGTGCGGGCTGGCCAGCCAGCCCCTCAGGGGAGACGCAGGACTGGCTGGAGGCACTGACGCCGACCAGCGCTCGCCTGCACCACGACGCGCTGCACGTGCTGCGCGCCGCAGTGAAGTCGACTCAGGAAGCGGCCGACGGCGACTGAGCGGATGGCGTTGCGACCGGGCCACTGGTAGGCGCGGCGCTGGCTGCTGACGCGGTTGGCGCCGGCGTAGCAGGCTTGGCCGCCGGTTTCACGGGGGCTTTCACCACAGGTTTGGCGGCCGGCTTGGCAACTGCTTTCGCTGCAGGCTTGGCCGCAGGTTTTGCGGCGGCGGGTTTGGCGGCGGGTTTCGCCACAGCAGGTTTAGCCGCCGGTTTCGCGGCGGCGGGTTTAGCAGCGGCGGGTTTGGCCGGTGCTTTCGCCGCGGGCTTGGCGGCCGGTTTCGCGGCTACCGGTTTGGCGGCGGGCTTGGCAGCAGGTTTAGCCGCCGGCTTGGCAGCGGCCGACCTGGCCGGCGCTTTGGCAGCGACAGGCTTGGCAGCGGCTTTCGCAGCCGGCTTGGCCGCCGCTTTTGATACAGGTTTGGCGGCAGCAACTGCCGGTTTTGCCGCACGCGCGGTCAGTGCCTTGGCCGCCGCTTCCTTGACCTTGCCAACACCCTGAGCAAGTTTCAGGCTCTCTTGCGCGTCGCGCTTGAGTTGCACAATGTAGTTCCGGGTTTGCGTCTGGCGTTCTTTCAGCGAGTCGAGCAACGCTTCAAGTTCGCCCACTGCGCTCTTCGCCTTGCCTTGTGCCTTGGCTTTGCCAGCCGCCGCAGCGTCTTGCAGTTTCAAGCGCGACTTGTGCAGTTTCTCCTGGGCCTTGCCACGCTGTTTTTCCAACTTGGCCAACAGTTTTTCAGCATCAGCCAGCGCTTGCGAGCAGGCATTTTCCAAGTGTTCGAGCAAACTACCCGAGAGAGTCTGGAGCAGGTGCAACGGCGTACTTACTGGCTTCTTAGTGGCCGACATGGCTTACCTCCTGGCTGACGAAATTGCGGCTCATACTAGACCTGTGCTGCTACCGCCGCTAGGGCATGTTGACAGTAATGAACGCGCCGCGTTGCATGCCTGGGCAAGTTTGTAATCGCTGCAGCTGCGAGCAAGTGTAGTTGCTGGAAAATCGCCTGCTGATATTTGCCGGAAGTTCCGCCCGACACTGGCATACTTGCGCCCCTGTGAACTCTTCCTCTGTGACAGGAGCGAGCCTGTGTCGCGCACTCTATTGATCGCTTTTTTATGCCTGCTCAACCCGGCTTTCGCCGCCGAAGGCGAGGCCCCGGCCAGCCCCCACGACCTTGCCTACAGCCTTGGCGCCAGTCTTGGCGAACGCCTGCGCGAAGAGGTTCCGGACCTGCAACTGCAAGCGCTGCTGGAGGGCCTGCAACAGGCCTATCAGAACAAGCCGCTGGCCTTGAGCAAGGCACGTAGAGAGGCGATTCTCAGCCAGCACGACGCCCAGGCCAATGCGGCCGCAGCGCAGTCGCAAAGCGAACAGGCGCTCACCGCCGAGAAGCGTTTCCTGGCCACCGAGCGCGCCCGCGCCGGGGTTCGCGAACTGGCCGATGGCGTGCTGATGACCGAGCTGGCGGCAGGCACGGGCGCCAAGCCAAAACCAGGCGGCAAGGTGCAGGTACGCTATGTAGGAAAGCTGCCGGATGGCAGTGTTTTCGATCAGAACCAGCAGGCCCAGTGGTTCAACCTGGACAGCGTGATCGAAGGCTGGCAGAGCGCCTTGCCGCAGATGGCCAGCGGCTCCAAATGGCGCCTGGTGATCCCCTCGGCACAGGCCTACGGTGCAGATGGCGCCGGCGATGTCATCGCCCCCTACACACCGCTGACCTTCGAGATAGAACTGCTCGGAGTTGCCGACTGAGCGTCGGCAACGGCAGAGACTGAATCAGGCCTCGACCAGGCCTTCTTCCTTGTGCGAGTTGTGCAGCACTTCGATCAGGCAGTCTTCCAGTTCGAAGCGTTCGTGCAACAGGCTGCCGAGCTCGGTGAGCTTCTTGGCAAAACGCTCGGGGTCGTTACAGTTGCCCTTGTCGCAGTGGTCATTGAACGCCAGGGCAATCTGCGTGATGTCGTCGATCCGCGGGCTGATCCGCTGGGCCAGTTCCAGGCTGCGGGTGTCTTCGAAGGCCTTGGCCTCGCTGACCAACTGCTCGATGACCTCGAAGTGCCAGGCGGAGACATAGTCCACCAGGACCGCACAGAAGTCGCGGCTCTTGTCCTTTTCGGCAAACGCCGGCTTGGCATCGCGCAAGCTGCGAAAACCCTGGACCAGCTCTTCGCGCTCTTTTAGCCAGCGGTCAATCAGCTGATGAACTCCACCCCAGCGTTCCTGAGCATTCTGACAACTATCTAGCATGGCAATGTCATCCCTTCTGGGTAATGCCTCTGCCTCCCGGCGCGTGATCGTGCGGCACCAAGGGTGAAACCGGCAGACGACATCGAGCAGCTGTATTTTCGGTATGCGTGCAGGGGAGATTATTCCCGAGCGCCCTTGTCTTCAAGGTACGCAGGCGACAATGTTCATACAAGTGTTTAATGCCAGGCAATGTGGCCATCGGTCGCGCCAGCGGCGGCGCGGCATGCGTTCAGCCGCTGACATCACGCAACCGGCTTAGCAGGTCGGCCAGCGCCAGCGCCGCCAGCAGCAGGAAGGCCAGCAGGCTCCACTCCGGGACGCTGAGGTCGAGAAAGCTCCAGGTCATCGCCACACACTCACGGCTGCCCAGCAGCAATGCGGTGACCAACTCCTGCAGGGTGGAATGCTCGATCAGGTAGGTCAGCGGGTGCTGGCAGCCGCCCTGCGCCGCTTCCGTATGGCTCTGCAGCCAGATCTGCCGCCAGGCCAGCAACGCACCGCAGCCAGCCAGGCCCAAGGCCAGACCGGCGTAGAGCCTGGCCAGCAGACGGCCACGATGATGCAGCAACGCGCACAGGCAAACGATTGCAAAGGCACCCAGGAAAAAGCGCTGGCTCTGGCACAGCGGGCAGGGCCTGAGGCCAACCGCGAACTCCAGGTAGAACGCCGCACCCAGCACCAGCAAGGCCACCAGCAAGGCCAGGAAAAACAGTGAGCGCAAACAGGCCGACGGCATGGCAGGTCCAGGGCGGGAAGAGGTGTAACAACGGTAGGGAAAGCCACGCCACGTTTCAAGGAATCCCATGGCGGAGATATCCTCGATTCACTGGTGACGCTTCCAGATGGAAGATAAGACCTTTCCCCTGCCCTATAGAGAAAAATCGGCGCCGTTACATTTTGAATAAACACACGGGTTTGCCGCTGGCAAAACCCGTGCTTTTTCAGGCGCGAACCGCGTCCGGCAAGGGCGACGCCAGCAGACGTTCATCCAGCAGCCCCAGCCCTTCTTGAAACAATTGATTGCTTCGCTCGGTGTCGCCGAGGCTAGCCAGCAACCGTGCCAGTTCGGCACAAGCTTCCGGGTTACGCTGCAAGCGCAAGCTGCTTTCAAAGTAGTCGCGGGCTTTACCCCACAGACGATTCTGCAGGCACAACCGGCCCAGGGTGAGCAGCAGGCTCGGGTCGTCCGGGTGCCCTTTGAGCCAGGCTTCGGCGGTTTGCAGTTGGCGCGCCGGGTCGCTGCCACGGACCAGCCCGTAGAGCCGTGCCAGGTGGCTTTCATAATCGCGCTTGAGCGCCGTGCGCAGGGCCGCCTCGGCCTCGCCCTCGGCCCCCAGCTGACGCAGTTGCTCGGCATACGCCAGCACCAATTGCGGTTCCTGACGCTGCGCGTTGGTCAGTTGCTGCCAGGCCCGCTCCAGCGCTTGCCGGGCGCTCTCGCCCTCGCCTTCGCGTTGTACCGCCAGGCCCAGGTTGGCACCCCAGGCGCGCTTCTCCAGCTCGGCCAGTTCAGCGGCCGGCAGCACCTTGCCCTTGCGCAGCTCGGGCATCAGCCGGATCAGCGACGACCAATCGCCACGCTGCTGATACAGCCGCTGCAACTGGCGCAGCACCTGCGCGTTGTGCGGATGACGCTCGTGCATCGCTTGCAGGGTTTCCAGCGCGCCGTCGGTTTCGCCACGTTCCATCTGCAATTGCGCGTGGGTCAGGGCAATCGCCAGTTCGGCTTGCGGCTGGCGCTCAAGCGCTCGCTCAAGCAGGCTGTCGCTGTCTTCGCGGCGGCCCAGCTCGTTGGCCGCACGGGCCGCACCGAGGTAGTACAGCAGGGGTTGGCGTTCAGCTTCGGCGGCACGCTGCAGGTGCCGTTGGGCGCTGGCCCAGCGGCCTTCGGCGAGGTCCAGCTGACCCTGTTCGATGGCCAGGCGCGTGCGCTTGCTGCGGTTGCGCCGCGACCACGGGTTGACCACCCCGCTGGAGGTCAGGACGATGCCAACCAGCACGCGGAGCAGCCATAGCACCAGCACGATGGCCACCAGCAGGCCAAGGGTGGCCCACAGGCTCGACTCGTAGCGGAAGGTGTCATAGGCGATCAGCACGTAACCGCTGTGGCGGGCCACGGCGATACCCAGCAAGGTGGCGGCGACAATCGCCAGCACCGCCCACAGGTAGGCACGTTTCATGGGCGCGGCTCCTGGCGCAGGTTCGCTTCCTCGGCCGGCAGGTGCCGGCGTTCCAGGTACGCTTGCACGGCGCTCAGGCTGGCATCCAGGTCGGGGGTGACGACGCTGACGGTTTCCTTGGCCAGCGCATCGAGCTGGGCCAGCATCCGCTTGCTCTGTTCGTTGTCGCGGTTGAAGTTGGCCAACAGCACGCTGCGCGCTTCATCCAACGCCTGGGTGTAGACCTTGGGCTCGCCGTTCAGCGCCGCCCATTGTGCCTGTTCCAGGGTCAGGCTCAGGGCCAGGCGCACCTGGTTCAGGGCCTGCCCGGCAAGCAGCGGCTTGACGTTCTTGTCGGCATTGAAGTCGATGCGGAAGTAGCGCGAGATCTGCTCCCACCACTGCGACCAGCGGCTCGGCCCATCGCCATCGGCGGTCATGCCGAAGAGTGGCTTGCCGTCGTTGTCGAATGCCGGTGCCAACGCACTCAACTGCACCACCTGCTCACGCAATGCAGCCAGTTGCAGGAACAGCCCGGTGCGGTCCGGTTGCTCGACACTGTTCAGCGCCGCCAGGCTGCGCGCCAGCTGCTCACGAGCAGCGAACGAGGCTGGGTCGCTCTGCTCGCGCAGGATCTGGTCGGCACCTTCGACCAGCGCGCGAGCGCTGGCGATGTCCTGCAAGGCCGACAGGCGCAGGCTGGCCAGGCGCAGCAAGTGTTCAGCCTCGGCCAGGCGCCAGTCCTTGCGGCTGGCACCGAGCACGGTTTCCAGGCGCTGGCTCAGGCGCTGCTGATCGCCCTGCAGTTGCGCCACCAGGCGCCGGCGGTCTTCCAGCTCGGTCGCCGGCGGCATCCCGGCGAGCTGGCTGGACAATTTCTGTTCGCGCTGTTGCAGGGCCTGGGTTTCGATCCGCAGTTCCTGCAACTGGTCGTTCTGCGTCAGGTGCACGCTCTGCAACTGGCGGACCTGCCAGACACCCCAGCCGCCAACGGCGACGCCCGCTGCACCGAGCAGCAGGGCAACCACGGCCAGGCCATTGCCGGCACGCTTGGGGGCCACGGGGAGTTGCGCAGGCGCCTCGGGCGTCGACTGCAGATCATCGTTGGGCAAGGCAGTTTCGCTCACGTATCCATCCTTTGCATTGAGGCACGTCGCCAATCAGCTTAGCGCCTTAGAGGGCGGCTGCAGGGGTTTCCTGCAAGGCCGCCAGCAAAGCCGCGGCACTGGCACCGCGGCAATCCACCACCCGTTGTGCACCGGCGGCTCGGGCCAGTTCGGCAACACGCGGGCTCGGTACGAACAATGGCCACTGCGCCAGGCGCGGCCAGGCATCGCCGGCCAGCTGACGCAGGTGTTCGAATCCCTGCCCACTGCTGACCACCAGGCCGTTCAAGCGTTCCGCTTCGATGCGCCGCAGCAGCGTGGCCGGCGGGTAGTCCGGCAGCCGACGGCGGTACAGCGGCAGATAATCGACATGCGCACCCAACGCCGTCAACTGCTCGGCGAGCAGCTCGCGGCCGTCTTCGCCACGCATGATCAGCACTCGGGGTGTAGGCCCGGCCAGCGCCGCACGCAACGACGGCAGTTGCAGCAGGGCTTCGCTGTCGTCGCCACGTTCGGGGAACTGCACCGTCAGGCCCTCGGCCGCAAGTACCGTGGCCGAGGCAGCGCCGACGGTGAACCAGGCCGGCGTCAACGTGGCCGGGCCGTGTTGCGCCAGCAAGGCCAGGCCCAGACGGGCCGCCGGCTTGCTGACCACGATCACGGCACAATAACGGTTCAGCTCGCGAGCGATACGCTGTTGTTCGGCGGTCGGCGGCAGTGCTTCGATATCCAGCAACGGCAGGCTGCTGCCGAACTCGCCGGCGGCGGCAAGGGTAGCGGCCAGCGCCGCACACTCCTCAGCCGGCCGGGTCAGCAGCAGGCGCCAGCCGCTCACGGGTGACCGGCCTCGCCATAGACCGCCTTGAGGATCGCTTCGGCGCCTTGTGCGAGCAGATCTTCGGCGACCTGCACGCCCAGCGCTTCGGCATCCTTGCGCAAGGCGCGGGCCTGGGCGCTGAGCAGTTTGCCGCCGCTCGGCTCGCCGACCAGGCCGCGCAGCCACAGGTGCTCGCCTTCGAGCACCGCGTAGCAGGCAATCGGCACCTGGCAGCCGCCATTGAGGTGTTTGTTCAGCGCCCGCTCGGCCGTGACCCGGTCGGCGGTATCGGCGTGGTGCAGCGGCGCCAGCAAGGCATGGATCTCGCTATCGGCACTGCGGCATTCGATGCCGACCGCGCCCTGACCACCGGCCGGCAGGCTGTCGTCGACGCTGATGCTGGAGGTGATCCGCGCATCGAAGCCCAGGCGGATCAGCCCGGCGGCGGCCAGGATGATCGCGTCGTACTCGCCGGCATCGAGCTTGGCCAGGCGGGTGTTGACGTTACCGCGCAGGAAGCGGATTTCCAGGTCCGGCCGCCGCGCCAGCAGCTGTGCCTGACGGCGCAGGCTGGAGGTGCCGACGATGCTTCCCGCCGGCAGCGCGTCGAGGCTCTTGAAGGTGTTGGAAACAAAGGCGTCGCGCGGGTCTTCACGCTCGCAGATGCAGAACAGGCCCAGCCCCTCGGGGAAATCCATCGGCACATCTTTCATCGAGTGCACGGCGATATCGGCCTGGTTCTCGAGCAGGGCGGTTTCCAGCTCCTTGACGAACAGGCCCTTGCCACCGATTTTCGACAGCGGCGAGTCGAGCAGCTTGTCGCCCCGGCTGACCATCGGCACCAGGGTCACCAGCAAGCCGGGATGGGCCTGTTCCAGGCGGGCTTTGACGTATTCGGCCTGCCACAGGGCAAGGGCACTTTTGCGCGTGGCAATGCGGATTTCACGAGTGGACATGGATCGATCCGTACAAGGTAAATGCCACGGATGATAACAGCACATCCGCGCGCGCTTGCAGATCTATGTCATCAGCGCGGGTCGCTGCTCGACCCGGCACCGTTCAAAGTTGCTGCATCATCTTGCGCACGCCGGCCACATGGCGCCGGCTGACGATCAGGGCATCGCCGTTGAGGCCCTTGAGGTAGAGCTGAAAGTGCCCCAGCGGGGTGCGCTGCAAGCGTTCGATACGCTCGCGGGCCACCAGCGCGTTGCGGTGGATGCGCACGAAACGCTCGCCGAACTCGTCTTCCAGGGCCTTGAGCGGCTCGTCCAGCAACACTTCGCCGCCTTCATGGCGCAAGGTCACGTACTTGTGGTCGGCAATGAAGTAGATCACCTGGTCGAGCGGGATCAGTTCGATGCCCTTGCGGGTGCGCGCGCTGATATGGCTGCGTGGACCGTTGCCGCTTTCGGCAGCCGGTCGGGTCAACGCCGCCAGTTGCACGCGATTCGGTCGCTCGGCCTTGCGCAGGGCGTCGCGCAGGCCGGCCGCATCGGTGCCCTTCAGCACGAAGCTCAAGGTGCTGTCCTTGAAGGCCTGCACATCGAATTCGTCTTCGCGGGTGGTGAACAGTACGGCCGGCGGCGATTCGCGCTCGCACAACCGCGCCGCCACCTGCAGGCCATCGACCCCGGGCATGCGGATGTCGAGCAGGACCACCTCAGGTCTGAGGCTGTCGATCAGCGCCAGTGCCTCGTCGCCATTGGTGGCGCTGGGCTCCAGTACTGTATAGCCCTCCAGCTCGCCCAGCAGTCGGCTCAGGCGTTCGCGGGCTTGGGATTCGTCATCAACGATCAGGACATTCATATTGCGCTGGATTCCTGCGTGAGTCTCGCACAAGGATAGCGTAGACAGGTGAGGTGACGACCGTCACGGCGATCCACGCTCAGACTCGCACGATGGCTAAAGATTCACTGAAGCGACCTTAAAGTCGCCAATCCTCTGTCCAACTGTAGACGGTTGCCGGAACGCTGCCGTTCAATCGATAAATATCCTTTCAGCGAGCTGCTGTCGCGCCCCCGAGCTGCGACATAAACCCGCATTTGTGCCGACCGCCGAGCCCCGGCAGGGCGTGCAACCCTGTTATCATCTGCGCCACTTTTTCCCGTTCACGCCTTCAACGAGTGAATCCATGAGCACTGACAAGACCAACCAGTCCTGGGGCGGCCGTTTCAGTGAGCCGGTCGACGCCTTCGTCGCCCGCTTCACCGCCTCCGTCAACTTCGACCAGCGCCTGTACCGCCACGACATCATGGGTTCGATCGCCCACGCCACCATGCTGGCGAAGGTCGGCGTCCTCACCGAGGCCGAGCGCGACACCATCATCGACGGCCTGAAGACCATTCAGGACGAAATCGAGGCCGGCAACTTCGACTGGCGCATTGACCTCGAAGACGTGCACATGAACATCGAGGCGCGCCTGACCGACCGCATCGGTATCACCGGCAAGAAGCTGCACACCGGGCGTAGCCGTAACGACCAGGTGGCCACCGACATTCGCCTGTGGCTGCGTGACGAAATCGACCTGATCCTGGCCGAAATCACCCGCCTGCAGCAGGGCCTGCTGGAGCAGGCTGAGCGTGAAGCCGAAACCGTCATGCCTGGCTTCACCCACCTGCAAACCGCCCAGCCGGTGACCTTCGGTCACCACCTGCTGGCCTGGTTCGAAATGCTCAGCCGCGATTACGAGCGCCTGGTCGACTGCCGCAAGCGTGCCAACCGCATGCCGCTGGGCAGCGCTGCCCTCGCCGGCACTACCTACCCGATTGATCGCGAGCTGACCTGCCAGTTGCTGGGCTTCGAAGCCGTGGCCGGCAACTCGCTGGACGGCGTCTCCGACCGCGACTTCGCCATCGAGTTCTGCGCCGCGGCCAGCGTGGCGATGATGCACCTGTCGCGCTTCTCCGAAGAGCTGGTGCTGTGGACCAGCGCCCAGTTCCAGTTCATCGATCTGCCTGACCGGTTCTGCACCGGCAGCTCGATCATGCCGCAGAAGAAGAACCCGGATGTACCGGAACTGGTGCGTGGCAAGACCGGCCGCGTGTTTGGCGCCCTTACCGGCCTGCTGACCCTGATGAAAGGCCAACCGCTGGCCTACAACAAGGACAACCAGGAAGACAAGGAACCGCTGTTCGATGCCGCCGATACCTTGCGCGACTCGCTGCGGGCGTTCGCCGACATGATCCCGGCGATCAAACCGCGTCACGCCATCATGCGCGAAGCGGCCCTGCGTGGTTTCTCCACCGCCACCGACCTGGCCGATTACCTGGTTCGCCGGGGCCTGCCGTTCCGTGACTGCCACGAAATCGTTGGCCACGCGGTGAAGTACGGCGTCGACACCGGCAAGGACCTGGCGGAAATGAGCCTCGACGAACTGCGTCAGTTCAGCGACCAGATCGAGCAGGACGTGTTCGCCGTGCTCACCCTCGAAGGCTCGGTGAATGCCCGTAACCACATCGGCGGCACCGCACCGGCCCAGGTTCGCGCGGCCGTGACCCGCGGCAAGGCGCTGCTGGCCAGCCGCTAAACCGTATCCCCAGGCTCGGCGGCGCAATGCCGCGAGCCTGGCCTGGTGCACTCAGCGCTTGCCGCTGCGCACCATCTCGAGGAACGCCGGCATCTGCGCCTCCTTGTCGGCGGCAATCTTCTGCACGTTGGGGTTCTGCTTGAAATGTTCGAGCAGGGCCTTGGCCTGTGGGAAATCTTCCAACACATCCATGTTGAAGACTTTCTTGCCCACGGCGTAGGCCAGGTCGACGGTGAAACAGAACATCACGTCGGCGATGGTCATCTGCTCGCCCGTCACATAGGGGCTGAACGTAGCGTTGCGCTTGAGCGTCGCCAGCCCCGCCAGCAGCTCGCCCTTGGCTTTTTCCTTGATCACCGGGTCGACCTGGGCGCCGAAGAACGCCTCGGGGAAGCAGGCACGCGCCGGCAACTCGATGTACAGCTCGATCTCCTTGGCCAGCTCACGCACCTTGGCCTGGGCGAAAGCGCCTTCGGGCAGCAGTGCCTTGCCGGGCTGGGTCTGCTCGATGTAGTCGAGGATCAGGCTGGTTTCGCTGAGAAAGCCGTGCTCGGTTTCCAGCACCGGCACCTTGCCGCGCGGGCTGATCGTCAATGCCTGTGGGCTCTGACCGCCGAAGAACAGCACTTCTTCGAAGGGCAGGCCCTTCTCCAGCAGCGCCAGCTTGACCATGTTGTAGTAGTTGCTGACTGCAAATCCGTGAAGCTTGAGCATAGGTGACAGCCTCCAGGCCGTGAGGGGATGGCCGGGCTGTTATAGACCCAATAATCGAGCCTGACCAGCACCATGCGACGCGTCGATAACAGGGCATTGACGGCGCGCTCATGGCAAACTGAGCGTCCATCACGAGGAGTCCGCCCATGAGCGAGCACAACGAAATCGACAACGACGAAGAAGAATTCGCCGAGTCGACCCTGATCGAGGCGATCGAAAACCAGATCGAAAGCGACAACCCGCCTGCCGCCAAGGCCACCTTCAACAAGCTCACGCTGGTGGGCTACGAGCGTGACGACATCCTCAACCTCATGGCCCACGTGCTGGCCTATGAGATCGACGCGATGCTCGAAGACGACCGCGCCTTCGACACCCAGTGGTACGAAACCGCCCTGCGCGCGCTGCCGGAACTGCCCCCGGAAAAGGAATAAGGCGAAGGCGAAATTCCCTGACTACACTGCAAGACCAAGCACTGACGACAGTGCTGCCCTCCTTGTCTGGAAGTCGGAGTTTCTATGTCGTTCACCCCCGATCTGATTGCCGAACTGAAAGTGCTTGCCTTGTTCAACCTGGATAGCAGCCAGGAAGGCATCAAGGTGCACAACACGGCCACCCAGGATGTCATCGCTGCTGCGAAGCGCCTGTATGAGAAAAAGCTTACCGACCAGCCCGATGGCGGTTACCTGACCAGCCTCGGGCATGATGCTGCCGAGCATGCGCAGCAACTGCTGACCATCTTGCAAGTGGGCGAGCCCGCCTGAACCTTTGATGACCCCTGTGGGCGCCAGCCTTGCTGGCGATGCCCGGCCTGGCCGGGCCTCACAGGCCACGCCCAAAAATCTGACGTCAAAAATCAAATAGCGCTAATCGCTCTGCCTTGCAGCGGCTAAACTCGCCTTTGCTCCCCCAAGGCCGGTTGACGCTGCCATGAACCACCCTCACGAAATTCGCCCCGACCTGGACCAGGGTATCGACCGCAAGGTACTCAGCCAGCTGCGCGCACGTTTCCTGCGGTTGAACGAAGGGCGCCTGGCACGGGCCATGGATGGGCTATCGAGCCGCCAGCAACAGGTGCTGAACCTGCTGCCGCTGTTCTTCCACGTCAATCACCCGCTGCTCCCCGGCTATGTTTCCGGCGCCACCCCGGCCGGCGTCTCCGGCTTCGAGCCAGCTCCCAACACCCTCGCCGAAGCCCAACGCCTGACCCGCTCGTTTGCCTACAAAGCCAAACGCGGCAACCCAGTTCAGCCGATCCACGGCCTGTTCCTGATGGGCAGCCTCGGCACCCTGGCGCAGGCCGAACAAAGCGACATGGACGTGTGGGTCTGCCATGCACCGAACCTGAGCGAGGACGAGCTGGCCGAGCTGCGCCGCAAATGCCAATTGCTGGAAAGCTGGGCTGCCACCCAGGGCGCCGAGGCACACCTGTTTCTGATCGAGCCGCAGCGTTTCGTCACCGGCGAACGCGACCGTACGCTGAGCTCCGACGACTGCGGGACCGCCCAGCATTACCTGCTGCTGGACGAGTTCTACCGCACCGCGATCTGGCTGGCTGGGCGCACGCCGCTGTGGTGGCTGGTGCCGGTCTATGAGGAAGGCAGCTACGCGCGCTATACCCAGACCCTGCTGTCCAAGCGCTTCATCCGCGCCGAAGACGTGCTCGACCTGGGCAACCTGTCGCAGATTCCGCCCGGCGAGTTCGTCGGCGCCGGGCTCTGGCAACTGTTCAAGGGCATCGAGTCGCCGTACAAGTCGGTGCTCAAGTTGCTGCTGACTGAAGCCTATGCCAGCGAGCACCCGCAGGTGCAGTGCCTGAGCCTGCAGTTCAAGCAAGCGGTGTTCGCCAACCGGCTCGACCTCGATGAGCTGGACCCGTACATGATGGTGTACCGGCGAATCGAGCAGTACCTGCGCAAGCGTGGCGAGCAGCAGCGCCTGGAGCTGGTGCGGCGCAGCCTGTACCTGAAAGTAAACAAGAAGCTCAGCAGCCTGGCCCGTCAGCGCAACGGTGGCTGGCAGCGGACGTTGCTCGAACGGCTGACCGCCGAATGGGGCTGGGACGAACGCCAGTTGGCGCTGCTCGACAGCCGCAGCCAGTGGAAGGTACGCCAGGTGGAAGTCGAGCGGCGCGAGCTGGTGGCCGAGCTGAACCACAGCTACCGCTTCCTCGGCCAGTTTGCCCGCAGCCAGAACGCCGCCAACCGGATCGACCAGCGCGACCTCAATGTGCTCGGCCGGCGCCTGTATGCCGCGTTCGAGCGGCGCGCCGGCAAGGTCGAGTTCATCAACCCGGGGATTGCCCCGGACATCGCCGAAGACACCCTGACCCTGGTCCATTCGCCCAACCGCAAGGAACCCGGGCAAAGCCACTGGGGCTTGTACAACGGCACACTGAATACCCTGGAATGGGAGCACTTCGCACCGATCAAACGCAGCCGCGAGCTGCTTGAACTGCTGACCTGGGCGCACCGCAACGGCATCATCGACAGCAGCACGCGGCTGGCCCTGCACCCAGGCAACAGCGACCTGAGCGAGTACGAGCTGTTCAACCTGCTCGGCAGCCTGCAGCAAAGTGTGGCGCTACCGCTGGCGACCGTCAGCGAGGCGCGCCTGCTGCAACCGAGCGTGGCCGACGAGATCCTGCTGCTGGTGAACGTCGGCGTCGATCCGCTGCGGCATCACCGCGAGCTGAACATCCTGATGACCACCGAACGCACCGACTCGCTGAGCTATGCCGGGGTACGCGAAAACCTGGTGCTGACCCTCGACCAGGTCACCCTCAACAGCTGGAACGAAGTACAGGTACATCGCTACGACGGCGAGCATGCGCTGCTGCGCTGTGTGCGCGATTACCTGAGTAACCTCGGCAAGGGCGCACACCGCCCGCGACTGCGGGTGAGCTGCTTCTGCCACAACCGCGCGCAAGCGATCGCTGCGCGCGTCGAAGAGGTCTTCGCCGCGGCCGCAGCGCTGCTGCGCCAGGGCCTCAACCACCGCTACCTGATTCAGGTGCAACAGCACACTCACGTGCTGGAGTTGCTGGCCGACAGTGTTCAACTGATCACCCTGGACGGGCAGGACGCCCTGCTCGCCTATCTGGGCGAGGAGCGCCTGGACTACAGCCCGTTGCACCTGGACGCCAACGTGCTGGAAGAGCATGACCTGGCGCAGGTGCTACCGCAGGCCCTGCCGCAATGTATCCAGGTGTTCTACCGAGTGCAGGACAGCTGGGCGGACGTGTATGTGCTGGATGAGTTCAACGCACTGTGGCAACAGCGCTTGCCGTACCACGACGAGAGCAGCCTGCTGCTACCGTTGCAGCGCTTCCTGCAATCGATCGTGTTCCGCCGCGATGCGCGCCTGCCGCTGGACAGCGTGCACGCCCAGGGGTCGCTGGACATTCTTTACTACCAGTTGCTGCCATCGGGTATGGGGCGGGCGCGCCAGGTGGAGCCGCGGCAGACGCCGGATATCAACGTCGATGCCCAGCACTACGAAGTACAGGCGATCATTCAGACGGGAGCGGACGAAGGTTTGCAGGTGACGCTGTACTGCAACCAGAAGGAGTTTTCAGAGCTGGAGCACGGTGACCAGCTGTACGCGGTGGTGGCCCGCGAGATCATTGGCCAGCGCCGTGAGGCGCAGCGCTATCGCTGCTACATCACCGACCTGGACCTGTCCGACCTGCTCGCCGACGGGCTGGGTTCGAGCAACCTGCACCTGCGCTACAAGCAGGACCTGGAGCGGGAACTGAACCAGGCGTTGTTGCTGGTGTGAGAGAGCTGCTCAGCTTTTGTAGGAGCGGGCGCGTCCCGCTCCTACAAAATCACCCCAAAGCCATCCCTAACAGGGCCAGCGAATCAGAGATCGAAATCCCCCGCCGCCTCCGGCTGGTACTCGACCGCCAGCAAGGTCAGCTTCAGGGTCTTGCCGCCTGGCGCCGGCCAGTCGATCTGCTCACCCACCGACAAGCCCAGCAAGGCGCTGCCAATCGGCGCCAGGATCGACACCTTGCCGTCACCGCCGGCATCTTTCGGGTACACCAGGGTCAGGTGGTAATCCTTGCCACTGGCTTCCTCGCGGCAATGCACACGCGAGTTCATGGTCACGACGCCCGCCGGAACCTCGGTGTGCGCGACCACCTGTTCGGCACGGTCCAGCTCGGCCTGCAACGCCAGCACGCCCGGCGTGTTCTCGTCGAGGTTGTCGAGCATCTCCTCCAGCCGCTGTACGTCCAGCCGGGTGAGGATAAGGGAAGGCTTGCTGCTCATGATCCAGTCAGACTCCTTGTTTCTGGGCTAGGAATAACCAAAAAGTTTCGCCAGGCGACATAAAGCAAAACCCCGCCCAAGGGCGGGGTTTTCAGGTATTTCGGCAAGGCCGATGAGGATCGACACTACCACAGCCCGGCAAATACACAAGCGCCCGAGCGCCGCAGGCGGATCAGCCCGCGCTGGCCGCCGCGCGGCGCTGTTCGGCCTGGCCGACGATCTGCCGGCGCTGCTGGTCGTCGGCCGCACGCCACTGACGAATGTCCTCGACGTGGCGGAAACAGCCCAGGCAGACCTTGGCTTCGTCGAGCCGACACAGGCTGATGCAGGGCGACGGCACCGCCGGGCTGACGTTGCTGTACAGCGGCTTGGCCGGTTTGCTTACGCTGCTCATCTCAGATCTCGTCGAAGTCGAGCTTTTCGCCGGCCCGCGCCCAGACGATGCGCTCGAGCATTTCACCGAGCAGTTCCTCGGTTTTCTCACAGGTCCACTTGTTGCTCTGCTCGTCGTAGTCGAAGTGGAAGCCACCGGAACGGTCGGCCAGCCACAACTGACGCAGCGGCTCCTGGCGACTGAAGATCAGTTGGCTGCCGTTGTCGAAGGTGATGGTCAGAACACCGGCGGCGTTCTCCATATCCAGGTCCATCCCGCTCTCATCGAACAGGTCTTCCAGGGCCTGTTGGGTCGCGTCGACCAGGTCGTGAAAACGCGCTTCGGTCAAACTCATTGCAAGAACCTCGAAAATATCTGCTCACACGCAAGCCGGGCAAGATACGAGCGCGGCGCCTCGAATGCAAAGATTAACACCCCATGCCACCCGTGCCGCCCGACGGCTGGCCGGCCGCATAGGCAAGCCGCCGGGCGCTCGGTATACTCGGGCGCAATACTGCTTAAATTAAAGGATTTCGCCATGAAGCGCCTGATTTCCTCCCTCGCGGCGCTCGTCGCGGTTGCCTGCCTTGTCTCCGCCTGCGGTCAGAAAGGCCCGCTGTACCTGCCTGAAGATGGCAAGGACGGCAAGAAGTCGCACTCGCACCAGCACCAGTAAGGGATCCCCATGGACGCTTTCAACTACCGCGACGGGCAACTGTTCGCGGAAGGCGTGGCCCTGTCGGCTATCGCCGAACAGTTCGGTACGCCGACCTACGTGTACTCGCGGGCCCACATCGAAGCCCAGTACCGCAGCTATGCCGATGCCCTGCAGGGTGTTTCGCACCTGGTCTGCTACGCGGTCAAAGCCAACTCCAACCTCGCGGTGCTGAACCTGCTGGCGCGTCTCGGCGCCGGGTTCGACATCGTCTCCGGCGGTGAACTGGAGCGCGTGCTGGCCGCTGGCGGCCGCGCCGATCGCGTGGTCTTCTCCGGCGTTGGCAAAACCCGTGAAGACATGCGCCGCGCCCTCGAAGTCGGTGTGCACTGCTTCAACGTCGAATCCACCGACGAGCTCGAACGCCTGCAAGTGGTTGCCGCCGAGATGGGCGTCCGCGCGCCGGTTTCGCTGCGGGTCAACCCGGACGTCGATGCCGGCACCCACCCGTATATCTCCACCGGTCTCAAAGAGAACAAGTTCGGCATCGCCATTGCCGACGCCGAGGAGGTCTACATCCGCGCCGCGCAGCTGCCGAACCTGGAAGTGGTCGGCGTCGACTGCCATATCGGTTCACAACTGACCACCCTCGAGCCGTTCCTCGATGCCCTCGACCGCCTGCTGGACCTGATCGACCGCCTGGGCGATTGTGGCATCCTGCTGCGTCACCTCGACCTGGGTGGCGGCGTTGGCGTGCGCTATCGCGACGAAGAGCCACCGCTGGCCGGCGACTACATCAAGGCGATCCGCGCGCGCGTCGGCGATCGCGATCTGGCGCTGGTGTTCGAACCGGGCCGCTACATCGTGGCCAACGCCGGCGTGCTGCTGACCCGCGTCGAGTACCTCAAGCACACCGGACACAAAGACTTCGCCATCGTCGACGCGGCGATGAACGACCTGATCCGCCCGGCGCTGTACCAGGCCTGGATGGACGTCAGCGCCGTGCAGCCGCGCGAAGGCGAAGGCCGCACCTACGACGTGGTCGGGCCGATCTGTGAAACCGGCGACTTCCTGGCCAAGGAACGCACCCTGAACCTGGCCGAAGGCGACCTGCTGGCCGTGCATTCGGCCGGTGCCTATGGCTTCGTCATGAGCTCCAACTACAACACCCGCGGCCGTTGCGCCGAGGTGCTGGTAGATGGCGACCAGGCATTCGAAGTGCGTCGCCGCGAAACCGTGGCCGAGCTGTTTGCCGGCGAAAGCCTGCTGCCGGAGTGACCCCATGCTGCTGCGTTTTACCAAAATGCATGGGTTGGGCAATGACTTCATGGTCCTCGACCTGGTCAGCCAGCACGCGCACATCCTGCCCAAGCACGCCAAGCAATGGGGTGACCGGCACACCGGCGTTGGTTTCGACCAGTTGCTGATCGTCGAGGCACCGAGCAACCCGGAAGTGGATTTCCGCTACCGGATCTTCAACGCCGACGGCTCCGAAGTTGAGCAGTGCGGTAACGGTGCGCGCTGCTTTGCGCGCTTCGTGCTGGATAAACGCCTGACCGCGAAGAAACGCATCCGCGTCGAAACCCGTGGCGGCATCATCGAACTCGACGTGCGCAACGACGGGCAGATCTGCGTCGACATGGGCCCGCCACGGCTGGTTCCGGCAGAGATCCCGTTCCAGGCACCGGCCCAGGCCGCAAGCTACCCGCTGGAAGTGGCCGGGCGCACGGTGGAACTGGCCGCGGTGTCGATGGGCAACCCGCATGCGGTGCTGCGCGTCGATGACATCAACAGCGCCCCGGTACACGAACTCGGTCCGCAGATCGAACACCATCCGCGCTTCCCGCAACGGGTGAATGTCGGCTTCCTGCAAGTGATCGACCGCCACCGCGCGCAGTTGCGCGTGTGGGAACGCGGTGCCGGGGAAACCCAGGCCTGCGGTACCGGCGCCTGTGCAGCTGCCGTGGCGGCCATCAGCCAGGGCTGGATGGATTCGCCGCTGCTGATCGACCTGCCGGGTGGACGCCTGTCCATCGAGTGGGGCGGTCCCGGCACGTCGGTATTGATGACCGGCCCCGCCGTGCGCGTGTATGAAGGACAGGTTCGTCTATGAGGAAGTACCAGCCATGAACGATCAGCCCCAGGCGCCAGCCGAACAGCCCAGCGACAGCAATGTGGAGGGCTCGACGCCCACCCTCGGGGCTGAAGCCGTGGCTGCCTACCTACGCGACCACCCGACCTTCTTCAGCGCGCGCGACGAGCTGCTCGCCGAACTGCACATCCCCCACCAGCGCGGCGACAGTGTGTCGCTGGTGGAGCGCCAGCTCACGCTGCTGCGCGAGCGCAACATCGAGATGCGCCACCGCCTCTCGCACCTGATGGACGTTGCCCGCGACAACGACCGCCTGTTCGAAAAAACCCGCCGCCTGATCCTCGACCTGCTCGACGCCGACAGCCTCGAAGCGGTGGTCATGGCCGTGGAAGACAGCCTACGCCAGGAATTCCAGGTGCCCTTCGTCAGCCTTATCCTGTTCAGCGAGAACGCCACGCCGATCGGCCGTTGGGTCAACACGGCCGAGGCCCAACAAACCATCGGCGGCCTGCTCGGTGGCGGCAAGACCGTCAGCGGCAACCTGCGCGAGCATGAGCTGGCGTTCCTGTTTGGCGAGGAGCAGCGCAAGGAAGTCGCTTCCAGCGCCGTCGCCCCGCTCGACTACCAGGGCCTGCACGGTGTGCTGGCCATCGGCAGCCGCGACCCGCAGCACTACAAGAGCACGGTCGGGACGCTGTTCCTCGGTTACATTGCCGAAGTGCTGGGCCGGGTCATCCCGCGCTTTACCACCCTGCGCCCGGTGCGCTGATGAAGCGCCAGCTGCAGGCGTTTTGCGCGCACCTGCGCAACGAGCGCCAGGTGTCCGAGCACACCCAGCTGGCCTACCGCCGCGACCTCGACAACGTCCTGGCCTTCTGTGAGAAGACCGGCATCGGCAGTTGGGGTGACCTGCACATTCAGCAACTGCGCCAGTTCGTCGCCCGCCAGCACCATGCCGGGCAGTCCTCGCGCAGCCTGGCGCGGATGCTCTCGGCAGTGCGCGGTTTCTACCGCTACCTGAACCGCGAAGGCCTGTGCAGCCACGACCCGGCCAACGGCCTGACAGCGCCGAAGGGCGAGCGCCGTCTGCCCAAGACCCTCGACACCGATCGCGCCCTGCAACTGCTGGACGGCGCGGTGGACAACGACTTCATCGCCCGCCGCGACCAGGCCATGCTAGAGCTGTTCTACAGCTCGGGGCTGCGCCTGTCCGAGCTGACCAGCCTCGACCTGGGCCAGCTCGACCTGCCGGCCGGGCTGATCCAGGTGCATGGCAAGGGCAGCAAGACCCGTGTGTTGCCAATTGGCCGCAAGGCCCGCGAGGCCCTCGATGAGTGGCTGAAAATGCGCGGCATCGGCGCCCCGCAGGACGACGCGGTATTCATCAGCAAGCAGGGTCGGCGGCTCGGCCCGCGGGCGATCCAACTGCGCGTGCAGGCCGCTGGGGTACGCGAGCTGGGGCAGAAGCTGCACCCGCACATGTTGCGACATTCCTTCGCCAGCCATTTGCTCGAATCGTCCCAGGACCTGCGCGCAGTACAGGAAATGCTCGGCCATGCCGACATCGCCACCACGCAGATCTACACTCACCTGGACTTCCAGCATCTGGCTGCGGTGTACGACAGCGCCCACCCTCGGGCCAAACGCAGTAAAGGCGACGACTCATGAGCATCCAGCTGATCACCTTCGACCTCGACGACACGCTGTGGGATACCGCGCCGGTGATTGTCAGTGCCGAAGCCGTGCTGCGCGACTGGCTGGCGGCCAATGCGCCGAGCCTCGGCGCGGTGCCGGTGGAGCACCTGTACGCGATCCGCGAGCGCCTGGTACAGGCCGAACCCGGGCTCAGGCATCGCATCAGCGCGTTGCGCCGACGGGTGCTGTTCCATGCCTTGGAGGACGTCGGCTACAGCGCCGCTCACGCCAAGGAACTGGCCAACGAGGGTTTCGAGGTGTTCCTGCATGCGCGGCAGCAGGTCGATATTTTCCCCGAGGTGCAGCCGGTGCTGGAGATCCTGCGGCACAGCTATACCCTGGGCGTGGTAACCAATGGCAATGCCGATGTGCGCCGCATCGGGCTGGCGGATTACTTCAAGTTTGCGCTGTGTGCCGAGGATCTGGGCATCGGCAAGCCGGACCCGGCACCGTTTCTCGAGGCGTTGCGCCAGGGCCAGGTAGAGGCCGGCGCGGCGGTGCATGTCGGCGACCACCCCGGCGACGACATTGCCGGCGCCCAGCAGGCCGGCTTGCGCGCGGTATGGTTCAACCCGCAGGGCAAGGCCTGGGCATCCACACAACGCCCGGACGCGGAGATCCAGCGCCTGTCGCAACTGCCCGAGGTGCTGGCACGCTGGCGCTGAAAGATCGGCCTTGACGCCTACAGGTACAGCGCCGAGCACCACACGCCCACAAAAAAGCCCGCAGCGACGGCGGGCTTCTTTGCTGACGGTAACCCTTAGATAGGGCGGCTACCGTACTTGTTGTCCGGCTTCTTGGGCGGGTCGGCGACCACATTGGCCTCGACTTCCTGCACCTTGCCGCCACGGGAGAGAAACTCTTCCATCGCCTTGGCCAGGGCATCACGCTCCTTTTGCTTGGCTTCCATGCTCGGCATTTCATCTACCGAAACAGCCGCCTTGGACTTGCCCTTGGCCACCGGGGCCGGACTGTCGTCACCGCTGTCATCGGCTACGTCGTCAGCAGCCGCGTCAAGGCCTTCATCGCCTTCGTCGTCGCCCACTTCGAGGTCGTCGGTTTCCAGATCGTCGTCGCTCATGTTTCTACCTCATGACTTGCGAAAAGCAGGTTAGTTATAGACCAGCAGCACCGGATGTCGAAAGCTGCCAGAGAAAAGTTCGGGCCCGGGGAGCATCGGCTCACGCTGCATCGGCGGCTTGTTCTTGGACAAGCCTAGCAAAGGGCGGTGAAGTCTGCGGACACTGTGTCTGCACCCCACGGCGCGCATTCTAGCGTGCTCTGGGAAAAAGCAAAGTGCCTAAATATCCTTGATGCCTGTAAGTTTTAAACCTACATCTCAGCCCCTTCGCACCTGACGGAAAAACTGCGCCAGTAAACCGTTTGCGCAGCGCTCAACGTTCAAAATTCGGGCAAAAAAATGCCCGGCGAACCGGGCACGTTTTTTTCGAGGTCGTTACAGGTTGTAGCCACGCTCGTTGTGCTGAGCAAGGTCCAGACCGACCGCTTCTTCTTCTTCGTTTACCCGCAGGCCCATCACCAGATCCAGTACCTTGAGGATCAGGTAAGTGACGATTGCAGTGTAGATCACGGTAAAGCCGACACCTTTGGCCTGAATCCAGACCTGCGCACCGATGTCGGTGACGGTGCCGAAGCCGCCCAGGGCCGGGGCGGCGAACACGCCGGTGAGGATTGCCCCGACGATACCGCCGATACCGTGTACACCGAAGGCGTCCAGCGAGTCGTCGTAGCCCAGCTTGCGTTTCAGGCTGGTGGCGCAGAAGTAGCAAACCACACCGGCCACCAGGCCAATCACCAGCGCCCCCATCGGGCCAACAGTGCCAGCCGCCGGGGTCACCGCAACCAGGCCGGCCACCACACCCGAGGCGATGCCCAAGGCACTTGGCTTACCGTGGGTCAGCCATTCGGCGAACATCCAGCCCAGGGCCGCCGCAGCGGTAGCGATCTGGGTCACCAGCATGGCCATGCCGGCAGTGCCATTGGCCGCCGCAGCGGAGCCGGCGTTGAAGCCGAACCAGCCGATCCACAGCATGGCCGCGCCCATCAGGGTGTAACCGAGGTTGTGCGGGGCCATTGGCGTGGTCGGGAAGCCTTTGCGCTTGCCCAGTACCAGGCACGCCACCAGGCCGGCGATACCGGCGTTGATGTGCACCACGGTGCCGCCGGCGAAGTCGAGTACGCCCCAGTCCCACATCAGGCCGCCGTTACCGCTCCAGACCATGTGCGCAATCGGTGCGTAGACCAGGGTGAACCACACGCCCATGAAGATCAGCATGGCGGAGAACTTCATCCGCTCGGCGAAGGCACCGACGATCAGCGCAGGGGTGATGATGGCGAAGGTCATCTGGAAGGTGATGAACACCGCTTCCGGGAACAGCGCCGTCGGCGAGGTCAGGCTGGCCGGGGTGACACCGGCAAGGAAGGCCTTGGACAAGCCGCCCACGAAGGAATTGAAGTTGACTACACCCTGTTCCATACCGGTGGTATCGAACGCCATGCTGTAGCCGTAGATAACCCAGAGCACACTGATCAGGCCGGTGATGGCGAAGCACTGCATCATCACCGAAAGCACGTTTTTGGACCGCACCATGCCGCCGTAGAACAGGGCCAGGCCGGGGATGGTCATGAACAGCACCAGGGCTGTGGCGGTCAACATCCAGGCGGTGTCGCCGGAGTTGAGCACGGGGGCTGCCTCCTCTGCCAGGGCCAGGCCGGGCATTACGAGGGACAAAAGGGCTCCTAGCCCTGCGAACTGACGCAGAGTCATGTTGTTATCTCCTGGGGCGTTGGGGTTTGGGGCGGCTTGTTTAGATCGCGTCGGTATCGGTTTCGCCGGTACGGATGCGAATAGCCTGTTCCAGATTCACCACGAAAATCTTGCCGTCACCGATCTTGCCGGTGTTGGCCGCCTTGGTAATGGCCTCGATGACCCGATCCAGATCCTTGTCGTCGATGGCGACATCGATCTTCACTTTTGGCAGGAAATCGACCACGTATTCCGCGCCGCGGTACAGCTCGGTGTGACCCTTCTGCCGGCCGAAGCCTTTGACTTCAGTGACGGTAATGCCCTGCACGCCGATTTCGGACAGCGACTCGCGCACGTCGTCCAACTTGAACGGCTTGATGATGGCAGTGACTAGCTTCATGAAACTTTCTCCCGAATTGGTGGACTTGCCCCAGGAAAACAAACCCGACTCAAGTCTAAGCGCAGTGCCTGGCTTTGTAACGCTTCGTCGACCGCAACTCACCGGACCGACATCAGTGCATGGGTCGTAATGGTCTAAGCAGAAACCTTGCCAGCTCTTACAAACGTCGTGTTTACAACGACTTGCAGACGACGCCGGATCTTGGCCAGTCGCCAGCAGTGAGCCCCCGCACAACAACGGTGCGCAGACGTTGCCGGGGGTGCGCGAAAAGCGTGCAGTTAAAGGCCGATTTGTCTGCGTGATACACTGCCGGCCTCATTGTGCAGTTACCGGACGGACGATCATGCTCGCGCCCAAAGCCTTTCTTGATGCCCTGAGCGATCAGGCCTCGCGCCTGTTCAGCGGCGACACCTCGCAACCGCGCAGCGAACTGGAGAGCCAGTTCAAGGCCCTGCTGCAGAGCGGTTTCAGCAAACTGGAGCTGGTGAGCCGGGAAGAGTTCGACAGCCAGATGGTGGTGCTGGCCCGCACCCGCGCGCGGCTGGAAGCGTTGGAGGCGAAAGTTGAGGAGATGGAAGCGCGGTTGCAGCCGGTAGCCGCCGAGTAAGCTGCTCCGCCTGACTGACTGGCAGCAATCGCCTGTAGGCGCTGGCTTGCCTGCGACCGAGTGCGCAGCGCTCGTAAAGCCTCAGCCCGCGATGTTCTTGAAACACCGCATGTATAGGTTTTGCTGCCGCTTCGCGGCAGATCGCAGGCAAACCAGCGCCCACCGTTTCTGACAAACCCTGACGCACTCTCCCCCGCGCAGTAGCCCCACGCCCCACTATCCTTTGCCAAGCCGCAGGACGCGGCCTCGTAGCGATCATGGAGCGTTCATGTCCCTTGCCCTTGTCCACAGCCGCGCCCAGGTCGGCGTACTGGCCCCCGCTGTCATCGTCGAAGCACACCTGGCCAACGGCCTGCCAGCGCTGACCCTGGTCGGCCTGCCCGAAGCCACGGTCAAGGAAAGCAAAGACCGCGTTCGCAGCGCGATCCTCAATTCAGGCCTGGAATTCCCCGCCCGGCGCATCACCCTCAACCTCGCCCCCGCCGACCTGCCCAAGGACGGTGGACGCTTCGACCTGGCCATCGCCCTGGGCATCCTTGCGGCCAATGGGCAGATGCCTGCGGCAGCGCTGCACGGCATCGAATGCCTCGGCGAGCTGGCCCTGTCCGGCGCCCTACGACCCGTGCAGGGCGTGCTGCCAGCGGCGCTGGCCGCCCGTGAGGCCGGGCGCGCACTGGTGGTCCCCAAAGAGAATGCCGAAGAAGCCTGCCTGGCCTCGGGGCTGGTCGTGTATGCGGTCGAGCACCTGCTGGAACTGGTCGGCCACCTCAGTGGCCAACAGCCGCTCAACGCCTATCAGGCTAACGGCCTGCTACTGCACAGCCGACCCTACCCCGACCTCTGCGAGGTGCAGGGCCAGTTGGCGGCCAAACGCGCCCTGCTGATCGCGGCGGCCGGGGCGCACAATCTGTTGTTCAGCGGCCCGCCCGGCACTGGCAAGACCCTGCTCGCCAGCCGCCTGCCCGGCCTGCTGCCGGCGCTGGATGAACGCGAAGCGCTGGAAGTGGCGGCGATCCAGTCGGTGGCCAGCCCGGTGCCACTGAGCAGTTGGCCCCAGCGCCCCTTTCGCCACCCGCACCATTCGGCCTCCGGTGCCGCCCTGGTCGGCGGCGGCAGCCGCCCGCAGCCAGGGGAAATTACCCTGGCCCATCACGGCGTACTGTTTCTCGATGAATTGCCCGAGTTCGAACGACGGGTGCTGGAAGTGCTGCGCGAGCCACTGGAGAACGGTGGGTGGTATTCTCACATTTTCTCAGGTGCGACAGGAGGCCCGCGATGGCCACGGCATACGCCTACATTCGTTACTCGTCCAAAGCCCAAGGCGAGGCTGGCAAGGACTCCGTAGACCGTCAAATGGCTTCGATCCAAGCCATTACCAAGCAACAGGGCATTGAGCTGCTGCCGGAGAACATTTTCTCTGATACGGGGATTTCTGCCCATGACGGTAGCAACACTCGGAAAGGCAAGTTAAAGCACATAATCGAGATGCTTAATGACGTTCACATTAAGCCGGGCGACTTTATATTTGTTGAAAGTATTGATCGGTTAAGCCGCCAAAGGCTGCTACAAGCAAAAGAGCTTGTTAACGGCATATTGGAAAAAGGCGTGATATTGATCACCACAATTGACGGCCAAAGATATGAAAAGCCCAACGAAACCAACCGCATCGACGATTTACAGCAAGATATATTGCTCAGCGTAATAGCCAAGCGAGCGCACGAAGAAAGCCGCACGAAGTCTATCCGCCGTAAATCCGCATGGAATAGGGCCAAGAAATTGGCTCAGGATGAAAAGGAAATTTTCAACGGGCACAATCCTCCATACGGCATTAGTTACAACAGCGATGAAGATAAATTCGAGATCATCGAAGAAGAGGCCAAAGAAATACGGGATATTTTTGAGAGCTTGCAGCATGTAGGCGTTTCGCTAACGATTAAAAAACTCAACGAATATTCAAAAAGAAAATGGACTAATAAAAACGTCCAGCACCTACTACAAACGAAATACCCCCTTGGCGCTTATATGGCGCAGCGTAGGGACGAAAACAAAAGAAAGGTATTTGAGCGTTATGTGGAAAACTATTATCCACAAATCGTCTCATACGAGCTTTTTAACAGTGCCGTTCAAGCTATGAAAAACCGGGCTGACAGAAAGCATTATGGTAATCAAACAGTCGGAAGCCTGAACATTTTCAGGCATGTTATTAAATGCCAGTGCTGCAATACCTCAATGCTTTTTGAAAAACAGAGGAATCCCAAGGGAATAATTTACCCGTATTTTCACTGTTTCACCCGAAAAGAATTGAAGAATGGTTGTGATCAACCTCGTTTTCGTTTCGACTTGGCTTTCGGCCTGCTCTTGGAACTGATCTATCAAGCGACAACCAGAGAAGACTTCGACCCGCACCCTTGGCAGTTACAGATACCAGACGATGAGCCTCCAATGAGCGAGGAACGAGCCATTGAGGAAGAAGACGCAAACACAAATTTCAGAGATCTATTATTCAAACTACTTTCCAGCAAGACCAGCAAAGCCGCTGACAATAAAAAAGCCTACGAACTAAACAATCTACTATTGGAGCAAAAAAGTTACAAAGAGAACCTGCTTAAATCATTTTCAGGTTTTACCAGCGGAATTATCCCAGCAGAATTTTTAGAGGTAGTCAGTAAGACAGAGCTAAAAATCAGCGAGACAGAATTAGCCCTATCAAAGCTGCAAGCAGAGATAAATACCAAAAGAACAGCAATAAACATTTACTCTGAAAATGACATTATTGACCTGTATAAGACTGAGCAGGGCCGACTGCGACTAAATCAGTTCTTTATAAACAATGATATCGTATTCAAACTTCAATTTGAAAAATCAACAAGGACGCTTTATGGCAAAATCTATCACGAAGGCAGGTTCGTAGATTTAATCGCCAAGCAGTTCAACCTGCACAATCCGCTGAAAGAATACGGCATTGACAACTTGAACCAATACTTCAATTAAGCATTAGTTTCATCGATCAAAAAAACCGCCTTACGGCGGTTTAGTGGCTCAGTTTAATAACAACAAAAAACACAAGCTACATTTAGGTTAACATTTCAATTTCCAATAGCAAGGCTATTTATAAAAAATAAGTGATAGCATGTTATATATAACAAAAAATCACAACAATGATAAAAAACAAAAAAGACCTCGCGGGTCTTACCTTAATTGAAGCGTTAATCTGGTTCGCAATATTTGCGGCAGTGGTTGCTGGGGTATTCGCACTTTACTCCCAATCGAGAAATTCAAGCAACGCATCAACTGTCAACAAAGAACTATCAACAATTTTCGCCCAAACTGAGCAACTATTTGCATCGGAAGATACTGCGCAATTGACATCTGGTGGAAATACATTAGCAATGAACCTTGGAATTTATCCAAGCAGTTTAAAAACAGCCAAGGGCAGCACTGATGTTCAGAATGTATTCGGTGGCAAGGTAACTATCTCAGGACAAACCCCCAGTGGTTTCACTGTAACCTACACAAACATTCCGAGAGGCGAAGTCTGTGCAAATATTGTTAAAGCTCAGAAAGCAGTTGGCTGGGATAGCGTAATCGACGGCAACGTAAAATATAATGAAGATTATAAGATATCCGACGTATCGACAAACTGCGGAAGTAATGGAAGCGGAGTAATCAGTTTGGATTTCGTCAGAGAGAACGCTAATGGTGGAACCGGAACATAAATATAATGGATAAATGACCGCCTTAGATGGGCGGCTTTTATTTTCCGAAACTTACCTATGAACTGGGATAAATCCTCGCCAAGATACTCCCCCTACGGGGCTATTATCCCTGATATAGTAAAAGTGCAACTTTAGTGCCAAATTACACACCACTCACTTCAATTAGACCTTGGCTTTTCTTCCTGTAATACGTTCTGCGGCTCATATTCATTTTCTCCCAAGGCTTATTTTGTGCCTCTATCGGACGTTCCGCATCCACATTATTCTCCTTTCTATAATAATAAGTCCTTTTCGGAATACCTTCTTCTTCCCAAGGCTTGCTATCGACATAGATAAGATTTGCAGAGCTTTTCTGCCTCGACTGTTTAGCCCTCTCGCTTTTCAACTCATTAAGCCTTTCTATTGAGAAATTACGGTTTACAAAGCGATAGACGCTATCAGCAATGGTATCAACCTCTCTGCGCCCTAATTGACACTCAAAGTTATTGAATTGCTCCGCCTGTTCATGGATCACTGATTGCAGCTCTGCGGGGTGATGGTGCTGCCAATTGTTATATGCCCAGACTCGCAAATTGTCGAACAGAGTGCAGTTCCTACCAGATGCAAAACCATCCTCTATGTTTTTCTTCTTTTTGGCTTCGCGTTGTTTTTTGACGAGATCTTTATCTACAAATTCGTTTAGGTAGTCCAGGTCATACGGCTGATCAGCGAATGAAAGAACTTTAAAGGCAGATGAGTTAAATGGATTCTTTGTCAGCAGCCCGTTGTAGTTCATATCTGCGCCTACTCTGACTGCAAGCCCATGCTCTACATCAGAGCAGTATTTAAGAGGCTTTAAACGGCCACTCACGTCGATTTTGACGGATGTATTTAGTATGTATGTCATGTGGGAGCGACCATTATCCAGATTTCTGACTATCAGATGCGGCGGTGGCAAGCCTTTATCTGACCAATCAAGCACACTCATATCACTATCCAAATCCAAGATTATAAAATATTTATGGGTTAATGAATTAGGTTGAAGATAAGTAGCCTTCAAAGCTGAATTTAAAGAGCCGACTTGCTTGCCGAATGTATAGTTGTTCGTATGGTATGGTTTTGGTGGAAGTTTTGACTTGTAAAGTTCAAGGGCTGTTTCGGTATCACGCATATTCTCCTCTAAAATTATTATTTTTAGGAGAAGATTACGTTTTACCCTTGCAACTGAATTCTTAAATGTTAAACTGAATTAGCAATCAGATAATGTAGAAATTAAATAGCTTGCCGGCCCGTAATCTCTACTCCTTTATATAAACTAACATTTACCCTTTAAAGTGCAAATTTTAAGGGGTTTGTTTTTTGTGCGCCTAATTTTTTGGTTTGATTATCATCCTCCTTACCTCATTGGATTTTGGAATGTCAGGGAAAATCTCCTGATATTTATCCAATACAGTTAGTTGATTATCGACCTCGATTTCGGCAGTCTTGGTATATTTCTTTTCTTTCGTCTTATCATTTGTAGCAACTCGTTCAAAAGCGCTTTGAGCTTGTTTGAGGAATTTATCTTGGATCTCTTTGCGTCTATCTGCAAAAAGCTCGCCGATCCATCCAACTACGCCATCTATCAGATGGGATAGATTCGTCCTGAATAGCTCTAACGTCGCTTGCTCGCGGGCTATCTCGGCACGGATGCGGGCGGATTCAGCAGTATTGTTCACGATTGTCTGCTGGCTAATAGCAGATCTACGACGATAAGCATCGGCTTGTTCGTATTCTTCGGCTGTGGCCTGTTCTGCAAGCCTCTGACGCTCTGCGGCGTCCTTTGCAGACTTCTTGGCCTGCTCTGCCTTTGAGATCTGTGTGGACACGTATTGCTTGGCTTTTTGGGTGAAGTCCTTCGCTTCGGCTGCTTGTTTTTGTGCCTGATCTCTTTTTTCTTTTACCTGCTGATATAAGCTAAATTCGCGTTCTGATTTAGGCTTTCTTGCCTCTCCGTTGATATATCTGAGCTTGCTCATGTGCTCCTGAGTTTTTTCGTGCTTTTGGGCACGATAAAGAGTGTTTTTCAAAAGTTTGTTATTGGTGTGCGCATAGAACATATCTTGCAAATAGCCGAATAAAAGTTGGGACTCCAAATAATCTGGCTTTTCGCTGATGTGATCTGTTCCAGGTCTAACCTTATCAAGGTAGGCATTCACTAATTTGATTTGTGTTTCACGCAAATCATAACGCCCGGTTTTACTGTTTTTCGTCGAGATAAATAGGTGCGGGTGGTCGCTGTGATCTGTTAGGTCTGCGTCTTCATCCCCATGCAGGACGATAAAATGGATCGGGTAATTTGGAAAAGCGGCTTGATAAAAGTCCTTAATCAGATCAATGCGTTTTTCTGGGCTTATACCCTTCACCTCGTTTCGAGCAGGAAACTTGAAGAACGCTTCTTGGATGACTGCCTGATTTTTCTTGATCAGCGGTTTAGGGCCACGCTCTATCTCGTTATGGCAATCGAGAAACTGCCTTGCAGTGTCGAGCTTCTGGCTTTTGCGCTTAATATCGAACTGATCAAGGTCGGATAGAAGCCGTTCAGTATCCGCAATGCCTGACACGTTCAAAATGTTCTGAAAGGCAAGGATGCTACCTTCGTCAGTTTCTTTCTTACTGGCATTCTTTACCGTGTTTTTTAGCTTGGCTCGCAGCGCTATAAGTTCAGCTCTGTTGCTTTTGTCGATAGTTGGTGATTCCGCCTCATCGGTTATTTGGGCAAGAAGTGCTTCCCTCTTTTCCTTCGGATAATCGTCGAGCTTTATCGTTCCGGTTTCTGGTAGCCAGATTAGATTTAAGTTTGATTGCTCATCGAACCATTCCAGCTTCTTGGGCTGGCTTGCTGGAATGCGCAGAGAGTGGCGCAGACTCTTGAACAACTGACGACGGCCACCATGCCCATTGGTGGATTTTTTCTTGATCTCATTCGTATAGTTCAGCGTTTTGAAAATCATTGAAGTTATTTTTTTGCCATTCATTTTATCCTCATGTTGATAGTTAATTTTGAGTCCACACGGCTTTTGCTTCTGCCCTTCCGGCAAGGAACCCGTGCTTATTACCGGAAGCGAAGCGTCTTAACGAAGTTAAGTCTGGTAATAAGCCCAACGGGTTAACCATATGCGGACTTAATCAGTTTAACATTTCAAAAATGGATCTCGGTCTGCTTTTGCTTTTAGCCGGACTTGTTCGGCTGGCCCTGACTTGTTAGGGCTGCTTTGGGCTGGATTTGTCCAGCCTGCACGAATGTGTTCGTGCTGCTTTTAAGGCGTAGCCGTGAAAGGTGCCCAAGCTTGCTTGGGTGGCTTTGACGGCTGATCAATGCGGGGATTTCGACTTTTGTGACGTCCAGACGTCAGGTAATCTTGACGTCTGGACGTCAGATCTATAACCTGACTTCGCTCATTAAGGATGAACGAAAATGTCAGTCGCACCGGGTGCTATCAGAGATAAAATCATTTCCTACCTCCAAACCTGTGAGGGGGACGCCTCACCGGCCGAGATTGTGAAAGGAATCTCTCCGAGGTTGGGCAGCGTTTCGTCCTCGTCTGTTCGCTCATACCTGAGCCTGAACACCCCCAAGACGTTCTCACGGACTGCGCCGGGCCGTTATCGCCTGAATCAACCCGGTTTTGACACTGCTCACCAGCTTCGTTTGCCAGTTTCATCCACGACCATTGGGCAAGCCACTCTGGTTCATACTGACTGTTTTGACTGGCTCGCATCTCAACCAGCGGCTTCGGTGCATGCCGTGGTGACAGATCCGCCTTATGGTCTGGTTGAATACACCACCAAGGAAACTGAAAAGCTCCGCTCAGGCCAAGGTGGTATTTGGCGTATTCCTCCATCTTTTGATGGTCACGCTCGCTCACCGCTTCCACGCTTCACTGTTTTGAGTGATCAGGATAGAGAAGCATTGAGGACTTTTTTCACGAAGTTCGGACGTTTGATAGAGCGAGTTCTTGTGCCTGGCGCAAACGTAGTGATCGCATCCAACCCGCTGCTATCGCATATCGTTGCGGACGCATTGAGTTTAGCGGGCCTTGAACTTCGCGGCTACATTGCCCGTCAGGTAATGACGATGCGGGGGGGAGATCGCCCCAAGAATGCACATCACGAGTTTGAAGGCGTATCAGTCATGCCACGCTCCCAGTGGGAGCCGTGGGTGGTTCTGCGGAAACCGCTTGAAGGTCGCGTTCAAGACAATCTTCGCAAATGGAAGACAGGCGGCTTCCGCCGACCAAATGCCGATCAACCGTTTGGGGACGTTATCCGATCTAACCCAACGCCAAGCGCGGAGAAAAAAATTGCTCCGCACCCGTCCCTAAAACCGCAAGCGTTCATGCGCCAACTGGTCAGGGGTGTTTTACCTCTTGGCGAAGGCATCATCCTTGATCCGTTTATGGGCGGCGGTTCGACCCTCGCGGCTGCAAATGCGATTGGGTATAACAGCATTGGTCTTGAAATCGACGAAGGCTTTTACGGATTGGCTGCTGATGCGATTCCACAATTAGCGTCAGTGATTGTCAAACCAGCTTAGCCATTACCGCCCTGTTGAAAGGCCGCGCGAGGGAGCTTTATACACCCAGCCTTCCCGCAATTTTTTAACGCCTTCGGCGTGGAGAGTTGCGGTTCGCGTGCCTAATTCACCTCGTTCGTTCCTACGGAAGTCATCGACCGTAACATACGAAAGATAGACCTCGGTAAACTGCATGGGAAAGCGCTCGCTGACCGGCTGAGTTTCATTATCAATCTCATACACAAATACACACATCCATTGGGCGCGAGCGCCATGCGTATCGACTGCACCACCTTTTTTACGAGTACTTTTTACTTCAACTCCCTCAGTCCCTGATTTTACAGAGTCATTAGCGTAAACACCTCTTTTAACTAAATCGGGATGCCCGTTAAAGTAGGTATTTTCTACAAGCGTTCTGGAAGAGTTAGCCAGAGTTGCCGTAATCATGTCAGAGATTAAGCCAGACATCATCGCTGGTCGGGCCATGTCATCCATTCTGCGCAATCCTTTTCCGGCAAGTGTGTTATTCACATCACCAAAAAAATCATACACATCCTGCATTGCATGCTCGAAATCGATCAGTCTCAAGTCATAAGGCAATTCGATATTCGGATTGAACCCGTTCCGATCAATCACATTCCTCTTCATCAAGAACCTCTTCCTTGATCACTATTTCGTAGGTTGGGATGGCTGAACGCCATTGATCCGCCCACCTTATCAAATCCAGCATCCGAGCAGAACCTTGACGTAAATGTGTGAGATTCACCCCTACCATTGGAGTCGGGCGAAATCGTGATTGCCCGAGCCAAGGACAAGATCCGCTTTCCGGCGCGCTTCCAACTGGTGGCGGCGATGAACCCGTGCCCCTGCGGCTACCTGGGCGACCCGAGCGGGCGTTGCCGCTGTGGCAGCGAGCAGATCCAGCGCTACCGCAATAAATTGTCCGGGCCGCTGCTCGACCGTATCGACCTGCACCTGACCGTGGCGCGCGAGCCCACCGCCCTGTCGCCCGGCGAGCACAACGGCGAAAGCAGCGCCAGCGTCGCCGCGCGGGTGGCGGCGGCGCGGCAGATTCAGCAGCAGCGGCAGGGCTGCGCCAATGCCTTTCTCGACTTGCCGGGGCTGCGTGCGCACTGTCCGTTATCCACAGCCGATGCGCGCTGGCTGGAAAACGCCTGCGAACGGCTGACACTGTCACTCCGGGCGGCGCATCGGCTACTGAAGGTCGCGCGGACACTGGCCGATCTGGAGCAGGTGGCAGACCTGAAACGCGAGCATGTGGCGGAAGCGTTGCAGTATCGGCCGGTGAATCAGTAGCCGCGGCCAGGCCTCGCCATGGCGAGACCCGACGTTGGCTGACTGCTCAGTGGAAATGGTGAATGATTTCTTTGGCAATGGCCTTCACTTGCGCCAGGCTTTTGCGGTCTTCGGGCAGCTCGGGGCTCTGCAGTTCGCCAGTGAGGTACTCCGCAAAGCCGTCCTCGTCATAGATCACCTCATGCGGTGAAGCGTCCTCACGGCCATCGTGGATACCCTTGACGATGCTCACCGCACTAGCGCGGTCGTGGCCCTGCTGCACCAGGGCTGCGGCCTCAAGTGCCTTCAGTTGCCGCATAGATTCCTCGAAGTCTTCCATTTGTTGCTCCAGGTGCAAGTCGCTGCTCATATTTACCTCGGGTTCAGGGGGTTGGGTGGCGTGTTGGCCAGCAGTTCTTCATGAAAACGCTGCAGAATCCTGACCACCGTGTGCGCCGAATACGCTTTGAGCTGTTTCGGTATCCGGGCAAAAAACTCGGTCCTTCGTACCTTGGCGCGTCCATGCTCTGCGACTGCGCTGAACGTGCCCATGCCCTCTTCGGTTTCTACCCAAAGCGCCATGGAGGCCGCACTGCACAGCAATACCCGCAGTGACGGGTCAATCGGCCCAGGTCTGCCATCCAGGGCAGTCTTTACCAGGGCCTTGAAAGCCTGGTATGCCGATACTTCGCGCGTGCCGCGGCCCATTACCGTCACCGGCCACTTGGCTTTGTTGCGCCGCATCTGCTGCGCCACCGTGGTCGCAATCGCCAGCTCCCGCGGGTATCGATCCGCCGAAGGCTGCGGCAGGCGGGCGTAGTGCAGGTACAGGTCCAACAGGACCCGGCCCTGACTGACGATGTCCTTGGCCATCACCCGCCGATCCAGATCAAGCAGTCTGCGTACCGCAGCACGCACCCCGTCGATGCTATCCGGCAGGTCGAGCTCACCGATGTTTTTCGGAATAAACTCGCCCACCCGCTGCAGGACATGCGCGTGGGTCGCTGCAGTACCCGTCCAGTAGCGGTTCTCATCGCCAAGGACGTTGAGTTTCAACAGCCGCGAGCGCACCGACTCCGTGTCCCGATCCGGCGCGAACTCGCCGCATACGCGGGTGAACAGGGCCTCGGCATCGGCCAGCGCCTCGTCGAAGGCGAAATCTGCGGGCAGTGATGCAGGCCAGTAGCCGTAGCCATGTTCAGGATGACGGCTGCCGGTTTTGTAGTTGTGCGCGTAAATCCGCTGCCGCTGGTGGTTGGTGATATAGGTATTCAGGCACTGATTGGCCATGGCCAATGCCGACGTGATCCGGTCGCCCCGGCCGCCGTCCTGCAGGTCCATCAGGTTTTCGAACACCGGGAAATCCGGGTCGCGCCGATGCATGCCGGCCAGCAGGGATTGGTAGATCATGTTCTGCAGCGCGTGATTGCGTTGAAGCATCTCGTCGCTGCCAGCCTCTGAAGCCTGCGCCTCAAGGATGCCCGCGCGGTCGAAGTCATACAGCCGCAGCCACTGCGGCGTCTCGATGCCTGCCATATGGCACAGGGTCAGCAAGCGCATGCGCTCGTGCGGCTCGATCCGGCTTAGCGGGAAGTCAGCCTGCTCCATCCATTGCAGAAAGCTGCGGGTGGAGAACTCGCAATCGAAAAGCGGAACAATGAACGCGGACAATTTCTCATCCGTGCAATCGGCCGCCGGGATGGGCGCACGGTGGTAAGGCAGATAGGGGCTGTCGTCGGGCGTGGGCTGGCGCATGTGATCGGACCTGATGTCGTTGAGTGATCACAGCCTACCGCGTCCTCCGCCGGCATCACGAAATGGCGGAAATTGACGACGCTCGAATGCGCCCAATTGCCACCCAGGATTGCCTCGCTGTGGGCGCCGCAGTGCCCTTGCCGGCGATCAGGCCAGTAGTATTTCCCGGCAACCTGCTCTTTACTTGCAACACCCTACCGCCCCGAGGCTGGCATGCCTGCATTCCTCCACGATTTCCCCCTGCTGATCGGCACCACCCTGCTGCTGCTCGACCTGCTGCTATGGCGCGCCATCCCGCCGGAACAACGCCACTGGCGCATCGCCGCGCGAGTCGTGGCGTTCCTGCTGTTCAGCTGGGTGCTGATCGACGCCGGCATGAGCCCGCTGCAACCACCGCCCTGGGCCGACGACGTGGCGCGCAACCTGCTGGCCACCCTGCTCGAAATCGTCTGGTGGCTGTTCGCCGCGCGCACCCTCAGCGTGGTCCTCGGCCTGATGCTGATTGCCCGCAGCGGCCACACCGGGCGCCTGCTACAAGACGTGGTCGGCGCAGTGATCTTCCTGATCGCCATCGTCGCCGCCGCAGCCTACGTGATGCAACTGCCGGTCAAAGGCCTGCTGGCCACCTCCGGGGTGATGGCCATCGTCCTCGGCCTGGCCCTGCAAAGCACCCTCAGCGACGTGTTCTCCGGTATCGTCCTGAACACCACCCGGCCCTACCAGATCGATGACGTGATCGCTATCGACGGCACTGAAGGCAAGGTCATCGACATCGACTGGTACTCGATGGCAACAGTTCCAATGCCGAGTTTCGCAGCCTGACCAGTTGCACCCTCTACCGCATCGACAAGAACGACGTGCGCGGCTGCCTGGAACAACGTGGCGAGGTACTGGCGGCGCTGAACAAGCTACAGCGCTTCCGCCAGCAGGCCAGCCAGTCACTCTTGCTGCAGAAGCCAGCCGCCGTGAAGAAAGGCGGCTTCCTCAGCTGGCTGCACAAGTAGCGCCTACAGCACCACCCGCAGGCACTGCCCGGCGTGATAGAGCGAGAAGCCGGTTTCATACAGGCCGGTGCGTAACGACGGCGCCGACACCGGTTTCATCGGCGAGAACGGAATCGGCAGCGCGTCGGGATCGTCCTGCATCAGGTACTGGGCGAAGGCCTTGCCGATCACTGTGCCGGTGGTGTTGCCGCGACCGTTGTAGCCGGTAACGGCCACCACCCCCGGTGCCGGCTCGAACAGGCGCATCAGGTGATCCGGGGTGAAGTCGATGCAGCCGGTCCAGTGCATCTCCCACTCGACCTTGCCCAGCTGCGGGAAGTAATGGCTCTGAATGCGGTCGGCCCAGCTGCGGATGAACCACGCCGGCTTGTTGTCGACCCGGCCCATGCTGCCAAGCAGCAGGCGGCCCTGATCGTCGCGCCGGATGCTGCTGAGCACGGTGCGCGTATCCCACGAGCCCTGGCCGTGCTTGAGCACGTTATCGGCGGCGCTGCCATGCAGCGGCAGCGACGCCACTTGATAGTAATAGCCACGGAAATAGTGCCGTTGCAGGTCGCTCCAGTCGCCTTCGGTGTACGCCCCGGTGGAGATCACCACCTTGTCGGCGAGCACGGCGCCACGGTCGGTTTTCACGCACCAGCCGCTGCCGGCGCGCTCCAGCCCTTTGACTGGCGACTGCTGGAAGATCTGCCCGCCCAGGCGGCGCACGGCACTGGCCAGGCCCAGGGTGTAAGCCATCGGGTTGATGGTGCCGGCGCGGCGGTCGAGCAGCGCGGCGGAGATCTTGTCGGTGCCGCAATACGCCTGGCAGCGCGCGCCGGTCAGCAACTCGACGTCGGCGCCGCGGCGACTCCATTGCGCGTGACGGGCTTGCAGGTCGGCCTCGCCGCTGGCGTTGTGGGCCATGTGCAGGGTGCCCTGGTGGCGGGCCTGGCAGTCGATGCCGAGGCGTTCGATGGTGGCGAAGACTTCGCCGGGGGCGTCGCCCAGCACTTTGTTCAGGCGGCTGCCGTGCGGCTGGCCGAGGGTGGCTTCGACGTCGTCGGGGCGAATCCAGGTGCCGGCGTTGACCAGCCCGACGTTACGCCCGGAACCGCCGTGGCCGATTTTCCAGGCTTCGAGCAAGATCACCGACTTGCCTTGTTCCAGCAGGTGGAGGGCGGCGGACAGGCCGGTGATGCCACCACCGATCACGCAGACGTCGGCGCGGGCCTCGCCGGCCAAGGCTTCGGCAGTTGCCGCCGACGGTGTAACGAACTCCCACAGACACTCTCGACGCAGTTCGGTCATGGCCGGCTCCGCTGTTGTTCTTGGTCTTCTATCGGTGCTGCTGCCTATCGCGGGACGCGGCGGGTCGCCGCGTCCCGCGATGAAGGCGCTCAGTCGAACACAATCCCCTGTGCCAACGGAAGCTCGCGCGAGTAGTTCACGGTGTTGGTCTGCCGGCGCATGTAAGCCTTCCACGCGTCCGAGCCGGACTCGCGCCCGCCGCCGGTTTCCTTCTCGCCGCCAAACGCCCCGCCAATCTCCGCGCCGCTGGTGCCGATGTTGACGTTGGCGATCCCGCAGTCGCTGCCCGCCGCACTCTGGAAACGCTCGGCCTCGCGCAGGTCGGTGGTGAAGATGCACGAGGACAGCCCCTGCGGCACCTCGTTGTTCAAGCGCAGCGCTTCGTCGAACTCGTCATACGCCAGCACATAGAGGATCGGCGCAAACGTCTCGTGCCGCACCACCTCGCTCTGCCCCGGCATTTCGACGATCGCCGGCGACACGTAGTAGGCGTTCGGGTACTGCTCGGCCAGTTGCCGCTCGCCACCGAACACCTGACCGCCCTCGTCGCGGGCGCGGGTCAGGGCGTCCTGCATGCCCTGGAACGACGCCTTGTCGATCAGCGGGCCAACCAGGTTGTCCTTGCGCGGATCGCCGATGCGCACCTTGGCGTAGGCAGCCTTGACCTTCGCCACTACCTCGTCCTTGATCGAGCGATGCACGATCAGCCGGCGCAAGGTGGTGCAACGCTGCCCGGCCGTGCCCACGGCGCTGAACAGGATGCCGCGTACGGCCAGGTCGAGATCGGCGCTCGGCGCCAGAATCATCGCGTTGTTGCCGCCCAGCTCCAAGATGCTGCGGCCAAAGCGCGCCGCCACCCGTGGGCCGACTTCGCGGCCCATGCGGGTGCTGCCGGTGGCACTCACCAGCGGTACACGCGGGTCGTCGACCAGCACCTGGCCGGCGTCACGATCACCGATGATCAGTTGGCTCAGGCCCGCCGGCGCATCGCCGAACAGCTTCAGGGCCTTCTCGAACAGCGCCTGGCAGGCCAGCGCGGTCAGCGGGGTTTTCTCCGACGGTTTCCACACCACGGCATTCCCGGCCACCAGCGCCAGCGTGGTGTTCCACGCCCACACCGCCACCGGGAAGTTGAATGCACTGATCACCCCGACCACGCCCAGCGGGTGCCAGGTCTCGCGCATGTGGTGGCCCGGACGCTCGGAGGCGATGGTCAGGCCGTACAGCTGACGCGACAGGCCAACGGCGAAGTCGCAGATGTCGATCATTTCCTGCACTTCGCCGAGGCCTTCCTGGGTGATCTTGCCGGCTTCGATCGAGACCAGCTCACCCAGCGCGGCCTTGTGCTCGCGCAGCACTTCACCGAACAGCCGGATCAGCTCGCCGCGGCGCGGCGCCGGCACATTGCGCCAGGCCTGGAAGGCCTGCGCAGCCTGGTCGATCTTGTTCAGCACCTGCTCCTTGGACTCCAGATACACCGCAGCAATCGCGCTGCCATCGATCGGGGTATGAACCGGGTGGTTGCCGTGGGTATAGGCGCTAGCCGCGACGCCCAGACGTTCAAGCAGTGCATCAACCATGAGTCTTCTCCAGCAAGGCGGTGAAAGGTTGTAATTGTCCTAGGGATCAGTATTAATCCGATCACTCTGGCGCAACAAACGACCTTTATTCAGCACATCATTCCGCCAGGTAATGATCTGCCGGGTGAGCGAGCTTTTCATGTCCAAACGTCTGGTGCCGTCGATGGCCGCCCTGCAATGCTTCGAGGCCGCCGCCCGGCACTTGAGCTTCACCCGTGCCGCCGAGGAGCTGCACCTGACCCAGAGCGCGGTGAGCAAGCAGGTGGCGCAACTGGAGGAAATGCTCCGTCATCACCTGTTCCTGCGCATCCGCCGGCGCCTGCAACTGACCCCGGCCGGCGCGCTGTACCTGGCCGAGGTGAACAAGATCCTCACCCAGGTGGACATGTCCAGCCGTTACATCCTCTCCTACGGCGAGCAGACTGAAGTGCTCAAGGTGGCCACCCAGCCGAGCTTCGGCGTGCGCTGGCTGATCCCCAGCCTCAAGGGGTTCGGCAAGCGCTACCCGAACATCCACCTCGACATCCGCAACGAAATGGAGCCATTCGCCCTGCTCCAGGCCACCGCCGACGTGGTGTTCTTCTATGGCCAGGGCACCTGGCCGGGCGCTACCTGCATCGAACTGTTCGGCGAGGACGTGCTGCCGGTGTGCGCGCCGGAGCTGCTGCAAGGCCGGGTGCTGCAGGATGCCAGCGAGCTGTCCGGGCTGGTGCTGCTGCAAAGCACCTCGCGGCCCGAGGCCTGGCATGAATGGTTCCTCGAACAAGGTCTGCATTCGGCCAACAGCTACCACGGGCCGCGCTTCGACACCTTTTATATGTGCCTGAGCGCCGCCCAGGCCGGCTGCGGCGTGGCGCTGGTGCCGCGCTACCTGGTGGAACAGGAGCTGGCCGAAGGCAAGCTGGTGGTCCCCTGGCAGCACAGCATGCGCAGCAGCGGCGCGCATTTCCTGGCGTTCTCCGAACACGCGGCCGAGGTGCCCAAGGTGCGCAGCCTGGTGAGCTGGATCGAGGAACAGCTCGCCAGCCAAAGGTCCTGAATTTGTGGAATGACAGCTCGACTTTTTTTCGCTTGAACTGAGCCTGCATTCCTCGCTTTCATGTAAGCGTGACCTTCACCACCAGGAAGCTTTCGATGCCCGCTCAAGATTTCGTCAGCCCGGACAGCATTCGCGCGCAGTTTTCTGCGGCCATGTCGCTCATGTACAAGCAGGAAGTGCCGCTGTATGGCCGCCTGCTGACACTGGTGAGCGAGACCAACCAGCAGGTGCTGGACGAACGCCCGCAGTTGGCCGAGGCCCTGCGCTGGACCGGTGAAATCGAGCGGCTCGATCAGGAGCGCCATGGCGCGATCCGCGTCGGCACCGCAGCGGAGCTGGCCACCATCGGCCGGCTGTTCGCGGTGATGGGCATGCAGCCGGTGGGTTATTACGACCTGAGTTCGGCGGGGGTGCCGGTGCATTCCACGGCATTTCGCGCGGTGCATGAACAGTCGTTGCAGGTGAGCCCGTTCCGCGTGTTCACGTCGTTGCTGCGCCTGGAACTGATCGACAACTCTGAGCTACGCGAGCTGGCCCGGTCGATTCTGGCCCGCCGGCAGATCTTCACCCCACGGGCACTGGCCTTGATCGAGCAATGCGAACGCGAAGGCGGCCTGCGCGCCGAGGACGCCCGCGCCTTTGTCCAGGAAGCCCTGCACACCTTCCGCTGGCACCCACACGCCACGGTCACGGCGGCGCAGTACCAGCAGTTGCACGACCAGCACCGGCTGATCGCCGATGTGGTGGCGTTCAAGGGCCCGCATATCAATCACCTGACACCGCGCACCCTGGATATCGACGCGATCCAGCGCGGCATGCCGGCCAAAGGTATCCCGCCGAAGGCGGTGATCGAGGGACCGCCGCCGCGCCAGCAGCCAATCCTGTTGCGCCAGACCAGTTTCAAGGCACTGGAGGAGCGCGTGGCGTTCAGCGATCAGACGGCAGCGGCCGGCAGCCATACGGCGCGCTTTGGCGAGATCGAGCAGCGTGGCGCCGCGCTCACGCCCAAGGGCCGGCAGTTGTATGACCGGCTGCTGGAGGCGGCGCGTGAGGCCTTGGGCGGAGTGCCGGCGGAAGCGAATGCCGAGCGTTACATGCAGTTGTTGAGCGAGCAGTTCGAAGCGTTTGCCGATGACCTCGGGCAGATGCGCGAGCAGGGCCTGGCATATTTCCGCTACTTCCCGACTGAGCGCGGGCTGGCGGCGCGCGGCGCGCCGGGGCGACCGACAACGCTGGAGGGCTTGGTGGCGGCCGGGCATGTGCACTTCGAGGCGCTGGTGTATGAGGACTTCTTGCCGGTCAGTGCGGCGGGGATTTTCCAGTCGAACCTGGGCGATGAGGCGCAGAGCGAATATGGCAGCAATGCCAATCGCGAGGCGTTCGAGCAGGCGCTGGGCAAAGCCGTGCAGGATGAGCTGGCGCTGTATGCACTGAGTGAGCAGCGGTCGCTGGAAGCCTGTGCCCGGGCCCTGGATCTGCCGGAGCTGTGAGCCTGAAACCGGCGCTGATTCGGCCAGGCATCGATTTGCCTGCGTCGGTTACCCGGATACTTAGCACAACCGATTATTCGCCGAGGATGGCCTCATTTGCCTTCAGGATTTTCACATCGGGCAACGCCATGGCCTGCACTTCGCCTTGCAGAAAGTCGGCCAGCCGACGCAGACGCTCACCGCCCGGGCGGGTGCGCGGCCACACCAGGAAGTAGTCCAGGCCACTGACCACCGCCGTCGGCCAGGGCAGGCTGAGGCGACCCTGGGCGACATCTTCGGCCACCATCAACAGGTCGCCCATCGACACGCCATAGCCGCGTGCGGCGGCGATCATGCCCAGTTCGAGGGTGTCGAACACCTGCCCGCCCTTGAGCGACACCTGCTCGCTGAGGCCCATGCAGGCCAGCCAGCTGCGCCAGTCGCGCTTGTCCGGCGTCGGGTGCAGCAGCTCGCAGGCAGCCAGGCGGGCGGCGTCCCACGGCTGCTCGCTGAGCAGCGCCGGCGCCCCCACCGGGATCAGCAATTCGGCGAACAGCCGGCGCACTTCCCAGTCCGGCGGAAAGTGGCCGTCGCCCAGCAGCACCGCGCAATCGAACGGTTCGTGATTGAAGTCGACGTGGTCGACGTCCATCCAGGCGCTGGTCAGTTGCACCTCGTTGCCCGGCTGTAGATGGCGGAAGCGGCTGAGCCGTGCCAGCAACCAGCGCATGGTCAGGGTCGAAGGCGCCTTCATGCGCAGCACGCCCTCCTCGCTACGTAATGTATTGCAGGCACGTTCCAGCGCACCGAAGCCTTCGCGCACACCGGGCAGCAGCAGCCGCGCCGCTTCGCTCAACTGCAGGGTGCGGCCGTTGCGCAGGAACAGCCGGCAGGCGAAGTGCTCTTCGAGGGTGCGGATATGGCGACTGACCGCGCTCTGGGTGATCGATAACTCATCGGCGGCACGGCTGAACGAGCTGTGCCGGGCGGCCGCCTCGAACGCGCGCAGAGCGTACAGAGGCGGTAATCTGTTTGACATGGGCGGCTCCACAGCGGGTCGTCGAATGGATGTACTGGATCATACTCGCATGAGTTTTAGTCATGCCAATGATCGTTTTTATCCTTTTGCGCAGTGGCCGGTAAAGGCCGAGAATCGACCTCTTGCTGATTGCTTCAAAAAGGGAGACCACCATGCAGGCTGCGCCCACTCATGAACTCAAGGCACTGTTGCGGCTGGCCGGGCCGCTGATCGCCTCGCAGTTGGCGCACATGCTGATGGTGTTGACCGACACCCTGATGATGGCCCGTATCAGCCCCGAGGCCCTGGCCGGCGGCGGCCTCGGTGCGGCCAGCTATTCGTTCGTATCGATCTTCTGCCTGGGGGTGATCGCGGCCGTCGGCACCCTGGTCGCGATCCGTCAGGGCGCCGGCGATATCGGCGGCGCCACCCGCCTGACCCAAGCCGGGCTCTGGCTGGCCTGGGGCATGGCGATCGTTGCCGCGCTGGTGCTGTGGAACCTGCAACCGGTGCTGCTTGCCCTTGGGCAAACGCCGGAGAACGTCGCCCATGCCGGGCAGTTCCTGCTGCTGCTGCCGCTGGCCCTGCCCGGTTACCTGAGCTTCATGGCCCTGCGCGGGTTCACCAGCGCGCTGGGGCGCTCGGCGCCGGTGATGGTCATCAGCCTGGTCGGCACGCTGCTGAACTTCCTGCTGAACTATGCCCTGATCGAGGGCCTGTTCGGCCTGCCCAAGCTCGGCCTGATGGGCATCGGCCTGGTGACGGCGATCGTCGCCAACCTGATGGCGGTGGCCCTGGCGCTGTACATCGGCCTGCACAAGGCCTACCTGGCCTACCCGATTCGCCAGGGCCTGAGCCGGCCGTCGCTGCCGGCACTGCGCGAGCTGTGGCGGCTGGGCCTGCCGATTGGCGGCACCTACACCGTGGAAGTCGGGCTGTTCGCCTTTGCCGCGCTGTGCATCGGTACCATGGGCAGCACCGACCTGGGCGCACACCAGATCGCCCTGCAGATCGTGTCGACGGCGTTCATGATTCCAGCAGGGTTGTCGTATGCGGTCACCATGCGGGTGGGCCTGCATTACGGAGGCGGCAACCTGTTGCTGGCACGGCATGCCGGGCGGGTCGGAATCGGCTTCGGCGCGTCGATGATGCTGGGCTTCTCGCTGCTGTTCTGGCTGTTCCCGGAGGCCCTGGTGGGGCTGTTCGTCGACCGTAGCGACCCGGCGTTTGCCGGCGTCTTCAGCCTGGCGGTGAGCCTGGTGATGACGGCGGCGTGGTTCGAGCTGTTCGATGGCATCCAGACCATTGCGATGGGTTCGATTCGCGGGCTGAAGGACGCCAAGACCACCTTCCTGGTGGGGCTGGGGTGCTACTGGCTGATCGGCGCACCGGCGGCGTGGATCTTTGCCTTCCCGCTGCAAGGTGGCGCGGTGGGCGTGTGGTGGGGCCTGGCGCTGGGGCTGGCGTGCGCGGCGGTGAGCCTGACCTGGGCGTTTGAATGGAAGATGAAGCGAATGCTGGGGGCCAGTGGGTTTACAGCGACTGCTGGGGCCTCATCGCGGGACTAGCCCGCGCTTGTAGGCGTTCACACCGCTACCGGCTCCTGCGCCGCGCCCAGCAGCAGGTAATCCACCAGCAATTCGAACGGCAACGGCTTGCTGATCAGGTAGCCCTGCACCTGATCGCAGCCGAAGCTGCGCAGCAGGTCCATCTGCTCTGGCGTCTCCACCCCTTCGGCCACCACCTCCAGGTGAAGGTTGTGCGCCAGGTTGATCATCGCGTGCACCAGCTTGCGGTTCTCTTCGCGCTGTTCCATGCCGCCGACAAAGCTGCGGTCGACCTTGAGCAAGGTGATCGGCAAGCTGTTCAGGTGTACAAACGAGGAGAAGCCGGTGCCGAAGTCGTCCAGCGAGAACCTCACGCCCAAACGCCCCAAGGCATCCATGGTCTGCTTCACCAGGTCGTTGCGGCGCATCACCGCGGTTTCGGTCAGCTCGAACTCCAGCCAGCGCGCATCCACCCCATGCTCAATGATCAACCGGCTCAGGGTCGCCAGCAACTGGCTGTCCTGGAACTGGCGGAACGACAGGTTCACCGCCATGTGCAACGGGCCCAGGCCCTGCTCGCGCAACGCCTGCATGTCGCGCAGTGCACGGGAAATCACCCAGTAACCGAGCGGCACGATCAAACCGCTCTGCTCGGCCAGCGGCACGAACTCGCTCGGCGGCAGCAGGCCGCGCTCGGCATGCCGCCAGCGTACCAGCGCCTCAAGGCCGACAATGCGCCCGTCGCTGAGGTCCAGGCGCGGCTGGTAGTGCAGTTCCAGCTCGTCGCGACGCAAGGCCCGGCGCAGCTCGGCTTCAAGGTCGGCCAGGCTGCGCGCGTTGCGATTGATACGTTCATTGAACACATGGAAGGTGCACCCCTGGGTGCTCTTGGCCTGCTGCATGGCTATGTGCGCGTGCCACATCAGCGGGTCGGCACCGGCTTGCGCGCGGGCATGCGCGACCCCCAGGCTGGCGCCGAGCAGCAGGCTTTCGCCGTCGATCCAGTAGGGCTCGGCCAGCACCTCGACAATCCGCTCGGCCATCCACTCGGCGCGCTGCGGCTCGCGCCGGGTGTCGATCAGCAGGGCAAACTCGTCGCTGCCCAGCCGCGCCACCTGATCGCCGGCCTCCAGCTGGCTTTTCAGCCGGCCGACCACCTGCAGGATCAGCCGGTCGCCAGCCTGATGACCCAGGGCATCGTTGGCATGGCGGAAGTTGTCCAGGTCCAGGTGCCCAAGGGCGACACCACGGCCGTCGTTTTCGGCCAGGCGCGCGGCCAGCAAGGTCTGGAAGCCCTGGCGGTTGGCGATGCCGGTCAGCGGATCCTGTTCGGCCAGGCGCTGCAAGGTAGCCTCAAGCACACCGCGCTCACGCACGTGGCGCAGGCAGCGGCGCAGCGTGTCGGTACTCAATTGGCCGCGGACCAGCCAGTCGCTGACACCCGGCGGCGCATCGTCCGGCTCGGCGTCGAGCAGCAGGATCATCGGCAGGTCGCAGCGACCCGGCGCCGGTTGCAGGCGCGGGGTGGCCAGCACCAACGCGTTGCGGTCGCGGGCAAACAAGCTGTCGACCGAATCCCAGCTCGGCGCGGTCAGCAATACCGCCGCGCCGAACAGCGGCAGCAGGCACTCTCCGAGGCGTGCCGCCCAATCCGGCTCATCAGCCAACAGCAGCAAACGCAACGGTTCGACAGGCGTAGACAAGCTGGCTCCTTAGCGTGTGGGCATCAATTCGCCACGCATCCTGCGGGAAAGTAGCAGAACCGGCAAATTTAGATAGCGTGCTGCATCACACTGTCAGACGGTCGCGGCACAAATCGCTCGCGCCTGTTAAAATGCCCGGCTATTTTTCAGCGACCCCCGGTTAACGTCATGTCCCGACTCAACCCCCGGCAACAGGAAGCCGTGAATTATGTCGGCGGCCCTCTTTTGGTGCTCGCCGGTGCAGGCTCCGGCAAGACCAGCGTGATCACGCGCAAGATCGCCCACCTGGTGCAGAACTGTGGCATTCGTGCGCAGTACATCGTCGCGATGACCTTCACCAACAAGGCCGCGCGCGAGATGAAAGAGCGGGTCGGCAGCCTGCTGCGCCCGGGCGAAGGCCGCGGCCTGACGGTGTGTACGTTCCACAACCTGGGCCTGAACATCATCCGCAAGGAGCATGAACGGCTGGGCTACAAGCCGGGGTTCTCGATTTTCGACGAGACCGACGTCAAAGCCCTGATGGCCGACATCATGCAGAAGGAGTACTCCGGGGACGACGGCGTCGACGAGATCAAGAACATGATCGGCGCCTGGAAAAACGACCTGATCCTGCCGCCCGAGGCGCTGGAACAGGCGCGCAACCCCAAGGAACAGACCGCCGCCATCGTCTATGCCCACTACCAGCGTACGCTCAAGGCGTTCAACGCGGTGGACTTCGACGACCTGATCCTGCTGCCGGTCAAGCTGTTCCAGGAACATGCCGACATCCTCGAAAAGTGGCAGAACCGTGTCCGCTATCTGCTGGTGGACGAATACCAGGACACCAACGCCAGCCAGTACCTGCTGGTGAAGATGCTGATCGGTACGCGCAACCAGTTCACCGTGGTGGGCGACGACGACCAGTCGATCTACGCCTGGCGCGGCGCGCGCCCGGAAAACCTGATGCTGCTCAAGGACGACTATCCGTCTCTGAAAGTGGTGATGCTCGAACAGAACTACCGCTCCACCAGCCGTATCCTGCGCTGCGCCAACGTGCTGATCTCGAACAACCCGCACGAATTCGAGAAGCAGCTGTGGAGTGACATGGGCCACGGCGACGAAATCCGCGTGATCCGCTGCAAGAACGAGGAAGCCGAGGCCGAGCGCGTGGCCATGGAAATCCTCAGCCTGCACCTGCGCACCGACCGCCCGTACAGCGATTTCGCCATCCTCTATCGCGGTAACTACCAGGCCAAACTGATCGAACTGAAGCTGCAGCACCACCAGGTGCCCTACCGTCTGTCGGGCGGCAACAGCTTCTTCGGGCGCCAGGAAGTGAAGGACCTGATGGCCTACTTCCGCCTGCTGGTGAACCCGGACGACGACAACGCCTACCTGCGGGTAATCAACGTGCCGCGCCGGGAAATCGGCTCGACCACCCTGGAAAAGCTCGGCAACTACGCCACCGAGCGCAAGATCTCGATGTACGCCGCCAGCGAGGAGCTGGGCCTGAGCGAGCACCTCGACAGTCGCTTCACCGACCGCCTGCAGCGCTTCAAGCGCTGGATGGACGGGGTGCGCGAGCAGGTTGCGCTGAACGACCCGATTGCGGCGCTGCGCAGCATGGTCATGGACATCGACTACGAAAACTGGATTCGCACGAACAGCTCCAGCGACAAGGCCGCGGACTTCCGCATGGGCAACGTCTGGTTCCTGATCGAAGCGTTGAAGAACACCCTCGAGAAGGATGACGAGGGGGAAATGACGATCGAGGAGGCCATCGGCAAGCTTGTCCTGCGCGATATGCTCGAACGTCAGCAGGAAGAGGAAGACGGCGCCGAGGGTGTGCAGATGATGACCCTGCATGCCTCCAAGGGCCTGGAGTTCCCCTACGTGTTCATCATGGGCATGGAAGAGGAAATCCTCCCGCACCGTTCCAGCATCGAGGCGGACACCATCGAGGAAGAGCGGCGCCTGGCGTACGTGGGGATTACCCGCGCACGGCAGACGCTGGCGTTCACCTTTGCCGCCAAGCGCAAGCAGTACGGCGAAATCATCGATTGCTCGCCCAGCCGCTTCCTGGACGAGCTGCCCGACGACGACCTGGCCTGGGAGGGCCTGGACGACGCCCCGGTCGAGGTCAAGGCCGCGCGCGGCAATAACGCATTGGCGGATATCCGCGCGATGCTCAAACGTTAGATAATCCCACTTTGTCCTGGCCTGTTGCCGGGGCCACATGGCTACATCGAGGAAATACCACAGTGGAAGCACTGCACCAGAAGATTCGCGAAGAAGGCATCGTGCTTTCCGATCAGGTCCTTAAAGTCGATGCGTTTCTCAACCATCAGATCGACCCTGCACTGATGAACCTGATTGGCGACGAGTTCGCCAAGCGTTTCGCCGACTCGGGCGTCACCAAGATCGTCACCATCGAAGCCTCGGGCATCGCCCCGGCAGTGATGACGGGCCTGAAGCTGGGCGTGCCGGTGATCTTCGCGCGCAAGCACCAGTCGCTGACCCTGACCGAAAACCTGCTGACCGCCTCGGTGTACTCCTTCACCAAGCAGACCGAGAACACTGTCGCGATTTCGCCGCGTCACCTGAACAGCAGCGACCGCGTGCTGGTGATCGATGACTTCCTGGCTAACGGTAAAGCCTCGCAGGCGCTGATTTCGATCATCAAGCAGGCCGGTGCCACCGTTGCCGGCCTGGGTATCGTGATCGAGAAGTCGTTCCAGGGCGGTCGTGCCGAGCTGGACAGCCAGGGTTACCGGGTTGAATCGCTGGCCCGCGTGCAATCGCTGGCCGGTGGTGTGGTGACCTTCATCGAGTAAGCGTGACGGCCCTATCGCGGGACGAGTCGGGGCGCCGCACCGACTAGTCCCGCGATGAGGCCCGCAAGCCCGCCAGCAACAAACGCTGGTACACCTCCTCCCGCAACCCCTGCGGCTGCGCCAGCCCCATGCGCTGCAATTGCGCTGGGTAGTCCTGCGCCGCCGGCGCCTCCAGTGCCGCCCTGCCCAGCTGCAACACCTCGCTCAGCTTCAGCTTGCTCTTAAGCCAGTTCAACGCGCGCAACACGTCGCGCTCCTCAGCGGTGAAATCACTGCCCAACGGATACTCCGGGAACAACCGCACATGCCGCGCACGGAGCGTTTCCAGGCGCTGCGGCGTGTTCTGGGCAAAACGCGGATCGAGCACAAAATCCCCAGGCAGTTTGCCGGCCTGCTGCGCCTGCTCGATCAACTCAGCCTGGAAGCGCGAATCGCTGATCGCCAGCAACCGCGCGATCACCTCGGCATCGGTCTGCCCGCGCAGATCGGCTATCCCGTACTCGGTGACAACGATGTCGCGCAAATGCCGCGGGATGGTGCAATGGCCATAGCGCCAGACCAGGTTCGAGGTCACCTCGCCACCCGCCTCGCGCCAGCTGCGCAGCAGCAGGATAGAGCGTGCGCCTTCCAGCGCATGGCCCTGGGCGACGAAGTTGTACTGCCCACCTACCCCGCTCAGTACCCGCCCATCCTCCAACTGGTCGGCCACCGCCGCGCCCAGCAGGGTGTGGCAGAACACCGTGTTGATGAAGCGCGCGTCACGGCGCTGCGCCCGCTTGAGCGGCTCATCGCCGTACAGCTCGTTGATGTAGCTGATCGCACTCATGGCAAAGCGTTTGCGCTGGGCCAGCGGCATCTCGCGCAAGCGCTGGTAAAACGCCTGCGGCCCCAGGAAGAAACCGCCATGCACCAGCACGCCGTCGGCCACCGGGCGGCGCACGATGCCGGCCTCCACCAACGCCAGCAGGCCGTTGACGAACATCTCGCTGCAGCCATAGAGGCCCTCGGCAAACGGTGCCAAGCCCCCTTCACGGTCGATCAGGCCCTGCCAGGGAGAGAGGTCCAGCTCATCGAGCAACGCCCGGTAACCCGTGGTATCCGCCTGGCGTGCCAGCAGCGCGGCGGTCAGTGCATCGCCCATGGCGCCGATACCGACCTGCAGGGTGCCGCCGTCGCGCACCAGGGTGCTGGCGTGCAGGCCGATGAAATGGTCCTGGGTGGTGACCGGCATGTTCGGTGTGGAAAACAGCCGGCTGCGCTCGGGCTGCTCGATCAACAGGTCGAAGGCTTCGCGCGGCAGCTCGCAGGCGCCGGGCATATACGGCAGCTCGGTATGCACCTGGCCGAGGAGCAGGATGGTCTCCCCCGCTGCTCGGCGTCGCGCGACCAGCGGCAGCAGGTCGAGGGTGATATCCGGGTTGCAGCTCAGGCTCAACTGACCAGGGCGTTCGGGATCTTCGGCAACCAGTTGGGCGATCAGGTTCAGGCCCTTGGCGTTGATGTCGCGCGCCGCATGGCTGTAGTTGCTGCTGACGTAGTCCTGCTGGGCGGCCTGGCTGTGCAGCAGGCTGCCCGGCTGCATGAAGAACTGCTCGACGCGGATGTTCGGCGGCAGGCGGTCGGCGCGCAGGTCGGCGAGGTAGTCGAGTTCGGGGTAATCGGCGAACACCCGCGCGACAAAGGGTTCGAGAAAGCGCCGCTGCAGGCCGTCGCCCAAGGCCGGGCGGCCGAGACTGAGGGCGGTGTAGAGGGTCAACTGGCGCTCCGGCAGGTCGCGCACTCGGGCATACAGGGCGTTGACGAAGCGGTTGGGCTTGCCCAGCCCCAGCGGCAGGCCCATGTGGATATGCGCCGGCAGGCGCGCGAGCACCTCGTCCACCGCCGTGTCGATCGAACAGCTGTACGCCATCTCGGCCTCCTGTGGCATCCCTCAATCCAGGTTGGACCGAGCATGCCCGGAGAATGCCGCAGAAACAACAAAGCCCGCACAAGGCGGGCTTTGTTAGCGAAGCGCGAAGCTTACAGGCCGGACATCTTCTTGATGGCGCCCCTGAGATCTTCATCCGAGCAGTCGGCACAGGTACCTTTCGGCGGCATCGCGTTCACACCGGTGATGGCTTTGGCAAGGATGCCGTCCAGGCCACCCTGGTGATCCGCACGCTCTTTCCAGGCAGCGGTGTCGCCGATCTTCGGCGCATTCAGCAGACCAGTGCCATGGCAAGCGTTGCAGTGCTTGGCAATGATTTCGTCGGGGGTCTTGGCACCGCCGCCGCCGGCCGAGGCCGCCACTTCCATTCCCTTGCATTCCTGACCTTGAACACAGACCTGGCCGACCGGCTCCAGTCGCTTGGCGATGTCGTCGTTGGTCGCAGCCTGAACACTAACGGCCCAAAGGGCTACTACGGCAGCTGGTACGGCCAGCATTTTCTTGATTAGATTCACGCGTACACCCTCATGGTGGCTAGTCACGCCCGCGGCCACGGTTTCGCAGGCGGCGCAAGTATAACGGGAACCCTGCCCCACCGAAACAACCCTATAGTCCAAAGGGGTTTAGCCGCGACAATCAGCCGCGCCTTACACCTGGGAACTAGAAGTTCGCCGGGGTTGCCGCACTGATCAGCCGCGCCGGCTCATCATAGGGGTTGCGGAAACGATGTGGCTTGGTGCTCTCGAAATAGTAGCTGTCGCCCGCTTCGAGGACGAAAGTTTCCAGGCCCACTACCAACTCGAGTTTACCTTCGAGCAGGATGCCGGTCTCTTCGCCGTCGTGGGTGAGCATCTCTTCACCGGTATCGGCACCGGGCGGGTAGATCTCGTTGAGGAAGGCGATGGCCCGGCTCGGGTGCGCCTTGCCAACCAGCTTCATGGTGACCGCACCGTCTGAAATGTCGATCAGCTCGTGGGCTTTGTAGACGATCTGCGTCGGGTTTTCCGGCTGCAGTTCTTCGGAAAAGAACTCGACCATGGACATCGGAATACCGCCCAGCACCTTGCGCAGCGAGCTGATCGAAGGGCTGACGCTGTTCTTCTCGATCATCGAGATCGTGCTGTTGGTGACGCCCGCGCGTTTGGCGAGTTCACGTTGAGACAGGCCCTTGAGCTTGCGAATGGCTTGCAGTCGTTCACCGACGTCCAATGCTGGAGCCCTCCTAAACGAACGAGTGGGGTCGAAATTGAACGGTATCATCGCAACAGCGTTCAGTATTTACAACACTTCGACCCGCAGCCTGTCCGCTTTGGCGCCTCAATCGCCGCTGTAGACCAGCGGCACCCGACGCAGGTTGCAGAAGATCTGGTACGGGATGGTGCCGGCGTGCATCGCTACATCGCTGGCCAACACGTTTTTACCCCACAGCTCGACCGGGCTGCCGAGGCCGGCTTCCGGCACATCGGTCAGGTCGATGCAGAGCATGTCCATCGAGACCCGACCGATGATCTGGCTGCGCTTGCCGGCCACCAGCACCGGGGTGCCGGTGGGTGCCTGACGCGGGTAGCCGTCGGCATAGCCCATGGCAACCACACCCACCCGGGTCGGGCGCGGGCTGATGAATTTGGCGCCGTAGCCCACCGGCTCGCCGGCCGGCAGTTCACGCACGCAGATCACTTTCGACTCCAGGGTCATCACCGGCTGCAAACGCGCGGCTTCGGCCTGCGGCACGTCGAACGGCGTCGCGCCGTACAGCATGATGCCCGGACGCACCCAGTCGCTGGGCACTTGTGGCCAGCCAAGCACGGCCGGCGAGTTGCGCAGGCTGATTTCGGCACTCAGGCCCTGGCGCGCCGCTTCGAACACGGCCACCTGTTCGCTGCTGGCGCTGCTGTCGAGCTCGTCGGCGCGAGCGAAGTGGCTCATCAGCACGATCTTCGACACCTTGCCGGTGGCCAGCAGGCGCTGATAGGCCGCCTGATAATCCTTCGGGTGCAGACCGACGCGGTGCATGCCCGAGTCGAGCTTGAGCCAGACATTGATCGGCTTGGCCAGGCGGGTCTGCTCGATGGCTTCGAGCTGCCATAGCGAATGCACCACGCACCACAGGTCATGCTCGACGATCAGCGCCAGCTCGCTGGCCTCGAAGATACCTTCGAGCAGCAGTACCGGTGCCTTGATCCCGCCGGCACGCAGGGCTAGCGCTTCCTCGATGCAGGCCACGGCAAAACCATCGGCGTCGGCTTCCAGCGCCTGGGCACAACGCACGGCGCCATGCCCATAGGCATCGGCCTTGATCACCGCCAGGGCACGGGCCCCGGACAGCTGACGCGCGAGTTGATAGTTGTGACGCAGTGCTTGGAGGTCGATCAGGGCACGGGCGGGACGCATGACGGCAGCCTTCTGGCAGTCTGGGTGGAAATAAAAACCCGGTGCGTACGCGCAGCATTGTGGGCCGCAGGCCACACCGGGCGAGGGAGCAGGTACTAACGACAGGTTACCGCCATCACTGGTGAGCGGGGGCTGGCTGACCGTGTTTGGCGACTTCCTGCTTGCTGCCGTAGCGCGAAATGTCCAGGCCTTCGGCGCTGATCTGCGGCTTCTTGCGCGCAATCAGGTCGGCCAGCAAGCGACCGGAACCGCAGGCCATGGTCCAGCCGAGCGTGCCGTGACCGGTATTCAGGAACAGGTTACGGAACGGCGTGGCACCGACGATCGGCGTACCGTCCGGGGTAGTCGGACGCAGGCCGGTCCAGAAACTGGCCTGGCTCAGGTCGCCGCCACGAGGATAAAGATCGTTGACGATCATCTCCAGCGTTTCGCGTCGACGCGGGTTCAGCGACAGGTCAAAACCGGCGATCTCCGCCATGCCGCCAACGCGGATGCGGTTGTCGAAACGGGTGATTGCGACCTTGTAGGTCTCGTCGAGAATGGTCGAGGTCGGGGCCATCGCCGGATCGGTGATCGGCACGGTCAACGAGTAGCCCTTGAGCGGGTACACCGGCGCCTTGATACCCAGCGGCTTGAGCAACTGCGGCGAGTAGCTGCCCAGCGCCAGCACGTAGCGGTCGGCGGTTTCCAGCTTGCCGTCGATCCACACGCCGTTGATTCGGTCGCCGGCGTAGTCGAGGCGCTGGATGTCCTGGCCGAAGCGGAATTCGACGCCCAGCTTGATCGCCATCTCGGCCAGGCGAGTGGTGAACAGTTGGCAGTCGCCGGTCTGGTCGTTGGGCAGGCGCAGGGCGCCGGCCAGAATGTCGGTGACGTTGGCCAGGGCCGGTTCGACGCGGGCGATGCCGGCGCGGTCGAGCACTTCGTAGGGGACGCCGGACTGTTCGAGTACGGCGATATCCTTGGCCGCGTTGTCCAGCTGCGCCTGGGTACGGAACAGTTGGGTGGTGCCCAGGGTGCGGCCTTCGTAGGCGATGCCGGTTTCGGCGCGCAGCTCGTCGAGGCAGTCGCGGCTGTACTCGGACAGGCGGACCATGCGCTCCTTGTTCACCGCATAGCGGTTAGCGGTGCAGTTGCGCAGCATTTGCGCCATCCACAGGTACTGGTCGATATCGGCAGTGGCCTTGATCGCCAGCGGGGCGTGGCGCTCCAGCAGCCACTTGATGGCCTTGAGCGGCACACCCGGGGCGGCCCACGGCGAGGCATAACCCGGCGAGACCTGGCCGGCGTTGGCAAAACTGGTTTCCATGGCCACTGCCGGCTGGCGATCGACCACCACAACCTCGAAACCTTGCCGCGCCAGGTAGTAGGCACTGGCGGTCCCGATGACACCGCTACCAAGTACCAGAACTCGCATGTTGTTATCCCTCGAAGCGGCGCACCGCAGACATTTATTGTGAATGGCGTAGATGCGCGCAGTATAGGAATCTCGGGGCAGTGCTTTTCACTATATAAAAGCCTATATTTGGCGAGAATACTTGGCGAAAACGGCTTTTACAGAGGGGCATCCACTATGAGAACCCAGCACCAGAGCAAGCGCGAACTGGACAAGATCGACCGCAACATTCTGCGCATCCTGCAAACCGACGGGCGCATCTCCTTTACCGAACTGGGCGAGAAGGTCGGCCTGTCGACCACCCCGTGCACCGAACGGGTACGGCGCCTGGAGCGCGAAGGGATCATCATGGGCTACAACGCCCGACTCAACCCGCAGCACCTCAAGGGCAGCCTGCTGGTGTTCGTCGAGATCAGCCTGGACTACAAGTCCGGCGACACCTTCGAGGAGTTCCGCCGTGCCGTGCTGAAGCTGCCGCACGTGCTGGAGTGCCACCTGGTGTCGGGAGATTTCGACTACCTGGTGAAAGCGCGGATCTCGGAGATGGCCTCCTACCGCAAGCTGCTCGGCGACATCCTGCTGAAGTTGCCGCACGTGCGCGAATCGAAGAGCTATATCGTCATGGAAGAGGTGAAAGAGAGCCTCAACCTGCCGATTCCGGATTGAGGCTCAGACCAGCACCTGGCGGGTGCTGGCGATGTAGTCGTGGACCAGGCGCTCGGCCTGTGGATCGATCGGCTCGGCCGGGCCACGGCCATTCGGGCACGGCAGGCGCGGCGTAGTGCCGAACAGCCGGCAGATCAGCGGGCGCTCCTCGTACACCGTGCAGCCATTGGGCCCCAGGTGCACACAGTTGAGTTCGGCCAGTGCCGCCTCCTGCTCGGCAGCGCTCTTGCGCGGCAGCCGGGCCATTTCTGCCGAGGAGGTGGTGACCGGCCCGCAGCAGTCGTGGCAGCCGGGCACACACTCGAAGGACGGGATCTGCTCGCGCAAGAAGCGGATCTTGTGGCTGTTGCAACTCATGGTGGCCTTCGATGAAGCAGGAATAGGCGGCAATTTTGCCTGATGGTTGCCGCTTCATGAAAGTGCGGCTTATCCTGCGTCAATTTTTCCAAACACCCGAATCAGGACCTCGCCATGACCGTCGGTGCTTCCCAGCCCGCCTCGCACACCGCTTCCTACTATGCCGCGCACAGCCTGCCGCAGCCGGACTATGCAGCGCTGCGCGGCGAGCAGGTGTGCGACGTGTGCGTGGTTGGCGGCGGCTTTTCCGGGTTGAACACCGCCATCGAGCTGGCCGAACGCGGCCTCAGCGTGGTGCTGCTGGAAGCTCGGCGCATTGGCTGGGGCGCCAGCGGGCGCAATGGTGGCCAGCTGATTCGCGGGGTTGGCCATGGCCTCGAGCAGTTCCGCGCGCAACTCGGCGACAGCGGCGTGCGCGAACTGAAACTGATGGGCCTGGAAGCGGTGGAAATTGTCCGCCAGCGAATCGAGCGCCACGCCATCGACTGCGACCTGACCTGGGGTTACTGCGACCTGGCCAACAAGCCGCGCGATTACCAGGGCTTCATCGAGGACGCCGAAGAGCTGCAGAGCCTCGGCTATCGCCATGAGCTACGCCTGATCGAAGCGGCGCAGATGGGCTCGGTGATCGGCTCACAGCGGTATGTGGGGGGCATGGTCGACATGGGCTCGGGCCACCTGCACCCGCTGAACCTGGCCATCGGCGAAGCCGCCGTGGCCGCGCAACTGGGCGTGCGGCTGTACGAACAGTCGGCAGTCACCCGCATCGACTACGGCCCGCACGTACGGGTGCACACCGCGCAAGGCACGGTACGCGCCAACACGCTGGTGCTCGGCTGTAACGCCTACCTGAACGACCTCAACCCGCAGTTGGGCGGCAAGGTGCTCCCGGCTGGCAGCTACATCATCGCCACCGAGCCCCTGAGCGAAGCCCAGGCCAGGCAGTTGCTCCCGCAGAACATGGCCGTCTGCGACCAGCGGGTGACGGTGGATTACTTCCGCCTCTCGGCCGACCGCCGACTGCTGTTCGGTGGCGCCTGTCACTACTCCGGCCGCGACCCGCAGGACATCGCCGGCTATATGCGGCCGAAAATGCTGAAGGTGTTCCCGCAACTGGCCGAGGTACGCATCGACTACCAGTGGGGCGGCATGATCGGTATCGGCGCCAACCGCCTGCCGCAGATCGGTCGCCTGCGCGAGCACCCGAATGTGTATTACGCCCAGGCCTATTCCGGCCATGGCCTGAACGCCACGCACCTGGCCGGACGGCTGCTCGGCGAGGCGATCAGCGGTGAACAGGGCGGACGCTTCGACCTGTTCGCCCAGGTGCCACACATCACCTTCCCTGGCGGCAAACACCTGCGTTCGCCGCTGCTGGCACTGGGCATGCTCTGGCATCGGCTGAAAGAGCTGGTTTAACCCTTCCAGAACGGCTTGATGCCTTCACGCCAGGCCTGCTCGGCGGTCAGGCCGATATCGCGCAACTGCTCGGCGTCCAGTTCGAGCAGGTCCCGGCGCGAGCGCCAGCGGTGCAGCAGCAATTGCCAACGACTCATCGCTGTCGAAGCGCTGCTGTAGAGCTGTGGACGTTGTACGTCCTGCAACTCGTCGCCATGCAGCTTCAGGCGCACATCGCTCAAGCCGTTCATCGTGTCATTCCTCCAGGGTGGGTAGACCGTGTAGAAATGATGCAGGCTTGTTAAAAAGCATTACAGATTCACCGGCAGACAATTAATTCCATACAGATCTGCCGGATTCAGCTCTGAATGATGTATTTTTCCCACATCTGTATTGGTAGTTTTCTGTAGGAAAACCAGGAGTACGCCATGACGCTCTATGTCAACCTTGCCGAATTGCTGGGCGCACGCATCGAACAGGGGCTATACCGGCCCGGCGACCGTCTACCGTCGGTGCGGGCGCTGAGCGTCGAGCATGGCGTGAGCCTGAGCACCGTGCAGCAGGCCTACCGGCTGCTGGAAGACAACGGCCTGGCGGCACCGCGACCGAAGTCCGGCTACTTCGTCCCCACCGACCGCAACCTCCCGGCACTACCGGCCGTGAGCCGCCCAGCCCAGCGCCCGGTGGAAATCTCGCAGTGGGAACAGGTGGTCGAATTGGTCCGCAGCACGCCGAGCAAAGATGTGGTGCAACTGGGCCGCGGCATGCCCGACGTCAACTGCCCGACGCTCAAGCCGCTGTTGCGCAGCCTGGCCCAGTTGAGCCGCCGGCAGGACATGCCGGGCCTGTATTACGACACCATCTGCGGCACCCCGGCCCTGCGCGAGCAGGTCGCACGGCTGATGCTCGACTCCGGCTGTACCCTGAGCGCCGCCGACCTGGTGATCACCACCGGCTGTCACGAAGCGCTGTCGGCCAGCATTCGCGCGGTGTGCGAGCCGGGCGATATCGTCGCAGTGGATTCGCCGAGCTTCCACGGCGCCATGCAAACCCTGAAGGGCCTGGGCATGAAAGCCCTGGAAATCCCCACCGACCCGATTACCGGGATCAGCCTGGAAGCGCTGGAACTGGCCCTGGAACAGTGGCCGATCAAGCTGATCCAGCTCACCCCCAGTTGCAACAACCCACTCGGCTACATCATGCCCGAGGCCCGCAAACGTGCGCTGCTGACCCTGGCCCAGCGCTTCGACGTGGCGATCCTCGAAGATGACGTCTACGGCGACCTGGCCTATACCTACCCACGCCCACGCACCATCAAGTCGTTCGACGAAGACGGCCGGGTACTGCTCTGCAGTTCGTTCTCGAAAACCCTGGCACCAGGCCTGCGCATCGGCTGGGTAGCGCCGGGACGCTACCTGGAGCGGGTGCTGCACATGAAGTACATCAGCACCGGCTGCACGGCCACCCAGCCGCAGTTGGCCATCGCCGATTTCATCGAGTGCGGCCACTACCAGCCGCATGTGCGGCGCATGCGCAGCCAGTACCAGCGCGGCCGCGACCAGATGATCGACTGGGTCACCCGCTACTTTCCGGTCGGTACCCGCTGCAGTCGTCCGCAAGGTGGCTTCATGCTCTGGGTGGAATTGCCGGAGAGTTTCGACACACTGCGCCTGAACCGGGCTTTACTTGAGCAGGGCGTACAGATTGCGGTGGGCAGCATCTTTTCGGCCTCGGGCAAGTACCGCAACTGCCTGCGTATGAACTTCGCCGCGCGGCCGAGTGCCGAAGTGGAAGCGGCGGTGCGCAAGGTCGGCGAAAGCGCCATTCGTCTACTGGCCGCAGATCAGTCCTGAACGTAAGGTTCTGCCGCCTGCGCCCCCTCTACATAACCCTTGCGCCAGGACCTAGCCACGTTGATAACGCACCGGGTGTTGCCCTTTCTCCTGCTGCTGACGCTGGCCCTCGGCGGCTGCGCCAGTCTCGGCGGCCCTCGCCAGGTCAGCCAGGCCCTGCCGGCCAGCGACTCGACGTTCGGCCGCTCGGTGCAGCGCCAGGCCGCGCCCTACAGCGGCCGCTCGGGCTTTCGCCTGCTGCCCAACAGCAACGAGGCATTCCGCGCCCGCGCCGAGCTGATCCGCAACGCCCAGGGCAGCATCGACTTGCAGTACTACATCGTCCACGACGGGCTGAGCACCCGCGCCCTGGTGCACGAGCTGTTGCTGGCCGCCGACCGTGGCGTGCGCGTGCGCATCCTGCTCGACGACACCACCAGCGATGGCCTGGAAGACAGCATCGGCATGCTCGATGCCCACCCGAACATCCACATCCGCGTGTTCAACCCGTTGCACCTGGGCCGCAGCACCGGCGTCACCCGCGCCCTGGGGCGACTGTTCAACCTGTCGCTGCAGCACCGGCGCATGCACAACAAGCTGTTCCTGGTCGACAGCAGTATGGCCATCGTCGGTGGGCGCAACCTTGGCGACGAATACTTCGATGCCGAGCCGAACCTGAATTTCACCGACATCGACCTGCTCGGAGTCGGCCCGGTGGCCGAGCAGCTCGGGCACAGCTTCGACCAGTACTGGAACAGCGCCCTGAGCCGACCGATCGGCGACTTCCTCTACCGCAAGCCCGACGCCGACGACCTGCGCGCCAGCCGCCAGCACCTGGATGCCTCGCTGGCCGAGGCCAAGGTCAAGCGCTCGGCGCTGTACGAGCGACTGATGGCCTACCAGCGCAACCCGCGCCTGGACGTGTGGCGCAACGAGCTGATCTGGGCGCACAACCAGGCCCTATGGGATGCACCGAGCAAAATCCTGGCCCGCGACGAGCCAGACCCGCAACTGCTGATGACCCGGCAACTGGCGCCCGAGCTGAACAGCGTTCAGCACGAGCTGATCCTGATTTCCGCCTACTTCGTGCCCGGCGAGACCGGCCTGCTGTACCTGACCGGCCGCGCCGATGCCGGAGTGGCGGTAGACCTGCTGACCAACTCGCTGGAAGCCACCGACGTGCCGGCCGTGCATGGTGGCTACGCACCGTACCGCAAGGCCTTGCTCGAACATGGTGTGCGCCTGCACGAGCTGCGGCGCCAGCCGGGCGACCCGCACAACGTACGGATCCAGCCCTTTGGCAGCGCCTCGGACTCCAGCCTGCACAGCAAGGCGATTGTCTTCGACCGGCGCAAGACCTTCATCGGCTCGTTCAACTTCGACCCACGCTCGGTGCTCTGGAATACCGAGGTCGGCGTGCTGGTCGACAGCCGGGAACTGGCCGAGTACACCCGCGAGCTGGCCGCCCAGGGTATGGCGCCAGCCCTCAGCTACGAGCCGAAACTGGAGAACGGACAGTTGGTCTGGGTGACCGAGGACAACGGCCAGTTGCACACCCTGACCACCGAGCCCGGCGGCCTGTGGCGGCGCTTCAATGCCTGGATCAGCAAGGCGGTGGGCCTGGAACAGATGCTCTAGTCGTGCCCAGGGCCCGATAAATAGGTAGTGCCTGCCGACCGGGCTCAGGCCGGAGTATGGCGCTCGTCCCTACGGACAACCCATTACTGAACGGAATCGGAACCATGACTCAATGCACCCCTAGCCTGTCCAACGAAGAAGTCGAAGCTGCCCTGGCACACCTGATCGGTACTGACTACGAAAGCAGCCTGAAGGCCGAAGTCAGCACCCTGACGGGACGCGAACGCGTCAATGGCCCAGGCGACTTCTCCACTAAGGAATACGATCCTAAGCGTGTGACCCTGGTCACCGACGACAAGAACATCATCACCCGAATCTGCTTTGGCTGATCGTTGAAGCGAAACCAGCGCGCTGCTGCGGGCTGGTTTCCGAGCCCGGGCCAGGCCCCTTCTCAGGCAGCCGCCGGCTCGAATGCATTCGGGCGGCGCACCAGCACTACCAAGCCGAAGGCCCCAGCGGCCATCAACAGCGGCAACGCATGACCACTCACCCACTGCCCGCCCGCTCCCGCCAGCAATGGGCCGATCAGGCAGCCAATGCCCCACAGCTGGGCGACATGGGCGTTGGCCCGAACCAGCGCATCGTCGCGAAAGCGCTCGCCGATCAGGATCAGCGACAGGGTGAACAACCCGCCAGCACTGGCACCGAACAGCACCCACAGCGGCCAGATCAATGGCGTCTGCATCAGCAGCGGGATCAGCAGGCTCGACCCCAGCAACGTCACCGCGCAACCGCTGAACAGCGTACGCCGCGACATGCGGTCGGCCAGCGCACCGATCGGCAACTGCAACACGGCATCGCCGACCACCACGGTACTGACCATGAACAACGCCAGCTCGGCGCTGAACCCTTGCTGCAGGCAGTACACCGGCAACAGGGTGAGGATCATCGCCTCGAAGGCGGCGAACAGGGCGATGCCCCAGGCGATCACCGGCAGGCTTTTACAGAACCCGACCAGGTCGCGCAGGCTCACCGCGCCAGCCTCGCTGCTCGGCGCGCCACTGCGGCCGATCAACGCCAACGGGGCCAGCAGCATCAGACCGACACCGATCCAGAAGCCCAGGTCGTCGGCGCTACCGACCACCCCGAGCAGCAGCGGCCCAGCCAGCTGGCTAAGGGCGTAGCTACTGCCATACAGCGCCACCAGGCGACCGCGCCAGGCTTCAACGACGATCTGATTGATCCAGCTTTCGCCAAGGATGAATACGATGGTCAGGATCACCCCGATCACCAGGCGCAGCAGCAGCCACACCGGGTAATACGGCAACAGCGCCAGCAAGCCGATCGACACCGCACCGGCGAGCAGGCACAGGCGCATCAGGTTGACCGTGCCCAGGCGCGCGGCGAGCCGGCTCGACAGGCTCGCGCCGACCAGCACACCGATTGCCGGCATGGCGGCCATGACGCCGATGGCAAAGCTGCCATAGCCCCAGGCTTCCAGGCGCAGCGATACCAATGGCATGCTCACGCCCAGGGTCAGGCCGACACTGAGCACGGCCGAGAGCACGGCGAAATAGGTTCCCCAGCGCATTTCACGCTCCTGATCGGTGTTGAATGCAAACGCGGGACGAGCCCGCTCCCACAGCGTCAT
>NZ_QETK01000015.1 GCF_003105155.1 Pseudomonas sp. SDI | reverse complement strand
GCATCGCCGATGGTAGTGTGGGGTTTCCCCATGTGAGAGTAGGTCATCGTCAAGATTAAATTCCGAAACCCCTATCTGCTAAGCAGGTAGGGGTTTTGTTTTTATGGGCTGAAAAAGCCTGAGCGGGAGTACCTACCCTGTATGGGCTGGCTTGACGATGTATCAGGCCATTTCATAGAAGAACCTTCCCACTACGCCATGCGAAATTTCCCTCGACCTGAGCGGAAATGCCTGACTGTCAACCCCGCAAAGAAAATAGGTCTACTGACGTTCTTCTCACACGGAAAAGAAGGAAGACCTCATGTCTGTAGAAACAATTCCTGCCAGCCCAGTGCGCATCGCCGTCATTCAGTTCGACCCGCAAGTAGGCATCGATCATCGCGACGACAACCTGTGCAAGGGCATCGAGCTTGCCGAAGAGGCCGTCCATGAGGGGGCCAAGCTGCTGGTATTGCCGGCCTTGGCCAACACCGGCCGGGCCTTTCAGACCCGTGGCGAAGCCTTCGCTCATGCCGAAAGCCTGGCCGATGGCCAGAGCCTGCGACTCTGGGAGGCATTCGCCAACGAGCATAAGGTTTACCTGGTGGCTGGCTTTGCCGAGCGTGAAGGCTTCAAGCTGTACAACAGCGCCGTGCTTTTCGGCCCGGACGGACTGCTGGGGCACTACCGCAAAACCCATCTGCTCGGCGAGGAAACGTGCTGGTTCTCTCCTGGCAATCTGGGCTACCCGGTTTTCGAAACACCGCTTGGCCGTATCGGCTTGATGTTGTGCTCCGACCTTTGGTTTCCGGAAGTCCCACGCCTTCTGGCCCTGCAAGGTGCCGACATCATCTGCAGCCTGAATAGCTGGGAGTGGTCACCGATCCCGCAGAAGGGCGCGGGCGATGAAAGCATGGCCTTTCATCTGACTGTTGCCAGCGCCCACGTAAACAGTGTCTTCATCGCTGCCGCCAACCGGATCGGTAGCGAACGCGGCACGCGCTATCAAGGCAGTTCGCTGATCGCCAGTAGCGATGGCTGGCCGATCGCTGAAATTGCCGGGCTGGAGAGCGAAGTAATCCTCTACGCCGAGATCGACCTGACCAGCGCCCGGCAGCGGCGTCAGAGCACAATGCTGGCCGAACGGCGTACCGACCTCTATGGGCCCATGCTCGGTTACGGTCGCCACCCGGCCACGTCCCGCTGAAGGAGCCTGCGCCCGGTACTGGGCAATACGGAAAATGTCACGTGCCAGAGCGGCTGCTTGAGCTAAGGTGTGTGAAACGATGCCGACCCGGACGACGCCATGGATACCGTATTTCTGCACCCATTGAGCGACAAGGAAATGACTAGGCTCGACGACTTGCTGTTCAAGTATGGCAGCGACAAGGCCATTCGGACCCTGTCCGAGCTTGACGGCTTCTTTGTGGCGCTGGTCAGTTCGGCCGAGTTCATCGACCCGAGCGACTGGCTACATGTGATTGGCGGTCGTACACAGAAACTCAAGCGGGAAGCCGAGGAAGAGGCCTTCTATGCACTGTTGATGCGCTACATGAACAGTGTGGCCAATGACCTGTTCGAGGCCTGCGACGCGTTCGAACCGCTGTTCGTCGCCAGCCCGACATCCATGCAGCCCTTGGTGATGGTTGAAGACTGGTGCAGCGGTTACATGCGCGGCGTGCGCCTGTCAGGCTGGAGCGGGATCGGTGCAGGCTTGTCGAAAGAGCTTGCTGTCATCGCCACTCATGGCCTGAAGGAACATCAGGCCAACGTCGCCAGTATGAGCGTCGAGCAATACAACGCGTCCATCGAGGCGATCACCGAGGCCATGCGATCCTTGTATCGGCATTCATTGTCTTTGCGCACGGAATAGACGTTGTCAACGATACCTTCAAAGCTGATTCTTCTACCGGAGCATCCGGCAATACGTATTTCTGGCAGCCTGCTGCGTAATGACTTACTTGCCTGGCTACTCAGATCCATCTCGGCTGGCCCGGTTTTGGGCCTACCCGCTGCAGCCATCGACCGACACCTGCATTGAGCTGCGCTGTCAGGCAGGTGTCAGCCCGCGCTGCACCTGCCACGACAGTGGCAGTGTAAGCAGTAGCGTGGCTGCCAGGATCAGCAGTGCAAAGGGGATTGAAGTGGCATCCCCGAGCTGGCCGAACACGACCGGCGCCAACGCACCGCCGCCGATGGTGCCGGTGTAGAACAGCGCGAAGGCGTGCTCTCGTCTACCGGGCGCGGCCAGCTCCGGCACCACCCCATACAGCACGGAGGAGGTACCGTTCAGCGCCAGCCCCAGAAGCGGCAACATCGTCATCATCGCAGTCAGCGGCAAGTACACCACCAGCACGATCGACAGGGCGGTGACCGACTCGGTCAGCCAGACGGTTTTCATCATGCCGATGCGTGCGCCCAGGTACCCGCACAGCAACTTGCCGAAGGCGCCGCCGACAAACAACAGGCTAAGGGCCAGGCCGATGCCGGCGGTGCCAGCGCCTTTGCTGGTCAGTAGGAACGGTAGAAAGGTCAGAAAGCCCATGCGTACGGCGCTGTCCAGCGTGCCCGTCGCCAGCAGCGCGTGCAAGCCGTTCTTGGAGCCTTTGCCGGTAACGGCGGTGCCAGCCTTGAGCGGTGTGTGCGCCGCTGGTAGCGGCGTCGGTAGCAGCCACCACAGCACGCCGGCCGCCAGCAGGCCAAGCAGGCCCATCAGGCTGGCGCTGGCCTGCCAGGTCATCACCGTGAGCAGTAGGCCCACCAGCCCTGGGATCAACATCTTGCCGATGTCGCCGGCGAAGTTGTATTGCGCCAGGGCCTCTTTCACCTTGCCGCCATTCTCATGTGAGTCGCTAATGATCGAAGAAGCCAGCGGATGCTGTGGGCTTGCGCCCAGGCCGCCAAGCATCAGCGCAATCAGCAGCAGCGATAGCCCAGTGGCTTGCCCGACGAGCAGGTAAGCGCCGCCGGCGAGTGCCGTTCCGCCGATCAGTAGCCGTTCACGACCCCAGCGCTTGGCGATTCGGCTCGCCACCAGTTGGAACACGGCCATCGTCCCCGAGTAGGCGCCGCGCAGCAGACCGATTTGCGCGTAGCTCAGGCCGAATTGCAGTTGCCACAACGGCAGCAGCACATAGATCAGGTCGGTTAGGCCGTCATGCACCGCATGGGCACTGCAACCGGCGATCAATGTGCGCCGACGGGTACTGGTGTGGAGGGCGCTGGGGGCGGAGAAAGATCCATTTCTCAAGTCGTTCATGATGGCCGTTGTAACATCCTGAAACTTCATGTTCGCATTTAATCAGCAATGCAGACCCGCTGACTAGCGGCCCAAGCTCGCTGGTTTTATTCGGCTGAACCAGCAAATAGCTGTTTTAAAAATGATTTTTTCGGTTTAAGGCTTCCCACACGGCGCAAAAATTGATAAATTTCCGCCCACTCTTGCAGCGTTCAACGTTGCAACGTCAAAAGGAGTGCACAGCACTCGTCGCAACATCTACAGGGGCGTCGCCAAGCGGTAAGGCAGCAGGTTTTGATCCTGCCATGCGTTGGTTCGAATCCAGCCGCCCCTGCCATTTTTTATTCCTCTCGTTCATCCAGCACATATGCTGCGTTTGCCCCGCACACAGCGAGTGGAAATCTGCGCTATCCCGATTATGCGTCAGCCTCCCTGACGGCGATCAACGTCCTTGTGCCTGCCTCCTGGCCTTGTGCAAAACGCAATCCGACCCATCACGGTCAGCGCAGGCGCCGAGCCCGGCCAGTGCTCGAACTTGGGCGGTTGGCCTGTGCGGGAAAGGTTTGATTGGGGTCAAGGTTGCCACTGGGCTGGCGGAGTAGGTTACGGTTTCGTCCAGCCTGGAGCAGGGAGCCCGCAGCGATGGTCAAACCTTTTCCCGTCAACCCGAAACACCCCGAGCGGATCTGTTGGGGCTGCGACTGCTACTGTGCGGCCACGGCCCTGGCCTGCGGCAACGGCGCCGACCGTACCATGCACCCCGCCGAAATGATCGGCGAGGATTGGTATCAGCATGGTGAGTGGGGCTTCGAGCTGCCGATGATCAGTGGCAAACCCGCGGAAAAAGGCCCGCACTGAGCGCCTGATCAGAAGTCGGCTTTCACCGACAGGGTCATGTTGCGCGGCTCGCCGTAGAAGTTGCCGAAGCCCTCGGTACCGACCGTGGTGTAGTAGCGACGGTCGAACAGGTTGTTGCCGTTGAGCGCCAGCGACCAGGTGTCGTCGATGCGGTAACCGATACGCGCGTTCCACACCGCGTAGCCGCCTTCGGTGATGTTATCGCCACCCAGCGGCGAGACTCGATAGTTGCTGCTCTGCGCATTCACCCCGGCACCGATGCTCACGCGCTCCAGCGGACCGCTGAGCGCGTAGTCGCCCCACACCCGCAACAGGTGACGCGGCACGTAGGAGTTGTAGTCGACGCCATTCTGGCTGGCGTCGGCATCCTCCAGTTTCTTGGTCTGGGTGTAGGTGTAGCCGGCCAGCAGTTGCAGGCGGTCGATCACCTCGCCGCTGACTTCGGCTTCGAAGCCCTGGGCGCGAACTTTGCCCGAGTTCAGCTGGCAACTGCTGTCCGGGCACGCCGGGGCGTCCTGGGCGGCATCCTTTTGAATCGTGCGGAACAGGGTGAACGCGGAGTTGAGGCGACCCTCGAACCACTCACCCTTGATCCCCAGCTCATAACTCTGGCCGATCAGCGGTTTCAGGGTGCCACCATCGATGCTCTTGTAGCCACCCTGCGGCGTGAAGATATCGGCGTAGCTGGCGTACGCCGTGAGGTTGTCGTTGAGGTCGAACAGCACCGCAGCGAATGGTGTGACCTGCCCGGTTTCGGTCGACTGCGAAGGGTTCGGTGTACCTTCGCCGCGCCAGTAGGCGACGCTGTCGGTGTCGGACTTGTACCAGCTCACGCGGCTGCCCAGTACCACGGTCAGCGGGTCGGCCAGTTTCAGGCGGGCGATGGAGTAGGCGCCATACTGCTTGATGCGCATGTCCACCGGCCCGCCACGACTGGCGTTGGCCAGGTAGTAGCTCGGGTCCGGCTGCGGCAGGTGATGGTCGGGGTTGAACACATCCTGGCGTTGCTGCAGCGCGGCGACGGCGTAGAAGTCGTCCTTGTGCGAGCGGCTGGCGTTGGCGCCGACAGTCAGCTCATGCTGCTGACCCAGCGCGTCGAACTTGCCATCCAGGTAGGCGTCCAGGCCGTAATCGACCTGCTCGTAGTCATAGGTGCTGCCGAGCATCAGGGTGCTCGAACGGCTGGCACCCAGCGGTACGGCGCCGCTCGGGAAGGCGTATTCCATGTCCTGGGTATTTTTCGAATAGACCCCGGCCACCTTCACGGCCCAGTCATCGTTGAGCTGATGCTTGAGGTCGCCGAAATAGGTGCTGCGTTTACTGCGCTGGTTGTTCCAGGCGGTGTTCAGGCAGGTCGAGCGCTTGAGTTTGAGATCGCTGCCATCGGCGTAGCGTGGCAGGCCGCCCCAGCATGGGGTGGCGTCGACGTCTTCATAGGCCATGCCGATGCCCAGGGTAGTGGCGTCGCTCAGGTCCAGGTCGAGGGCGCCGTAGTAGATCTGGTCCTTACGCTCGGCCACGTCATAGAAATACTGCCGGCTCTGCTGGGTCACCACGGCGCGACCGCGCAAGGTCCCGGCATCGTTCAGCGGCCCGCCGGTATCGACCTGGCCACGGTAGTTGTCCCAGCGCCCGGCCGACAGCGACAGTTGGGTGTGCGCGGTTTCCTGGCCGCGCTTACGCACGAAATTCACCCCACCGGCGGTGCCGCCGGCGCCCTTCATCATCCCCGCCGCACCGCGCAGCACTTCAACCCGGTCGTAGATCGCCATGTCGCTATTGAAGCTGTCGGCCTGTACATAGCTGCTGCCGATATCCAGCGGCACACCGTCGTACTGGTACTGGCCAGTCATGCGGAAACCGCGGGAGTAGAAATACTTGCCGCCCATGGGCGAGTCGTAAACGGTAATGCCCGGGGTCTTCTCCATGACCTGTTCGATGGTGTTCAGGTTCTGGTCGTCGAGCATCTGCCGGGTGATGACCGTCACCGACTGCGGGGTTTCCTTGAGGCTGTGCACGCCCTTGCCGATGGTCACCGCCCGCGCAGTGTACGAGCCGCTACCCTCGGTGGTCGGATCGAGGCGGTGGTCGACGATGCTGGTGGCCTCCAGTTGCAGCGCCGCGCCGGCCTCGGGGGCCGGCTCGATGCTGAAGTTGCCCTGTGCGGTAATCCGCAGTTGCAAGCCGCTGCCGCTCAGGGCGCGGTCCATGGCCTGGGCCGGCGACATCTGGCCGATCACGGCGGGCGCCTGCTTGCCTTGCACCAGCGCCGGCTCCAGCGAGACGATCTGGCCGCTCTGGCTGGCAATCGCATTGAGGGTCTTGGCCAGCGGGCCGGCCGGCAGATTGAAGGTCAGGTCTTGCGCCTGCGCCAGGGCAGGGCTGGCCAGGGTTACCAGTGCAGCGGCAACGGAAAGGGCATGGGGCCACGGGTTGAGCACAGCGTTCTCCTGAAGGATGTGAAAGTGTCAGGAGATAGGTGGGACGAGAAATGAAAACCGGACACAAATAAGATCGATTTTCAAAAAATAATGTCCATCGGGTTACTTCGCACCAATCAGGGTTAACCAAGGGCCATAGCGATCGACCCGGATCGGCAGTGTTTCGGCCAGTGCCGCGAGTGCCCGTTCCGGCTCGTCGAGCGGTAACACGCCTTGCACACGTAGCCTGCGCACCTCTGGCGCGACGCGGACAAAACCACGCTGGTAGGGCCGCAGTGCGTCGACTACTTGCTCCAGGGGATCGTCCAGCACATTCAGTCGGCCGCTGATCCAGTCGGCGCGATAACGCTGGTCGCCGGCCAGTGGCACGATCTGCCGCGCCTGCAGTAGCGCCGATTGGCCTTCCTGCAAGTCGCGGCTACTGCCGTCGCGCAGGCGCAGCTGTACCGAATGCTGCAGCACCACCACGCGGGTGGCCTGCGCCTGTTGTTCCACCAGAAAGCGCGTGCCCAGTGCGCGCACATCGCCTTCGGCAGTACGCACGCGCAGCGGCCGTTGCGGGTCGGGCGCGACCTGGATCACCAGTTCGCCGTGGCGCAGGATCACCAGCCGTTGGCTGTCGTCGAAGCGCAGGTCTACCGCGCTGCTGGCGTTCAGGCTCAGGCGGCTGCCATCGGCCAGGTCGAAGTCCTGGCGCTGGCCACGGCCGGTCGCCAGGTCGGCCAGCAGCGAGTCGCCCAAGTGGGTTTGGGCGCCCAGCCAGAGGCCGCCGCCCAGCAGGCCAAGGCCACCGAGCATGCGCAGGGCATCGCGGCGCGAGGCGTGCGGTTGCAGCAGCACCTGGCGCGCCTCGCCGGCCTGGCCGGGCAGGCGTCGCTCCAGCGTGCGCACGGTATTGAACGAGCCGCCGACGCGCTCCTGCAAGCGTGCCCAGGCCTGGCCATGGGCCGGGTCCTGGTCCAGCCAGGCGTTGAAGCGCGCCAGCAGGGCAGGGGCCGGTGGAGTGCAGGCATTCAGGCGTACCATCCAGTCGATGGCCTGCTCGCTGAGCGGGTCCAGGCGCAGTGTGCTCATAGCGCCAGCTCGCTCAGGTAGCACTGGCGCAAGGCCTGTTTCATGTAGCGGCTGACCGTGCGTTCGGAAATGCCCAGCTGCTGTGCGATGGCCACGTAACTGAGGCCGTCGAGCTGGCTATAGAGGAACGTGGCCTTGACCACCTGCGGCAGGTCGCCGAGCGCACGGTCGATGGCCACTAGCGCTTCAAGCAACAGCAGTTGCTCTTCCGGCGACGGCGCCAGGGCCTCGGGGAGCGCCGACAGCCGCTCCAGGTACGCCAGCTCCAGCTTGCGCCGGCGGTGCCGGTCGTAGATCAGCCGGCGGGCAATGGTCGACAGGTAGGCCCGTGGCTGCTCGATGCTGTCCGGGTCGACGCGCGCCGAGAGCAGTTGGCAGAACGTATCGGCAGCGGTGTCCTCAGCGTCCGCATGATTGCGCAGACGCTGCTGGATGTGGTGCAACAGCCAGCGATGGTGATCGCTGAAAAAGAACGCCAGCTTGCTGGAAGGAGGAGGTTGCACCGATCGCTATTCCGGTTGGTATTGTGAATCGTTCTCGATAATACCTAGGAGATTGGGGCGACGGCAATCGTTGGTGTGAACGATCACTGCAAGGGGGCGTGAGGTGTCGGGCCAACGAGTCCCTTCAGGTGATGGTGGTCGTGAAGAATGACATCAACGTGGTTTCCTGATCGATGCCTCGAACGCCGAACGCATCACCTGCCAGGTCCGGCTGTCTGCCGGAATCAGATGCTCGATGCGCAGCGAGGCCAGGGTGATGTCCTGCGGCATGCCGAAGGTGGTGAACGTCGAGAGGAAATGCAGCTCGCCATGCGCCGAGCCGATCCGGGTCAGCACTAGCGGCGTTAGCTCGCTGGCATCGACGGCAGGGTGCGCGGGGGGCGGCAACTGGGCGAGCAGGCTGGCCAGTACCGGGTTGCCGAGCGCCTCGCGTGACGCTCGTTGCCAGGCCACGGCGCGGATTTCCTCGGCGTTGAGCAGGTGGTCGCCGAGCCCGCCGGGTTCGAGCAGGGTCACCAGCAGGTTCAGCCCGCTGCTCATGTCTACCGGCAAGTCGAGTAGGTCGAACAGCAGCGCAGTACTGGCATTGGCCGCGACCACCTCCCAGTTGCTGCCGAGCACAATCGCCGGGGCGGGGTTGTTGGCATGCAGCAGATGGTCGAGGGCGCCGCGTACGGCATCCATTGCCGCCGAGGCCAGCGGTGTCGCCTGATAGCGCGGCGCGTAGCCGGCAGCGAGGAACACTGCATTGCACTGCTCAAGCGGCACCTGCAGGGCCATCAGCAGGTTATGCAGGGTGCCGGGGCTGGCCTGGGCGCGGCCGGTTTCGATACAGCTCAGGTGCCGCTGCGACACCCCGCTGAGCAACGACAGGTCGAGCTGGCTCAATTGCGCCTGCCGCCGCAACTGGCGCAGTTGCTCGCCGGCGGCTACCGGCGGCGTGGAGCGGGGAAACGGCAGCGGCATGTTCATCGGGCAACTCTGGCAAGTGCGGCGGGCGCCGTCGATGACCTGCGAGGTCATTGCCGGCAGCGGAGCCCTATCATTAAGTTGCCAGCATCGTTGTGCAACCCGATTCTCCTGGGAGGAGACCATGCCCAAGCCGTACCTGGCCTTGTTTGCCCTGCTGGCGTTCACGCTCTACACGCTGTTCACCCTGCTGACCGCCGAGCAGTCGTTGCTCGCGTTCGGCCGGCAACTGCTGTCGCGCCCAGGCACGGCGCAGGTGCTGATCGATCTGTACCTGCTCGGCGCCATGGCCTGCGTGTGGATGTACCGCGATGCCCGGGCGAAGGGTCGCGGCCTGGCAGCGCTGTGGCCGTATTTTCTGCTCACGGCGGTGTTTGTTTCGATAGGGCCGTTGCTGTACATCGTGATCGAAGGTTTCGCGCGGCCGAGAGCGGTTGAATGAGCAGCCTGCTGGCGTTGTATGTGTTGTGCGTGCTGGTGCTGTTCGTGAAGATGTTCGCGATCTCGTGCTACCAGGGCTTTTTCCGCCTCCGCCATCGGGCGTTCAGCAACCCCGAAGACGCCGGCTTTCTGCACGGCATTGCACGCGAACAAGAGCTGCCGCCGGTTCGGCGGGCGGCCAGGGCCTGGGCCAACGATCTGGAGAACATTCCGCTGTTCTGGGTTTTGGGTGGGGTGTGCGTGCTGCTGAACACGTCGCAGGTGGCGACAGCCTGGATGTTCTGTGGTTTTACCCTCGCGCGGCTGTTGCACACGCTGATGTACCTGGGCGGCTGGCAGCCCTGGCGCACCATCGCCTATGCCGTGGGCGTGGTGTGCCTGTTCGGGTTGGCGGGGTTGCTGGGGGCTGCCGCGTTGATGAATTGAAGAGGAGGGCGACGGATTGGCTTAAGCCAGTTTGCGCTCGTTCATGCGCTCAAGCAGCGCTTGCGGGTGGATCCGATAGACGCCCACCTCCAGGCGTTGAGTAAATTTCTCGTAGGTGGGGCTGTGATCCTGGCTGATTTCGGAGTTGGCCAGGAAGACGCCGGTATAGCTTTCGGTCACCTCCTTGAAATGATGGATGAACGCCTGGCGAGTCACGACCAAGCCGTTGCCCAGTTGGCCATCGATTACAGCGTCGAGCAGTTTTTCGCGCAAAGTCATTTGATAACGCCTTATCGGTTTATGCCTGGGGGCGGCGATATACAGCTTTGTTGCCACTGGTGCGGGAATCCCATACAGCGAGTTTGGCTTCCTCGACCCGCTTGCGGAAGTTTTTACCAAACGACTTGCGATCACCCGGTGACATCGTTTGCCACAGGCCGGTAGGCATTATGTCTTCCACCAGGAACGTTGTGCCGAAAGGCACCATCCGCACGCCAACTAGCGCGCTATCAATGGCCAGATCGAGATCGACAGATTCGTGTACCGGCTGTTCCAGGGCCTTCGCCAGCAAACTGTTCAGCATGTCTTCGGTGCTGACGCCAGTCGCACTGCTGCGTTCGATCAAGGCGCCGAGGATGTTGTCCTGAATTTCCAGGGTAACCTTCATGAGAGCTCTCCTTTGCATTGCATTTATTGAGGGCGATCATGCTTGTGCGCTAGTTTTTTGTCAAACCTTTCGTGATGAATGCTCTCATCATTGGTTTTGATCAGTGTGAGGTCACCGCTGAAAACACCCCGGCGCGCTCCAGCATCGCCACCAGGTTCTCTGGCCAAACCGTCTTCTCCGTGGTTCTCAACGCTTCGGCAGACCACCAGTCAGCGTCCGCAATGACCTTGGTTTCGTTCGCCGTCCACTCGCTGTTCGATAGCGCCTGGCTGCCCACATACACCACGAAGTACTCCTCAACCGATGTCACCCACTCGCCGCAGGGCAGCTGTAACGGGAAGCGCCGTTCGGCGATGCTGGCGCCGACGGCGTCGATGTGGATGCCGGTTTCCTCGCGCAGTTCGCGAATGGCCGCCATCTCGAAGGTTTCCCCCGGCTCGACGCCGCCGCCCGGGGTGGCCCAGTAATCATCGCCCGCCAACGGGCCGTCCTTGTGCACGAAGCGGAACAACAGCACGGTACAGGCAGGGCTCATGACCAGCAGGCGGGCCGATTTTCGTTCACGCATGGTGCTGTTCGCCTTTGTTGGACGAGTAGGGGATGGTCGCGCCAGCGGGCAGACTGTCGAGGAACGCGGCGATCTGCTGTTTGCCGCGCAGGTGAATCACCGGCACATGCCCGCCGACGGCCACGCGCATCGCCTCGATGGACGGCCGATAGTCGTTGTCGTAGGTCCAGACGTACTTGAGGAAGGTCAGGAACTCGCGGTCCAGCTTCTCGCGGCAACCGGCCGCCAGGTCTGGGCGCGGACGGTTCATGACGCTGCGCAGGAGCACCCGCTTCAGGCATACCGTTCTCGGGGTGTCGAGCCAGATCACCAACTGCGCACGCGGCATGCGCAGGTCGAAGGTGCGTCGCGAGTAATTGCCTTCGCACACCCAGGCGTCCGGCGCCACGGCCTGGCGGACCCGCGCGCGAAACTGCTCGGCATCCGGTTCGACCCAGCCGGGCTCCCAGAACAGTGTGTCCAGATGGACGACAGGTATTTGCAGGCGCTCACCGATAGCGCGAGCCAGGGTTGATTTACCGCTGCCGGCGTTGCCCAAAATCACGATGCGTTCCATTGCTCAGGCCTCCGGGAAAACCGTCAATGGTGAGGCTTTCCGGCCTACGAATAAAGGCCGATTTGCGCGCCTGTATGCCGGTGGTTATAGCGATTGATGAGACGAGGGCAGGCCGAGCTCGCTCAGCGCGGATTGGGCTTCGCGGTAGGCCGGTATACGCGCAGTTGGGCTGGGCGGGAACTGCCGAGATGGCCAAGCCCCTGAAGTGACAGGCGGGGTTGCAGCCGCCCTGGCTGCAACCCCGCTGGCGGCTTAGCGCGCGGCCGACAGTGGCGGCGTGCGCGGCGGTACCAGACGCTTCGAGCCGGTCGACTCGAAGGCTGCCGCCAGGCGCAGCAGCGACGAGTCGTCGTAGGCACGGCCGGCGAAGGTCAGCCCGATCGGCATGCCGATATCGGCCATCACGCCCATCGGCACGGTCACGGTCGGCACACCCAGGTGACGGATCGCCAGGTTGCCGTTGGCCACCCAGATGCCGTTGCTCCAGGCGATGTCGGCCGCCGCCGGGTCTACATCGGCGTTGGCCGGGCCGACATCGGCCACGGTCGGGAACAGCACAGCGTCGAGGCCGAGGTTGTCCATCCAGTCTTCGAGGTCGAGCTTGCGGGTTTTCTCCAGGCCGCGCAGGCCGTCCGGCACGGTCTCGATCTTGTCCCACGGAGTGATCCCGCGTTCGGCCATGCGCACGTACTCGTCCATGCCGGCGGCCAGATCGCCTTCACGGTTGGGCAGGGTGCCGGGGTCGTGCGGGAAGATTAGCGGGCCGTCGACGTCGACCAGACGGTTGAGTTTCGGGTCGCCGTTGGCTTGCAGGAAGTCGTCGAAGGCCCAGGCGGTCAGGTCCCACAGTTCGTGATGGAGGAACTCCGGGGAGACGATGCCGCGGTTGAACACGGTCGGCGCGCCGGGGCGGTCGCCTTCGCAGTTGGAGACCAGCGGGAAGTCCACTTCGATCACTTCCGCGCCGGCTGCTTCGAGCGCCTGGCGGGCTTGCTTCCACAGCTCGATGGCCGAGGCGCGGGTGTTGATCTTTTGCCCAGTTGGGCCGCCGATACCGGGGGCTTCGGCGGTGCCGGCCTGGTCATCGGCATTGATGTACATGCGCGGCACGCCAAGACGCTTGCCGGCCAGGGCGTCGGCCTTCACGGCAAGGTCCAGGTAGGACGCCGGGCGCACCGAGGCGACGCTCGGGATCGGCACCCAGGGTTGCAGGCGCCACAGGTCGCCGCGGGTGTCCGGGTCTTCGGCAACGATGACGTCGAGCACTTCGAGCAGGTCGGCCATGGTCCGGGCGTAGGGCACTACCACGTCCATGGTCGGCGTCAGTGGCCAGTTGCCGCGCACCGAGATCACCCCGCGCGACGGCGTGTAGGCGCACAGGCCATTGTTCGAGGCGGGGCCGCGGCCGCTGGACCAGGTTTCTTCAGCCAGGCCGAACGCCGAGAAGCTGGCGGCGGTGGCGGTGCCGGCGCCGTTGGACGAGCCGGAGGCGAACGGCGCGGTCAGGTAGTTGGCGTTGTACGGGCTTTCGGCGCGGCCGTAGACGCCGCGTTGCATGCCGCCGTTGGCCATCGGCGGCATATTGGTTTTGCCCAGGCAGATGGCGCCGGCGGCGCGCAGGCGCTCGATGGTGAAGGCGTCACGGTAGGCGACCAGGTCCTTGAAGGCCGGGCTGCCAGAGGCCGCAGTGAGGCCTTTGACCAGGTAGCTGTCTTTGGCGGTGTAGGGGATGCCGTCGAGCGGGCCGAGGGTTTCGCCCTTGGCGCGACGCGCGTCGGACGCCTGTGCTTCGGCGATGGCCTCGGGGTTGCGCACGACCACGGCGTTGAGTGCGGTGGCGGTGTCGGCACCGTCGTAGGCATCGATCCGCGCGAGGTAGGCCTGGACCAGTTCAACGGCGGTGGTCTGGCCCGATTCGAGCGCGGCGCGCAGGGTGGCGATAGGGAGTTCGGTGACTTCGATCATGCGGTTAGCGCTCCGTGACGCTGGGGCTGAAGTGCTGTGGCTGCGGGGCGCAAGGGTACAACGGGCCGACCGGGCGGCGGATGCAGGTCCCACAGCGGGTGGAGAATTTTTGTATGAGATGAGAGGCCATCTGCTGTTGATCGGGCACATTAGCCGAAATCGGCCGGGGGGCCCAGTGCGTTGGTGCATTGGGTGGTTGCTGTGGTGCCAGTGGCAACAGGGGCTGAAGTGACAGGAAGTTAGTCATTGCTCAGTAGTGTCCTAGCGCTTGGGCTTCTGCAGCCAATTCTGCCAGGACCTGACGGCCAGCCAGATTCAGGTAAGGTGGCGACACGTTAAGCAGATACTCACGTTCCTGAAAAGTGCGTGCTAAGACGTACATCTGCCCTAAATTTGAGCGGTGGTGGTGAGGCTCAATAGGGGGGGCAGGTTATTGAAGTTTGGCGACAGATCAAAGTTTCTGACGTTTACGTGCCTAAAACTCTACCAAAGTAATGTATCTGCTTTGGTAGAGTTTGTAATGTTCGGCTCGGGGCTATCAGTCGTAAAATGAAACAGTTTGCGCTAGCTGTTCCGAAAATCCGTAAATATCATCTATTGTGGTAATTGGGTGGCGCGTTTCTATTTTTTCTTCATTGAAGATGCCAATATATTTTTGCGCACGATTGAAGTGCAATCGACAAATGGGCTTTCTATTGTTGTCATCGAGAAGTATGCCAAAATAACTCTGCGTATCTCTATGGACTATCCGTTTCGCATCGACTGCCCTTCGGACAATGGCTTTGACAACGTGGAAGCCTTCAAGCTCTTCCAAGGTGGTTTGGACACGGTCCTCGCTAGGCTCTTCAGTAATTTCCTCTGCGGTATTTTCTTGGAGAACCGATACCGCAAAGGACGGTAATGCAGGGCCACGCATGGCAGATTTTAAGCGATCATTTATTTGATCTGACAGGAATTGCGCTGTTGCCTTCCTCGTTAATGAGCCGAATTGTTCGCGGACCTTTTGTGTGATGATTCCGTCATACACTCGGGATGCAAAAAATTTCACGAACTCGTCGTCAGGTTGTGAGAACTGGGTTGCTATTTCTTTTTTTATTTGGCCTACGTACTTGAGCTCGCCTGCCGAGCTGATGATCGAGTCTACATCGAATGCGTTTTTTGTGAGCTTCTGAAGCTCAGGTAGCGTGTGCTCGTCTAGATCTAGCAGGTCCAGTTCAAGGAATGGTTTTTCATCCATTTTGTTAGGGGCGTCTAAGTCTGTATAGAAGCGATAATGGCGCCCATTTGTTAGGATTGAAATCCTGGCACTTGTTACATGGAAATAGCGAAATAGTTGGCTTGCGTGATTGATGTTGAGAGGCTCGCCAATTTTTTTGCACTCGATCAGGATCTGGATTTCACCATTCTTCCTGATGGCATAGTCTATTTTTTCACCCTTTTTGGTACCGACGTCGCATATGTACTCCGGGGTGACCTCTGTAGGGTCAAAAACATCGTAACCTAGTACGGAGTTAATAAACGGCATAACGAATGCTGTTTTTGTCGCTTCTTCAGTCTGAATCACTGAACTCTGTTGTTCAATTTTTGCCGACAATGCATTCAAGCGTTCGACGAATTCCATACCCTGCTCCTTGGTGTGATACCCAATCATAATCGGGGATGTAGGATAGTAGCAATTGGCCTTCCTTGCTTCGCTCCTACGCAAGGAGCCATGGGGCTGGATAGCCCAGTTGGTTCATCACCTCAGCAGGCGACTGGCTATTCGCTTCCACGAACATGATTTATCCGTTTGCAGAGGCAAATATCACCGCTGTGAGACAGCTTTGTGCTGGTCTTCATCGAGCTTGCAAACTATGTGGTCATCCAGGCATCGCCGCATCAGCCGCCCCAATTCCCGCACACAAAACACAGCCTGCGACTCACGCCAAATCGCGTGCAACGGGCGATTATGGGGCAAAAACAATGTAGGTTCGTAGTGTTCTTTCATGCCCCGGCTTCCTAAATTTCAAAAGGAGAGCCGCTGCTGACGGGAGCGGTTGGCCGCTGCGCGCGCTTTCTTAAGGCAGTGAAAGAAGGTAGAAAATTTGGCGAAGTGCGGTCAATCGTTCTGTTGTAGGCGATTTCCGAAATTTTCTCACAGGCACAAAAAAGGCCGCCTCCCGGCAGCCTTTTTCCACTCAAGCAAACACCCGAGCCATCAATCCCAGCTCAACGCCCCGCCAGTCTGATATTCGATAACCCGCGTCTCGAAGAAGTTCTTCTCTTTCTTCAAGTCCATGATTTCGCTCATCCATGGGAACGGGTTAGTGGTACCTGGGTACTCTTCCTTCAAGCCGATCTGCGACAGGCGACGGTTGGCGATGAACTTCAGGTAGTCCTCCATCATCGCCGCATTCATGCCCAGCACGCCGCGTGGCATGGTGTCGCGCGCGTATTCGATTTCCAGCTGGGTGCCCTGCAGAATCATCTGCGTGGCTTCTTCCTTCATCTCGGCATCCCACAGGTGCGGGTTTTCGATCTTGATCTGGTTGATCACGTCGATACCGAAGTTCAGGTGCATCGACTCGTCACGCAGGATGTACTGGAACTGCTCGGCGACGCCGGTCATCTTGTTGCGACGACCCATCGACAGGATCTGGGTGAAACCGCAGTAGAAGAAGATACCTTCCAGTACGCAGTAGTAAGCGATCAGGTTACGCAGCAGTTCCTTGTCGGTCTCGACGGTGCCGGTGTTGAATTCCGGATCGGAGATCGCGCGGGTGTAGCTCAGGCCCCAGGCAGCTTTTTTCGCTACCGATGGGATCTCGTGGTACATGTTGAAGATCTCGCCTTCATCCATGCCCAGCGATTCGATGCAGTACTGGTACGCGTGGGTGTGGATCGCCTCTTCGAAGGCCTGGCGCAGGATGTACTGGCGGCACTCCGGGTTGGTGATCAGGCGGTACACGGCCAGCGCCAGGTTGTTGGCAACCAGGGAGTCGGCGGTGGAGAAGAAGCCCAGGTTGCGCATGACGATGCGACGCTCGTCGTCGGTCAGGCCTTCCGGGCTCTTCCACAGGGCGATGTCGGCGGTCATGTTGACCTCTTGCGGCATCCAGTGGTTGGCGCAACCGTCGAGGTACTTCTGCCAGGCCCAGTCGTACTTGAACGGCACCAGCTGGTTGAGGTCGGCACGGCAGTTGATCATGCGTTTTTCGTCAACGGCTACTCGCGCCGCCGAACCTTCCAGCTCCGCCAGACCTTCGGCGATGTCCAGTTTGTCCAGCGCCGCCTTGGCGCGAATCACGGCAGCCGAGTCGCTGGCGGTTACGGCACGGGCTTCCAGCGCAGCAGCACCACCGGCGCTGTCCAGCTTGTCGATGCCAGCAGCCGCGGCGTGAGTGGCGTTACTGCCCTTGGCTGCTTCTTCGCCTTCGTCTTTGTCGAATTCGTCCCAGCTCAGCATGATGATGAGGCTCCTGCATGAGGGTCGCCCTGAAGGCAACCGCTTGGATTTAATAAGGTGATGCACCCACTACGCAAACCACGAAGGCAATACGGCAGTTCGGGAGGCCAGCTCCCCGGACATCTTTGATTGTTCGCTTCGAACCTCGCCGCCGCGCATTGAGGGGGGGCCAGGGTCGAGAAAGGTCGCCAAAACAGACGTGGCTTTTGCCCCTGTTTCAGGGGGCGCGAAGTATACCGGAAATATCGCCCGGTCGGGGCTTCGCCAGCCTGCAATACAGGTTAATTTTGACCTGTGGCGGTTGTCCGCGTTCCTACCGTTCGACCTGTCTTGTCGGGGTAGGAGTTTAGACGAAAAATCCTACATGCGGTGTCCGGATTTTGAAAAAAACACTAGATGCGGTGTTTTGCCCCAGGAAGTCTGCGGCAGATCACACGCTGGTTTTTTTCTGTGCCGGGTGGGATTGACGGGCGAAAGCGGGGTGTGGGGGAGGGCGGGCGCCGGCAAACGGCGCTCACCGATTACCTGGATTTTTTCACGGTTTCGATGATGTGGGTTTTCGGCTGTTGCCGGGCTTTTTCGACGCTGGTGAAGCGACCGGTTTCGGCGTCGCGGCCGATCTTCCGGGCGCTGGGCTTTTGGCTGTTCATGGGCAAGCATCCTGCTAGGGGGGAGTGCTCACGCTACACGCGCGATGTGCCGTTCAGCAGCCGCCGGTATTACCCTGCGCAAACACAAAGGCCGGGGAAAAATCCCCGGCCTTTGTCTTGTGTCGACTAGCGCTATCGCGGGCTTACTGGCAAGCCTCGCAATCCGGCTCGTCAATCGCGCAGGCCTTTGGCACTGGCGCTGGCGCTGGCGCCGGGGCTGCGGCTGGCGCGGCGTGCATCGGGGCGTCGCCACCGCTGGAAACGGCGTTGAGCTTACCGGTGTTGATGGTCGACTTCTCGGTGCTGGTCGCGGCCAGGGCACGGAGGTAGTAGGTGGTTTTCAGGCCACGGTACCACGCCATGCGGTAGGTCACGTCGAGCTTCTTGCCCGAAGCGCCGGCGATGTACAGGTTCAGCGACTGCGCCTGGTCGATCCACTTCTGGCGACGGCTGGCGGCATCGACGATCCACTTGGTTTCAACTTCGAAGGCCGTGGCGTACAGGTCTTTCAGCTCTTGCGGGATACGCTCGATCTGCTGCACCGAACCGTCGTAGTACTTCAGGTCGTTGATCATGACCGAGTCCCACAGGCCGCGGGCCTTGAGGTCGTGAACCAGGTACGGGTTGATCACGGTGAACTCGCCCGACAGGTTCGATTTCACGTACAGGTTCTGGTAGGTCGGCTCGATCGACTGCGACACGCCGGTGATGTTGGCGATGGTCGCGGTTGGCGCGATGGCCATGATGTTCGAGTTACGAATACCTTTCTGCACACGGGCACGCACCGGCGCCCAGTCCAGGCTTTCGTTCAGGTCGACGTCGATGTACTTCTGGCCACGGGCTTCGATCAGGATCTGTTGCGAATCCAGCGGCAGGATGCCCTTGGACCACAGCGAACCCTGGAACGTCTCGTAGGCGCCACGTTCGTCGGCCAGGTCGCAGGACGCCTGGATCGCGAAGTAGCTGACCGCTTCCATCGACTTGTCGGCGAACTCGACGGCAGCGTCGGAACCGTAGGCGATGTGTTGCAGGTACAGTGCGTCCTGGAAGCCCATGATGCCCAGGCCCACCGGGCGGTGCTTGAGGTTCGAGTTGCGCGCTTGCGGCACCGAGTAGTAGTTGATGTCGATCACGTTGTCGAGCATACGCACGGCGGTGTTCACGGTGCGTTGCAGCTTGCTGGTGTCCAGCTTGCCGTCGACGATGTGGTTCGGCAGGTTGATCGAGCCCAGGTTGCAGACTGCGATCTCGTCCTTGTTGGTGTTCAGGGTGATCTCGGTGCACAGGTTCGAGCTGTGGACCACGCCCACGTGCTGCTGCGGGCTGCGCAGGTTGCACGGGTCCTTGAAGGTCAGCCATGGGTGGCCGGTCTCGAACAGCATCGAGAGCATCTTGCGCCACAGGTCCTTGGCCTGGATGGTCTTGAACACCTTGATCTTGTTGTACTCGGTCAGCGCTTCGTAGTACTCGTAGCGCTCTTCGAAGGCCTTGCCGGTCAGGTCGTGCAGATCCGGCACTTCCGAAGGCGAGAACAGGGTCCATTTGCCGTCGTCGAAGACGCGTTTCATGAACAGGTCAGGGATCCAGTTGGCGGTGTTCATGTCGTGGGTACGACGACGATCATCACCGGTGTTCTTGCGCAGCTCGATGAACTCTTCGATATCCAGGTGCCAGGTTTCCAGGTAGGCACAGACTGCGCCTTTGCGCTTGCCGCCCTGGTTAACCGCAACGGCGGTGTCGTTGACCACTTTCAGGAACGGTACGACGCCTTGCGACTTGCCGTTGGTGCCCTTGATGTACGAGCCCAGTGCACGCACCGGGGTCCAGTCGTTGCCCAGGCCGCCGGCGAATTTCGACAGCATGGCGTTGTCGTGGATCGCGTGGTAGATGCCCGACAGGTCGTCCGGCACGGTGGTCAGGTAGCAGCTCGACAGCTGTGGACGCAGGGTGCCGGCGTTGAACAGGGTCGGGGTCGAGGCCATGTAGTCGAACGACGACAGCAGGTTGTAGAACTCGATCGCACGGGCTTCTTTGTCTTTCTCTTCCAGCGCCAGGCCCATGGCCACACGCATGAAGAACACCTGTGGCAGCTCGAAGCGCACGCCATCCTTGTGGATGAAGTAGCGGTCGTAGAGGGTCTGCAGGCCCAGGTAGGTGAACTGCTGGTCGCGCTCGTGGTTGATCGCTTTACCCAGGCGCTCGAGGTCAAAGTCGGCCAGCGCCGGGTTCAGCAGCTCGAACTCGATACCTTTGGCCACGTAGGCCGGCAGGGCCTTGGCGTACAGCTCGGCCATCTCGTGGTGGGTGGCGCTCTCGGCCACGCCGAGGAAGCCCAGGCCTTCGGCACGCAGGGTGTCCATCAGCAGGCGGGCGGTGACGAACGAGTAGTTCGGCTCACGCTCGACCAGGGTACGGGCCGTCATCACCAGGGCGGTGTTGACGTCCTTCATGGCGACGCCGTCGTAGAGGTTCTTCAGGGTTTCGCGCTGGATCAGCTCACCATCGACTTCGGCCAGGCTTTCGCAGGCTTCGCTGATGATGGTGTTCAGGCGGTTCATGTCCAGCGGCGCCAGGCTGCCGTCGGCCAGCGAGATGCGGATGCTCGGGTGCGGCTGCACGTTGTCCTCGGCCGGGGCGCGGTTGGCACGCTCTTTAGCGCGCTGATCGCGGTAGATGACGTAGTCGCGGGCAACTTTCTGCTCGCCGGCACGCATCAGCGCCAGTTCGACCTGGTCCTGGATTTCTTCGATGTGGATGGTGCCACCGGACGGCATGCGGCGCTTGAAGGTTGCAGTCACCTGTTCGGTCAGGCGGGCAACGGTGTCGTGGATACGCGACGAGGCAGCGGCGGTGCCGCCTTCAACTGCGAGGAACGCCTTGGTGATGGCTACGGTGATCTTGTCGTCGGTGTAGGCGACGACAGTGCCATTGCGCTTGATCACGCGCAGTTGGCCTGGAGCAGTGGCGGCCAGATCCAGGTTCGAATCGGCGGCCTGCGGCGCCTGGGCCTGCGGGTTCTCGCGAGTTGTGTCGGTTTGCATGGGTGTCTCCACGTTCTCTAAATATGTTCAGGCGCTTTGTGGGCGCCCACCGTTCCGTCCGAAAGCTCGACAACCACCCCGGCAGCACACGCACACGCAAGGCGCGTGTCTCACCGGTCGATACCGACTTCGGGACAGATCAGGAATAAAGGGGCAATCGCTTGCCGCTCCCTGGCCGAAGTCAAAGGCTCTGGGTCAAAAACCCAGAACTGTTGCGGTACTGTGTGCGGCTTGGCCTGCATCACCCGTACCCGAAACAAGTCCCGCTGAGGGCTTGCAACGTTCGCCTCCGCAGGAGCGGTTTGGCTGCTGAATTCTTCTTAAGTTCAAGCAAAAAAAGCACCGTCAGAGGGCTTGAGTTTGATGCTTGACTTATGCTTGGGATATTAATGAAACCCCAAGATGTAGTGTTTTGCTGCGCTGGGGATACAAGATAATGCGGTCCAGGGGGTATTGCAAGGCAGCGCCCTGTGGATAACTTGTGAGTAGTTTGTGAGTGATTCTCGCCGGGCCCTTGTAGGCCGCGTCCCACCGCCATTTACACTTATTTGCGCGACAAATCGCCCTTCGGCGGATTTTTGCGGGCGCGAACCCTATCACAAAAAAGCGCCATCTCCGAGCGCTGCCGAGGTGGTCGTTTCAGGCGCCTGGTAGCGGTTGGCAGGCGCGGGTACGCGTCGTAGTATCCGGGGCCGATGTTGCCCTTTGGTGAAGGGGCCGGCGCAAGCCTTCTCTCTATAACAACACGCCCAGCCGAGGTGATGAGTGCAGCAGTTGAGTCAGGTTCTGATCGTCGAGGACGACGAGCGTCTCGCCGAACTGACCCGCGAGTACCTGGAGGCCAACGGCTTTGCCGTGCAGGTGGAGGGCGACGGCGCCCGCGCCGCAGCGCGGATCATCGCCGAGCAGCCCGACCTGGTGATTCTCGACCTGATGCTGCCCGGTGAGGACGGCCTGAGCATCTGCCGCAAGGTGCGCACACAGTTCGCCGGGCCGATCCTCATGCTCACCGCACGCAGCGACGACCTCGATCAGGTGCAGGGCCTGGACCTGGGGGCTGATGACTACGTGTGCAAGCCGGTGCGCCCACGCTTGCTGCTGGCGCGGATCAACGCCCTGTTGCGGCGCAGCGAGCCGCCCGCCGAGCAGGCCGAACGGCAGAGCCTGCAGTTCGGCCCGCTGCGGGTCGACAACACCCTGCGCGAAGCCTGGCTCGGTAGCGAAGGCATCGAGCTGACCAGCGCCGAGTTCGACCTGCTCTGGTTGCTGGTGAGCAATGCCGGGCGGGTGCTCTCGCGCGAAGAGATCTTCACCTCGCTGCGCGGCGTTGGCTACGACGGTCAGGATCGCTCCATCGATGTGCGCATCTCGCGCATCCGGCCGAAGATCGGCGACGACCCGATTCACCCGCGGATGATCAAGACCCTGCGCAGCAAGGGCTACCTGTTTGTCCGCGAGGCCGCCGAGGCCCTGGGCCAGGCGGAATGAACTCGATCTTCCTGCGCATCTATGGCGGCATGTGCGCCGCACTGGTGCTGGTGGCGGTACTCGGCGTGCTCAGCCTGCACCTGCTCAACGAGGTGCGCGCCGGCCAGTACCGCGAACGCCTGGCCCACGGCACCTTTACCCTGATGGCCGATAACCTGGCGCAGATGAACAGCGTCGAGCGCACCCGCGCCCTGGCCATCTGGGAGCGCCTGCTGGGCATTCCGCTGGAACTGCAAAGCCTGGAGCAGGCCCGCCTCGATGGCGGCCAGCGCAGCCAGTTGCAGCGCGGCCAGGTGCTGGTCGAGCGCACCGGCCCGCATGCGGCCAAGGTCATGTGTCAGGTGCGAGGGCAGAACCTGCTGCTGACCGGCGAGGTGCAGCAGATCAGCGAGCAACTGGCCCGCGCCACTATCTACCTGCTGGCCGACGAACTGGTGCGCTACCCGGTCGGCGAGCAGCCCAAGCGCCTGTTGGCGTTGAAACAGGACAAAGGCTTCGGTTTCGAATTGCGCCTGCTCGGCCTGGGCGAAACCGACATGGACGAAGACCAGCGCCGGCGCGTCGATGAAGGCGATACGGTGATGGCGCTGGGCAAGGACGGCGACTCGATCCGTGTCTTCGCCGGTATGGTCGGCACGCCATGGGTACTGGAGATCGGCCCGCTGTACCAGATGAACCCGTACCCGCCGCAGATGTTGGTGCTGATCGCCGCGCTGGGGCTGTGCCTGATCGGCTTGATCGTCTACCTGCTGGTGCGCCAGTTGGAGCGGCGCCTGTCCGGCCTGGAAACCGCCGCCACGCAGATCGCCCAGGGCAGCCTCGATACCCGCGTCGAGGCCGACGACGCCGACTCGGTCGGGCGTCTGGCCGCCGCCTTCAACGGCATGGCCGAGCACCTGCAGCGTTCGCTGACCATCCAGCGTGAGCTGGTGCGTGCGGTGTCCCACGAGCTGCGCACGCCGGTGGCACGGCTGCGTTTCGGCCTGGAAATGATCGCCAGCGCCAGCAGCGAGCCGGCCCGCGAGAAGTACCTGGCCGGCATGGACAACGATATTCAGGACCTCGACAAGCTGGTCGACGAGATGCTCACCTACGCGCGCCTGGAGCAGGGCGCGCCAGCGCTGCACTTCCAGCGGGTCGACCTGGACGCCTTGCTCGACCAGGTGATCGACGAGCTGTCGCCGTTGCGCGGCGACGTGCGGGTGTCCCGTGGGCCGTGTCAGGGCGGCGAGGACGGCTCGTGGGTCGAAGCCGAGCCACGTTACCTGCACCGGGCACTGCAAAACCTGGTGAGCAACGCCATGCGCCACGCCGAAGGGCAGGTCAGCCTGAGCTACCACCTGGGTCAGGAGCGCTGCCGTATTGATGTCGAGGACGACGGTCCGGGCGTGCCGGAAAGCGAGTGGGGGCGCATCTTTACCCCGTTCACCCGGCTGGATAACAGCCGCGCGCGGGCTTCGGGCGGGCATGGCCTGGGCTTGTCGATCGTGCGGCGGATCATCTACTGGCACAAAGGCCGTGCACTGGTCGGCAAGAGCGAACGCCTTGGCGGTGCCTGCTTCAGTTTGAGCTGGCCGCGGGTGCAGGATCAGGCCGAGTCATGATCCTCGGTCAACTGCTGCGTGCCGAACGTTTTCATCCGCTGTTGCTGGCGCTGTACGGCGCCGAGCTGATGCCGGCGCAACTGCCGGTGCTGGCTTCGCAGTGGTCCAAGTATTACTTCGCCATGCTCTGGCAGGCGGCGTCGCTCGGGCAGGTGCCGCCGTGGCACGAGGACCTGGCCATCGAGCTCGATGAGCGTGGCTTGCCGCTGGCGTTCGGGCGCTCGGCGGCGCCGTACTGTGCCTCGTTACAGGCGGTGCTGGAGCAGCATCTGCGGCCATTGATCGCGGCGCTGGCGCAGGTCGGCGAAGTGCCGGCGGCGGTGCTCTGGGGCAATGCCGGGGATTGCCTGGAGCAGCAGCTCAAGGACCACCCGCAGGCGCGGCAACTGCTCGATACGCCGGGCAGCCCGCTGTTTGCGGCGGTGCGCTACAGCGTTGCCGGTGTGCGCTGTCGGCGCAGTTGTTGCCTGAGCTACAAGGTCGACTGGGTCGGGCATTGCGAGCATTGCCCGTTGCTTTCAGGTGCTGACCAGGCTCAGTAGCTGGTCGCCGTTGAGCACGAACTGGCCTTCCAGCTCACGCCCGTGGTGCCATTCGGCGGACAGCTCGGTGAGCAGGCGCAGGCGCGCGAAACCGTCGCTGGACCATTCGACGATTTCCGCATGTTCGAAGTAGAAGCGCTGCTGCACGATGGGGTACAGCGCCTTGAACAGGCTTTCCTTGAGCGAGAAGGTCAGGCTGACACCGAAGCCGAGCTGGGCCGGGTCCAGGCGTTGCAGTTCGGCGGTGGTGAGGATCTCGCCGGCCAGGCGTTCGGCGCGCTCGTGGCTGAGCAGGCTTTCCTGGTCGATGCCGATGCCCTGGCAGTCGTGGCTGTGTGCAACCACGGCGGCGGCCCAGCCTGTGCCGTGGGTGATCGAGCCGCTGATCCCGGCCGGCCAGATCGGCGCGCGGTCGTCGCGGGTGCCGGGTATGTAGTCGCGGCCGTCCAGGCGTTGCAGGGCGGCGCGGGCGCAGACGCGGCCGGCGAGGTATTCGGCTTTGCGCTTGGCCACCGAGCGTTGCAGGCTGGCGGTCTGCGGAATGGCCGCGCGCTGGAAGTCGTCGGCGGCGAGCGCGGCGGGATCGAACGGGCAACTGACCAGCACCGCACCGGGAATCGGGCGGGGCAGGGGCCAGTGATGCTGGAGCGGGGCACAGCACAGGGGGAGTCGGGTCATGGGCGCTATTGTGCCGTGGATCTGAAGCGCTTGCACGACCCCTCAAGACTGCCCAAACACCTTCTTCAGAAACGCCTGCATATCCGCCCACGAACGCTCGTCTGCCGCCTTGCTGTAACCAATATCCGGCCCACCATGCTCGCCATGGCTCAACCGGTCGGCATCCGGGTTGCTGAAGCCATGCTTGGCCCCCTGGATCGACACGAACTCATAAGAAGCCCCCGCCGTATCCATCTCCTGCTTGAAGGCCTGGACCTGCGCCGGGGTTACCATGCTGTCGCTGGCGCCATGCTCCACCAGCACCCTGGCTTTGACACTGCCGGGCGTTGCTGGCGTATCGGTGACCAGCGCACCATGGAAACTCACCACCCCGGCCAGTTGCTTGCCACGCCGCGCCGCATCCAGCACTACCTTGCCGCCAAAGCAGTAGCCGATGGCCGCTAGCCGGGTCTCGTCGGTCTGCGGCTGCAAGGTGAGCAACTTCAGGCCCTTGTCGAAGCGCCGCTTCGACGCTTTTGGGTCCTTGAGCACAGCATTCATAAAGGCCATTGCATCCTGCGGATGCTCGGTGGTCTTGCCGTCGCCATACATATCGATGGCCAGCGCCGCATAGCCGAGCGCCGCCAGATCCCGTGCGCGGCGTTTGGCGTAATCGTTCAGGCCCCAGAACTCATGCACTACGACCACGCCGGGACGCTTGCCGGAGATTGCATCGTCGTAGGCGTAATAGCCGACCATTCGTTCGCCCTTCACTTCATAGGCGATCTCGCGGGTCTGTACCTCGGCCTGTGCCAGCCCGGCAGCGGCTATCAACAGCGCGGTGAGCAACAAACGCATTTCACTTCTCCTTTGTTCAGCCCTGGTTCAGCCAGGGTTCAGCGGCGGTTCAGGGCCGCTTGCTTACTCTAGCTTCCACACCAACAGCGTGCCCTCAAACTGGAGTACACACCGATGAAACGTCTTAAACCACTGCTTCTGGCTTTCACCGTATTGGGCGTCAGCAGCCTGGCCCAGGCCGCCGACGGCACCTTCGCCGGCCTTACTTATGGGCAGACCAGCGACAAGGTGAAAAAGTCCGGCCTGCTCAGCAGCAACCTCGACCACAGCAACACTGACGGGATCATCAGCAAGGATGACACCTACGGCGTTCGCCTCGGTCAGTACAACGACCAGGGCCGCTACTACCTCACCTACGACAACGTCTCCAACGATCACCGCGGCCTGAAGCTGCGTCAGGAAAACCTGCTCGGCAGCTACGACCTGTTCTACCCGGTCGGCAGCAGCACCAAGCTGTTCGGCGGCGCCAGCGCCGGTATCACCAAGCTCAGCCAGGAATCCTCCGGTTACAGCCGCGACACCGACATCGGCTACGCTGTCGGCCTGCAGGCCGGCGTGCTGCAGCAGGTTACCGACAACACCTCGGTCGAGCTCGGTTATCGCTACCTGCGCACCAACGCGGCCACCGAGCTGGCCGAACACGGCGGCGACAAACTCGGTACCCTGCGCCTGAGCAGCAGCGCGCAAACCTATCTGTCCGCCAACTACGCGTTCTAAGCCGGCGCTCGGCGTTGTGCTGGACACCGAAGCGGCCGCCTTGGCGGCCGCTTCGCTATTATTCTGCCTGGGACCCGTTACCCTGGGGCCGGGCGCTGTGAACGGAGGAGTGTATGAAGCTGCTGGTGGTCGAGGATGAAGCGCTGTTGCGCCACCATCTGCATACCCGCTTGACGGAAATTGGCCATGTGGTCGAAGCGGTCGGCAACGCCGAAGAAGCGCTGTACCAGGCCGAACAGTTCAATCACGACCTGGCAGTGGTCGACCTCGGCCTGCCGGGCATGAGCGGGCTGGACCTGATCCGCCAGTTGCGCAGCCAGGGCAAGGCCTTCCCGATCCTGATCCTCACCGCCCGCGGCAATTGGCAGGACAAGGTCGAAGGCCTGGCCGCCGGCGCCGACGACTATGTGGTCAAGCCGTTCCAGTTCGAAGAGTTGGAAGCGCGCTTGAACGCCTTGCTGCGCCGCTCCAGCGGCTTTATCCAGTCGACCATCACCGCCGGCCCGCTGGTGCTCGACCTCAACCGCAAGCAAGCGCAGCTCGACGAGCAGCCGCTGGCGCTGACCGCCTACGAATACCGCATCCTCGAATACCTGATGCGCCACCACCAGCAGGTGGTGGCCAAGGACCGGCTGATGGAACAGCTGTACCCGGACGACGGCGAGCGTGACCCGAATGTGATCGAAGTGCTGGTCGGCCGTCTGCGGCGCAAGCTCGAAGGCGACAACGGCTTCAAACCGATCGACACCGTGCGCGGCCTCGGTTACCTGTTCACCGAGCGCTGCCGATGATCCGCTCGCTGCGCGTACGGCTGATGCTGGCGGCCTTCGTGCTGGCGCTGCTATTCATGCTGGCGCTGCTGCCGGCATTGCAGAAGGCCTTCAGCCTGGCCTTGCAGGCGTCCATCGAGAAGCGCCTGGCCTCGGACGTGACCACGCTGATCTCGGCGGCGCGCATCGAGAACAATCGCCTGGAGATGCCCGACCTGCTCCCGGATGAGCGCTTCAACCTGCCCGACAGCCGCCTGCTCGGCTACATCTATGATCGCGAAGGCCACCTGGTGTGGCGCTCGCGTGCTACCGCCGAAGAGAACATCAACTACTCCCCGCGCTACGACGGGCGCGGCAACGAGTTTGCGCGCATCCAGCAGAGCGACGGCGAGGAATTCTTTGTCTACGACGTTGAGGTCAAGCTGCTGGGCGGCAAGAGTGCGGCATTCAGCATCGTCGCCTTGCAACCGGTGCGCGAATACCGGCAGACCCTCGATGGCCTGCGGGAAAAACTCTACCTCGGTTTCGGCGCCGCCTTGCTGGTGCTGTTGCTGCTGCTCTGGGCCGGCCTGACCTGGGGCCTGCGTTCGCTGCGCCAACTGAGCCTGGAACTGGACGACGTCGAGTCCGGTGCCCGCGATGGCTTGAGCGGCGAGCACCCGCGCGAACTGCTGCGCCTGACCCGCTCACTGAACCGCCTGCTGCGCAGCGAGCGCGAGCAGCGCGGGCGCTACCGCGACTCGCTGGACGACCTGGCACACAGCCTGAAAACCCCGCTGGCGGTGTTGCAGGGGGTCAGCGAGAGCATGGCCCAGCGCCGCGAAGAGCGTGAGCAGGCGCGGGTGCTGCAAAGCCAGATCGAGCGCATGAGCCAGCAGATCGACTACCAGCTGCAGCGTGCCAGCCTGCGCAAGAGCGGCCTGGTGCGCCACCGGGTCGAGCTGCAACCGTTGCTCGACAGCCTGTGCAGCACGCTGGCCAAGGTCTACCGCGACAAGGCGGTGCAGGTCAGCTTCAACGTCGCGGCCGGGGCGCAGGTGCCGATGGAGCAGGGCGCCTTGCTCGAACTGCTCGGCAACCTGCTGGAGAACGCCTACCGCCTGTGCCTGTCGCAGGTGCGCGTCAGCCTCACCGGCAACGCCGGCGAGCGTGTGCTGTGCGTGGAGGACGACGGCCCCGGCGTGCCGGTGGGGCAGCGCGAGCGCATCCTCCAGCGCGGCGAACGGCTGGACCGCCAGTACCCGGGGCAGGGCATCGGCCTGGCGGTGGTCAAGGACATCATCGACAGCTACGACGCCAGCCTGACCCTCGACGACTCACCGCTCGGCGGGGCGGCGTTCCGTATTCGCTTCCCCTTCGAGTAAGGCGGATTACCGCCAACCGCCCTGCGATCCGGCGGCGGTTGGGCGGAAATCCGCCATCGCCATCTATTTCTCATGCCGCGAAGTTGTGCAGCCAACCCCACAAAACCGGCGACTTGCACCGTGACGGCGCATTTTGGCATCGGGCTTGCTATGTACCCAGCAGAGTTCTGCCAGGCAGCTCGACACAACAAATCCCTCCAGTGCAGGAGGGTTCGCGCTTTAGGCACTTAACACTCCTGGGAAGGAGGCGGGCGGTGCACTTGAGGAATAAGCCATGACGACGCGTCAGCCGCTGTACAAATCGCTGTATATCCAGGTAATCGTCGCGATTACCATCGGTATCCTGCTGGGTCACTTCTACCCTGAGACCGGTCAGGCCCTGAAGCCGCTGGGCGACGGGTTTGTAAAACTGATCAAGATGGTCATTGCCCCCATCATCTTCTGCACCGTGGTCAGCGGCATCGCCGGCATGCAGAACATGAAATCGGTCGGCAAGACCGGCGGCTACGCGCTGCTCTACTTCGAAATCGTCTCCACCATCGCCCTGATCATCGGCTTGGTCGTGGTCAACGTGGTCAAGCCGGGCGTCGGCATGCACATCGACGTGTCCACCCTGAACGCCAGCAGCGTGGCGGCCTACGCCGCTGCCGGCGCGCAGCAGACCACCATCGGCTTCCTGCTCAATATCATCCCGGCTACTGTCGTGGGCGCGTTCGCCAACGGCGATATCCTGCAGGTGCTGATGTTCTCGGTAATCTTCGGTTTCGCCCTGCATCGCCTGGGTGCCTACGGCAAGCCGCTGTTGGACATGATCGACCGCTTCGCCCATGTCATGTTCAACATCATCAACATGATCATGAAGCTGGCGCCGATCGGTGCCTTCGGTGCCATGGCCTTCACCATCGGCCAGTACGGCGTAGGTTCGCTGGTGCAGCTCGGCCAGCTGATGCTGTGCTTCTACATCACCTGCGTGGTGTTCATCCTGGTGGTGCTCGGCGGTATCGCCCGTGCCCACGGCTTCAGCGTGATCAAGCTGATCCGCTACATCCGTGAAGAGCTGATGATCGTGCTCGGCACCTCGTCCTCGGAATCGGCACTGCCACGCATGCTGCTGAAGATGGAGCGCCTGGGTGCGAAGAAATCGGTAGTGGGTCTGGTGATCCCGACCGGTTACTCGTTCAACCTCGACGGTACCTCGATCTACCTGACCATGGCGGCCGTGTTCATCGCCCAGGCGACCGACACCACCATGGACATCAGCCACCAGATCACCTTGCTGCTGGTACTGCTGGTGGCTTCCAAAGGTGCTGCCGGCGTGACCGGTAGCGGCTTCATCGTGCTGGCGGCGACCCTGTCGGCGGTCGGTCACCTGCCGGTGGCGGGCCTGGCGCTGATCCTCGGTATCGACCGCTTCATGTCCGAAGCCCGTGCCCTGACCAACCTGATCGGTAATGCCGTGGCCACCGTGGTGGTTGCCAAGTGGGTCAACGAGCTGGACAACGACACCCTGCAAGCCGAACTGGCTTCCGGCGGTGCGCCGTTGATCGACACCCGTCCAACCGACGACCTGGGTGTAGCCGAAGGCGCCGCGCGCTGAGGTTCGCCTGAACGAGAAAGCCCGCTTCGGCGGGCTTTTTTGTGCGTGTTATTGCGGTGCATCCTTTCAAGCGGGCCCGCTCCCGCAGTCACACCGCCTCAGCCATTGCCTTTTCCGGCGGTTTCATCGAGCCGACATACACTGCCACCAGCGTCAGCCCGGCGCCGGCCATCTGGACCAGCGAACTGGCCTTGCCGAGCAGTAGCACGTCGATGGCATAGGTAATCACCGGCTCCAGCAACAGGATCAACCCGGCCAGGCCCAGGCTGATCGCGCCAATCGAGCGGTTCACCAGCAGCCAGCCGGCAAACTGCACCAGCACGCCATAGATCACCAGCATCAGCAGCGTCTGCCCATCGACAATAGCCAGGCTCTCGCCGGTCGCCAGGGCATAGCCGAGCAACACCAGCGCGGCCCACAGGCTCAGGTTGAGCATCTGCGCCAGGGTGTCGCCGCCGCCCTCCGGCAGGCGCGTGTTGACCTTGAGAAAGTACACGCACACCGCATACGCCAGCCCCGACAGCACGCCATAGGCAACGCCTTTCGCCCCGGCACTGCTGCTCATCTCCGGCAACAGCAGCAGGTACAGCCCGGCGAACGCCAGCACGATCGACACCACGAAATACAGCGTCGGCCGCTCCTTGAGCAGGGCCAGGCCAAGCAGGGTCATGAAGAACACCTGGCAGTTGGTCAGGATCGAGCCGATGCCCGGGCCGACGATGTAGATGCTCTGGTGCCAGAGAATCAGGTCCACCGCCAGAAACACCCCGGCCAGTGCGCTGAACCGCTGCGCCTTGCGGCTGTTCAGGCGGGCTGGCACCTTGCGCAGGCGCAGCACCAGGTAGAACAGCGCCGAGGCAATCAGCATGCGGTAGAACCCGGCACCGCCGGCGCCGATATTGGCGAAGGCGACCGCCAGGGCGGAAAGGCTCAGCATCAGGCCGCCGAGGGTCAGTTCGGCTATTGCTCTGTTGGGGGACATGGGGACTCGCTTGTCTGCGTGAAGAAGTGAGTGCTAGTTTTGCAGCGGCGCCGCGTTGGCGTATTGGACGAAACTGGACAACGGCATGGATGGGCAAACAGCTGATTTTTCGCGGTTCCGGCGGGTCGCCGATGGCCAGTGCGAGCTGCTGGCCGCGCGTTTCAGCCGGCAGTCGTTCGGCCGCCACGCCCATGAACGCTATGCCCTCGGAGCGATCTGTGCGGGGGTGGAAAAGCTCTACTACCGCGGCGCCAGCTACCTGGGCACGGCCGGCACGCTGGTGACCATCAGCCCCGGCGAAATCCATGACGGCTTGCCCGGCAGCGATCAAGGCTGGATGTACCGGATGCTCTATGTCGACCCGCAATGGCTGAACCGCGTGGTCTTGCAGGGGCACTATGGTGACGACCACCTGCACCTGTTCCGGGAGGCCTTCAGCCGCGATGAAGTCTTTGCCCAGGCCTTTGCCCGCCAGCATGCGCTGATCGAGGTGGCGGATTCGCTGCTGGAGCGCGACAGCTTGCTGTTGGGTTTGCTCGCGGCGTTGTTCCAGCGCGGCGGCGTGCGCCTGGAGCGGGCGCTGGCGGCCGAGCGCGAAGCCGTCAGGCGGGTGAGGGGGCTACTGGATGAAGCCTTTGCCCGCAACGTGGCGCTGGACGAACTCGCTGCGCTGGTGGGGATGGATCCGCTGTACATGATCCGGGTGTTCAAGAAGAGCGTCGGGGTTTCACCGCACAGCTACCAGATCCAGAAACGCGTGGCGCATGTGCAGCAACTGCTGCGCCAGGGCATGGCGATTGCCGATGCGTCGTTCTGTGCCGGGTTTTTCGATCAGAGCCATATGGCGCGGGCGTTCAGGAAGGTGGTGGGGGTGACGCCGGGGCGCTTTCGCGACAGCGGCTGAACGCTGGCAGCCCTATCGCCGGCAAGGCCGGCGATGCGCTTCACTCCACGCGCATCTCGCCGGTAAATACCAGGGTCTGCCGACAGCGCCGGCACAGGTACCGCCGCCCCTGCCGCACCAGCCCATGGCGCTGCGCCGAGAACGGGAAATCGCTGCCGGCACACGGGCATTTGTAGATGTAGCGGGTCACCGTACGGCGCTTGACCGCATAGTTGTGGCAGCGATTGGGCGGCAGCTCGTAGACCCCGCGCATGATCAATTGCCACTCTTCGCCATGCGGCTGAATGCGCTCGCCGAACAACTGGTGCGCGATCAGGTGCGCGACTTCATGGGCCACCGTCTGCTTGAGAAAGTCTTCGGCGTTTTCCCGGTACAGCTGCAGGTTGAAGCGCAGCAGGTTCTCGTGCAGATGCGCGACACCGGCCTTCTGTCCGCGCAGCTTGAAGCTGACCTCGGGACGCTGAAACGGGCGCTTGAAAAAGGCTTCGGCTTGCTGGTAACAGCTTTCGACGCGGGAATTGAGCAGCTCTGGCATAACGGGTAGGCACTCCTGGCCGGCAATTATGCCGCAACCCGGGCAGCGCTGCCGAGTCCGCTGGTCCGCACGCAGCAACAGGCCGCCTTGCGGCGGCCTGAGGGATACAGCACCTATGTTGTGGGTGTTTCTAGCTTTAGTTGGTGTAGACGGGCCCCACGCCCAGTCCCCAGACGATCACGGTGAAGGCCATGATGGCCACTAGCACCACCAGCCCCACTGCCAGTACCGAGCTGGAAAACAGGAAGCCCTCGTCGGACGGTATGTTCATGAATGTCGGCAAGCCGACGTACAGCAGGTAAACCGTGTAGCAAATGGCGGCTGTGCCGATGATCATCCCCAGCCACAGATGCGGGTAAAGCGCCGCCAGGCCGCCAATGAACAGCGGGGTGGCGGTGTAGGTGGCAAAGGCGATGCATTGCGCCATGCTCGGGTTGGCGTCGTAGGTGCGCGCCATCCAGTGGATGAAGGCGCCCATCACCGCGACGCCGCCGAGCATTGCCAGGTACGACATCATGGTCATCCAGAGCGCGCTTTCGACGGTCAACATGACCGGGGCGCGCTCGCCGATGACCCAGCCGACCTGGGTGGTGCCGATAAATGCCGAAACGGCGGGGATGGCCGCCAATATCAAGGTGTGGGTCAGGTACATGTGGCTGATGGACTCATCCTCGCCACGAATCTCCTTCCATTCCTGATCGGGATGGGTGAACAGCCCCAGAACGTGATGGATCATGCCAGTCACTCCTTCATCGTTGCCATCGCCCCCCAGCGGAGCGCCTGCGGCCCGCACGGTGGGGCCAGAACAATCAGGTCACTGTCGCTGTGGCCTTATGTCGCAGTATAGGAAGGCGTTCACTGCACAAAGCCGGTTTTTTAGAGCAAATCGCGCTGTAGGGGCGCGTCTTGATTCCCTTGTAGTCTTTATCGGTTGGGTCTTCGCCCGGCCCCGGTTTGTGCGTAAAATACCGGCCTTTTGTCACACCTCGCGGATTCCAAGCGCTATGGGCACCCTTTCGGTCAACCAGAACAAACTGCAAAAACGCCTTCGTCGCCTCGCCGGCGAGGCCATCACCGACTTCAACATGATCGAAGACGGTGACAAGGTCATGGTCTGCCTGTCCGGCGGCAAAGACAGCTACACCATGCTCGATGTTCTGCTGCACCTGCAGAAAGTGGCGCCGATCAAGTTCGAGATCGTCGCGGTGAACATGGACCAGAAACAGCCGGGCTTCCCCGAGCACGTGCTGCCGGCCTACCTGGAAAGCCTGGGCGTGGCGTATCACATCGTCGAGAAGGACACCTACTCGGTGGTCAAGGAGCTGATCCCGGAGGGCAAGACCACCTGCTCGCTGTGCTCGCGCCTGCGCCGCGGCACCTTGTACACCTTCGCCGACGAGATCGGCGCGACCAAGATGGCCTTGGGGCATCACCGCGACGACATCGTCGAAACCTTCTTCCTCAACATGTTCTTCAACGGCACGCTCAAGGCCATGCCGCCCAAGCTGCTGGCCGACGACGGCCGCAACGTGGTGATCCGCCCGCTGGCCTACTGCAATGAGAAGGACATCCAGGCCTACTCGGACATGAAGGAATTCCCGATCATCCCGTGCAACCTCTGCGGCTCGCAGGAAAACCTGCAGCGCCAGGTGGTCAAGGACATGCTGGTGGAGTGGGAGCGCAAGTCGCCGGGCCGTACCGAGAGCATCTTCCGCGGCCTGCAGAACGTGGTGCCGTCGCAGCTGGCCGACCGCAACCTGTTCGACTTCACCAACCTGCGAATCGACGAGAGCGCCACCCCGCGCTTCCTCGACGTGCTGAATATCTGACTGGCATGCGCGATTATCAGTGGTTGCATGAATTCTGCCTGAACCGCTTCGGCTCGGCGGCGGCGCTAGAGGCGCACCTGCCGCAGGCGCTGAGCGCCGCGCAGTTGCGCGCGATCGGCGACGACCGCTACCTGTCGACCCTGGCCCTGCGGGTGTTCCGTGCCGGGCTCAAGCACAGCCTGGTGGACGCCAAGTGGCCGGCGTTCGAGCAGGTGTTCTTCGGCTTCGACCCGGAGAAGGTAGTGCTGATGGGCGGCGAACACCTGGAACGGTTGATGCAGGACACGCGGATCATCCGCCACCTGGGCAAGCTCAAGAGCGTGCCGCGCAATGCGCAGATGGTGCTGGATATCCAGCAGGAGCACGGTAGCTTCGCTGCGTTTATCGCCGAGTGGCCGCTGGACGATATCGTCGGCCTGTGGAAGTACCTGGCCAAGCAGGGCAACCAGTTGGGCGGCCTGTCGGCGCCGCGCTTCCTGCGCATGGTCGGCAAGGACACTTTCGTCCCGACCAACGACGTGGTGGCCGCGCTGGTGGCGCAGGACATCATCGACAAGCAGCCGACCAGCCAGCGCGACCTGGCCACGGTGCAGCAGGCGTTCAACCAGTGGCGTGCCGACAGCGGGCGGCCGCTGTGCCAGTTGTCGATGATGCTGGCGTATACCGTCAATCACTGAGAGTGGCGGTGGCCCGATCGCGGGACTCGTCCGCTCCCACAAGAGCGCAAGCACTGCTATCCCCTGTGGGAGCAGGCTCGTCCCGCGATAGCAGCACCGCCTAGAGCGAACCTTCCCCCGCCAGCCGCCGCTCGTACTGGAAGCGCCAGCGCACATACAGCAGTGCACTGACAAACAGCACCAGGCTGATTGCCACTTCCAGCCAGCCGAACAGCGCCCGCGTCGGGTCGAACGCGGCCAGCACGCCCTTGATGAAATACAGGTTCACCACAAAGCAGGTCCAGGCGTGCGCCCGTGCGCTGCCCAGCAGCATGCCCGGCAACAGCAGCGCCAGCGGCACCAGCTCGATGGCCAGGATTACCCCGACCCGCGCCCCATGCAGGTCGGCGAACAGCAGGTTGTTCAACGTCAGCAGCGCTGCCAGGCCAAAAAACGCCGCCAGGCTCAAGGCCCGGCTCAGGCGTAGGCGCGGTGCCAGCCATTCCAGCGACGGCAGGATCTTCGGCTTCTTAGCCACGGCCGTTCTCCAGCAGTTTGGCGGTACTCGCCAGGCGCTGGCCGAGCGCCCGGCACAGGGCGATTTCATCGGCGTCCAGATCGCGCTTGCCGTCGGCTCCGGCATGGTGGCTGGCGCCATACGGGGTACCGCCGCCACGAGTTTCCAGCAGCGCCGACTCGCTGTACGGCAGGCCCATGATGAGCATGCCGTGGTGCATCAGCGGCAGCAGCATCGACAGCAGGGTCGACTCCTGGCCACCGTGCAGGCTGGCGGTGGAGGTGAAGGCGGCCGCCGGCTTGCCGACCAGGCCGCCGCTCAGCCACAGGCTGCTGGTACCGTCGATGAAATACTTCAGCGGCGCGGCCATGTTGCCGAACCGGGTCGGGCTGCCCAGGGCCAGGCCCGAGCAGTGCCGCAGGTCGTCCAGGGTGGCGTACAGCGCGCCGGTTTCCGGGATGTCCGGGGCCACCGCTTCGCACTCGGTGGAGATTGCCGGCACGGTGCGCAGGCGTGCTTCGAGGCCGCCCAGCTCGACACCGCGGGCGATCTGCCGGGCCATCTCGCTGGTGGCGCCATGGCGGCTGTAATACAGAATCAGGATGTACGGCGCGCTCACGAGACCAACTCCAGCACTTTCTCCGGTGGTCGGCCGATCACGGCCTTGTCAGCAGCGACCAGGATCGGCCGTTCGATCAGCTTCGGATGCGCGGCCATGGCGGCGATCAGTTGCTCGTCGCTGAGCGCCGGGTTGGCCAGGTCGAGGCTTTTGTATTCGTCTTCGCCGGTACGCAGCAGGGCGCGTGCGCCGATGTTCAGCTTGCCGAGCAGGGCCTTGAGGGTGGCGGCGTCGGGCGGGGTTTCCAGGTAGCGGATCACGGTCGGGGTCAGGCCACGGGCCTCGAGCAGTTCCAGCGCGCCACGGGATTTGGAGCAGCGTGGGTTGTGGTACAGGGTCAGATCGGTCATGTGAGGGTCGCATCCAGCAGGGGGTGGCGGCTATTCTAACCGCAGCGAATTGGCATTTTGCCTGAATCTTGAAGAAGGATTGACCCATGACAAGGCGATTGGCGGCAGCACTGGCGATGACGGCGAGCCTGTTGCTCGCAGGTTGCGGTGCCGATTACGGCCTCGATCAGAACGGCAGCACGGTGAAAGCCGAGCAACTGGACGGCAAATGGCTGGTGCTCAATTACTGGGCCGAGTGGTGTGGCCCGTGCCGGACCGAGATCCCGGAACTGAACGCGGCGGCCAAAGACTGGCAGGCACTGGGGGTGCAAGTGGTCGGGGTGAACTTCGACGGCTTGCAGGGCGATGAGCTGAAGAAGGCCAGCGAAGCGCTGGGCATCGGCTTTACCGTGTTGGCCGAAGACCCGGCCGAGCGGTATGACCTGCCCCGCAGCGAAGCCTTGCCGGTGACCTACATCATCGACGACAAGGGCAAGGTGCGTGAGCAACTGATGGGCGAGCAGACGGCAGAGGGCCTGCGCGAGAAGATCAAGGCGTTGAAAGGCGCCTGAATTACCGGCCCTGCACAATCCTGAGCTGGCTTGCCTGCGATCGCCCGGTCCGCGTTCGGGCAAAGCGGCAGCAAAACCTGTGATGGCGGTGTCTCTGATACTCCGCGTGTTCAGGCTTTACGACTGCTGCGCAGCCGATCGCAGGCAAGCCAGCTACAGGTAGTGCAACCCGCCGCGGACGATCAGCTTTCCTCAGGCCAGAACCGCAGCGGCTTGCCCTGTTCAGGCCAGAAGCGTACTTGCTCAATCGGCGAGATATCCCAGCGCTGCACCGCTTCCAGTGCCTGCAGGAAGCGTCGCTCCTGCTCCATCAGCGCCGGCGCACAGAGCTTGCGTGTGCTGCCCACCTTGCCGAAGCTGAGCTTGTCGCCTTGCAGCGTATACGGCGCAAACCAGTGGTTGCAGCCGGCATTGCCATAGGCCCGGCCATCGTCGGCCAGGGTCAGGGTCAGGTGGCTGTAGTCGATCAGCGGACGCTCGCCGATCCACTCCAGCACGTAGCTGCGTTCCTGTTCCAGTTTCATCGGCTCGGCGGCACAACCGAGCAACCCGGCGGCGATCAGGCCGCTGACCAGCACGGCTTTCACTTTGCTGCCTCCTGGCATTGCGGGCATTGATGCGTGTCGCCCTTGGTGCGCCAGCCCAGCTCGGCAATCCGCGCCACTGCGGCCGGCTGCTGGGCCTTTTTACCCAGCTTGGCATCCACTGCGAACTCGAAGTCCAGGGTTGCCTCGCAGCTGTTGCAGTTGACCTGCCAACTGTGAATCGCCAGCTCGCCGAACACCGGGCCGCTGGCCACCGCGACCCACTGGCCGCTCGGGTTGATCAGGTGACGCACCGACTCCACGCTCAGGCGCATGGACAGGGTTTTGCTGCCCTTGAGGGTGACCAGCAGAACGTCGCCTTTCTGGATCGAGCCACCATTGCCGGTGACCTGGTAACGGCCAGGCAGCAGCGAACGGCATTCGATCAGGGTGTGTTGCGGGTTAAACAGGGTGTAGCGGAAATCGTGTTCGACCATGGGTCCTCCAAATCTGCCGCGTATCCTAGCATCAACCCTCGACCAGATTCTGCGGATTCCCTGCCGTCCAGCGGGCAATGTTGTCCAGGGTGGTCGCCGCAATCGCCGCCAGTGCCTCGCGGGTGAGAAAGGCCTGGTGCGCGGTGACGATCACGTTGGGGAAGGTCAGCAGCCGCGCCAGCACATCGTCCTGCAAGGGCAGGTCGGAGCGGTCCTCGAAGAAGATCTGCGCTTCCTCCTCATAGACGTCCAGCCCCAGGTAGCCGAGCTGGCCGCTTTTCAGTGCCTCGATCAGCGCCGGGGTGTCGACCAGTGCGCCGCGCCCGGTGTTGATCAGCATCGCCCCTGGGCGCAGGGTGGCCAGGCTGCGCGGGTTGATCAGGTGCTTGCTCTGCGCCGTCAGCGGACAGTGCAGGCTGATGATCTGCGCCTCGCGCAGCAGTTCCGGCAATGGCAGGTAACGCGCGCCGAGGGCTTCGAGCTGCGGGTTGGGGTAGGGGTCGTAGGCCAGCAGTTGGCAACCGAAGCCGGCCATGATCCGGGCGAAGGCCAGGCCGATCTGCCCGGTGCCGACCACGCCGACGCTTTTGCCGTGCAGGTCGAAGCCGGTCAGCCCGTGCAGGCTGAAGTCGCCTTCGCGGGTGCGGTTGTAGGCGCGGTGCAGGCGCCGGTTGAGCGCGAGGATCAACGCCACGGCGTGCTCGGCCACCGCGTGCGGCGAGTACGCCGGCACCCGCACCACGGTCAGCCCGAGGCGCCTGGTGGCTGCCAGGTCGACATGGTTGTAGCCGGCCGAGCGCAGCGCGATCAGTCGCGTGCCGCCCGCTGCAAGGCGTTGCAGCACTGGCGCCGACAGGTCGTCGTTGATGAAGGCGCAGACCACGTCATAGCCGGCAGCCAGTGCTGCGGTGTCGTCGCTGAGTCGCGCGGCCTGGTAATGCAGTTCCAGGCCCGGCACTGCCGGGGCCTGGTTGAAACTGTCCTGATTGTAGTGCTGGCTGCTATAGAACAAGGCGCGCATGGCAAGCTTCCTTCAAAAGTGTGCCGCCAGTGTAGCCAACCCTCGGCCTAGAGCATTTGCTGCACGTCAGGCGGTTTGCCGCGCCGCGCAGGTCAGGCGGCCGATGGCCTGGTCGAGTTCGTCGAGGGCCTGCTGGGCGTCCGGGTCATCCTGCTTGAGCAAGGTTTCACTGCGCTGACAGGCCGCGCGTAGCTGCGGTACGCCACAGTAGCGGGTGGCGCCGTTGAGCCGATGCACGCGCTCGATGGTTGCACTGCGGTCGTCGGCCTCGCGGGCGGCGCGGATCGCTTCGCGGTCGGCGTCCAGCGAGGCCAGCAACATGGCCAGCATGTCGGCGGCCAGGTCCGGCTTGCCGGCCGCCAGACGCAGGCCTTCCTCGGGATCGAGTACCTTCAGCTCGTGGCCGTCGAGGTGGCGCTCGGGCAGCCGTTCGCCGCGCGGGTTGCCCAGTTGCAGGCCGGTCCACTTCAGCACCACCTGCGACAGCTGGCGCTCGCTGATCGGCTTGGTCAGGTAGTCGTCCATGCCGCTGTGCAGCAGGGCGCGTTTCTCGTTGGCCATGGCGTGCGCGGTCAGCGCCACGATCGGCAGCGCCGTGCCGCCCTGGCCGGCTTCCCAGCGGCGGATCTGCTCGGTGCATTCGCGGCCGTCCATCACCGGCATCTGCACGTCCATCAGCACCAGGTCGAAATTGTCTTCCTGTACGGCCTTGATCGCCGCGCCGCCACTGTCCACCGCCAGCACTTCGGCGCCAAGGTCTTCGAGCAGGGTTTGCACCAGCAGCAGGTTGGCCGGGTTGTCGTCGACGCAGAGCACCTTGGGCAGGCGCTGCGCATTGGGCAGGCGCATCTCGCCCGAGCTGCTGCGGCGCGGCTGCACCAGGTCGACCAGGGCCCGGCGCAATTTGCGCGTGCAGGCTGGCTTGGCATGCAGCTGACCGTGGGCGTTGGGCAGGTGCGGGTGATACAGCGCCTGCTCGGTGGTCGGGCATAGCACCAGCGCCTGGCAGGCATGCTGCTCCAACTGCTGAATGTACCCGCCGAGGCGCTCCGGGGCGAGGGCCTGCAGATTCACCCCGAGTACCGCCAGCTCGAACGGCTGGCCGCCGAGGCTGGCGGCTGCGACGCCCTTGAGCAACGGGTCGATGTTGGCGAAGCTGGTCACTGTCAGGCCGCAGTCCTGCAATTGATGCTCAAGCGCCTGGCGTGCCAGCTCATGGCCGTCGACGATGGCCACGCGGCGCCCTTGCAGCGGTTGCAGTGGCAGGTCTTCGGCGTCGTCGCGGGCCTTCGGCAGGCTCAGGCTGATCCAGAACTGCGAGCCTTCGCCGGGCACACTGTCGACACCGATCTCGCCGCCCATCTGCTCGATCAGCCGCTTGGAAATCACCAGGCCCAGGCCGGTGCCGCCCGGCTGACGCGACAGCGAGTTGTCGGCCTGGCTGAAGGCCTGGAACAGCGCGCGCACATCCTGCGACGACAGGCCAATGCCGGTGTCCTGAATACAGATGCGCAACTGCACACTCTCTGCGTGCTCCTCCTCGAGCATGGCGCGGGCGACGATGGTGCCTTCGCGGGTGAACTTGATCGCGTTGCTGACCAGGTTGGTGAGAATCTGCTTGAGCCGCAGCGGGTCGCCGACCAGCGACAGCGGGGTATCGCGATAGACCAGGCTGACCAACTCCAGCTGCTTGGCATGGGCCGCCGGGGCGAGGATGGTCAGGGTGTCCTGGATCAGGTCGCGCAGGTTGAACGGAATACTGTCGAGCACCAGCTTGCCGGCCTCGATCTTCGAAAAGTCGAGGATCTCGTTGATGATCCCCAGCAGGCTGTCGGCAGACTTTTCGATGGTGCCCAGGTAGTCGAGCTGGCGCGGGGTCAGCTCGCTCTTTTGCAGCAAGTGGGTGAAACCAAGAATGCCGTTGAGCGGTGTGCGGATCTCGTGGCTCATGTTGGCGAGGAATTCCGACTTGATCCGGCTGGCCTCCAGGGCCTCCTTGCGTGCCATGTCCAGCTCGATGTTCTGGATCTCGATGGTTTCCAGGTTTTGCCGCACGTCTTCGGTAGCCTGGTCGATGCTGTGCTGCAGCTCTTCGTGGGCGTTGTGCAAGGTTTCGGCCATGCGATTGATGCCCGAGGCCAGCTCGTCCAGCTCGTAGCTGCCCATGCTCGGCAGGCGCTGTTCGAGGTTGCCATCCTTGAGCTGGTTGACCGCATATTTGATCTGGCCGATCGGGCCGTTGATCGTGCGGCTCATGCGCAGCGCCAGCAGCGCCGTGCCGGCCAGGCCGAAGCCGATCAGCAGCAGGCTGGTAAACAGGCTGCGGTAGCCGCGCAGCAGCGTGCCGTCGTGGGACAGTTCGATTTCGACCCAGCCGAGCAGGCGGTCGGCTTCACCGGGAATACGTTCGCCGGCCAGGTCGCGGTGATGGCCGAATACTGGCAGCAGGTAGCGGGTGGCATCGTTGCCGGTGCGTTGCAGCAGTTGCGTGCCACCACCGGCCGGTGCCTGGTTGAGCATGCTCGGGCCAGCGTGGGCCAGGCTGCTGCGATCCGGGCCGAGGAACGACACGGCGCGCACGTCGGTTTGTTCCAGCGCCTCGGCGGCGATACGTTCGAGCTGCGCCGGGTCGTGACGCACCATGGCCGGCGCGACCAGCGGCGCCAGCTGTTCGGCGATCATCTTGCCGCGCTGCAACAACTGGGTCTGCAACTCGTTCTGTTGCAGCCAGGTGAAGTAACCACCCAGTACCAGGGCCATCATCCCGGCCGGCAACAGGGCGAGCAGCAGCACGCGACTTCTGATACCCAAACGATTCAGCACGCCCACTCTCCTGTGTACGGCAAGTTCTGTAGGACCTTTGTCAGGCGTTACTGACAAAGCAATTCAGAAAATTACCGCGTGTCGGAACCCAATGCACTCATTTGTATCTGTTTTTATCGTTTTGTAGGAGGGGGCCCGACCTTTCGTAGGCATAAGTTGCCTGGGTGGCGCGAATGCTCAATAATCGCGCAACTGAGAATTGATAGCACCTGCCAATGACTCCCGTAGCTATTCACGATTCGAACATTCTCGCCATCGAGGACGACCCGGTTCTGGGGGCCTACCTGCATGAGCACTTGCAGCGCAGCGGTTTTCAAGTGACCTGGTGCCGTAATGGCCTGGAGGGGCTGGAGCTGGCCCGCCACGGGTGCTTCGACGTGGTGCTGATGGACATCCTGCTGCCCGGCATGAGCGGGCTGGAGGCCTTGGAGCAACTGCGCCTGCAGAGTTCGATCCCGGTGATCATGATGTCGGCGCTGGGCGCCGAGGCCGACCGCATCAGCGGTTTCCAGTGCGGCGCCGACGATTACCTGCCCAAGCCGTTCAGCATGGTCGAGCTGGAAGTGCGGATTGCCGCGATCCTGCGCCGAGTGGCCCTGGAGCGTCGCCATCAGGCCCCGGTGGCCAGCACGTCCAGCGAGTTGCAGTTCGACGAAGCCGCCAGCGAGGTGTCCTACAACGGCCAGCCCGCCGGCCTGACCCCCAGCGAATACCGCCTGCTCGACACCTTGCAGCGCAGCAACGAAGAGGTGCTGAGCAAAGCCTTCCTGTATCAGCATGTGTTGCAGCGTGGCTATTCGCGGCACGACCGTAGCCTGGACATGCACGTGAGCCAGATCCGCCGCAAACTCAAGTCCATCGGCTACAGTGAGCGCCAGGTGCGCACCGTGTGGGGTAAGGGCTACGTGCTGAGTGCCGGTGAGGACAGCTGAGTTGCCCAATCGTCATTCATTGTTCTGGCGACTGGCGTTTCTGCTGGTTGGCTTCTGCCTGCTGATGGTGGCCCTGAGCTGGTCGTGGGGCCAACATATGGAAATCCAGAGCGGTTTCCTTTCGCCGCAGTCGCGCGCCACCCTGCACCGCTTTGCCGAAGAGGCCGAGACAGCATTGCGCCGCAAGGGGCGCGACGGTGTCGATCAGTGGCTGGCACAGATGCGCCAGCGCGAGCAGGGTTTCGTCGGGGTGATCGGCAGCGACCTGCAAAGCCTGGCCAGCGAACCGCTGAGCGACGCGCAGCGCCAGCACCTGACCTTCCTGCGTGGCGCCGACTGGCCGATGAGCCGCAACTCCAAGCGCATCCCGTGGCTGAAGATTCCGTTCCCCCAGGACCCGAGCCTGGGCAGTGTGGTCATTGAGCTGCCGCAGCGGCTGATGCCCAGCCGCTGGACCCTGTTGTTCTGGAAACTGGTGACCAATGGCCTGATCCCAGGGTTGCTGGCGCTGCTGTTCTGCGTGGGCCTGTACCGCATGCTGATCCGCCCGTTGAACCAGTTGCGTGAGCAGGCCAACGCCTGGCGTGCCGATCAGTTGACCGCGCGGGTCGACCGCGAAACCACTCAGCGCCGGGACGAGCTTGGCGAGCTGGGGCGGGCCTTCGATCATATGGCCGAGCGCTTGCAGGGCACGGTGGCACTGCAGCAACAGATGCTGCACGACCTCTCCCATGAGCTGCGCACGCCGCTGAGCCGTTTGCGCGTGGCCTGCGACGGCGAGCAGGACGCGGCCTGCCTGCGCGAGCGCCTGAGCCGCGAGATCGACTGCATGCAGCGGCTGGTCGAGGACGCCTTGCAACTGGCCTGGCTGGATGCCGAGCGGGCGCCGCTGGCGCTGGCGCCGATCCAGGTGCAGGCGTTGTGGGAGATGCTCTGCGAGGACGCCTGCTATGAGTGCGGCTGGTCGCGTGAGCGCTTGCACTGCCAGTTGCCCGCCGATTGCTGGGTGCAGGGCCACCTCAACAGCCTGGCGCAGGCGCTGGAGAATATTCTGCGCAACGCGATCCGTCATTCGCCGGCAGACGGGGTGATTCGTCTGCAAGGGCAGCGGCAGGGCAATCACTGGCTGCTCTGGCTGGAAGATGAAGGTGGCGGGGTGGCGGAAGGCGAGCTGGAGCGGATCTTTGCCCCGTTCACCCGGCTCGACGACTCACGGCCTGGCGATGGTGGCTTTGGTCTGGGCTTGAGCATTGCGCGCAATGCCGTGCAGCGTCAGGCCGGGCAACTGTGGGCGCAGAACAGCGGGCGCGGGTTGCGCCTGAACATGCGCTTGCCGGCGGTCGCCCTATAGCCTTTATCAGTAACCAGCACACCCTGTGGGCGCCGGCTTATGCTCTGTAGCTATAAGCCTCACACATTGCGTGATATGGGCCACCGCCGTTTGCCGGTATGATACGCATCCCCGGCAGTCTGGATTGCGAATACGCCATGACCTTGCAGTACCCTACCATCGCCGATTGCGTCGGCAACACGCCTCTGGTTCGCCTGCAACGCATGGCCGGCGAAACCAGCAACACCCTCCTGCTCAAGCTCGAAGGCAACAACCCGGCAGGTTCGGTCAAGGACCGTCCGGCGTTGTCGATGATCACCCGCGCCGAACTGCGTGGACAGATCAAGCCCGGCGCTACGCTGATCGAGGCGACCTCCGGGAATACCGGCATTGCCCTGGCGATGGCAGCGGCGATCAAGGGCTACAAGATGATCCTGATCATGCCCGACAACTCCAGCGCCGAGCGCAAGGCCGCGATGACCGCCTATGGTGCCGAGCTGATCCTGGTCAGCAAGGAAGAAGGCATGGAAGGCGCCCGTGACCTCGCCGAGCGCCTGCAGGCCGAAGGCCGTGGCCAGGTGCTCGACCAGTTCGGCAACGGTGACAACCCCGAAGCCCACTACGTCAGCACCGGCCCGGAAATCTGGCAGCAGACCGGCGGCAGCATCACCCATTTCATCAGTTCCATGGGCACCACCGGCACCATCATGGGCTGCTCGCGCTACCTCAAGGAACAGAACCCCAACGTGCAGATCGTCGGCCTGCAGCCGATGGAAGGCTCGGCCATCCCCGGCATTCGCCGCTGGCCGCAGGAATACCTGCCATCGATCTTCGATGCCAGCCGCGTCGACCGTGTGGTCGATATGTCCCAGGCCGAAGCCGAAGACACCACCCGCCGTCTGGCCCGCGAAGAGGGCATTTTCTGTGGCGTGTCCTCCGGTGGTGCAGTGGCCGCCATGCTGCGCCTGTCCCGCGAAGTGGAAAACGCCGTGCTGGTGGCGATCATCTGTGACCGTGGCGACCGTTACCTGTCGACCGGCATTTTCGACGCGGATCGCTGATGTCCAAAGCCAAACGTAACAGCGGCCTGCGCTTCCAGCCGGCCGGCGGTAGCCGTACCCCGCAAATTCCCAGCGGCAAGAAACAGCGCCTGAACATCGAGCGCCTGGCCGGTGACGGCCGCGGTATTGCCTTCCTTGACGGTCGCACCTGGTTCGTCAGTGGCGCGCTGGCCGGCGAGGAGGTCGAAGCGCGGGTGCTCAATACCCATGGCAAGGTGGTCGAGGCACGCCTGGAGCGGGTCTTCAGCGCCAGCGCCGAGCGCCGCCCGGCGCCGTGCAAGCATTTCGACCGCTGCGGTGGCTGCAACCTGCAGCACCTGCCACATGCGGCCCAGCTGGAACTCAAGCAGCGCCTACTCGCCGAGCAGTTGCAGCGTGTCGCCGGGGTGACGCCAGAGCGCTGGGCGCCGCCGCTCAGCGGCCCCGAGTTCGGCTACCGCCGCCGCGCGCGGGTGGCCGTGCGCTGGGACCAGAAGGCGAAGAAACTGGACGTCGGTTTTCGCGCCGAGGCCAGCCAGGAGATCGTCGCCATCGATGATTGCCCGGTGCTGGTACAACCCTTGCATTCGATTATGCGCCACCTGCCCATGTTGTTGCGCAGCCTGAGCAAGCCGCAGGTGGTCGGGCATGTCGAGCTGTTCAGCGGCACCGCGCTGGCTTTGCTGCTGCGTCACACCGCGCCGCTGGGCGAGGGTGACCTGGGCCGGCTGCAAGCGTTTTGCCGCGAAGCAAACGTGCAACTGTGGTTACACGGCGAGGCTGAACCGGCCCCGGTCGAAGACGGTCAGCGCCTGGGCTTCGAGCTGGCGCCGTGGCAGCTAAGCCTGGCTTATCGGCCTGGCGATTTCGTTCAGGTTAATGAACAGGTGAACACCGCGATGATCGAGCAGGCCTTGGCCTGGCTCGCTCCGCAAGCCGACGAGCGGGTGCTGGATCTGTTCTGTGGGCTGGGCAATTTTGCCCTGCCACTGGCCGGGCTGGCCCGCGAAGTGGTGGCGGTGGAAGGCGTGCAGGCCATGGTCGAGCGCGCGGCGGCGAACGCCGTCGACAACAATTTGCATAACGTGGCGTTTTTTCAGGCCGATTTATCCCAGCCTTTGGCGACGGCAAGCTGGGCGGCTGGGGGCTTTTCTGCGGTACTCTTGGATCCACCGCGCGACGGTGCATTCGAAGTGGTCCGGCATATCGGCGCCCTGGGTGCAAAGCGCCTGGTCTATGTTTCGTGCAACCCGGCAACCCTGGCCCGCGATACGCTTGAGTTGCTCAAGCAGGGTTACCGGTTAAAAAGTGCCGGGATCCTCGACATGTTTCCGCAGACTGCGCATGTCGAGGCCATGGCGTTATTCGAGGTGGGTTAGCGACGCTGACCGCCCGGTGTCGCCCCTTCATGTGGCAGGGCGACACCTGTGTTTTCAAGCACATCGCGTATGTGCTGTAGGGAAAGGTAAACAAAGATGGTACAGGTGAGAGTGCACCAGCCGGTCAACACCGACGGCAGTATCAATCTCGAAGCATGGCTGGATCACGTGGTCAGCGTCGACCTGGCGCTGGACCGGCAAGCCCTCAAGGTGGCCTGCGAATTCGCCCAGGAAATCGAGAAAAAGGGCAATCCGGCCAAGCATTCCTGGGCCGATGGTACCTCGAGTTTCCAGGCCGGCCTGGAAATCGCCGAGATCCTCGCCGACCTCAAGCTCGACCAGGACTCGCTGGTCGCCGCCGTCATCTATCGCGCGGTGCGCGAAGGCAAGGTGACCCTGGCCGAAGTCGGCCAGCGCTTTGGCCCGGTGGTGGCCAAGCTGATCGACGGCGTGTTGCGCATGGCCGCCATCAGCGCCAGCCTCAGCCCGCGCCAATCGCTGGTGCTGGGCTCGCAGGCGCAGGTGGAAAACCTGCGCAAGATGCTCGTGGCCATGGTCGACGACGTTCGCGTCGCGCTGATCAAGCTGGCCGAACGTACCTGCGCTATCCGCGCGGTGAAAGGCGCCGACGACGAGAAGCGCAATCGCGTGGCCCGCGAAGTGTTCGATATCTATGCGCCGCTGGCGCACCGCCTGGGTATCGGCCACATCAAGTGGGAACTCGAAGACCTGTCGTTCCGCTACCTGGAGCCGGAGCAATACAAGCAGATCGCCAAGCTGCTGCATGAGCGCCGGCTCGACCGCGAGCGCTTCATCAGCGAGGTGATGAACCAGTTGCAGAACGAGCTGCTGGCCACTGGGGTCAACGCCGACATCAGCGGCCGGGCCAAGCACATTTATTCGATCTGGCGCAAAATGCAGCGCAAGGGTCTGGAATTCAGCCAGATCTACGACGTGCGTGCGGTGCGTGTGCTGGTCCCGGAAATGCGCGATTGCTACACCGCGCTGGGTATCGTGCACACCCTTTGGCGGCACATTCCGAAGGAATTCGACGACTACATCGCCAACCCCAAGGAAAACGGCTACCGCTCGCTGCACACTGCGGTGATCGGCCCCGAGGGCAAGGTGCTGGAAGTGCAGATCCGTACCCATGCCATGCACGAAGAGGCCGAGCTCGGCGTCTGCGCGCACTGGCGCTACAAGGGCACCGACGTCAAATCCGGCTCCAACCATTACGAAGAGAAGATCTCCTGGCTGCGTCAGGTGCTGGAATGGCACGAAGAGCTGGGCGACATCGGCGGCCTGGCCGAGCAGTTACGCGTCGACATCGAGCCGGACCGCGTCTACGTGTTCACCCCGGACGGTCACGCCATCGACCTGCCCAAGGGCGCGACACCGCTGGACTTCGCTTACCGGGTGCACACCGAGATCGGCCACAACTGCCGTGGCGCCAAGATCAACGGGCGTATCGTGCCGCTCAACTACAGCCTGCAGACCGGCGAGCAGGTCGAGATCATCACCAGCAAGCACGGCAACCCGAGCCGCGACTGGCTGAACTCCAACCTCGGCTACGTGACCACCTCGCGGGCGCGGGCCAAGATCGTTCACTGGTTCAAGCTGCAGGCGCGCGATCAGAACGTCGCCGCCGGCAAGACCCTGCTCGAACGCGAACTCAACCGTCTCGGCCTGCCGCAGGTGGACTTCGAGCGGCTGGCGGAAAAAGCCAACCTGCGCACGGCCGAGGACATGTTCGCCTCGCTCGGTGCCGGCGACCTGCGCCTGGCGCACCTGGTCAACGCCGCCCAGCAACTGGTCGAACCGGAGCGCAGCGACCACGTCGAGCTGGTGCCGCGCAAGGCTACCGGCTACAAACCGGGCAAGCGCGGCGACATCCAGATCCAGGGCGTCGGCAACCTGCTCACGCAGATGGCCGGTTGCTGCCAGCCACTGCCGGGTGATGCCATCGTCGGCTATATCACCCAGGGCCGTGGCGTGACCATTCACCGGCAGGACTGCGCCTCGGTGCTGCAACTGGCCGGGCGCGAGCCGGAGCGGATCATCCAGGTCAGCTGGGGGCCGGTGCCGGTGCAGACCTACCCGGTAGACATCATCATCCGTGCCTACGACCGTCCGGGGCTGCTGCGCGACGTCTCGCAGGTGCTGCTCAACGAGCGGATCAACGTGCTGGCGGTCAATACCCGCTCGAACAAGGAAGACAACACCGCGCTGATGTCGCTGACCATCGAGATTCCCGGGCTGGATGCGCTCGGACGCTTGCTGGGACGCATCTCGCAGTTGCCGAACATCATCGAGACGCGGCGTAACCGTACGCCATGAGCTAGCTATCGCGGGTTAGTCCCGCGATAGGTCCAACCGAGACCGCAAACATGTACAACCTCGATGACCTGCTGCATCTCATGGCCCGCCTGCGCGACCCGCAATACGGTTGCCCGTGGGACCTCAAGCAGAATTACGCGAGCATCGTCCCGCACACCCTCGAAGAAGCCTACGAAGTGGCCGACGCCATCGAGCGCGGCGATTTCGAGCATCTGCAGGGCGAACTGGGCGACCTGCTGTTCCAGGTGGTCTATTACAGCCAGCTGGCGCTGGAAGAGGGGCGTTTCGAGTTTGCCGGGGTGATCGACAGCATCACCCGCAAGCTGATCCGCCGTCACCCGCACGTATTCCCCACCGGCGAGCTGTACGCGCCGCTGGACACCCCGCAGCTGAGCGAAGACCAGGTCAAGCAGCGCTGGGAAGAAATCAAGGCCCAGGAGCGCGCCGAACGCAGCGAGCCCGAGCAACTGTCGCTGCTCGATGACGTTCCGGCCGCACTGCCGGCCCTGTCGCGCGCGGCCAAGCTGCAAAAGCGTGCGGCCCAGGTCGGTTTCGACTGGCCGGATGCCTTGCCGGTGCTCGACAAGGTCCGCGAGGAGCTCGACGAAGTGCTCCAGGCCATGGCCGACAACGACCCGCAGGCGCTGGCCGACGAGGTCGGCGACCTGCTGTTCGCCACCGTCAACCTGGCCCGCCACCTCAAGCTGGACCCGGAAAACGCCCTGCGTGGCGCCAACAGCAAGTTCGAGCGACGTTTCCGTTTTATCGAACAGGCATTGCGCGATGTGGGTCGTCCGATTGAAGATTGCACCCTCGAAGACTTGGACGCGCTCTGGGGCGAAGCCAAACGTCAGGAAAAGAACCTGCCCAGCTGCGGCTGAGCTGTTGCATAAGTGAGTGAACACCAATGAGCCTTTCCCTTCGCGACCAGTTGCTCAAGGCCGGTCTGGTCAACCAGAAGCAGGTCAAGCAGGTCACCAAAGAGCAGAAGAAACAAAAGCGCCTGGAGCATAAAGGCCAGGTCGACGTCGACGACAGCCAGCAGCGCGTGGCCAAGGAAGCCATGGCCGAGAAGGCCAGGCGCGACCAGGAGCTGAACCGTCAACAGCAGGAAAAGGCCGAGCAGAAGGCCCGTGCCGCCCAGGTCAAGCAATTGATCGAGGTGTCGCGCCTGCCCAAGCTGACCACTGAGGACTATTACAATTTCGTCGACGATAAGAAGGTCAAGCGCCTTTCGGTCAACGCCCTGATGCGCAGCAAGCTGAGCAGTGGTTCGTTGGCGATCGTCGCGCATGGCGGTGGTTATGAAGTGATCCCACGGGAAGCGGCGGTGAAGATCCAGGAACGCGATCCGCAGCGTATCATCCTGCTCAACACCCAGGTGGAAGCGCCGGATGCCGACGATCCGTACGCCGCTTATGTGATCCCCGACGATCTCATGTGGTAAACCCGACAAACCCCGCCCAGGCGGGGTTTGTCGTATTCAGGGGCAGGGCTTCAGGGCTGGCCTTGCTCGGCTTCGAGGCGCTCCAGCTCCAGGCGATATCGGTGGGCTTCGTGTTCCTGGTGGAACATCCCGACCCGTTGGCCCTGCTGGTGCACAGAAGGCTGGCGCCCCAAAAAACAAAACCCCGCACAGCGCGGGGTTTGCTTACAGCGCGAAACGCTTACTGGCCTTTGACAGCCTTGCCATCCACAGTACCGTCCTGCAGCACGATGACGTATTCCTTGCCATCGGTCTCGACCTGGCGCAGTTGCACCAGCAGGTAGTCCCAGTCCTTGGCAAACCACAGCTCGGTGATGCGCTTGCTCTGGCTTGGGTCGCGCACGCGCTCGACCTTGATTGCAGAGACCTTGCCGTTCTTGGTGCTCACCGCTTCGGTGCCCAACACGCGGAAGTCGTAGGTGTCGATCTCGTCACCGTCGACCACTTGGTAGGTCATGCTCTTCTTGCCAGCGGCCACGTCATGCTGCAGGGCCAGCTGATAAGACGACTTGTCCAGCACGCCACGGTTCAGCGGCAGCTTGATCGCGTCGCCACGGTCGGTGCCGGTGACCATCTTGCTGCTCCAGTCGAAGTCCAGGTCGACTTTTTTCGCTTTACCCAGGCCACCGCGTTCGAAGTGGTAGGTTTGCGGCAGCAGGGTGTCCTTGTCCAGGCGCAGGGTACTTTGCTCAGTCAGGCTGGCGATCATCATCGACGCCTTGAAATTGAGGTTCCAGGTACCGTTGGCGTTCTTTTCCAGGCTGCGCTCGGCAGTGCCGCTCATGGGCAGCTGCTTCCAGTCGGCGGTGTAGCTGGCCGAGAACGGCTTCAGATCGGCTGCCTGCAGGGGCAGCGCAAGCACGGCAAGAGCGAAGAGCAGGGCGCGACGCATAAAATCTCCTAGGGTCGTATCAAGTGGCCGCTGGCCGCCAGGGGCTGGCCATCCAGTAGAGCACCGTACTCGCCAAGGCGCAAACGGCCTTCGGCAAACCAGCGCACCGCCAGCGGATAAATCTGATGTTCCTGTTGGTGAACCCTTTGTGCCAGGCGCTCTGGCGTGTCATCGGCCTCGACCGGGATGACTGCCTGTACGACCAGCGGGCCGCCATCGAGTTCCTCGGTGACGAAATGCACGCTGCAGCCATGCTCGGCATCGCCCGCTTCCAACGCCCGTTGATGGGTGTGCAGGCCCTTGTATTTGGGCAGCAGGGAAGGATGGATGTTGAGCAGGCGGCCTTGATAGTGGCGGACGAAGCCGGCACTGAGGATGCGCATGAAACCGGCCAGCACCACCAGCTGCGGCTGGAAGCCGTCGATCAGCTCGACCAGTGCCGCATCGAATGCCTCGCGGCCGTCGAAGGCCTTGTGGTCGAGTACGGCGGTGTCGATGCCGGCAGCGCTGGCGCGCTGCAGGCCGTAGGCGTCGGCGCGGTTGGAAATCACGGCGCGGATCCGTACCGGGGAATCCCCGGCACGGACGTTGTCGATCAAGGCTTGCAGGTTACTGCCGGTGCCCGACAGCAGCACCACGACATCACAGGTCTTGCTCGGCATCAGTGCGCCTTGACGTTCTTCAGCTCGACCTGGGCGGCGCCTTCGGCAGCAACGCCGATCTGGCCGATCACCCATGGCTGTTCGCCAGCGGCACGCAGCACGTTCAGGGCGTTGTCGACCTGATCCTGCGCTACGCAGATGACCATGCCGACGCCGCAGTTCAGCACGCGGTGCATTTCGTGCTCGTCGACGTTGCCTTGCTCTTGCAGCCAGTTGAACACCGCAGGGCGTTCCCAGCTGGCGACGTCAACCACGGCCTGGGCGCCTTTTGGCAGCACCCGCGGGATGTTGTCGAGCAGGCCGCCACCGGTGATGTGGGCCATGGCCTTGACCGCGCCGGTGTCCTTGATCAGCTTGAGCAGCGGCTTGACGTAGATACGGGTCGGCGCCATCAGCAGTTCGGTCAGCGGGGTGCCGTCCAGCTGTACGGTCTCGATGTCGGCACCGGACACTTCGATGATCTTGCGGATCAGCGAGTAGCCGTTGGAGTGCGGGCCGGAAGACGGCAGGGCGATCAGCGCGTCACCCGTGGCAACCTTGGAGCCGTCGATGATTTCGGCCTTTTCCACGACGCCGACGCAGAAGCCGGCCAGGTCGTAGTCTTCGCCTTCGTACATGCCTGGCATTTCGGCGGTTTCACCGCCAACCAGCGAGCAGCCAGCCAGTTCGCAGCCAGCGCCAATGCCGGTTACCACGGTAGCGGCGACATCGACGTTGAGCTTGCCGGTGGCGTAGTAGTCGAGGAAGAACAGCGGCTCGGCACCGCACACCACCAGGTCGTTGACGCACATGGCGACCAGGTCCTGGCCGATGCTGTCATGTTTGTTCAGGTTCAGCGCCAGGCGCAGCTTGGTGCCGACGCCGTCGGTACCGGAGACCAGCACTGGCTGCTTGTAGCCAGCCGGGATTTCGCAGAGGGCGCCAAAACCGCCCAGGCCGCCCATGACTTCCGGGCGCGCCGTACGCTTGGCGACGCCTTTGATGCGTTCGACCAATGCTTCACCGGCGTCGATGTCTACACCGGCGTCCTTGTAGCTCAGGGAGGGTTGCTTGCTCATGATCCAGGCCTTTAGGGGGGAGGGATTCAGGGGAATCGACCGTGACTGGCCCGGCACAGCGGGGGAAAACCGGCTGGCCGACCGTCGGCGGTCTGCGAAGGCGCGCGATTTTATCAGGGTTACCCTTGAGCGGCCATCCTCAGGCCGACGGGCAGGGCCTGATTCGATGGAAAAACTGCGATTCTTGGCCTGCGGCTGGTTGCCGCGCCAAGGCCTGTATAAGGTATAGGGAATGAATTTCACCTGTGTGGCTGAATGTTTTGCCAGCAGTGGTGGTCTGAGCATCACTTTTCCCGGGCCACGCCTCTTCTTTATATCTGGACAGGAATCCTCCATGCGTTTGCGTTCTTACCTGGCCGTCGGCTGTCTTGCCCTGTTTGGCTTCAGTGTCCAGGCAGAAACCCTCACCGGCCTGTACCAGGTGCGCGAGCCGGCCAACGGCCAGAGCGCCGAAGTACGCAGCGAAGCGCTGAACAAGGCCCTCGACACCCTGGTGCTGCGCCTCACCGGCGACCCCAAGGCGCTGCAAAACCCAGGCCTGGCCGCGCTGCGCAAAGACCCGCAACAGATCATCAGCCAGTTCGGCTTCGAAGCCGGCCCGCCGGAAACCCTGCTGGTCGAGTTCGATCCGGGCAGCACCGAGCGCGCCTTGCGCCAGGCCGGCCTGGCCCTGTGGGGCAGCAACCGGCCATCGATCCTCGTCTGGTGGCTGAACGACAGCCCGGAAGGCGCGAGCCTGGTCGGCGATGGCCAGAGCAGCGCCGAGCCGCTGCGACGTGCGGCCCAGCACCGCGGCTTGCCGCTGCGCTTGCCTCTGGGCGACTTGCAGGAACAGCTGGTGGCCACCGCGAAGAACCTCGAAGGCAGCGACCCGGCGCCGCTGCGCGAGGCCGCCGAGCGTTATGCGGCCAACGCCTTGCTGACCGTCCATGCGACCGAGGCCGAGGGTAAATGGCAGGGCAACTGGCGGCTGTGGCTGGGCGACCAGCACGAGCAGGGCAAGGTCGAGGGCGCCGATCAGGCGGCCCTGGCCGATGCGCTGATGCTGGCGCTCAGCACGCGCCTGGCACCACGCTTTGCGACCAAGCCGGGCGCCAGTGGCGACCAGCTGTTGCAGGTACAGGGCATGACCCTGGAGCGTTACGCCGAGCTCTGCCGGGTGCTGGAACCGTTCGGGGCGCGTTTGCAGGCAGTCGATGGCGACACCCTGGAATACAAGGTCAGTGGCAGTGCCGAGCAATTGCGCGCGCAACTGTCGCTGTCGAAGCTGCAGGAGCTGCCGGCCGAAGCGCTACAAACTGCCCCGGCTCCCACCGCAGCGGCCGCGCCGGGTGCAGCGCCGGTGTCTGTGGCGGCGCCGTTCAGCGGCCTGCGTTTTCGCTGGTAAGGGAGCTGAACGATGACTGACATGCGCCGCTGGATGTGGCTGGGCGTGGCGTTGCTGGTAGGTGCGCTGCTGTATGTGCTGCACGGGATTCTCTCGCCGTTTCTGATCGGCATTCTGCTCGCCTACCTGGGCGACCCGCTGGTCGATCGGCTGGAACGCATGGGGCTGTCGCGTACCTGGGGCGTGGTGCTGGTGTTCGCCCTGTTTACGCTGATTCTGATTGCCATGCTGCTGGTGCTGATCCCGATGCTGGCCAAGCAGTTGATCCGCCTCTATGAACTGGCGCCGCAGATGCTCGACTGGCTGCAGCATGTGGCGCTGCCCTGGGTGCAGGCGCGGTTGGGGCTGGCCGACGGCTTCTGGAAGTTCGACAAGATCAAGGCGGCGATTGGCGAGCACATGGGCCAGACCACCGACATCGTCGGGGTCGTGTTGTCGCAGGCAACCGCGTCGGGCCTGGCGCTGATCGGCTGGCTGGCCAACCTGGTGCTGATTCCGGTGGTGGGTTTCTACCTGCTGCGTGACTGGGACTTGATGATGGCCAAGTTGCGCAGCCTGCTGCCACGCCAGCGCGAGGAACAGGTGGTGGTGCTGGCCGGCGAGTGTCATGAGGTGCTCGGGGCGTTCGTCCGCGGGCAGTTGCTGGTGATGCTGGCGCTGGGGCTGATCTATGCCAGTGGCCTGATGCTGGTGGGGCTGGAGCTGGGCCTGTTGATCGGCCTGCTGGCGGGGCTGGCGGCCATCGTGCCGTACATGGGCTTCATTATTGGCCTCGGCGCGGCGCTGGTGGCGGGGCTGTTCCAATTTGGCGGCGAGCTGTACCCGATGCTCGGTATCGTGGCGGTGTTCATGGTCGGTCAAGCGCTGGAGGGCATGCTGCTGACGCCGTTGCTGGTCGGCGACCGGATCGGCCTGCATCCGGTGGCAGTGATCTTCGCGATCCTCGCTGGCGGCGAGCTGTTCGGTTTTACCGGGGTGCTGTTGGCGCTGCCGGTGGCGGCGGTGATCATGGTGCTGCTGCGGCATGTGCATGACCTGTATAAAGAGTCGGATATCTATGCGGGTGACATTGATCCGGACCTTTGACCTGTGGGCTTGCCTTGGCTCTGGCGCAAGCCTTTGATTTTCTTAACGCATTGTGCGACCGACGTCACGGGTATAGACTTTGCAGACTTTTCACAAAAGGCCCCTTGCGGTCCCTCGGGACTGCCCAGCCAGCATGAAACCGATCCAGTTGCCCCTGGGTGTGCGTCTGCGTGATGACGCCACCTTCATCAACTACTATCCGGGTGCCAACGCCGCCGCATTGGGCTACGTCGAGCGTCTCTGCGAAGCCGACGCCGGCTGGACCGAAAGCCTGATCTACCTGTGGGGCAAGCAGGGGGTCGGTCGAACCCACCTGCTGCAAGCCGCCTGCCTGCGTTTCGAACAACTCGGCGAACCGGCCGTGTACCTGCCGCTGGCGCAACTGCTCGACCGCGGCGTTGAACTGCTGGACAACCTTGAACAGTACGAACTGGTCTGCCTCGACGATCTGCACGTGATCGCCGGCAAACCAGAGTGGGAAGAGGCAATGTTCCACCTGTTCAATCGCTTGCGTGACAGCGGCCGGCGCCTGCTGCTGGCGGCCTCCAGTTCGCCGCGGGAACTGCCGATCAAGCTGGCCGACCTCAAGTCACGGCTGACCCTGGCGCTGATTTTCCAGATGCGCGCGCTGTCCGATGAAGACAAGCTGCGCGCCTTGCAACTGCGCGCGTCGCGCCGCGGTTTGCACCTCACCGACGAAGTCGGGCACTTCATTCTCACCCGTGGCACCCGCAGCATGAGTGCGCTGTTCGACCTGCTCGAACGGCTCGACCAGGCCTCCTTGCAGGCGCAGCGCAAGCTGACGATTCCGTTTTTAAAGGAGACGCTGGGCTGGTAATGGCGGTCTAGAGCCTCGGCACATAAAAGTCACATTTTTTTCGATTGAATTTGCAAATCGATGCGATAGAAGGCATAGTCTCGACTTCTTTAAATTCCAGACACGGTCGTGCCCATGCTAAATCGCTTCGCACCCCTCGTGCCCCTCGCACTCGTGACCCTGCTTTTTGGCTGCGCGGCTCATAGCCCTTCTTCGCAGCAGCAGGCGCCACACGCCATCACTGCCCAGGCTGCCGCCGCTGCCCAATCCAACGCCAAGTCATCGGTGTTCGAAGAAGAGCTGGCCACCGAGCAGGAACTGGAAGCCTTCTCCAGTGGCTCCAAGCCTTACCAACTGCCAGCACTGGCGGACAACATCCTCGAACGCGGCATGGCGCTGATCGGCACCCGTTACCGCTTCGGTGGCACCTCCGAGGCATCCGGCTTCGATTGCAGCGGCTTCATCGGTTATCTGTTCCGCGAAGAAGCCGGCATGACCCTGCCGCGTTCCACCCGCGAAATGATCAACGTAAAAGCCCCGCTGGTAGCCCGTAACAACCTCAAGCCAGGCGATCTGCTGTTCTTCAGCACCAATGGCCGTGGCCGTGTCAGCCACGCCGGTATCTACCTGGGCGACGACCAGTTCATTCACTCCAGCAGCCGCCGCAGCGGCGGGGTGCGGATCGACAGCCTGGGCGATCGCTACTGGAGCAAGACCTTTATCGAAGCCAAGCGCGCGCTGGCAATGGCCCCGACCACCCTCTCGCGCAACTGAGCCTTCCGGTCTTTCCGACGTACGGCGGCAGAGCTGAAAAGCTTGCCGCCGTACGTGTTTACAGAAAGCGTCTAATCTAACTTCTCAACTATTTCCGGCCACCGCGCCGGGCGGCTTCAGACAGGATGTTCTGACATGTCGATGACGGCGCGCTTTGCTGTTCTTTCCCTGCTGGCACTGCTCGGTGCCTGTTCCAGCCATGCCCCGGCCCCACCTCAGGTGCTCGAGCCTCGTGTCATGGCCCCGCAAACCTTCTTCTCGCCGGTTGCCGAAGACGTGCTGTTCCGTGCCATTGGCCTGGTCGGCACGCCGTATCGCTGGGGCGGCAACACCCCGGATTCCGGTTTCGATTGCAGCGGCTTGATCGGCTACGTGTACCGTGACGCGGCGGGTATCGCCTTGCCGCGTTCCACCCGCGAAATGATCGTGATGCGCGCCCCGGATATCGGTCGCGAAGCCTTGCAATCGGGCGACCTGGTGTTCTTCGCCACCAATGGCGGCGGGCAGGTCAGCCATGCTGGCATCTATGTCGGCGAGGGGCGTTTCGTCCATGCACCGTCCAGCGGCGGAACGGTGCGCCTGGACTACCTGTCCAACAGCTATTGGCAGAAGGCCTACCTCAACGCCAAGCGCGTGCTGAACCCGGCCCAGCCGGAGCACCTGGCGCACAACCCCTGATCGCCGCGAGGTGAGCGATGACCGGTCAAACGCTCTACCTCGACGATAGCCTCTATGCCTACCTGCAGCGGGTCTCTTTGCGTGAGACGCCGCTGCTGGCGCGTTTGCGCGTGGAAACCCAGGCCTTGCCCGAGGCGCGCTGGCAGGTGGCGCCCGAGCAAGGGCAATTGCTGGCCTGGCTGGTGAGTGTGATCGGCGCGCGGCGGGTGATCGAAGTGGGCACATTTACCGGCTACAGCGCGCTGTGCATGGCCCAGGCGATGCCTGAGGGGCAACTGATCTGCTGTGACCTGGCGGGGGACTATCAGGCGATTGCCCAGCGTTACTGGGACGAAGCCGGGGTGAGCGGGCGCATCGAAATGCGCCTTGGCCCGGCAGTGCAGACCCTCGCCGGGCTGGAGGCGGGGGCGTTCGATCTGATCTTTGTCGATGCCGACAAGGCCAATTATCCGCAGTACCTGGAGCACGCGCTGGTGTTGTTGCGTCGGGGCGGGGTGCTGGTGTTCGACAACACCCTGTGGAGCGGGCGAGTGTTACAGGCGCAGCCGGACAGTGAAGACACGCGGGGGATTCAGGCGCTCAACCTGGCCTTGCAGGGCGATGCGCGGGTGGATCTGTCGCTGGTGCCGCTGGGCGATGGAATGACGCTGTGCCGTAAGCGCTAAGGCTTCAGGCCTCTCGCGGGACGAGCCCGCTCCCACAGGTTGTATTGCGCTCTTGTGGGAGCGCCGCGCTACTGCGCCTTGCTCACTTGCCAGATCACATTCCCGACATCATCCGCTACCAGCACCCCACCGCTTGTCGCTCGCTACCCCCCACCGGCCGGCCCATGGCCTTGCCATCGCCATCGAGGAACCCGGTCAACAGGTCCAGAGGTTTGCCCGCCGGCTTACCCGCCGTACTGAACGGTACAAACAGCACCTTATAGCCACTGTGCGGCTTGCGGTTCCACGAACCATGCTGACCAATGATTGCGCCCAGCCGACGGCCTTGGCGACGTTGGCGGTGGGGATCAGGGTCTTGTTCGGTTCGGGCAACTGCGGCGACGGGCCGCTGCCGTCGCTCACCGCCAGGCGGGCGGTCTCACCACAGGCGGCCAATCCGCCGCCGAGCAGCAACAGCAGTGCAATGGGGGGAAGGCGCCTGATCGAAATCCCTCGCGATGACGGCGGTAGTGAGCAGTAGAGACACGCCTATCGCGCAAGGTTCCATTGTCGCTCAGGCCTGCTTGAGCAGCAGGATGATCCCGGGGTGATACTGGCCCAGCTCGTTGTGCAGCTTGCGGTAGCCGTAAGGGAAGAACCAGGCCAGGGCACAGGCATTGTGATGTTGCAGGTCATCGACCAGATCCTGCAGTTCTTCCGGGCTGGCGTGCTGGCCTGCTTTCCACGGGCTGGCGAACAGTGCGGCCAGTTTCAGCTGGCTGGGGTAGGCACCTTGGCGGGCAAGGGTGGTGACCTCGCCCAGGGCGGCGTTCAGGTCGAGCTTGGCGACTTTCGGCCAGCGCTGTTCGGCATGCACGTAGGCCGACTCGTCGTGGCTGGCAATCACCAGGTCGCAGCGTCCTTCGCGCTCGCCTTCGTCGCGTTGCTTCTTGCTCGGCGCGGCATGCAAGGTGACCAGCTCGGCCTGCCAGGCGGCTGCCGAGAGCAGCCCCAGGTTGGCCTGCACGCCCTGCCAGTAGGGTGCCTCGTTGTCGCCCAGGGTCTGGTTGAAGCGCTCGATGCACTCGCTCCAGCGCTCCAGGGCCGGACGCAGGAACTCCAGGCGCGGGTTGTTGATGATCAAGCCTTGCATGCTGCGCGCTCCCTTATCGTTGTAATCGAGATCCGCCATCATTGATGGCTCAGTGATATCACTGATGCCAGTGTTACACAAGGTGCCGATTGCGCCATTGATCCAGGCCAGTGGGCGTGCCTTTCATTGACGCTCCGGGCCCAACCCTCTAACCTTCGCGTCTTGTTTCAGGTGCTCTGTGGCCCGTGGGTCGGCAGGGTGAAACAGGGAAGCCGGTGGGCGCTAACCAAGCGCGAACCCGGCGCTGCCCCCGCAACGGTAAATGAGTCAAGGATCGTGCATGGCCACTGGTGAATTCCGGGAAGGCGCACGCTCGGGCGGCCGCCAGGCCCCGCTCATGAGCCCGGAGACCGGCCTGATTCAGCCAACGGCATCACGGAGGGTGATGCGCGGACCTCTGCGGCCAAGTCGGCCGAGCCCTGCGCGTTTTCCGTGTGCCATACACTCATCTGTCGCGCCGTCCCCCCATGTGCCCCTCGCCATTGCTGGCGTTCCCGGCGCGTGCCTGCCGCCGACGGTTGCCAGCGGAGAACCCCGATGACCGAATCCACCGACCGTGACGAACGCCACCTGGCGCGCATGCAGCGCAAGAAAGCGATCATCGACGAGCGTATCGCCAACTCGCCCAACGAATGCGGCCTGCTGCTGGTGCTCAGCGGCAATGGCAAAGGCAAGAGCAGCTCGGCCTTCGGCATGCTCGCCCGCGCCTTGGGCCATGGCATGCAGTGTGGTGTGGTGCAGTTCATCAAGGGCCGCAACAGCACTGGCGAAGAGCTGTTCTTCCGCCGCTTCCCGAATGAAGTGCGCTACCACGTGATGGGCGAGGGCTTCACCTGGGAAACCCAGGACCGTCAGCGCGATATCGCCGCTGCCGAAGCGGCCTGGGCGGTGAGCCGCGAACTGCTGCAAGACCCGAGCATCGGTTTTGTTGTGCTCGACGAGCTGAACATCGCTCTCAAGCACGGCTACCTCGACCTCGATCAGGTGCTCAGCGACTTGCAGGCCCGCCCGCCGATGCAGCATGTGATCGTTACTGGCCGTGGCGCCAAGCCCGAGTTGATCGAACTGGCCGACACCGTCACCGAGATGGGTATGCTCAAGCACGCCTTCCAGGCCGGCATTCGTGCGCAGAAGGGCGTCGAACTATGAGTAATGTGCGGCATTGCCCGGCGGTACTGATCGCCGCGCCGGCTTCCGGTCAGGGCAAGACCACCGTGACCGCCGCCCTCGCGCGGCTGCACCGTAACCTGGGGCGTAAGGTGCGGGTGTTCAAATGCGGGCCGGATTTCCTCGACCCGATGATCCTCGAACGTGCCAGCGGCAACCCGGTGTACCAGCTCGACCTGTGGATGGTCGGCGCCGAGGAAAGTCGGCGCCTGCTCTGGGAGGCCGCGGCGGATGCCGACCTGATCCTCATCGAAGGGGTGATGGGCCTGTTCGACGGTACCCCGTCCAGTGCCGATCTGGCCCGACACTTCGGCGTGCCGGTGCTGGCGGTGATCGACGGCACGGCCATGGCGCAGACCTTCGGCGCATTGGCCCTGGGCCTGGCTCGCTATCAGCCGGACCTGCCGTTTGCCGGCGTATTGGCCAACCGTGTCGGCACCCTGCGCCACGCACAATTGCTCGAAGGCAGCCTCACCGAAGGCCTGCGCTGGTACGGCGGTCTGTCGCGGGAAACCGGCATCGAGCTGCCGAGCCGGCACCTCGGGCTGGTCCAGGCCAGCGAGTTGACCGACCTCGACCTGCGGTTGGATGCAGCGGCCAAGGCGCTGGGCGACAGCTGCGAATCGGCCTTGCCGCCAGCGGTCACCTTCGAGGCGCCGGGCGCGCGAGAAATTGCACCGTTGCTGGCGGGTGTGCGGATTGCCGTGGCCCGCGACGAAGCCTTTGCCTTCACCTATGGCGCCAGCCTTGACCTGCTGCGCGAGATGGGCGCCGAACTGCGTTTCTTCTCACCGATCCATGACCGCGAACTGCCGCCTGCCGACAGCCTCTACCTGCCCGGCGGCTATCCTGAACTGCACCACCAGACCCTGGCTGCGAACGCCCCGATGCTGGCAGCGATCCGCGCCCACCATGGCGCCGACAAGCCGCTACTGGCCGAATGCGGCGGCATGCTCTACCTGCTTCAGGGGCTGACCGACGTGGCGGGCGAGCGCGCCGCGCTGGTCGCTCTGCTGCCGGGCGAAGCGGTGATGCAGAAGCGTCTCGCCGCGTTGGCCTTGCAAGCGGTGGAGCTGCCCGAAGGCACCCTGCGCGGGCACACCTATCATCACTCGCTGACCAGCACCGAGCTAACCCCGATTGCCCGTGGCCAGAGCCCGAACGGCGGGCGTGGCGCCGAGGCGGTGTACCGCATCGGTCGGTTGACGGCGTCCTACGTGCACTTCTACTTTCCGTCCAACCCGTCGGCGCTGGCGGCGCTGCTGGCACCATGAGCGAGCACGCCTATAGCGATGCCGAACGCGCGGCGCTATACCGTGCCATTGGCGAGCGCCGCGACATGCGCCACTTTGCCGGCGGCGAAGTGGCCCCCGAGTTGCTCGCGCGTCTGCTCGAAGCCGCGCATCAGGCCCCCAGTGTCGGCCTGATGCAGCCGTGGCGGTTTATCCGCATCAGCCGCCGCGAACTGCGCACGCAGATCCAGCGGTTGGTGGAAGACGAGCGGGTGCGCACCGCCGAAGCGCTCGGGCAGCGCTCGGACGAATTCATGAAGCTCAAGGTCGAGGGCATCAACGACTGCGCCGAAGTGCTGGTGGCCGCGTTGATGGACGAGCGCGAAAAACACATCTTCGGCCGCCGCACGCTGCCGGAGATGGACCTGGCCTCGCTGTCCTGCGCGATCCAGAATCTCTGGCTGGCGGCCCGCGCCGAAGGCCTGGGGATGGGCTGGGTATCGCTGTTCGACCCGCAGGCACTGGCGGCCCTGCTGGGCATGCCGGCCGGGGCCAAGCCGCTGGCGATCCTTTGCCTGGGCCCGGTCAAGGCGTTTTACCCGGCGCCGATGCTGGTGCTGGAAGGCTGGGCCACGCCGCGACCACTGAACGAAATGCTGTACGACAACCATTGGGGAGAGCAGGAATGAGTGTGGCGTTGCTGACCGTTGCCGGTGTGGCGCTGGATGCGTTGCTGGGGGAGCCGCAACGGCGGCATCCGCTGGTGGCGTTCGGGCGTTATGCCGGGCGTCTGGAGCAGCGCTTCAATGCCGGTGGGCGCGGCTGGCGTAGCCATGGCGTAACCGCCTGGTTCCTCGCGGTGATCCCGCTGACCTTACTAGCGACGCTGCTGTCCTGGCTGCCCTATGTCGGCTGGCTGGTGGAGATTCTGGCGCTGTACTGCGCGCTTGGCCTGCGCAGCCTCGGCGAGCACATTCGCCCGGTCGCGGAAGCCTTGCGCGGCGGTGACCTGAGCGAGGCGCGGCGGCGGGTGGGCTACCTGGTCAGCCGCGAAACCGCCGAACTCGATGAAACCGCAGTGGCCCGCGCTGCTACCGAATCGGTGCTGGAGAACGGCAGCGACGCGGTGTTTGCCGCGCTGTTCTGGTTTGTCGTCGCCGGCGCGCCGGGCGTGGTGCTGTACCGCCTGAGCAATACGCTGGATGCGATGTGGGGTTACCGCAACGAGCGCTTCGAGCGCTTCGGCTGGGCCGCCGCGCGGATCGACGACGTGCTCAACTACATTCCAGCGCGGCTGGTGGCGCTGACCTACGCGCTGCTCGGCAAGACCCGCCTGGCGCTAAAATGCTGGCGCACCCAGGGCCCGACCTGGGACAGCCCGAACGCTGGCCCGGTCATGGCCGCCGGTGCCGGTGCGCTCGGCGTCGAGCTGGGCGGGGCGGCGGTCTATCAGGGTGAGTTGCATGAGCGTCCGCAGCTGGGTGAAGGCCCGGCCGCCGATGCCGATGCCATCGAACGCGGCTGGCGGCTGGTGAGCCAGGGTGTCTGGTTGTGGTTGTTGCTCTTGTGCCTGGGGGCAGAATTCTATGCTTGAACACGGTGGCCGCTTGCAGCGGGCGATTCGCGAATACGGGATTGCCCAGGACGACTGGGTCGATCTTTCCAGCGGTATCGCCCCTTGGCCGTTTGCCATTCCCGACATCCCCAGCCGCGCCTGGGCACGCCTACCGGAGACCGACGACGGCCTGGAGCAGGCCGCCGCCGAGTTTTACGGGGTGTCGCAACTGCTGCCGGTGGCCGGCTCGCAGGCGGCGATCCAGGCCCTGCCGCGCCTGCGTCGTAGCGGCAAGGTCGGCGTACTGTCGCCGTGTTACGCCGAGCACGCCGAGGGCTGGCGTCGCGCCGGCCACCGTGTGCGCGAGCTGAGCGAGGACCAGGTCGAGTTCTACCTCGACAGCCTCGACGTGCTGGTGGTGGTCAACCCGAACAACCCGACCGGGCGCAAGTTGCCGCCCGAGCGCCTGCTCGAATGGCACGCCAAGCTCGCCCAGCGTGGCGGCTGGCTGCTGGTCGACGAAGCGTTCATGGACAACACGCCGGGGCAGAGCATCGCCGCGCAAACCTGGCGCAGCGGCCTGATTGTGCTGCGTTCGTTCGGCAAGTTCTTCGGTCTGGCCGGGGTGCGCCTGGGCTTCGTGCTGGCCGAGCGGCAACTGCTGCAACTGCTGGCCGAACAGCTGGGGCCGTGGAGCATCAGCGGGCCGACGCGGGTCCTCGGCCAGGCCTGCCTGCTCGACCGTGCCGCCCAGCAGGCGCAGATCGCGCGCTGCGCCGAAGCCAGCGCGCGCCTGGCGAACACCCTCGAAGACGCCGGGTTCAAGCCCGACGGCGGCTGCGACCTGTTCCAGTACCTGCTGTTCGAGCAGGCTGCGCACCTTTACGACTACCTGGCCCGCCGTGGCATTCTGGTGCGCCTGTTCAGCGTCACGTCCAGCCTGCGCTTCGGCCTGCCGGCGCACGAATCCGACTGGCAGCGCCTGCGCCAGGCCCTGGCCGATTACCGCAAGGACCACCCATGACCACCCTGATGGTGCAAGGCACCACTTCCGACGCCGGCAAAAGCACCCTGGTGACGGCGCTGTGCCGCTGGCTGGCGCGCCAGGGCATCGGCGTGGTGCCGTTCAAACCGCAGAACATGGCGCTGAACAGCGCCGTCACCGCCGACGGCGGCGAGATCGGCCGCGCCCAGGCGGTGCAGGCCCAGGCCGCCCACCTGGCGCCGCACACCGATATGAACCCGGTGCTGCTCAAGCCCAACAGCGATACCGGCGCTCAGGTCATCGTGCATGGTCGCGCGGTCACCAGCATGAATGCGGTCGCCTACCACGACTACAAGGCCATCGCCATGCAGGCGGTGCTCGCTTCGCATCAACGCCTGAGCGCTGCCTACCCGGTGGTGATGGTCGAAGGTGCCGGCTCGCCGGCCGAGATCAACCTGCGCGCTGGCGATATCGCCAACATGGGCTTCGCCGAGGCGGTGGACTGCCCGGTGATCCTGATTGCCGACATCAACCGGGGGGGCGTGTTCGCGCACCTGGTCGGTACCCTCGAATTGCTCTCACCGAGCGAGCAGGCGCGGGTTCAGGGCTTCGTCATCAACCGCTTCCGCGGTGACATTGCCTTGCTCCAGCCCGGCCTCGACTGGCTGGAAGCACGCACCGGCAAACCGGTGCTCGGTGTGCTGCCCTATGTGATGGACCTGCACCTGGAGGCTGAAGACGGTCTCGACCAGCGCCAGGGCGAAAAGCAGGCTCGGGTGCTCAAGGTGATCGTCCCAGTGCTGCCGCGCATCAGCAACCACACCGATTTCGACCCGTTGCGCCTGCACCCGCAGGTCGACCTGCAATTCATCGGGCCGGGGCAGGCGATTCCGCCGGCCGACCTGATCATCCTGCCGGGCTCCAAGAGCGTACGCGGCGACCTGGCGCAACTGCGCGAGCGGGGGTGGGCAGAGGCGATTGCCCGGCACCTGCGCTATGGCGGCAAGCTGCTGGGGATCTGCGGCGGTCTGCAGATGCTCGGCCAGCGCGTCGACGACCCGCTCGGCCTCGAAGGCCCGGCTGGCAGCAGCCCAGGGCTGGGCTGGCTGGACTACGTCACCGAGCTGGAGGCCGAGAAGCAACTGCGTAACGTCGACGGTATCCTGCACCTGGAGCAAGCGCCGATCAGTGGCTATGAAATTCATGCCGGCGTCAGCCGTGGCCCGGCCCTGGAACGGCCGGCGGTGCAGTTGCGCGATGGCCGTTGCGATGGTGCGCTGAGTGCCGACGGGCAGATCCTCGCGACCTACCTGCACGGCCTGTTCGAGTCGCCGGCATCCTGTGCCGCGCTGCTGCGCTGGGCGGGCTTGAGCGAGGTGGAACAGGTCGACTATCACGCCCTGCGCGAACTGGACATCGAACGCCTGGCAGACCTGGTGGAGAACCACCTGGATACCGCCCGGCTGCGTCAACTCTGTGGGCTGAACTGACATGCTCAAGCTGATCCTCGGCGGCGCCCGTTCGGGCAAGAGCCGCCTCGCCGAACAGTGCGCCCAGGCCAGTGGCCTGGCCGTCACCTACATTGCCACCAGCGAACCGCTGGACGGCGAAATGAACGCCCGGGTGCAACTGCACCGCGCGCGCCGCCCGACCGAGTGGGCGCTGATCGAAGAGCCGCTGGCGCTGGCCCGCGTGCTGCGCGAAAACGCCGCGCCGCAGCGCTGCCTGCTGGTCGACTGCCTGACTTTGTGGCTGACCAACCTGCTGATGCTCGACAACCCCGAGCGGCTGGCCGCCGAGCGCGATGCATTGCTCGACTGCCTGCCGCAGTTGCCCGGTGAAATCATTCTGGTCAGCAACGAAACCGGCCTTGGCGTGGTGCCGCTGGGCGAGCTGACCCGGCGCTACGTCGATGAAGCCGGCCTGCTGCATCAAGCCGTGGCCGAGCGCTGCGCCAGCGTTGTGCTGACTGTCGCGGGCCTCCCGCTTACCCTTAAAGGATCGCAATCATGAGTCAAACCTGGTGGCTGAACGGCTGTCGGCCGGTGGATGGCGCTGTGCGCGAACGGGCCCTGGCCCATCAGCAGCAACTGACCAAGCCGGCCGGTTCGTTGGGTCGGCTGGAGCAGGTGGCGGTGGACCTGGCCGGCTTGCAGGGCCAGCTCAAGCCGCGCCTGAGCCAGGTATGGATTGCGATTTTTGCCGGCGATCACGGGGTGGTTGCCGAAGGCATTTCTGCCTACCCACAGGCGGTGACCGGGCAGATGCTGTTGAATTTCGTCAATGGCGGCGCGGCAATCAGCGTGCTGGCGCGCCAGTTGGACGCGCGCCTGGAGGTGATCGACCTCGGCACCGCGACCCTTGAGCAAGAACTGCCGGGTGTGCGCCACGAACACCTTGGCCGCGGTACGGCGAACTTTGCCGAGCAGCCGGCGATGACTGCCGAGCAGGGGCTGCGCACCTTGCAGGCCGGTCGCGACAGCGTGCTGCGCGCGTGCGAGGCGGGCAGCCAGCTGTTTATCGGCGGCGAAATGGGCATTGGCAACACCACGGCGGCCAGTGCCCTGGCCAGCGTGCTGCTCAACTGCGCGGCCAGCGAGCTGACCGGGCCGGGCACCGGCCTCGACGCCCAGGGCGTACAACACAAGGCGGCGGTGATCGAGCGCGCACGACAGACCCACGCCGGGCTGGCCGACGACCCTCTGCAACAGTTGTTCTGCTTCGGCGGTTTCGAGATTGCCGCGTTGGTCGGGGCGTACCTGGCCTGTGCCCAGGAAGGCGTCGCGGTGCTGGTCGACGGCTTTATCTGCACGGTCGCGGCGTTGACCGCAGTGCGCATCAACCCGGCGTGCCGGGCATGGCTGTTCTTCGGCCACTGCGGGGCCGAGCCTGGGCATCGGCGGGTTCTCGCCGAGTTGCAGGCCGAGCCGTTGCTGGCGCTGGGCCTGCGCCTGGGCGAGGGCAGCGGTGCGGCGCTGGCGGTGCCGCTGTTGCGCCTGGCCTGCGACCTCCACGGGCAGATGGCGACCTTCGCCGAAGCGGCAGTGACGGATCGCCCGGCATGATCCTCGATCTGCTGCGCCACGGTGAAACCGAACAGGGCGGCGGCCTGCGTGGCAGCCTCGACGATGCCTTGACCGCGTTAGGCTGGGCGCAGATGCGCGAGGCGGTGCAGGCCGCCGGGCCGTGGGATCGGCTGGTGAGTTCGCCGTTGCAACGCTGTGCGCGATTTGCCGAGGAACTGGCCGTGCAGTTGGACCTGCCACTGAGCCTGGAACCGGGCTTTCAGGAGCTGCATTTCGGCGATTGGGAGGGCCGTAGCGCGGCCGAGCTGATGCTCACCGACGAAGCCGGGCTGGGGCAGTTCTGGGCCGACCCGTATGCCTTTACGCCACCCGGCGGCGAGCCGGTGGCGGCGTTCTCGGCGCGGGTGTTGGAGGCGCTGGCGCGAGTGCAGCAGGCGCATGCCGGTGAGCGACTGTTGCTGGTGACCCACGGCGGGGTGATGCGCCTGTTGCTGGCGCGGGCGCGTGGCTTGCCGCGTGAGCAGTTGTTGCAGGTTGAGGTGCGGCATGGGGCGTTGTGTCGCCTGGCGTTGCAGGCCGACGGCCAGTGGCGGGAGCCGAGCTGATGCTGCCGTTCTGGATTGCCCTGCAATTTCTCAGCAGCTTGCCGGTGCGCTTGCCGGGGATGCCGGCGCCGCAGCAGATGGGCCGCTCGTTGCTGTTCTATCCACTGGTGGGCGTGCTGTTTGGCGCGCTGCTGTGGGGCTTGAACCTGCAGCTGGCGGGCAGCCCGCCGCTGTTGCAGGCCGCCTTGCTGCTCAGTGCCTGGGTGTGGCTGAGCGGGGCGCTGCACCTGGATGGCCTGGCCGACAGCGCCGATGCCTGGCTGGGCGGCTTCGGCGACCGTGAGCGCACCCTGACGATCATGAAGGACCCGCGCAGCGGGCCGATTGCGGTGGTGACGCTGGTGCTGGTGTTGCTGCTGAAATTCTCTGCGCTGCTGGCACTGGTCGAGGCCGGCCAGGGCCTGGCGCTGCTGCTAGCGCCGCTGCTGGGGCGGGCGGCGTTGCTCGGGCTGTTCCTGTGTACGCCGTATGTGCGTAGCGGTGGGCTGGGGCAGGCGCTGGCCGATCACCTGCCGCGGCAGGCGGCGTGGGTGGTGTTGGCGCTGTGTGCACTGGGCTGCTTGCTGCTGCCGGGCGGGGCGCTTTCGCTGGGGGTGGCGCTGGCGGTGTTTGCCGGGTTGCGCCAGATGATGATGCGGCGCCTGGGAGGGACCACCGGGGATACGGCAGGGGCGATGCTGGAGTTGCTGGAGGCTGCTGTGGTGATTGGGCTGGCACTATCGCGGGCCTAGCCCGCCCAGACGTGCCCGTATGCCCTGGTGGGAGCTGGCTCGTCCCGCGATGAGGCCTGGGCAGACAAAAAGTATTTCCTTGTATTTCACTAAGCCCGGGTATATACACCCATCTCATGTTGACCAGCGAATGCATCTGCACCCACCTGCGTCGAGCTGCCCGTGGGGTGAGCCGACATTACGACGAGGCCCTCACCGGCTTCGGCATCAATGTCGCCCAGTTTTCCCTGTTGCGTCATGTGCGGCGGCTCGACCAGCCGAGTATCTCTAGCCTGGCCGACGCCATGGGCCTGGACCGCAGCACCCTCGGGCGTAACGTCAAGGTGCTGGAAGCCGAGGGGCTGCTGGCCCTGGCCGAAGGTCACGACCTGCGCAACCGCCTGGTGGTACTCACCGAGCAAGGCCAGGCCCGCCTGCTGGCCGCCGAGCCGGCCTGGGAAGCCGCGCAACGCAAACTGGTCGATAGCCTCGGCGAAGCCCAGCGCGATCAGTTGGTGCACCTGCTGGAACAACTGGCCTGATTTTTACGCCCTTAAGCGGGTATATACCCGCGAAACCTTGCGGCAGATGGGAGCAAATAACAATGACGTCGGTATGGCGGACCAGTGGTTGGATTCTTCTCGGTGCAGCGCTGATTCTGGCGCTGTCGCTGGGCGTTCGGCACGGCTTTGGCCTGTTTCTGGCGCCGATGAGCGCCGAGTTTGGCTGGGGCCGTGGTGTATTTGCCCTGGCCATCGCCCTGCAGAACCTGATCTGGGGCCTGGCCCAGCCATTCGCCGGCGCCCTGGCCGACCGCCTCGGCGCGGCCAAGGTGGTGATCGTCGGCGGCATTCTCTACGCCGTCGGCCTGGTGCTGATGGGCATGTCCGACTCGCCGCTGTCGCTGTCGTTGAGCGCCGGCCTGCTGATCGGAATCGGCCTGTCGGGCACCTCGTTCTCGGTGATTCTCGGTGTGGTCGGTCGCGCCGTACCGCCGGAAAAACGCAGCATGGGCATGGGCATCGCCAGCGCCGCCGGCTCGTTCGGCCAGTTCGCCATGCTGCCCGGTACCCTCGGCTTGATTGAATGGCTGGGCTGGTCGGCCGCGCTACTGGTGCTCGGCCTGCTGGTGGCGTTGATCGTGCCGCTGGTCGGCCTGCTGCGCGACAAGCCGCTGCCGGCAGTCAAGGGCGAGGAGCAGACCCTTGGCCAGGCGCTGCGTGAAGCCTGTTCGCATTCCGGGTTCTGGCTGCTGGCGCTGGGCTTCTTCGTCTGCGGCTTCCAGGTGGTGTTCATCGGCGTGCACCTGCCGGCCTACCTGGTCGACCAGCACCTGCCCGCAACCATCGGTACTACGGTGCTGGCGTTGGTCGGGCTGTTCAATATCGTCGGCACCTACACCGCCGGCTGGCTGGGCGGGCGGATGTCCAAGCCGCGCCTGCTGACCGCGTTGTACCTGCTGCGCGCGGTGGTCATCGTGCTGTTCCTGTGGGCGCCGGTAACGCAGCTCAGTGCTTACCTGTTCGGTATCGCCATGGGCCTGCTGTGGCTGTCCACCGTGCCGCTGACCAATGGCACCGTGGCCACCCTGTTCGGCGTACGTAACCTGTCGATGCTCGGCGGTATCGTCTTCCTGTTCCACCAGCTCGGTGCGTTCCTCGGTGGCTGGCTTGGCGGGGTGGTGTACGACAGCACTGGCAACTATGACCTGGTCTGGCAGATCTCGATCCTGCTCAGCCTGCTGGCGGCCGCCCTCAACTGGCCGGTGCGCGAGCGCCCGGTGGCGCGCTTGCAGGCGCAGGCCGCATGAGTCGCTCGGCGCTGCGGCTGATCGCGATGGTTGGCGCCTGCGTGCTGCTGGCGCTGGTCTGGTGGGGCTGGCAGCGTGGCGGCCTGGCGCTGATGCAGTTGGGTATGGGCGCCTGCTAGGGGTAAGCTATCCTTCTGCATCAATGCAAGGGAGACGGAAGATGCGCCTACACCGGTTACTGGTTCCACTGTTGTTGCTGGCCGGGGCGAATTCCGCCCTGGCGGCGGCATGTCCCGAACTGCTGCAGGGCGATCTGCCCAAGCTGCGTGCCAAAGAGCAAGTCAACCTGTGCCAGCACTTCGCCGGCAAGCCGCTGGTGGTGGTCAATACGGCCAGCTACTGCGGTTTCGCTCCGCAGTTCGAAGGCCTTGAAGCGCTGTACAAGGAGTACCAGGGGCAGGGCCTGGAAATGCTCGGCGTACCCTCCAACGACTTCAAGCAGGAAGACGCCGACAGCGAGAAAACCGCCAAGGTCTGCTACGCCAACTACGGCGTGACCTTCACCATGACCGAGCCGCAACCGGTGCGTGGCGCCGACGCTACCCACCTGTTCAAGGAACTGGCGAAACAGAGCAGCGCGCCGAAGTGGAATTTCTACAAGTATGTGGTCGACCGCCAGGGCAATGTGATCGCCAACTTCTCCAGCCTGACCAAACCGGACGATCCCGAATTCAAGGCCGCTATCGAAAAGGCGATTGCCTCGCAGCCCTGAATCGGCTCAGTTGTCGCTGTGCGGGTGCACCGTCCAGGCCACCAGCTTGAGCACGATCGGCCGCACCACTAGCACGCAGACGAACGCTACCGGCATGGCTAACTGGTAGGCCTTGAGCACATTGGTCAGGTAGTGTTCGCCGATGCCGCCGTTGGCGGCGGTAATCACGAAGCACATCAGCATGGCCATGATTGCCGACATGTAGAAGGCGAACACGTAGGGCGTGGCGCGCACGCCCAGTTTCAGGCGGCGGGTGGTGGTGGATGAGGTCATGCGAGCTCCTTCAGGTTTGACGGAGCGGCAAGGTTAGCAAGTTGAACGGCCGCTCAGTAGACTCGCCGTCGTTAGGTCTTTATAAAGAAAATCTTACGAATGCCGGAGATTGCCTGTGAACCTGCTCGGCTCGATCAAGAGCTTCGTCAAGGTCGTCGAGGCCGGCAGCATCGCTGCCGGCGCGCGCAGCCTGGGTCTCAGCGCGGCAGCGGTGAGCCAGAACATTGCCCGCCTGGAAGCACATCTGCAGGTGCGCTTGCTGGCACGGACCACCCGTAGCATGGCCTTGACCCCCAGTGGTGCGGAGTATTACCAGCGGGTGCGGCACATCGAGCGCGATCTGGCACTGGCACAAGCGGCCATCACCGCGCTCGACAGCACGCCGCAAGGGCGGCTGTGCATCGCTTCCAGTTCTGCCTTTGGCCGGCATGTGCTGGCGCCGCTGATCCCAGCTTTCTCCGAGCGCTATCCGCAGCTTTCGCTTGAATTGATTACGACTGACCGCAAAGTGAATCACGCCCAGGAGGGGGTTGACGTCAGCATCCGCATCACCCCGCAGCTGGAGGATGGCCTGCTGGCCCGGCGGGTAGCGCGGGTGCCGTTCATCTGTTGTGCCTCGCCCGGCTATCTGGCCAGCGCCGGTTGGCCGCAAACGCCGGAGGCGCTCAAGGCGCACCGTTGCCTGGTATTTCGCTATCCGGTGGATGGGCGTTTTCTACGCTGGGGCTTTGTTCGCGATGGCCTGCGCTTCGATGCCGAGTTCGGCCCGTTGTTGATCAGCGACGACATCGATGCCCTGGCGCAAATGGCCGCCAACGGTGGTGGCATTACCCGGCTCGCCGAGTTTGTCGCGCGGCCGTTTCTGCAACGTGGCGAGCTGGTGCGCTTGTTCGAAGGTTTGCAATCGGGTCAGGCCTACGCCCAGACCGAGCCAATGGATATTTACCTGTGCGTGGCTGACCGCTTTGCCCTGACACCCAAGGTGCGGGTGTTCATGGATTACGTGCAGGAACAGTTGGAAGGTGTCTGGCCGTCACAATGAAAAAACCGCCGTGAAGGCGGTTTTTTCAGGTAACGCGGTACCGATCAGAAGCGGTAGGTGAGGGATGCACCCAGGCCATGCGCGCTGTTTTGGTACTTGGCGCTGTACGAGCCTTTGAAGTGTGCAGGATCGGTCGGCGAAGTCGACTGATTGATCTTGGCGTCCTCTTCCCACAGGTAGGAGTAGGCCACGTCGATGGTCATGTCGTCGTTCGGGCTCCAGCCAGCACCCAGGCTGATGGCCTTGCGGTCGCCAGTCGGGATGCGCGGCGAACGGTTCTGGTTGTTGGTTGGCGCCTGGTCGACGCTGAAGCCAGCGCGCAGGGTCCATTCCTTGTTGACCTTGTAGGCCGCGCCGATGGCGTGGGCCCAGGTGTCATGCCAGTTCTGTTCTTCGCTGATCTGGCCCAGGGTCGGTCTCAGGGCCGCTGGAACGCCTTCGTTGTTCACGGTGATGGCTTCCAGACGGCTCCAGCGGGTCCAGGTGGAACCGGCGTAGAGGGTCCAGTTTTCATCCAGCTCGTGGGTGACCGAGAAGTCCACCGATTCCGGGGTCTTGATCTTCAGCGAGGCATCGAACTTGGCCGCGTCGAACGGGCCGAAGCCGGAGCCGCGGACCTGGGTCTTGCCTTCCAGCTTGTAGTCGACCATCGAGTGGTAGGTCAGGCCCAGACGGGTGCTGTCGGTGGCCTGAACCATCACGCCGATGTTGTAGCCAACGGCCGTGTCGTCACCGGAGATCTTCACCTTACCGTCGTCGCGGCCCAGGCTCGCGCGGTTCAGCGCGGCCGATTCCAGGGTCCCTTCGATGCGGTTGATGGTCGGACCGAAGCCGATCGACACCTTGTCGTTAAAGGCGTAGCTGACGGTGGGCTGCAGGGTTACCACCTGGACATGGCTCTTGCTGCCGAAGTAGCGGCCGGCAAAGCCTTTTTCGTAATCGGTCACCAGGCCGAACGGCGCGTACATGCCGATACCGAAAGCCCAGTGCTCATCGATGGGTTTGACGTAGTAGCCCATCGGCACACCCACGGTCGGCACCATGTCGCCGTCGTTGCTGCCACCGAAGGTGCCGCGGCCGTTCTTGATGTTGGTCTTGGCGATAATGGCGGCGCCACCAACCGTCACTTGTTCACGTTTCAGGCGAGACATACCGGCAGGGTTGCCGAATACGGTACTGGCATCATCGGCAGAAGAGGAACGACCCGCGAAACCTGTGCCCATGCCGCTGACGCTTTGTTCGTTGAGCGCAAAACCACTGGCAAACAGTTGAGTCGAAGCCAGGGCTACCGCGACACTGAGCGAGGTTTTGAGTATTACTTTTTTCATTATTAGAACTCCTTGGGATCACCGTGGCGCAAAGTACCAACATTTTTCGTAGGGCGCTATAGGCTACATCGCAGGAGATAGAGCGGTTTTGTAGGACAATCCGACCATAATCGGGTTAGTTGGCGAGAGGTATCTCAAGCGGCGTTTAACAGGCGTGTTCGGTCAGCGGGGCGACGCAGGTTTGCCAGGCACGGGTGAAATCACAGAGCCGGCCCTGCGGTTGGAAGGTTTGCCGCCAGATTCTCGCCAGGCCTAGCAGGTCGTCGGCTGCCGGCAGAACAAGGGCTTGTTCTTCGATGAGCATCCAGGCAATCGCTGTGGCGTAGCGCAGGTTTACCGTCAGTTCCAGGTGCGGGCCACTGAGGAAGGCGTGCTGGCTGGCCAGGCCGCGGACCAGGCTGGCCAGCTCCGGATCGCGGGCCAGGAACTGGTCCCAGAGCGTCTGGTGGCGGCCTTCGCCAATGCGGTAGAGCCCGTGTCCGCGGCGGTCGTGCAGTGCCGAGCCGAGTGCCGACTGGCTGGCGGCGATCCCCAGCAGCAGGGCCTCAGCGCTCGGGCAGTGGCGACCCAGGTAGATCAGCGTAGGGCGGATCACGTATTGGCTCAACTCGCTTGCGGCGATACCCATAATGCCCTCGAACTGGAAAATGGCCGGCGGGGCGCTGGAGCTTGGCAGCAGGTGGATCGGTCAGGCCCGCCGGAAGCGGTGCAGGCCGCTTGAGTTGAAGTGTAGTGTCACATACGCGCTGTAAAGAGCTGTTTTTAAAACATTTGCGGCTTCTAGCTATAGCGCATATGCAGATCGGGACTTAAAAGCCCTGAATGAGCCCGTGCAATGTCGAGGTGTTCTCAGAAGCTTCCTACAGCGCTCGGCCGCAATTTTGAGCGGTTCGGTTACAAAAAAAGCCCCGCTGGCGGCGGGGCTTTCTGAGGTTGCTGCTGGCGTATCACGCAATCAGCGACTGGCGCGTACGGTCGATTACCGCTTGCAGCGGCGCGGCGGAGGTGTATTGCTCCGGGTACAGGCGCTCGCTGTGCTGGGCGATACCGTTATCGTCGACCAGGGTGAAACTGAAGCTACCTTTGCGCGAAGCCGCCACGATCAGGCAGTTCAGCGGAGCAAAGGCTTGGGTTAGGGTGCGAATGGCAGCCTGAGTATGGGTGGATTGATTCATCATTATTAGAAGTTCCTGCAATAGATACGGAATAGGATCCGCATACGCTTAAAACGTTCCAGTAGCGCCAGGCTTTAGGGCCATGTGCGAAGAACCTGACTGGAACAGGGCAGCCAGTTGTGTGCGCATTAATAGTGTGGCGCTTGGGCTGACTGGTAGGTACTCGGAAGACAGGCAATAGTCCAGGGCAAAGGTTCGCTGCCGTGGGAAAGATCCTGTTCAATCTGCAGGGTGACTCGGCAGGGCGGTAATGGTTGCCTGGGAGTCATCAAGTGGGCCGGTCCTTTGTTTCAACAGGGCCTGTTCCATGGGTAGGTGAACAGTGCGACTGTAAGGACTGCTTTGGCCAGAATGAGGTTCAGCTTGGTACTAACGGCGGTAATGCTACAACAGCCTGAGCTTAAAGGCAAGCTCGTGTACTTTTCATTCGGGGAGCCGGCCAGTATGTCGCGTTATAGCCACTCTGTGAAGAGGGCAAATGGCGGGCAACGCCCGACAATGTGCCAATTTTGTGCACCGGTTCGCCTTGCAATGGCGCAACTGTGCACACCTGAGGCAGACCCTGTAACAGCACTGCAACATCGTCTTGCAGCACTGCCGTTGCCCGGTATGGATTTACAAGTCAATGAAAAAAAACACTTTTTTTAGCTGGTGAAAAAATCGTCAGTTTGACTGAAGCCCCCATTCTACCGGGGTTTGCGGGGTGTCCGAAGGGGTTGTCCACCGAGTTATCCACAGCTTCTGTGGATTGTCCCGAGCGCTTGCTCTAGCACGGGCGTACCAGCTCTTTGCGATCTGTCCGACAATCTTCACGGACGGTTGTATGGCTATCGAATCGCCGTCGCGAGCGTCAAGAAAAAAAATCGCAATGAATCGAAAAAACTGCCGAAATGCCTCGGGCCATCGCCAGGAAAAAGGAGTAGAGTGGCGCGCCTCTCGAGTTGCCCGCACTGTTTTTTATGAAGTTTCGCAGCAAAACTCCCGATTCGTCGCCATCTCCCACTGCTCTTGCCGAACCCAAGCGCCTGTCGCTGCGGGTCGCACTGTGGTTGCTCGACAACCCGCACCTGAGCGAAAACACCAACGTCAAACACTTTGCCGGGCGCCTGCTCAAGCAGCCGGCGCGCGAAGGTGTGGTGGCTGCGCAAAGTCGTCTCGGGCAGATGCTCTGCCACGACTGCGGTACCCCACGCGACCGGCGGATCGGCCATGAGCTGCTGCGCCAGGCCGCCCGCGCCGGCGATCAACGTGCCCAGCGTCTGCTCAAGCAATTGCCGCGCGACTGAATGCGCAGCGCCCTGGGGCTGGTAAGCTCTGGGAGGATTTGATTGGGGGTGAGCATGCTGTCGATGGCTGCAATGGATCTGCCCAGCATTCTGCTGGGCATGGTGATAACCGCAGTGCCGGCGGTGCTGGTGCTGCTGCAGTGGCAGCGTCGGGTGGCCGCGCAACTGGCGCAGGCGACGCTGGCCGAAGAGCGCTTGAACAGCGCCGTGCTGGCGCAGGAAGGCTTGCAGGCGCAACTCGATGCCTGTCGCGACGAAATCAGTGACCTCGGCCAGGCCAACGCCGCCAAGCAGGCCACACTGGCCGCGCAGAACCGCGAGCTGGAGCTGCTGCAGATCGACCGCGACAATGCCCGCGACGCCGCCCACGCCTGGCAGTTGGAGCGCAGCAACCGCGAGGCCGAACTGCGCCGCCTCGACGCCCAGTGCGCCGGCCTTAGCGCCGAGCTGCGCGAACAGCAGGACAGCCACGCCCAGCGCCTGGCCGACTTGCAGGGCTCGCGCGATGAGCTACGTGCGCAGTTCGCCGAAATGGCCACGAAGATTTTCGACGCGCGCGAACAGCGCTTCGCGCAGGCCAGCCAGCAGCACCTCGGGCAACTGCTCGACCCGCTGAAAGAGCGTATTCAGGCCTTCGAGAAACGCGTTGAGGACAGCTATCAGCAAGAGGCCCGCGAGCGTTTCTCGTTGGCCAAGGAACTGGAGCGCCTGCAGCAGCTCAACCTGCGCCTGAGCGATGAAGCCAACAACCTCACCCAGGCGCTCAAGGGCCAGAAAACCCAGGGTAACTGGGGTGAGTTGATTCTTGAGCGGGTGCTCGAACAGGCTGGCCTGGAGAAGGGGCGCGAGTACCAGACCCAGGTCAGCCTGAAGAGCGCCGATGGCGAGCGCTATCAGCCCGACGTGCTGATCATGCTGCCGGGCGACAAGCAGGTGGTGGTCGACTCCAAGGTCAGCCTCACGGCCTACCAGCACTATATAGGTGCCGCCGACAGCGATATCGCCCAGGCCGCACTCAAGCAGCACGTGCAGTCGCTGCGCAATCACGTCAAAGGCCTTTCCGGCAAGGACTACAACCGCCTCGAAGGCCTGCACAGCCTGGATTTCGTCCTGCTGTTCATTCCTATCGAAGCGGCTTTCTCGGCGGCCCTGCAAGCCGAGCCGAACCTGTTCCAAGAAGCCTTCGACCGGCAGATCGTGATCGTCAGCCCGACCACGCTGCTGGCTACCCTGCGGGTGATCGACAGCCTCTGGAAGCAGGAGCGGCAGAGCCAGAACGCCCGGGAAATCGCCGAGCGTGCCGGTTGGCTGTACGACAAGTTCGTGCTGTTCATTCAGGACCTGGACGAACTGGGCAGCCGTCTGCAGCAGGTCGACAAGGCTTACGCAGCAGCGCGCAACAAACTCTGCGAAGGGCGCGGCAACCTCATCAGCCGCAGCGAGCAGCTCAAGCTGCTCGGCGCCCGCGCCAGCAAGAGCCTGCCGGCCGACCTGCTGGAGCGCGCCATGAGCGACACCGAGGTGTTGCCCGAAGGCCTTACTGAACCAGGCTCAGGTGCCGATTGAGCAGGGCGCGCAGGGCCGCCGGCTTGACCGGCTTGCTCAGGTAGTCGAGCCCGGCGGCATGCACCTTGGCCACGGTTTCGCCATGGCCGTCGGCACTGATCACTACCCCCGGCACCGGTTCACCGAGGCGGGTGCGTAGCCAGGCCATCAGTTCGGTACCGATCTCGCCGTCGTCGAGGTGGTAGTCGACCAGCGCCAGGTGCGGGCGCAGGCCTTTGTCCAGCAACGCTGCGCACTCCTCGCGGTTGCGCGCGGTCGACACCTGGCAGCCCCAGCGGCTGAGCAGGCTGTTCATGCCGATCAGGATGCTGTCCTCGTTGTCCACGCAGAGTACCTGCAGGCCGGCCAGCGGTTGCCCGGCCTGCTCGGCGGGGCTCGCCACCGGTGCGCTGTTGGCGCTGGCCAGCGGCACGCTGACGCGGAACACGCTGCCCTTGCCGCTCCATGAGCGTACTTCCAGCGGATGACCGAGCACCTTGCACAGGCCATCGGCAATCGCCAGGCCCAGGCCCAGGCCTTTTTCGGCACGGGTCTGGTGGCTGTCCAGGCGTTTGAATTCCTGGAAAATCACCTGCAATTTGTCGTCGGCGATGCCTGGGCCGCGGTCCCAGACCTCCAGCCACAGGCGATCCTGCTGGCGCCTTACGCCAAGCAGGATCGGGCTTTTGCCATAGCGGAAGGCGTTGGTCAGGAAGTTCTGCAGGATCCGTCGCAGCAGCTTCATGTCGCTATTGACCCGCAGCTTGCTGCCACGCACGCGGAAGTCCAGGCCCTGTTGGCGGGCCAGCACGGTGAATTCGGCGCCAAGGGTGTCGAACAGTTCGCTCAGGGCGAACGGCTTGGCGTCCGGGGTGATCTTGCCGTTTTCCAGGCGCGAGATGTCCAGCAGGTCGCTGATCAGCTCTTCGGCCGAACGCAGCGAGCTGTCCAGGTGCTGGACCAGTTGCTGGGCATCCTGCGACAGCCCGTCGCCTTGATGGGAGAGCGCGGCGGAGAACAGCCGGGCCGCGTTCAGCGGCTGCATCAGGTCGTGGCTGACGGCGGCGAGGAAGCGGGTTTTCGACTTGTTCGCCGCTTCTGCGTGGCTCTTCGCCTCGCTCAGCGCCTGGTTCAGTTGCGACAGCTCATGGGTGCGCTCGGCAACCCGCTGCTCAAGGCCTTCGTTGGCATCCTTGAGTGCCTGCTCGGCCTCGCGGAACGGGGTGATGTCGGTGAAACTCATGACGAAGCCGCCGCCCGGCATCGGGTTGCCGATCAGCTCGATCACCCGGCCGTTGGGGAACAGCCGCTCGGAGGTGTGCGCGCGCCCCTGGCGCATCCAGTGCAGGCGCCGGGCGACATGCACCTGGGCCTCGCCGGGGCCACACAGGCCGCGTTCGGCGTTGTAGCGGATGATGTCGGCAATCGGCCGGCCGACGCTGATCAGCCCGTCCGGGTAATTGAACAGTTCCAGGTAGCGGCGGTTCCAGGCCACCAGGCGCAGCGACTGGTCGACCACGCTGATGCCCTGGCTGATGTTTTCGATGGCGCCTTGCAGCAGCGCGCGGTTGAACTGCAACACTTCCGAGGCCTCGTCGGCGATGCGCACGACGTCCTCCAACTGCATGTCACGGCCTTCGATGGCGGCCTTCACCACCGCGCGGGTCGAGGAGGCGCCGAGCACGCCGGCGAGCAGCCGTTCGGTGTGCTCGATCCAGTCGCCATCGGCGTTCTGGTTCGGGTTGAAACCTTTGCCCTGGCGGTAGGCGAAGCGGATGAAGCTCTGCCGTGCGCGCTCTTCGCCGACGAAGCGCGCCGCCAGGCTCAACAGGTCGTCGATCTGCACCGCGAGCAACGAGCGGTTGCTCGGCCGCGCGCTGGTTTCCTGGCCGATGAAGCGCCCGGCCTGCCAGTGCTCGGACACCCGCGTGCGGGACAGAATCGACACCCAGGCGAACAGCGTGAAGTTACCTGCCAGCGACAGCACCACGCCCTGGGTCAGCGGGGTGATCGGCAGGTCCAGCGGGTTGCCGTGCAGCCAGGCCAGGCCGGGGAACAGCTCCAGCGGCCAGCCGACACTGTGCGCGGCAATCGGCAACACCAGGGTGTAGAACCAGAGGAAGATCCCCGCCGCCAGGCCGGCGAACACCCCGCGGCGGTTGGCCTGCTTCCAGTACAGTGCGCCGAACATCGCCGGGGTCAGTTGGGTCACGGCGGCGAACGCCACCTGGCCGATGGTCGCCAGGCTGGCGGTGGAGCCGAGCAGGCGGTAGCTGACGTAGGCCAGCAGCAGGATCACCACGATGGTCACCCGGCGCACCGAGAGCATCCAGTGGCGGAACGCCTCGAACGGCCGCTCGGCGTTGTTGCGTCGCAGCAGCCACGGCAGCAGCATGTCGTTGGAGACCATGGTCGACAGCGCCACCGCCTCGACAATCACCATGCCGGTGGCCGCCGATGCACCGCCGATGAACGCCAGCAGGGCTAGCGCCGGATGCGCCTCGGCCAGCGGCAGGCTGATGACGAAGGAGTCCGGGATCACCGCGCTCGGCAGCAGCATCTGCCCGGCCAGGGCAATCGGCACCACGAACAGCGCGGCAAGGATCAGGTACATCGGGAACACCCAGCGGGCCAGGCGCATGTCCTGCGGTTCGATGTTCTCCACCACGGTGACGTGGAATTGCCGCGGCAGGCAGATGATTGCCATCATCGCCACGCCGGTCTGGACGATCATCGATGGCCAGTTGATGGTTTCCTGCCAGTAGGCGTCCAGGCGCGGCGCCAGGCGGGCCTGGTTGAACAGGTCGGCAAAGCCGTCGAACAGACCGTAGGTAATGAAGGCGCCGACGGCGAGGAAGGCGAACAGTTTGACGATCGATTCGAAGGCAATCGCCAGCACCATGCCGCGGTGGTGTTCGGTGACGTCCAGGCTGCGCGTGCCGAAGATGATGCTGAACAGCGCCAAGACCAGCGAAACCACTAGCGCGGTGTCCTGCACGCGGCTGCCGGTGGCATCGGCGCTGGCGCCGATCAGCAGGTTCACGCCGAGCACGATGCCTTTGAGCTGCAGGGCGATGTAGGGCAGCACGCCGACCAGGCAGATCAGCGCCACCACCACCGCCAGCGATTGCGACTTGCCGTAGCGTGCGGCGATGAAGTCGGCAATCGAGGTAATGTTCTCCTGCTTGCTGATCAGTACCATCTTCTGCAGCACCCAGGGCGCGAACAGCAACAGCAGCACCGGGCCCAGGTAGATCGGCAGGAACGCCCAGAGTTGTTCGGCGGCCTGGCCGACCGCGCCGAAGAAGGTCCAGCTGGTGCAGTACACCGCCAGCGACAGGCTGTACACCCAGGCACGCAGGCGCGGCGGCAAGGGTTTGCTGCGACGGTCGCCGTAGAAGGCGATGGCGAACATGATGGCCATATAGGCCAGGGCGACCCCGGCGATCAGCCCACTGGACAGCGACATGAAAACTCCGAACTAAACAAAACGCACAGCGCCAACCTTGGCAGCCTACCTCGATCAATCAGTCTGGCACGCCGCTCGCGGTTCGTCAGCGCCGACCAAGGTAGCAGTGGCAGAGCGTCGCAGGTTTAGACGGTTTTCGCCGGCGATGCCCGGCGCGCCCCGAAGTAATAGAACAGCCCCGCCAGCAGCACCGCCAGCATCATCAGGTAGAACATCGCCACCGGCACCAGCTGTGCCAAGGCGAAACCGCAGATCACCGGGCCGAGGGCCGCGCCCAGGTTCGACAGGTTCTGTGCGCCGTAATACACCCCGCGCAGATGCTCCGGGGCGATGCTGTCGATGAACATGTATTCGGCCGGGATCACGATGATTTCGCCGAGGGTGAACACCAGCATCGCCAGGCACCAGATCAGCAGCGACTGGGCCACGGAAAAGCCCAGCAACCCGACCAGGAACAGCGCCATCCCGGCCAGCAGCCAGGGCATCAGTTGCCGGCTGCTGATGCGCCGGCCAATCACATACTGGAGGGCGATCACCGTCACCGCGTTGGTGGCGACCAGGTAGCTGATGGTCAGGTTGGCTTGCTGGGCATCGGTGGTGGTTACCAGGTACTGCGACAGGTACGCAGTGAACTGGCCGAAGACGATGGCGCTGAGGGCACCGCCCAGCGTGAAGTAAATCAGCCGCTGATCGCCCAGTAATTGCCGGCCGACAGCCATGAAGCCCGGGGCTGCCTGTTCCTCCAGGCGAGCTCGCGCCGAGCGCTCGCCCCAGCGCCGGTAACTGAGGCACATGGCCAGGCCGAGCACGGCCGACAGTAGAAACGGCAGGTGCTGGTCGAGCAGCACCAGCGCCACCCCGACGAACGGCCCGACGGCATAGGCGACGTTGCTCAGGGTGTACTTGATCGAAAACACCTCGCCGCGCTCCTCCACCGGCAACAGCGCGCAGAAGCCGGCCTTGGCAGCGATATCAACCACCGCCAGCATCAGGTTGATCAGCACCAGGCAGAAGAAGAACAGGCCCAACTGCCGGCTGGCGAAGGCACCGACAAAGGCCGCGGCAAATAGCAACGTCGCGCCGACGATCACCGTGTAGCTGCGCAGTTGGTCGATCAGATAGCCGCCGTAGAGGCTCAGCAGCGAAGCAACGATCAGCGCGCCGCCAATCGTCAGGCCGATACCGCTGATGTCGAGGGTGAAGGTTTGCGACAGGTACACCACCAGGTAGGGCAGGGTAATCGCCCGCGCCAGGGTCAGGATGAAGGTGGTGCAGAGCAATAAACGTACTTCGGCGGAGTAGCCTTTGAGGCGAGCAAGCATTGCCATGTCCTTGGCGTTTTCAGGGGTTACGCGAGCATACGCCAGTCTCTCGGCGGGCGGCGAGGGGTGTCTGTATATCTGCAAAATCGATAACAGATAGAGAAATTACCCGTTATATGGATATTCTTCCGAAGCATAAGATGAAGTCCACCTCAGCAGAGGACAGGAGACTGAATTATGCTTTGCTCAACCACCACTCATCCCTTGCGGCCGTTCAGCCAGCTGGCGCACCCGCGTGAAGTGATCCGTCAGTTCACCCCCAACTGGTTTGCCGCGACCATGGGCACCGGGGTGCTGGCGCTAGCGCTCAAGCAGGTGGCGGTGCCGGCGCTGGCCGGGCCGGCGGAAGGCCTTTGGCTGCTGACCATTGGCTTGTTCGTGCTGTTTTCGCTGCTGTACACCGCGCGCTGGGTGATGTTCTTCGACGAGGCGCGACGGATTTTCGCGCACTCCACCGTATCGATGTTCTTCGGCACCATCCCCATGGGCCTGGCCACCATTCTCAACGGTGCGCTGCTGTTCGGCCTGCCGCGCTGGGGCGATGGCCTGCTGCCGTGGATCGAGGCGTTGTGGTGGTTCGATGTGGGGCTGGCGCTGCTCTGCGGGGTGGCGATTCCGTACTTGATGTTCACCCGCCAGGAGCACAGCATCGATCAGATGACCGCTGTCTGGCTGTTGCCGGTGGTGGCTGCGGAAGTGGCTGCGGCCAGCGGTGGCCTGCTGGCGCCGCACCTGCTCGATGCGCACCGACAGTTCCAGGTGCTGATCACCAGCTATGTGTTGTGGGCGGTGTCGTTGCCGGTGGCCTTCAGCATTCTGACCATTCTCATGTTGCGCATGGCCCTGCATAAACTGCCACACGCCAACATGGCGGCATCGAGCTGGCTGGCGCTGGGCCCGATCGGTACCGGGGCGCTGGGCATGCTGGTACTGGGCGGCGACGCGCCGGCCGTGTTTGCCGCCAATGGTCTCGGTGGGCTGGGCGAGATTGCCCGCGGCCTGGGCCTGATGGCCGGGATCGTGCTGTGGGGCGCCGGCTTGTGGTGGTTGCTGACGGCAGTGCTGATCACCCTGCGCTACATGCGGCACGGCATGCCGTTCAACCTCGGCTGGTGGGGCTTCACCTTCCCGTTGGGGGTGTATGCGCTGGCCACGCTGAAACTGGCCGAGTGGCTGCACCTGGGCTTCTTCGCGGTGATGGGCGGGGTGCTGGTGATGGCCCTGGCCGGGTTGTGGCTGCTGGTGGCCAGCCGCACGCTGCGTGGGGCCTGGCGTGGCGAGTTGTTTGTGTCGCCGTGCATCGCGGCGAGCTGACGCTCTCGCTGTATCAGCCAACCCTGTGGGCGTCGGCAAAAGCTGGCTCTCACAGCTCACCCTCCTTTAATAAGGGAACAGTCCTACGGGGATCCGGGATGCCTATGGTTGCATTTCCCCACGCTTCTGTGGCTTTTTGCGTTCAGGCTTCCTCCAACCACAAAGCCCCACTCAGGACCATGGACGATGAGTCATCCCTCACAATTTGCCTTGCTCAAGAAGCGGCGTTTTCTGCCCTTCTTCGTGACCCAGTCGCTGGGCGCGTTCAATGACAACCTGTTCAAGCAGTCGCTGATCCTCGCCATCCTCTACAAGCTCAGCCTTGGCGGCGATGGCTCGTTGCTGGTCAACGTCTGCGCCTTGTTGTTCATCCTGCCATTTTTCCTGTTCTCGGCACTGGCCGGGCAGTTTGGCGAAAAATACGCCAAGGACGCGCTGATCCGCCTGATCAAGCTCGCCGAAGTGGCAATCATGACCGTCGGAGCCATCGGCTTCCTTTATAACCAGCTGTGGATGATGTTACTGGCGCTGTTCGCCATGGGTACCCACTCGGCACTGTTCGGTCCGGTGAAGTACTCGATCCTGCCGCAGGCCCTGCGCGAAGAGGAACTGGTCGGCGGCAACGGCCTGGTGGAAATGGGCACCTTCCTGGCCATCCTTGCCGGTACCATCGGCGCCGGGGTAATGATGTCGGTCGGCAACTACGCCCCCGTGGTCGCCAGCGCCGTGGTCTCGGTGGCCGTGCTCGGTTACCTGGCCAGCCGTGGCATCCCGCGCGCCGCGGCCTCGACCCCGGAGCTGAAGCTGCAATGGAACATTTTCGCCCAGACCTGGGCCACCCTGCGCATGGGCCTGAACCAGACCCCGGCAGTTTCGCGCTCGATTGTCGGCAACTCGTGGTTCTGGTTTGTCGGGGCGATCTACCTGACGCAGATCCCGGCCTACGCCCAGGAATGGATGCACGGCGACGAAACGGTGGTGACCTTGATCCTGACCCTGTTCTCGGTCGGCATCGCCATCGGTTCGTTACTGTGTGAGCGCCTGAGCGGACGCAAGGTGGAAATTGGTCTGGTGCCCTTCGGCTCGTTCGGCCTGACCCTGTTCGGTCTGCTCTGGTGGTGGCATTCCGGTGATATTCCGCAGGCGGCCGCCCCGTATGACTGGCTGGCACTGCTCGGCCTGAGCAAGGCCTGGTGGATCCTGCTGTCGATTCTCGGCCTGGGCGTGTTCGGCGGCTTCTATATCGTGCCGCTGTATGCGCTGATCCAGTCGCGGACCCCGGAGCATCAGCGGGCGCGAGTGATCGCCGCGAACAACATCCTCAACGCCCTGTTCATGGTGGTCTCGGCACTTGTCACCATCGTGCTGCTGAGCCTGGCCAAGCTGAGCATCCCGCAGCTGTTCCTGGTGGTCTCGCTGCTCAATATCGCGGTCAACACCTACATCTTCCGCATCGTCCCCGAGTTCAGCATGCGCTTCATGATCTGGCTGCTCAGCCACTCCATGTACCGGGTCGAACACCGCGATCTGCACAAGATTCCCGACCAAGGCGCGGCCTTGCTGGTGTGCAACCATGTTTCGTTCGTCGACGCGCTGTTGATCGGCGGTGCGGTGCGGCGGCCGATCCGCTTCGTCATGTACTACAAGATCTACCGCCTGCCGGTGTTGAACTTCATCTTCCGCACGGCCGGGGCCATCCCGATTGCCGGGCGCAACGAAGACCTGGCGACCTATGAGCAGGCGTTCGAGCGGATTGCCGCTTACCTGGCCGACGGCGAGCTGGTGTGCATCTTTCCGGAAGGCAAGCTGACCCGCGATGGCGAAATCGACGAGTTCAAGGGCGGCCTGATGCGCATCCTCGAACGGACCCCGGTACCGGTGATCCCGCTGGCGTTGCAGAGGTTGTGGGGCAGCTTCTTCAGCCGCGATCCGGCCAAGGGCTTCTTCCGGCGGCTGTGGTCGCGGGTAACGCTGGTGGCCGGTTCCGCTGTTGCGGTGGAGGCAGCGGAGCCGGCGTTGTTGCGCGAGCAGGTCAGCGCCTTGCGCGGAACGGCTCGTTAGGAAAGGGCAGGCAAGGTCAGCTGGCGCTGACCTTGAGGCCGATCAGGCCGGCGACGATCAGGCCGACGCTGAGCAGGCGCATGAAGGCCATCGACTCGCCGAACAGGATGATCCCGGCGATTACCGTACCGATGGCGCCGACGCCGGTCCAGATCGCGTAGGCCGTACCCAGCGGCAGTTCCTTCATCGCCAGGCCGAGCAAGCCAAGGCTGACGGCCATGGCGGCGACGGTGAGGGCGGTCGGTAGCGGGCGGGTAAAGCCGTCGGTGTATTTCAGGCCGACCGCCCAGCCGACTTCGAACAGGCCGGCGAAAAACAGGATGATCCAGGACATGCTAATACTCCATCGAATGATGGGGCCGTCCCCGGAGCGGTCACGCAGTGCGTCGTGAGGTCGTCCTCACAGTGCGCACTATATTGCACATCTTGCGCTCGGGGGGCAAGCCCCGCCCAGGGGGCGAGGCCGGCTTCTTTCTATAAGGTGCCGGCAACGTCTCCTTCTATATAGATGGAAAATCAGATCCCCTGCGGAATTTCCTCGCCACCCAACGCTTCGTACAGCGCCGGCAGGAAGTCGCCGAAGGTCAGCATCATCAGGGTGAAGCTGGCGTCCAGTTGGCCCAGGGCCTCGTCGCCGCCGTCTTCCTCGGCCTGATCCTGCAGCAGCTCTTCGAACTTCAGGCGTTTGATCACCATCTTGTCGTCGAGCACGAAGGACAGCTTGTCCTGCCAGGCCAGCGACAGCTGAGTGACCTGCTTGCCGGTGCCCAGGTGCATCTGGATCTCGTCGCTGGTCAGGTCCTGACGTTTGCAGCGGACGATGCCGCCGTCTTCGTGGGTGTCGCGCAGCTCGCACTCGTCCAGTACATAGAAGTCGGGCGCGGCTTGCTGGGTTTTCACCCAGTCGGTCATGGTTGCGCTCGGCGCGATCTTCACCGTCACTGGGCGCACCGGCAGCGAGCCGAGCACTTCACGCAGGGTCGACAGCAGGTCTTCGGCGCGCTTGGCACTCGCCGAGTTGACCAGCACCAAGCCTTGTTTCGGCGCGATGGCGGCGAAGATCATCGAGCGCCGGATAAACGCCCGCGGCAGGAAGGCCTGGATGATCTCGTCCTTGATCTGGTCGCGCTCCTTCTTATAGACCTTGCGCATCTGCTCGGCTTCGATCTCTTCGATCTTCTCTTTAACGGCATCGCGTACGACGCTGCCCGGCAAGATGCGTTCTTCTTTACGTGCCGCCACCAGCAGGAAGTCGCCACTGACATGCACCAGCGGTGCATCTTCGCCTTTGCCGAAGGGAGCGACGAAACCGTAGGTGGTCAACTCCTGGCTGGCACAGGGGCGCGCCGGCTTGCTGGCCAGGGCGTCTTCCAGTGCTTGCGCGTCGAAGGGGATGTCCTGGGTGAGGCGATAGGTCAGCAGGTTTTTGAACCACATGGGGTGAATCTCTCCTCTTTACTAAGGAGGGCATTATTCTCCGAGCAGCCTCCTCAGGCCAACCCCGCTAAGTCATTGGAAGGCCTGAAAAATTTTTTTAAAAAAGTGCTTGCCAGAGTGTTAGCTGCTCCGTAGAATGCGCGCCACACCGAGACGAAAGGGTGATTAGCTCAGCCGGGAGAGCATCTGCCTTACAAGCAGAGGGTCGGCGGTTCGATCCCGTCATCACCCACCACTTCTCGATGTATAGCGCGGCGGTAGTTCAGTCGGTTAGAATACCGGCCTGTCACGCCGGGGGTCGCGGGTTCGAGTCCCGTCCGCCGCGCCATATTTAGCTTCCAGGGCCCACTGAACACCCGGAAGCAACAGAGAAAGCGACCCTAGGGTCGCTTTTTTTGTGCCCGAAATTCGACAAATCCTGCCGTGTCACTGCTTTTCCAGGGCAGACAGGCGCTGGTCCAGGACCTTCACCGCTTCTATCAAGGGCGCTGCCAGTTTCTGGTAGTCGAGCGCCTTATAGCCATTCTGCTCCACGATCAGTTCCGGATACACCTTCTCGACATCCTGAGCCAGCAGGCCGACGTCGCGTTTGCCATCGCTTTTAAAGCGGTAGGAAACACCGCGCAATGCCTGTAGGTGGGCGATCGGATCGCGTAGCGGGGTGATTTCTTGCTTGAGGCGTTCGTCGGACATGCAGCACAGCTCACCGATACCGGGCAGCGGGCTGCAGACAAAAGGGCCGCACATGTTTTCGGCGCGTGCGTTCTGGGAGTGGGATAGGTTGAACAAGCCAAGGGCGGTGATGCCAGCAACCAGGCCGGCGCTCAGTTTGGTTTTTTTCAACGGCATGAGGGTGCTCCTTGTGTTGGGGGAGCGCATACCATCAAGGTTCGCCGGCCTGCGCAGGTGTTAAGTAATTAGCCGATTGAAAACCTGCCGCAGGAAATTGTTCTTTACGATTTATCGTTAGCTAGCTAATAATTCGTCTCCGACTTTTCCTTCATTCTGTGTCTATCTTTACAACACTGCTCAGCAAGGTTTACGTCGTGCCCATCACTCTGCTGGCTTTACTGGCACCCAACAAGCTTGCCCTGCAATTCGCCATCAAAACCCTGCTAGGTGGCGGTCTGGCGCTATGGCTGGCCTTGCGTTGGGGTCTCGAACAACCCGCCTGGGCGCTGATGACCGCGTTCATCGTGGCCCAGCCACTGTCCGGCATGGTCCTGCAAAAGGGCTTGGCCCGGCTGTTCGGGACGCTGGTCGGGACCCTCATGTCGGTGGCCTTCATTGGTGTCTTTGCCCAGACCCCCTGGCTGTTCTTGCTGGCGCTGGCCTTGTGGCTGGCGCTGTGCACCGCCTGTTCCACCTTGCTGCGCAGTGCCTGGGCTTACGCCTTCGTGCTCGCCGGCTACACCGTGGCGATCATTGCCCTGCCGGCCATCAACCACCCGCTGCTGGTATTCGACCAGGCTGTGGCGCGCTGCACCGAGATCAGCCTGGGGATTATCTGCGCCACGCTGGCCAGTGCCTTGCTCTGGCCGTTGCGCGTCGAGCAACAGCTGGGCGGTCAGGCCCGTCAGGCCTGGCAATCGGGGATGAACGCGGCCAGCGCCACCCTGGCCGGCGATGAGCAGGGCCGGCAAGGCTTGCTGGAAATTCTCGGGCGGATCGTGGCCGTCGACGCCCAGCGCGAACATGCCTGGTTCGAAGGCAGCCTAGGCCGCCAACGCGCGCGGGCGATTCGCGGCCTCAGCCAGAAACTGCTGGTGCTGTTGCGCATTGCCCGCTCGGTGCGCCGGCAGTGGCGGCAACTCGACGAAACCCAGGCGCGGCATATGGCGCCCTGGCTCGACGAGGTTCGTGCGGCCCTGGCGACGAGCGATCAAGGCGCCTTGCTGGTGTTGCGTCAGCGTGTCTGGGATGCCGCGCACGACGCGCGCAACAGCTCCGACGAGCACTATTGCCTGGCGCGCATGACCCTGCTGCTGGACACCGCCATGGCTGCCAGCCTCGCGCTCAAGGCGGTGGAGGAGGGCAAGGCACCGAGCGATCTGCCGGGCAGCCTCGCCGTGCACCGCGATCTATCGCTGGCGCTGTTGTTCGGTTCGCGCAGTGCCCTGGCGTTTCTGGCCATGGCCGGCTTTTGGCTGGCCACTGCCTGGAGTGCTGCGCCCGGCGGGCTGGTGCTCACTTGCGTGGTCTGCAGCCTGTTTGCCAGCCGCGAGAACGGCGCGCAAATCGGCATGAGCTTTCTGCGTGGGATTCTCCTGGCGATCCCGGTAGCGTTTTTCGTCGGGCAGATCCTGCTGCCGCAGTGGAGCGGCTTCGCTCTGCTCTGCATGGGGATGGGCGTGCCGCTGTTCTTCGGTGCGCTGGGCATGGCCAATCCGAAGATCGGCGCGACCGCCACGTCCTATTGCCTGCACTTCATCGTGCTGGTGGCGCCGCTCAACAGCATGCATTTCGATGTCGGTGTGTTCCTTAATAGTGCGCAGGCGATGCTGCTCGGGGTGGGCGCTGCGGTGCTGGCGTTCAAGCTGCTGGTGTTGCGCAACCCCTACTGGCACGGCAAGCGCCTGCGCGCCGCGACCCAGAGTGACCTGGTGCGGCTGACCCGGCGCGAGCTGCGGGGCGCCGAAACCTGGTTCGGCGGGCGTATGGCCGACCGGCTGCTGCAACTGGCGCGGCACTACGCGGCGTTGCCGGAACAGGATCGCGGCAGTTGGGATGACGGCCTGCATGGTCTGGACATCGGCGACGAGCTGCTGCACCTGCGTATGTGCCTGGCGGTGGCCCAGGCCCCGCTAGGGCGGGCCGAGCATGCCTATTTGCGCGCGCTGGAGCGGGTGCTTGCCGAAGGCCCCGGCGCCGGTCGGGGGCAGCGCTTGGACGCCGCCAGCGCCGCGTTCATCGCTGCGCTGGAACAGCAGCCCCGCAGCGACCCCCTGCGCCTGGCGGTCGGTGCGGTGCTGCAATTACAGAAAAGCTGGGGCAGATGGTGCCAGCGGCAGGAGGAAATCCATGGGCTTGCGTGAGTGGGCGCTGGGCGGGGTGCTGCTCAGCCCGTTTCTGCTTTATGCGTTGCTGGCGTTGCTGCTGACCGGGGCGTTGCGGCTGTTGCTACGCCTGACCCCGATCGGCCGCTGGATCTGGCACGAAGCGCTGTTCGACTGTGCCTTGTTCGTTTGTATCCTGACCCTGGTGACGCTTGGCCTGGGGCCTTTATAAGGAGTTCGAAAATGCGTACCTCCGTACGTGTCGCAGTAACCTTGAGCCTGGTGGCGGTGGCGTTGTTCGCCGGCTTCCAGCTCTGGCAGTACTACATGCTCACGCCCTGGACCCGCGACGCGAAGATCCGTGCCGATGTGGTCATCGTCGCCCCGGATGTGTCCGGCTGGGTGCGCGAGCTGAACGTGCAGGACAACCAGCAGGTCAAAGCCGGCGAGCTGCTCATGTCGATCGACCGCGAGCGCTTCGAGGCGGCGCTCGATAAAGCCAGTGCCGTCGCCGAAACCCGTCAGCAGCAACTGCGCCTGCGCGAACACGAAGCCTCGCGCCGCGCTGCCCTGGGCCCGCAGGCGATCAGTGCCGAGCTGCGCGAGAACGCCCAGATCGGCGCCGCCGTGGCCCGTGGCGAATTGCGCGAGGCCCAGGCCGAGGTCAAGGTGGCGGCATTGAACCTTGCCCGCAGTCAGGTCAAGGCGCCTCGCGACGGGCATATCACCAACCTGCGCCTGGCCGAAGGCAACTACGTCAATGCCGGGCAATCGGTGATGGCCCTGGTCGACGATTCGACCTTTTATGTGCAAGCCTATTTCGAAGAGACCAAGCTGCCGCGGATCAAGGTCGGTGCGCCGGTGAAAGTCTGGTTGATGAGTGCCGGCGAGCCACTGCAAGGCCACGTACAAAGCATCAGCCGCGGTATCACCGACCGTAACGCCACCCCCGACAGCCAACTGCTGGCCGAGGTCGAGCCGACCTTCAACTGGGTTCGCCTGGCCCAGCGCATTCCGGTGCGGATCAAGCTCGACACGGTGCCTGACAACCTGCCGCTGAGTGCCGGGATGACCGCCAGTGTGCAGGTTCAGGAGTAACCGCAGGGCTTACCGCTGCTGGCTGGCGCAGTTGCTGGCGGCGGCTCTCGATCTTTAGTAGGCTGACAGGCCTTCGAGTGTCCCCGTCAGAGGGATGCCAGTTGTCTTCCGCCCCGCGTGCCAATCCCTTTTGTTCTGCATCCCTGCTGGGGTGCTTCAGCGAGGTTTGACATGCACATCACATCCCAGGATATCTGCGCCGCGGCCGACCAGCTCAAAGGCTTTGTGGGCTTCAATCACAAGAGTGGCAAGCACATCGTGCGCTTTAGCGAAGACTCGTTCGGCATGGACGTGGCGGATGCGAGCATTATTCCCAGTTGTGAGTTTGTGTGGGCAGCGGTGGAGGGAGAGCTGATGAGTTTGCGCCGGGACTTGATCGAAGTTCTGCTAGCGCAGAATGTGGATGAACGGTTGAACATCACCGAGCCGTTGCGGGTCTATCTACGGCGCCGGGACTTGCCGGAGATCGCGGCGCAGCGGCGCTTGCGGGCCTGAGTAGGGTAGGGACGGCCTCAGCCTTTCAGGCATTTCAAGTTGCTGAAATCCGCCCGCATCTTGCTCAGCCGCTCCTGCAGATGCTGGCGCTGTGCCGGGCTGCTCTGCGCCATCAGGTCCACCAGCAAACGGCGCGCCTCCTGCTCGGCGTGCTGATAGGCTTGGCGGTACTCCGGCGTCCACAGGCTCTCGCGGTCCTTGAGCAACTGTGCCAGCCGCGGCTCGAATGCTGGTGTCTGGCGCTGCTCCATCGCCGCGCTGAACTGCTGCTGCCAAGAGGCCCGGTTGGCAATCCACTGGCGGTTCTGCTCGCCCAGCGCCTGCGACCAGCTCATCACTCGCACGCGCTGCTGCGGGCTCAACTCGCCCAGCCAATCGCTCAAGCGCTTTTCCATGCGCTGGCTGCGCGCCGCCACCTGCTTGGCCAGTGGTGTCTTTACATATTTGGCCTGACGCGCCTGAATATCCTCGGTAAACGCTTCACGCAACCCGCGCACCTGTTCATCGCTCATTCCGCGTAGCAGCTGCGCCGCCGACGGGGTGATCTGCTCGGCCACCTTGGCAATTGCCGCCTTGGCCTGCTGGGTCTGCCCGCGCAACTGCTCGTCGCTGACTGCATTGCTCGCGACCATGCTGCGCACGCCGTCCAGCCAGGTCAGATAACCCGGTAACTGCGTCCGGCAATGCCAGGCCAGGTGCTGCTTGAGCCGCTGGTTGAGCCAGTCCTTCTGCTGGCGGTTCATGTTCAGGTAATCGCTGAGCGACCACGGCACCAGCACATCGAGGTTGCGATAAGCCAGGTCGATACGGGTGCAGGCCAGTAATACCAGGCCGGGGAGCACCAGCAGGAGGAGCGGGCGCAGGTACTTGGACAGGCAGGCGTACATGAGCGAATCCTTGCGAAGGCTTGCTTGTCTTTATAGAACAAGGCGGTCACGCTCGGTTCAACTCAGGTGGTAGAATGCCGCCCTTGCATCGAGGATTTGCGGAAATGGCTTTAGTTGGGCGTTACAACACTTTGCAAGTGGTCAAGCACACGGACTTCGGTCTGTACCTGGACGGCGGGGCGGACGGCGAGATCCTCCTGCCCAATCGTTACATTCCCAAGGACACGCCCACCGAGGTGGAAGACTGGCTGAACGTCTTCGTCTACCTCGACAGCGAAGACAAGCTGATCGCCACCACGGAAAAAACCAAACTGCAGGTCGGTGAGTTCGCCAGCCTCAAGGTCAAGGAGATCAACAGCATCGGCCTGTTCCTCGACTGGGGCCTGCCCAAGGACCTGCTGATGCCGTACTCGGAAGAGAAGCGTCAGATGAAGGCTGGCGAGTACTGCGTGGTGCACGCCTACCTCGACAAGCGTACCCGCCGCATCACTGCCACCGCGCGGCTGGACCGCTACCTGGACAAACTGCCGGCCAACTACACGGTCGGTCAGGAAGTCGATTTGCTGGTGGTCGAAGAAACCCCGATGGGTTTCAAGGCGATCATCAACAACAAGCACTGGGGCTTGATCCACAAGAACGAAGTGTTCAAGTTCCTGCGTTCGGGCAAGCAGGAGAAGGGCTACATCAAGGAACTGCGCAGCGACGGCAAGATCGCCCTGAGCCTGCAGCCCGTGGGCCAGGCCCTGGCCAGCACCCTCAACGAGAAGATCCTCGACAAGCTCAAGGCGGCCAACGGCAGCCTGCCGGTCAGCGACAAGAGCGATCCGCAGCTGATCAGCGAGCTGTTCGGGGTGAGCAAGGGCAACTTCAAGAAAGCGATCGGCGCCCTGTACAAGGACGGCCGCATCGTCATTCACCCGGACCGCATCGAGCTGGTCTGATCAACCTTGCAGGAAGGCGGCGAAACTCAGGTTGTTGCCGCCTGGACGCAGGTCCTGCAGCTTCGCGTCGCGATCGGCACTCAGCGCCAGGCTGATGGTCGAGCGGCGTTTGCGCGGATTGCGCACTTCCATGCTTTCCAGATGCGCCTTGAGGAAGTTCACCGGCACCTTAAGGTGCTGCAACTCGTCGGTTTCCGGGGTGTGCAGCAGCAGGTTCACCCAGTCGGTGACGCCGTTGTAGATGAACGCCACCGGTACATCGAACCACCACAGGCTGCGCTTGCTGTCGAGCACGGCGAACAGGGTGTTGGTGCTGGTCAGGACCGGCTTGGCCAGTTCCTGATTGCGACGGGCGATGGCAGTGGGTTTGTCGATTTTCATGCAGGTTCCTACGGGTGACGCTGGAAAGGTCGCACATTGTGCTGGGATTGTACTGAAACATAAAGCAGGCGCTGTGGCTGCGGAACTTAATGCTGAAATTGATATCAATTTAGTGGCGCGTTAACGTGCTGCCGTCGATTCGATCGATCAGTGCCAGGCTGTTCCCTGACAACCCAAGGAAGACCATAGATGAGCGTTGTGATTGCCCTACTGTTGCTGTTCAGCAGCTATGCCAGTGCCGGTAGCTGTATGAGTATCGGTGACAGCGATCAACGTGCGTATTGCAATGCCCGGGAAAATGGCAGCTCGTGCATGAGTATCAGTAACTCCGATCTACGTGCCCAGTGCAATGCCGAGACCGGTAGTGGCAGTTGCATGTCCATTTCCGACAGCGATCAACGTGCGTATTGCAACGCCAGAAAAGGTAGCAGTTGCATGAGCATCAGTAACTCCGATCTACGTGCCCAGTGCAATGCCGAGACCGGCAGTGGCAGTTGCATGTCCATCTCCGATTATGATCAGCGAGCGTTCTGTAACGCCCAGCAGGGCAGCAGTTGTATGAGCATCGGCGACAGTGACTTGCGCGCGCGGTGCAATGCGATGAAGCGCTGATAGCGCCGACAAAACCTGTGGGAGCCGGCGTTGCCGGCGATAGGGCCAGCGCCGATTTCATCGCTGGCAAAGTCGGCTCCGACACGAGGTTGACCGTTAGCGGGTAAGTGCGCTGCTCAGTTCCGAGGTGGCCCCATCGGCACGGGTTACCGTCGCGGTAAACGCCGCAAACCCCTCGGCCTGCTCCAGCGCGTAGTCGAAGCGTCCCGCGCCCGTTGCATCCGTGCTCACCAGCACGTCGCCCAGATACGCCTCGGCTTCGCTCGCCGAAGCCTCGCGATTGGCAAACACCTCCATCCGCAACAGGCTGTTGGCCTCGCCACGCACACGGCCGCGCAAGTGGCCATCTTTCAGCCCGCTCAGCACGGGCGCCGGCTGGTTGTGGTTCGGAATCGGCTGGCAGCCGCTCGGCGCCGCATCTACCGTGCAGATAATCGCCCGGTGGGTGCCCGACTGATCTACGCCAATCCCCCGCGAGCCCACATAAATCGCATGCTCCAGCGCCGGCACCGAGAATACGATGGCGCCGGTACGCTGCTCCGGCACGCAGGAACCGCCGGCCTGGCAACGGCGGATGTCCTTGCCGTTGTCCCAGATCCGGTTGGCGCTGAGGCGGTTGCTGGTCGATGTCGGCTCCGGGCGCAAGGCTACGCCGATGCGGTTGCCATGGATCAGGTTGCCATCGAGGATGTTCCCGGTGCCGCTGACACTCACACCAATCGAATTGCCGCTGAAGGTGTTGGCACCCAGGTAATTGCGCTGGCCCCAGTTGATCTGCAAACCGTCCGAATAGTTTTCGAAACGATTGCGCACCACGCTGTTGTCGTTGCCCCAGAGGATCTCGATGCCCTGCGACGGCTGCCTGGCTGATTATCGTCGGCATAGCGGTCGACCACCAGGACAGTCGGCGCCGCGCTGGCGGCCAGGGAATCGAGGGCGGGTACGGTCAGCAGCAACGCTGCCAGCAGAGGAGAGATGCGCATAGGCGGAATTACCACGAAGTCTGTTGTTGTTATGGCGACTGGCAAGCAGTCGTTGGTGGCTGATTCTAAGGAATGCGCAGGCGCAACGGCCGGGTGGACGGACGATTCGGGGTGATATTCGCCCGCTGTTTGCCCGCGCCAAAACGCCGCCGGAAAAATATATGAAACTCCTGCAAACGGCCCTGGGTCCACTGACTGTCGATTCTGACAGCGCACTTCCCCCCCCCGTCAGGAGAAATCCCATGAGTGGCACCCAAGATAAAGTCAAAGGTCTGGCCAACGAAGCGCTAGGCAACATCAAGCAAGGCGTTGGCAAAGCAACCGATAATGGCAAGCTACGCGCCGAGGGCAAGGCTCAGGAGCTCAAAGGCGAAGCCCAACAGGTGGTCGGCAAGGTCAAGGATGCTCTGCAGAAGCCTTGAACTGTGCCTTACAGCTAAAGTGACGGCCATCTTCGGGTGGCCGTTTTTTATGTTGGCGGCAATGAAGCGTAAGCTCGCGGGCGCGGTCTATTAGACTACCGTGAGGTATAACGCCTCCCAAGATTCAAGGATCTTGCTTATGACAGTCGAGCGGCGAAAGGAGACGCTATGATTTTTCCCGACTTGCGCGGTCTGCCGTTGCACCGTGTGCTGGTGCGCACTATCACGGAATTTCTCAATGACGAGATGTCCACCTACGCCTCTGCATTGGCGTACCAGATGCTGTTTTCGCTGTTTCCGTTCCTGCTGTTCCTGATTGCCCTGATCGGTTTCCTGCACCTGCCGGACTTTTTCTCCTGGCTGCGCCTGCAATCGGAACTGGTCTTGCCGCCGCAGGCGCTGGAGCAGGTCAACCCGGTGATCGACCAGTTGCAGCAGTCCAAGGGCGGCCTGCTTTCGGTGGGTATCGTCATCGCCCTGTGGACGGCCTCGGCCGGCGTACGGCTGATGATGAGCGCGATGAACGCCGCCTATGATGTGGTCGAGGGCCGCCCGGTGTGGAAGCGCATCCCGCTGTCGGTGATCTACACCATCGGCATCGCCGGCATGCTGTTGGCGGCCGCCGCGTTCATGGTGCTCGGGCCACAGGTTACCGGCTGGATCGCCGCGCAGGTCGGCATGGAAGACATCATTGTCACGGTGTGGACAGTACTGCGCTGGCCGACCATCGTCATCCTGATGATGGTGGCGGTGGCACTGATCTATTACGTGATGCCCGACGTGAAGCAGAAATTCCGCTTCATCACCCCCGGCTCGGTGCTGGCCGTGGTGGTGTGGATCATCGCTTCGCTGGCGTTCGGTTACTACGTGAAGACCTTCGCCGACTACAACGCCATGTACGGCAGCATCGGCGCAATCATCGTGTTGCTGTTGTACTTCTACATTTCCGCCGCGGTGCTATTGCTCGGCGCGGAAATGAATGCGGTGATCGAACACATGTCGGCCGAGGGCAAAGACCCCGGTCAGAAAGATTTCGGCGCAGCCCCGGCGGCGCATGATAAAAAGCATGTGTCCGGGCTGGGTCGCGATCATTCGCTTGACCATGCACACGCGCCCGAGGTCGACATTGCCCCCGTGAGCCGAGCCCCCCATGATTCGTGACATTCTCAAGATGGGTGACGAGCGCCTGCTGCGCATCGCCCCGCCGGTGCCCGCCAGCCTGTTCGGTAGCGCCGAGTTGCAACAACTGATCGACGACATGTTCGAGACCATGCGCCATGTCGGCGGCGTTGGCCTGGCCGCGCCGCAGATCGGTGTCGACCTGCAACTGGTGATTTTTGGCTTCGAGCGCAGCGCGCGCTATCCGGACGCCGAGCCGGTGCCGCAGACCATCCTGCTCAACCCGTTGATTACCCCGCTGGGCAGTGAAGTCGAGGACGGCTGGGAAGGCTGCCTGTCGGTGCCGGGGCTGCGTGGGGTGGTGCCGCGCTTGCGCCATATCCGCTATGAAGGGGTCGACCCGCAGGGCCAGCCGATTCAGCGCACGGCCGATGGCTTCCATGCGCGGGTGGTGCAGCACGAGTGCGATCACCTGATTGGCCGGCTGTACCCCTCGCGTATTCATGACTTCGGCAAGTTCGGCTATACCGAGGTACTGTTCCCCGGGCTTGATCCCAGCACCGACGACTGAGCCCGGCCCAGCGCGATCAGTGGCTTGCTGCGCTGGTAGCGCGCCAGGCGTTCGGCCAACGCCGCTGGCAGACTGTCCACGCCAGTGAACCCCTGTTGCTGGTAGAACCCGGCCAGTTCGGGATGGCAGAACAGCCAGACGGTACCGGCCTTGCCGCTGCAGGCCTGCGCGATCAGCCGATGGGCGAGGCGTTGGCTGCGCCGTGTCGGATCGACCAGCAGGCCGGTCAGCCAATACCCCTCTGCAACCGCACTGAGGTTCAGCGCCGCGACGATACCCGGTGCACGGGCGACCCACAGTTCAGCGTTGGCGCTGGCGCGCATGGCCGAGGCATGGCTTCGGTAGAATTTATTCAACAGCGGACGTTCGCTGGCGTTCAGGGTGGTGAAGCTGATTGCGCTCACGGCGGCTTCCGGCAGAGGCTCTGCAACGGGCTTTTACACCGTGAGGCGGGATCTGTCGAGGGCTGTTTGATGGCGCTATTGTTGCGGATTAGGTAACAGTGAATGTCTGGGTTCGGGATTCAACTGTTTTTTCCAGGTCGTAAACTACGCCCATCCCCCAGTCATCCAGTCCAGCGGGATCGGTTCTTCGTGTTATATCCGCGAGTTGATATAACAACTTCTCCGCGCCATAACGGCAGATGAAGTCAAGCTGATAGTTCGATTGCTGTGCAGGCCTATAACGATGAAACGTTTACTTGCCCTTGTAGTGGTTGCGGCCTCTTCTTTTGCCTTTGCCGATGAAGCCAACGTAGCTTCGGCCCAGCCGGCAGTGGCGCAGTACGATTATTCGACTAACCTGGATATCGCCAAGGTGATCAGCCTGTCGACCATTCCCAATGTCTGTGAAGTGGTGCCGGCGACCATGATCTATGAAGATCACCAAGGTCAGCGCCACACTATCGAATACCGCGCCATGGGCGACGGTTGCAGCCAGGGTTGATAGACATCGACTGCCCATGAAAGCCCCCGCCTGAGTGGGGGCTTTGTTTATCTGGCGTATTAGTGATTCGCCGCGATTGTTGTAAGAAACCGGGATTAATGGCGTTCCCGTTCCAGCAGTAGCTGTTTGCGCTCGACGCCCCAGCGGTAACCGGACAGGCTGCCGTCGCTGCGCACCACGCGGTGGCAGGGGATGGCCACGGCGATGCTGTTGGCGGCACAGGCCTGGGCCACCGCGCGCACGGCTTTGGGCGCGCCGATCTGTGCGGCGATCTCGGCATAGCTGGCGGTACTGCCGGCCGGAATGTTGCGCAGCGCCTGCCAGACCCGCTCCTGAAAGGCCGTGCCGCGCAGGTCCAGCGGCAGATCCAGGCCAAGCGCTGGCGCTTCGACAAAGCCCACCACCCTGGCGATCAACTGTTCGAAGTCGGCGTCGGCGCCGATGAAGTTGGCCTTCGGGAACTTGTCCTGCAGGTCGTGCAGCAGAGCCTGTGGGTCGTCGCCCAGAAGGATCGCGCAGATGCCGCGGGCGCTTTGCGCCACCAGGATCGCGCCCAGCGAACACTGGGCAATGGCGAAGCGGATGTCGGTGTTGGCGCCGCCCGCGCGGTAGGCGCCAGGGGTCATGCCGAGCAGGCCGTCGCTGGCTTCATAGAAGCGGCTGTTGGCGTTGTAACCGGCTTCGTACACGGCATCGGTGATGGTCTCGGCCTGGGTCAGGCAGCGGCGTACCTTGCGCGCCCGATGGGCACTGGCATAGGCCTTGGGGGTCAGGCCGGTGGCGGCCTTGAACACCCGATGAAAATGAAACGGGCTTATGCCGACATGCTCGGCCAACTGCTTCAGGCTGGGTTCGCGCTCGGCACGTTCGATCAACTGGCAGGCGCGGGTGACCTGCGCGGCATGCTGCTCGGCGACCCGGCCGGGATTGCCGGCCTGGCGGCGGCAGGGGCGGTAGCCAGCAGCTTCGGCGTGTGCGGCGGTGTCGAAGAATTCGACGTTCTCCCGGCGCGGCAGGCGCGACGGGCAGGAGGCCCGGCAGTACACGCCGGTGGTGCGCACGGCGTAGACGAAGCCTGGGTCGGCGGCGGGGTCGCGGGCCAGGACTGCTTGCCAGCGTGGATCGGTTTCGCTGATCGCGGGAGTACCGGGGCGGCGCATGGTCGGGCTCTCATGGCAGGGTGGATGTCGATCAGGTTACGCGGCTGGCGCGCAGGTGAAACTCCGAGTCTTGCTATCGAATTCAGGCGCGCCACAGGTACCAGGCGGCGACGGTGCGATAGGGCCGCATGGCCTGGCCGATGTCGATCATCTGCTGGCGGGTCGGCTGGCGTTCGAGGCCATACAGGCGACGGTACCCCTCGCGCACGCCAAAGTCATCGGCGGGCAGGATATCCATGTGTTCGAGGGTGTAGATCAGCAGCATTTCCACGGTCCAGCGGCCGACGCCGTGCAACTGGGTGAGGCGTGCGACGAGGGTTTCCTCGTCGAGTTGCCGAGCTTGCCGGTGGTCGGGGACCAGGCCGTCGAGGCGCGCCCGAGCGATGCCCTGAATCGTGTTGAGTTTGCGCGCGGAAAAGCCGCAGGCGCGCAACTGCTCGGCGCGGGTGGCCAGCAATTGTTCTGGGCTGGGAAAGGACGTGTCGGGGTAGAGCGCGAGAAAACGCCCAAGGATCGCTTCGGCGGCCTTGGCGTGCAGTTGTTGGTAGGCGATGGCACGGACCAGAGCCTGGTACGGGTCGCGGGTTGGTAACGGGGCGTGCAGGCAAGGGCCGACCCGGGCGATGTGCGCGGCCCATATGGGGTCGAGCGCGCTGAGGTGGCGGGTGGCCTGGCGGTAGGGGGGCGGCACGGATTACACCTGAGGTCGTTTGCGGGTGGCTCGAATATTTCTCATGTTGTCCTCCCTGTCGACACCTGCGTCCAGTCCGAGAGACCGCGGACTGGCGCGAGGGTTGGCTTACAACGCCTGGAAGTGTTTGATCGCCAACGGCTTGCTCAGTGCGCCGCGCCAGATCGGTTCGGCCCGCTGTCCCTGGGCGACCTGCCATTGCAGGCCGAGGTGGCGCTGGTTGGCGGTTTTCAGGTGCGCCTTGGCAAACTGTTCGAACGGCGCCGCTGCGCTTTCGTAATGGAAGTGCGCGTACCAGTGCGGTATCGGTTTGCCGCCCTGCAACTTGCGGATCTCGTACTCCTGAAGAAAGTCGCGGCGCCCATCCGGACGTTTCGCCAGCTCCTTAGGCTTGCCCAGCCGAATGATCTCCAGGGCGCCTTCGTCCATCAGGTAATCGAGCATGCCGTCGGTGGGCGTCTCACTCTGCAGCGAATGCTCGATCCGCAGTCGGCGGCCTTCGTCGATCAGTTGGTTGGCCTTGCCATACAGCTGGCCGATCAGCGGATTGTCCGGCGCCAGATCGTGCAAGCGGTTGGCGCGTTCCTGCAAGGCTTTGGCCTCAAGGCACAGGATGTCCTCCAGGTCGGCAGGCAACGTGTCGTATCGCTGGGCGTAGCCGCGAACGCGTTCGCTTAGGGCTTCGACGTCGAGCAGACGCCGGCGCGCCTCGCCGATGTAGCGGGCCGGTTCCGGCAAATGCGTGGGCGGCGGCAGCGCGTTGGTCAACTGCCATCGACCTCCGGCCTGTTGCTCGTAGATTTCGGTATGCCCACCTGCACCAGTGATGGTGAAGCGTCGCGGTGTGCGGGCGGTCGCGGCCTGCTCGTCACCGATCAGCAGGGTGCCATCTTCGGTTTCGAATACCCGTGGCGGCTGCTTGCTCGCTACCGGTCTGCGCGGCGGCGCTGGCTCGGGCGCACGTTTGTTGAATGTCAGGATTTCGTCCAAATGCTGGTGCAGGCGTTCGGCATGCGGCACATCGATCAGTTGCGGATAACGTAACTGCCAGCTCTTGAGGTGGTTTTGCAGCTGTTCGAGGAACGCGCTGGCCTGCTGGAGCAGCAGCTTATGCTGGCGCTGGGTGAAGCTGGCGGTGCTCAGGCCGAGCAGGCTGGCCAGTGTCCGGTCGCCGACGCTGAGCATTGGCCTGACTTCGGCAGCCAGTAGCAACCATTCGATGCTCGGTGAGCCGTCATAGCGCAGGATGATGCGCAACAGCTGGCTGGTGCGCATGAGCGTGGTCGTGTGTGCCGGTACGCGTGCAATGGCGTCCAGTACGTCGCTGCCGATTTCCCTTTTGTGCGCGGCTTTGGTAATCCGTCGGCTCCACGCCAGCATGTCGTCCAGCAGGTCGCGTGCTTCGTCGATGTGCCCCAGTAACTGGATGCGCAACTGCTTGATCCGTGCCAGGCGGCTGAAGTCGACCGTACTGGCCGGGCTGGCGACCGCCTGGGCAAGCTCGTCCAGCATATCCAGCTGTCGGGATGTATTGAGCACTGTACGGTTCTGCAGGTTGAGGGTGATCTTGGTGCAGACCTCGCTGAGCGCTTCGCCCAGTTGCTGGCGGCGGTTGCCGGAGGTCAGCGTCAGCAGTTCCTCGAGCTGGCGGGCTGCTTTCTTGCACAGCTCCAGTTGTTGCAGGCTGGCCTGGTCTGCCGCCAGGGTGGCGACCCGGTGCGCCTCTAGGCTGCGAGTCGGTGCCGGGGTCTGTTTCGAGGTATTGAACACCTCGAAGCTATCTTGCGCGCGCACGTCCTGTTGTTCGATTCTCTGGTAGAGCGAGTCGAGGCTGCTTTTCAACTGATCGCGCCGACGATAGATCCGGTCGACCCACCAACGTGGCAGGTACTCGCGGATCATGTTCGGCCAGACCGGCTCCAGGCCGTCGGCCAGGCGTCCGAGCAGATTGCCGCCTCCGGCCAGGCCGCCCTTGATCAGGGTGCCGTAGAGTTGCCCATGAGTGGCCCACTCGCCAAACTCGTCGAGGGCGATGGGCTGCTTGTAGGTCTTGCTCGCCGTACCGTAAAGGCGCCAGGTCCGTGGTGCTTCGCTCAGGTCGACCTGGTAGATCCGGCCCATGCTGACGATGAAGTTACCCTTGGGATGGCGGTAGATGTTGCGGTAAAGCCCGACGGTGCCAGGGGTAATGCCAGCCAGCTGTATATCGCCGGTGTACTCGTAGCCGGCGAACGAACGCAGTGCCTGGAAGGCATGGCCCGGTTTGCGTGGCTGGCGTCGGGTCACGCCGCTAAGCAAGCGGCTCACCTGGCGTTGGCGAGCAGGGGGCGCGATGACAAGGCCGGGCGCGAGGTCCATGAAGGCGTCGATCAGCGACAACAGCACCGACTCGAGCTGCGCGAGGCTGGTGCCCAGATCGCCGTCGCGGATCGCGGTCACAGCTTTGTTGGCGCTAGTCCAGGCATTATGGAGGGCCAGCACAGTGCCGACGAAGGGCACCATGCCGATCGCCATTCTCACGTAATTGAACACACTGTCGCTTTTCAGCGCGAACCGTTCCATGTACAGCGCGTAGGAAGACCGCGACGTCTGCCGGTGGGCTTCGATCCGGCAGCCCATGTTGGCGTCGAGCAGGTGAACGGCCAGCGAAGTGGTAGCGGGCCATGATGTGCCCACCGCGATGATGCGGTCGAAGTGGTTCAGGTGGGCCTGGTCGAGGCGGGCGGCATGCGCTTGCGGGGAGCCCAGCAGGGCGCGTTCGGCCAGGTAGTCGCGCAGGTTGTGGTTCAGGCTCAGACGGAACAGGCCAAGGCGCGCCGCCTCCAGGCTGACATAGGCGCGCAGGTGGTTGCCGTCGGGGGCGTCGGGTAGGTAGAGCACTGTTTGCTGGCTGTTGCGGTCGTGGATAAAGGTAATCCCGCTCAGCGTTACACCTGGCTCCTGGGCCGCTTTGCCACCGCTCCTGAGGACGGCGGCATGCAGGACGATGTCGTGACCGTCGGCTCGCCAGGCGTCTGCGGTGCTGGCATCGATAGCAATATCGACGATGCGCCAGGCACTGTCGTCGATGTTCCGTTGCTGGCGCGCCACCTCGTTTTGCAGTTGCAGCATCAGGCGCAGCGGTTCGCTGAGGCATTCGCGGCGGTAGGCATTGGCGTAGGGCGATTCATCGGGGGCGCCCATGAACGCGGCACGCAGGTGCTGTTCATAGGCCCCGGCGGCATCCAGCCGAGGCAGGGTCCGCACCAGCCAGTCCTTGTCGATGCCCGTCAGCAGCGCCTGGCGGTCCTCGGGGTGGTCGGTCTCGATATTGACGTGCATGAACGCAAGGCGCTGCCTGAGGGCGTCGTCGAGGTTGTTCAACGCCATCTCGGTCAGCGAGACCTGGCTGCGCGCTTTGCTCGGATACGGCACTTCGCGGTAAGGCGCGCCGGGGACCCCGGCGCCGATGATCAGCTCGCGTTTGAACTCGACCTTTTCCGGCAGGTCCAGGCTGACCGCTGCGCTGTGCTGCAGTGCGAAATCCTGTTGCATTTGTTGTTGTAGCCGTTTGTCCACGAACGCTTCACGCGGGGCCAGGTCGCGATCCAGCAGTGCCTGCGAACGGTGCATGGCGGCGATGTAGGCGTGGATGAGGTCGCGCAGGCGTTCGCGGCCTGGGGTATCGAGTTTTTTCAGCCATTCGGGCAACTGATCCGCCAGGAGCTCGGTTTGCCGTTGCTCTTCGATCAGCTCAAGGGCCGCACGCCGGGCGCTTGGCAGGGGGACCTGGAGGCTGTGGCGGGCCTGTTCGAGCAGTTTCGGCAAGGCAGCGTCGTGCTCCGCCGCGGGCCTGTGCGTCAATGCCACGGCTTGTTGCTCGATCCGATGCAACTGGGCCTGCACGCCGTAGTCCGTCGCTTCGCCCGGAATGTGCGAATAGGCCAGGGTCAGGGCCGGGTCGCTGCTGGTGGTCATGAACAAGCTCTGCTCCATCTCCCGACGGCTGGCAAACCGTTGCAGCCCGCCGCCGGTTCCGGGCAGGTACAGCAGGACGCCCGTGGTGTCGGCAGGCAAGGCCTGGCCTGGGCTGATGAGCATCGCACCGAAGATCTCCTGCTGGCTGCCAGCCTGCTCGCCGTGCGCCAGGACCAGGCTCAGGTTCGAGGCGACGGCGATGTTGGCCATGCCCGAGTCGTCGAGCACTGCGCACAGCCGCTGCTCGTTGTCGTCGATCAGTCCAAGCAGGTGCTGAATGCTGAACTCGGCGCGCAAGCCTTCGCTACGGGCTTGCTGGAGCGCGGTCAGGTGACCTTCCTTGTTGCTGCGCAGGTTGAACAGGTCCGCGGGAGCGCTGGCCGTGAGCAGCGCGTCGATAGCGGTGCTGGCCGCGCTGTGCGCGGCCTCCAGCTTCGCCAGCGCGACGCGTAGGGGCTGGGCTTGATGACGGTTTGCTTCGAGGGCCTCGACCTGGTGCCTGAGGGCTGCCCAGCGCGTGCTCAGAGGGGCTTCCAGGTCCAGGTTGCCGAAACTGTTCAGGTTGGCCGCAGCGGCTATTTCCGGGCGGATACCCGGCAGGGCAGGCGTCTGGCTGAACAGGCTCTGGCTGTATTGGGCGAGATCGAAGGTCGGGGTGCGGGCCTGATGCTCAAGCAGGTCGGCGATCCATACCTTCATACTGTTTTGCAGCGGCGCGGGGTCTACCGCCAGCCGGCAGCGGCTGCTGTCCAGCCGCGCAGGATCGACCCATGGCCAGAACCGTTGCAAGCGTTCCTTCAGGTAATCGCCCAGTGCAGTGATATCGCCGAACGCGCGAAGGGCTGGCAGTTCTCCCGGCAGATACAGCAGGTATCCGCCCTGGGGCGTGCTACTGATTGCCAGTGCGCCGGTGAGCCTGACCTTCGTATCGTCGTCCAGTTTCAGCAGCACCGCATAGGCGGCTGGTGCAGAGGTGGCGGGTTCGGTAGTGGGGCTGGTCAGTGCCAGCACCGGTTCACATTGGCTGGCGGGCAGGGCAGCGGTGGCGTAAGCCAGTTGGGCACTGGCTTCGAGGTGGTTGCTGTAGAGATGGCCAGCCAGTTGCAGGCGCGACCAGGGCGTGTGTGGCGCCCTGGCGGTCCAGTAGGCCTGGCGGTGTTCGGCTGGCGTTTCGGCGACCAGGTTGTGCAGCTGGCGGCGGCTTTCATTACTGCGCTGGCTGGCGCTCAGCGCCAGGCTTTCGTCGCGCAGAGAGTAGGCGGGGAGCGGCGACAGGGGGAAGTGGCGGCGGAGGGACAGGGCGGGCGAGGGCGTTTCCATTGGGCGAGTCCGTGCGGGAAGTGAAGACGCGTCATTAGAAAGTCCCGGGGCGAAGGCCCGGCGCTAGATATGTACGGCGACGAGCGTTCAGCGGCACACGGCGGCCACACGCTCCAGCGCCTGTTTCAATTCCGCCCGGCTACGTGCCGCCGACAGGCTCAGGCGGATCGCCGAGACATCGCCCTGCTTCACCGAAAATACCTCCGCCGGCACCACCTCCACCTGTTGCTCGCGACACGCCCGCGCCAGTTCCGCGCCGGCGCGCTGCCCCTGTACCCAGGCATGTGGCGAAGGCTCGCCGTGGCCGAGCAGGCGATCCCCCAGTATCCGCTGCGCCAGGCGCCAGCGTTGCCGGGTTTCCTCGCGCTGCCAGGCCAGCCGGCGCGCCGCCGTACCGTCGGCAATCCACGTGCAGGCGATCTGCAGGTTCAGCGGCGACACCGACCAGTGCGTCGCCTGCGCATGCGGGTCGATGCGTTCCAGCAGCGCCGTCTCGCCGGCAATCCAGCCCAGGCGCAAGCCCGCCGCTACGGTTTTCGACAAGCTGCTCACCAGCAAGCCCCGTCCAGCGAGCAACGGCAGCAGCGGTGGATGGTCCGTCAGGGCGCCGTATACATCGTCCTCGATCAGCAACAGGTCATGCTGCGCGACCACCTCGGCAATCGCCTCGCGCCGCGCGGCACTCATGCAGGCGCCGGTCGGGTTGTGTAGCGTTGGCGTCAGCACCACTACGCGTGCGCCGCTGGCGCGGGCCACCCGGTCGAGATCCTCCGGGCGAATGCCGTCGGCGTCCAGCGCCACGCCATGCAGCGGCAGGCGCAGTTGCCGGCACGCCGCCTTGATGCCCGGTGCCGTCAGCGCCTCGACCATCACCGCATCGCCGGCCTGGCAGAACGACAGCAGCACACTGAACAGCCCCTGCTGGGCACCGCTGCACAGCAGCACCTGCTGTGCGCTCAACTGCAGGCCTCGGCGGTTCAGCCAGGCGGCGCCGTGCAAGCGGCCGAGCAGTAATTGTTCGGCATTCAGGTAGTGCTCCAGGTGCTGGCCCTGACGGTTGTCGAGCAGGGCCTGCAAGGCGCGTTCGATGTCCTCGCGGGCCGGATCGACCACCGGCACGTTGGTCGAAAGGTCGATCAACGCCGGCTGTGTGTCGCGCTGCTTGAGACGGAACAGTGTGGCCTCCTTGCTCCCGGCCAGCACGTACGTACCACGGCCAACCTCGCCAGCCACCAGATGCCGCGCCGCCGCCTCGCGGTACGCCTGCTGGGTGGTGCTCGGGTTGAGACCGAGGTTCCAGGCCAGGCGCCGCTGTGGCGGCAGGCGCTCGCCAACCTTCAGCGCGCCGCTCTCGATGGCTGCGGCAATGGCCTCTACCAGCGCCAGGTAGCGCGGTTGGTCGTTGGCGGGGAGGGTGGGGGTCCACATTTATTGTTGGCCATGCAATATAAGAATGTACCCATACAATGCGTGGCGACTAGGATCAGGTCAACTTCCCACCCTGGAGCTGCCCCATGTTCGATCTGCCTGCTTTGCGCGATGCTGCCCGTCAGGTTCGCGCCGTTGTTCCGGCTACACCGCAGTACGCCTGGCCGCGCCTGGCCGAACGGGTCGGCGCCGAGGTCTGGGTCAAGCACGAGAACCATGCGCCGACCGGCGCCTTCAAGGTGCGCGGCGGCCTGTTGTACGTGCAGGCGCTGTTGGCCCGGGCGCCGCAAGTGCGCGGGCTGGTCACCGCTACCCGTGGCAACCATGGCCAGAGCCTGGCGCTGGCGGCACGGGCAGCCGGGTTGCCGATCATCATCGTGGTGCCGGAGGGCAACTCGCGGGAGAAGAACGCCGCGATGCGCGCGCAGGGCGCACAGTTGGTCGAGTATGGCGCCGACTTCGATCTGGCCCGCGGCGAGGCGGCGCGACTGGCCGAGGTCAATGGTTACGAGATGGTCCCCTCGTTTCACCCGGACCTGATTCGCGGCGTCGCCACCTACGCCCTGGAGCTGTTCGAGGCGGTATCCGCGCTGGAATGCGTGTACGTGCCGATCGGCATGGGTTCGGGCATCTGCGGCCTGATCCAGGCGCGCAACTTGCTGGGCCTGAACACCGAGATCGTCGGCGTCGTCTCGACCGAGGCCGATGCCTTTGCGCAAAGCCTTGCGGCCGGGCATATCGTGACCACCGAAACCGCTAACACCTTTGCCGATGGCATGGCCTGCCGGATACCGATGCCGGAAGCATTCGAGATCATTCGTCAGGGCGCGGCGCGCATCGTGCGGGTAAACGACGGCGAAATCGCCCATGCCATGCGCATCTACCACGAGGACACCCACAACACCGCCGAAGGCGCTGGTGCCGCTGGGTTGGCCGCCTTGCTGCAGGAGCGCGAACGCCAGCAGGGGCGCAAGGTGGCGGTGATCCTCAGTGGGGCAAATGTCGACCGAGAGCGCTATGCGCAAGTGCTGGCAGGGGGGTGAGAGGCAGCGCCGCGCAGGCGTGAGGCAGTGCGATTTCTCCCAATACAGCGCCTGACAAATCCGCTTTAATGGCGCCTGCCTTCAATTGCCGATAGTCGAGTGCCCATGCCCTTTTCAAATGGATTTCTGCTAAGCCTGTCGCTGTGCCTGGATATCGGCATCGCCAACATCGCCATGATCACCCTGGCCATGCAACGCGGTTTCTGGCAAGGCTTCTGGCTTGGCCTGGGCACCTGCGTCGGCGACCTGGTCTATGCGCTGGCAGCGCTGGCCGGGATGAGCGTGTTGTTGCAGTTCACCAGCGTGCGCTGGGTACTGTGGATCGGCGGTTCGTTGTTGCTGGTAGGGTTCGCGATCAAGATGCTGCTCGCCGCCTGGCGCGGCAACGCGCACCTGGATGCCGACGTGCAGGTGGTGCGTGAGTCGCCGTGGCGCGAGTTCCTGCGGGGGATCTTCCTGGCCATGTCCTCGCCCAGCGCGATTCTCTGGTTCGCCGCGGTTGGCGGTGTGCTGATCTCGCGTTCCGGCGGTGGCAGCACGCTGGAGGCGGGGTTGTTTCTCAGCGGCTTCTTCGCCGCCGGCCTGGCCTGGTGCTTTACCCTGTGCTTTGTCGCCAGCCACGGCGGCCGGCTGCTTGGCGACCGCCTGCTGACCTGGTCGTACCTGGCCTCGGCGGCGATCTTCTGCTACTTCGCGGTGTATGTGATCGTCTCCGGCTATCGCGAATTCATCCTCGCCGCGCCGGCCGCCGTTGCGGGTCTATAATTACTCGGTCACCGGCAAGCAGGTGTCGCTCAGCGGAGGGCCTGTCATGAAAGGTCTTAATGCGAAGAAAGCTGTGAAGAAGAAACCGGTCCACACCGCCAAGGAAAAACGCCAGGCCAAACACGCAAAAGGTGACCACGCCCAGTTTCTTCCCAAGTAAGTCGCCAAGAGCTCCGCAAGGGGCTCTTTTCATGTGTGATGGGCTGGCCAATACAGCGGAAACGGCCGTTCCTAGCGCCGGACAATGCGGCTACGCTAGCCGGGCAGACGCTTATGCTGATGCGCGCAGGGCGCCACGCTGGCTGCTCGTCGATTTCCCTTTCGAGGCATGGATATGTTGACCACCAAGGACACCGGCATCGAACCGGTACGCGTAGTAGAAGCCCCGGCCTTTATCATCGCCGGGTTGGGCGAACGCTATACGGTACAGGCCAAGCAGGGCATTCCGGCGCTCTGGCAACGGTTTGCCAAGGATATCGACACTGTTCCCGGGCGGATCGGCAAGGAAACCTATGGCCTGTGCTGCAACCCGGACCAAAAGGGCGGTTTTGAGTACATCGCCGGCGTCGAGGTAGGCAGTATTTCCCAACTGCCCGAGCAATACCGCTGGTTCAAGCTGGCTGGCCAACGCTACGCGGTGTTCGAGCACCATGGTCAGGTGGAAAAGATCGGCCACACCTTCGAGAAAATCTGGAAACACTGGTATCCGGCCTCGGGCGAGCAGGCCGCCGACGCCCCCGAGTTCGAGCGCTATGGGGGCGATTTCGATCCGCAGTCCAAGTGCGGCAGGGTAGAAATCTGGGTGCCGCTGATGCCGAAGTGACATCGACTCCGTTCGACCATTGGCAGCGGTCGTCGGGCAAGGCCGCCTGCCTCGCGGATTGAAAAATCTGCTTCGACTACTGCCCGGGGCCGATGGTGTTCGGGAGGGCGCCGTGGCAGGTGCAGGCCAGCGACGAGCCGGGTTTCGCCCGATCCGCAAACTGCAACCCTGCGACGAGAGAGAACACAACAATGAGTCGTTTGCACACAGGGCTGGGCGCCGCACGGCATGACCACCCCGGAGTGTGAGATGCCGCTGTGACGACGAGCACGGCAAACCTGATCTGCCTGCAAGCCACCATCGCCGTTGTGCTGCCCGTTGCAGCGCCCGTGCGGCGCTTTATCGAACGCCGCCTGCGCGAGCTGGGCTGATCAGCCGATGGTGATTGCTGGCGGGCTCACCAGGTCGACGGTTTGCTGTTTGCGCGGGGCGAGGATCTCGGCTTCGCCATCGACCACCAGTTCGTCGTTCTGGTTAAACACGCGGGTGGCGATGCGCACGCGGAATTTTGGCAGTTTCTCGAGGATTTCCAGGCGCACGGTCAGGGTGTCGCCGATTTTCACCGGCTTCTGGAAACTCATCTGCTGGCCCAGGTAGATGGTGCCGGGGCCAGGCAGTTCGCAAGCCACGGCAGCGCTGATCAGCGCGCCACTGAACATGCCATGGGCGATGCGCTCCTTGAACATGCTCTTGGCCGCGAATTCGGCGTCCAGGTGTACCGGGTTGTGGTCACCGGACATGGCAGCGAACAGCTGGATATCACGTTCTTCGACGGTCTTGCTGAAGCTGGCGGTCTGGCCGACTTCGAGGGCTTCGTACGGCGTGTTGGTGACCTGGGTCATGCGTGGGGCTTCCTTCGATTCGCGACGGGGCGTCAGTGTATCACTCGCTGCGCGCCGGCCGGCCCTGGCTCAGGGCCCGATCGAGCCAGGCGATCAGCTCGGCGGTCACTTCGTCGCGGTTGGTTTCGTTGAGCAGTTCATGCCGCGCCTGCGGGTAGAGCTTGAGCTGCACATGCTGGTTACCGGCCTGGTGCAGAGCACCGGCCAGATCCTTCAGACGCTTGCCGGCACTGACCGGATCACATTCGCCGCCCATCACCAGAATCGGCAGGTTCGGATCGATCTGCGCCAGCTGGCGTGGCTGGCTGATCTGCTCCAGGCCCATCAGCAGGTCGATCCACAGGCGGTTGCTGCAGCGAAAGCCGCACAACGGGTCGGCGACATACTTGTCGACTTCGGCCGGGTCGCGGCTGAGCCAGTCGAACGCCGTGCGGTTGGGCTTGAAGGCCTTGTTGAACGAGCCGAACGACAGCCACTCGATCAACGCGCTGTGCCCGTTCGGGCCCTGGCGCCAGGCTTCGAAGCGGGCGATCAGGCAGGCGGCGCGGTACAGCGCCGGCGGCTGGAAGTTCGAACCGCTGAGAATGGCGCCGTGCAGGCTGGCGCTGTGGTGCAGCAGGTAGGCCTGGGCGATGTAGCTGCCCATGCTATGGCCGAGCAGGAACAGCGCTGCACCGGGGTGTTGCTGGCCGATGTGCTGACTGAGCAGGCCGAGGTCGTTGACCACGTGGGTCCAGCCGTCGTGGCTGGCGAACAGGCCGCGGCTGCCCAGCTCGGCACTGCGGCCATGGCCGCGTTGGTCGTGGGCATACACTGCATAGCCTGCCGCAGCCAGTGCCTGGCCCAGGCGCTGGTAGCGGCCGGCATGCTCGGCCATGCCGTGGGCGATCAGCACCACCGCCTTGATCGGCGTGTCCGGCAACCATTGATAGACATACAGGCTGCAATGGTGGCTGGCCGGTAGCCAGAACGCGTCGTGATGCATGGCGGGTCCCTGTGCGCAAGTCGTTGACGTCTGAGTGTATAACCCATCTGGCGGATCGCAGGATCCACGGCAATTAGATTCACAATGTTAATGACAGCGCTTGGCGTATTTGCCACCTGCGGCAGAGCTGCTAACGTCGGCAGAATATCCGTTTTGCATGTAGGCAATTCGGCCCGCACCGGTCAGGAATAAGGACAACAATAAATGCACGCTGATTTCTGGAACGACAAACGCCCTACGGGTGTTCCTTCACAGATCGACATGACCACCTACAAGTCGATCCTAGAGGTGTTCGAGCGCTCCTGTAAGAAGTTCGCCGACCGGCCGGCCTTCAGCAACCTGGGCGTGACCATCACCTACGCCGAGCTCGACCGCTATTCCGCTGCGTTTGCTGGCTACCTGCAGCAGCACACCGACCTGGTGCCCGGCGAGCGCATCGCGGTGCAGATGCCCAACGTGCTGCAGTACCCGATTGCCGTGTTCGGTGCCTTGCGCGCCGGGCTGATCGTGGTCAACACCAACCCGCTGTACACCGCCCGCGAGATGCGTCACCAGTTCAAGGATTCCGGTGCGCGCGCGCTGGTGTACCTGAACGTGTTCGGCAAGCTGGTGCAGGAAGTGCTGCCCGACACCGGTATCGATTTCCTCATCGAAGCGAAGATGGGTGACATGCTGCCGAGCGCCAAGGGCTGGCTGGTCAACACCATCGTTGCCAAAGTAAAGAAGATGGTTCCGGCCTATTCGCTGCCACAGGCGGTGCCGTTCAAGGCCGCCTTGAGCCGCGGTCGCGGGCATGCGCTCAAGCCGGTGCAGGTCGGTCTCGACGACGTTGCCGTACTGCAATACACCGGCGGCACCACCGGCCTGGCCAAGGGCGCGATGCTTACCCACGGCAACCTGGTGGCGAACATGCTGCAGGTGCTGGCGTGCTTCTCGCAGATCGGCGCCGATGGACAAAAGCTGCTCAAGGAAGGCCAGGAGGTGATGATTGCGCCGCTGCCGCTGTACCACATCTATGCGTTCACGGCGAACTGCATGTGCATGATGGTGACCGGCAACCACAACGTGCTGATCACCAACCCGCGGGACATCGCCGGCTTCGTCAAGGAGCTGAAGAAGTGGCGCTTCTCGGCACTGCTCGGGCTCAATACGCTGTTTGTCGCGTTGATGGACAACCCGGCGTTCAAGGACCTCGACTTCTCTGCGCTGAAAGTCACCAACTCCGGCGGCACCGCGCTGGTCAAGGCCACGGCCGAGCGCTGGGAAAGCATGACCGGTTGCCGCATCGTCGAAGGCTACGGCCTGACCGAGACGTCGCCGGTGGCCAGTACCAACCCGTATGGCCAGCTGGCGCGCCTGGGCACCGTGGGGATTCCGGTGCCGGGTACGGCGTTCAAGGTCATCGACGACGAAGGCCACGAAATGCCGCTGGGCGAGCGTGGCGAGCTGTGCATCAAGGGCCCGCAGGTGATGAAGGGCTACTGGCAACGGCCGGATGCTACCGCCGAGGCCAAGGACGAAGAGGGCTGGTTCAAGACCGGCGACATCGCCGTGATCGACCCGGACGGCTTCACCCGGATTGTCGACCGCAAGAAGGACATGATCATCGTCTCCGGTTTCAACGTGTACCCCAACGAGATCGAAGACGTGGTCATGGCGCACCCGAAGGTGGCCAGCTGCGCGGCCATCGGCGTGCCGGACGATCGTTCCGGCGAGGCGGTGAAACTGTTTGTGGTGCCGCGTGAGAGCGGGGTGAGCGTGGAAGAGTTGAAGGCCTACTGCAAGGCCAACTTCACCGGCTACAAGGTGCCCAAGCACATCGTGCTGCGCGACTCGCTACCGATGACGCCGGTGGGCAAGATCCTGCGGCGGGAGCTGCGCGATATCGCTTGAATCTTGTGGGGCGGCCATTGCGGGACGACGCGTCCCGCGATGTTCTTGATTTCGGGTTTTAGTATCTTTGCTCTAAAAATGACTACTGATTTTTCATGAGTCACTTTTGTGACTATCTGGGCCGCTTTAGCTCTAGGCGACCCTTGGCAAAGCTGCTACTCTCGGCCCGCTTCTGATTATTCGGTTTGCAATAAACCGTAATCACATATCAATAATAATCGCATCGACTGCGGTGAAGAATTCGCTGTTGCTGGAGGAGTGGGCTTCCATGATCGAAAACTTTTGGAAGGATAAGTACCCAGCTGGGATTGCCTCGCAAATCAATCCTGATGAGTATCCGAATATTCAAGCGGTATTGAAGCAGTCCTGCCAGCGATTCGCCGATAAACCGGCATTCAGCAACCTGGGCAAGACCCTTACTTACGGCGAACTCTACGAGCTGTCCGGTCACTTTGCTGCCTACCTGCAGCAACATACCGACCTGCAGCCGGGTGATCGCATCGCCGTGCAACTGCCCAACGTGCTGCAATACCCGGTTGCCGTGTTCGGTGCCATGCGCGCCGGGCTGATCGTGGTCAACACCAACCCGTTGTATACCGCGCGGGAAATGGAGCATCAGTTCAACGACGCCGGGGTCAAGGCCCTGGTGTGTCTGGCGAACATGGCGCACCTGGCGGAAAAGGTGGTGCCCAAGACCCAGGTCAAACACGTCATTGTCACCGAAGTGGCCGACCTGTTGCCAGCGCTGAAGCGCGTACTGATCAATAGCGTGATCAAGTACGTGAAGAAAATGGTCCCTGCCTACCACTTGCCCAAGGCCGTGAAGTTCAACCACGCCTTGAGTCAGGGGCGTGGCAAGACGGTGAAGGAAGTTGCCCCGAACAGCAACGACGTCGCTGTGCTGCAATATACCGGCGGCACTACCGGGGTGGCCAAGGGCGCAATGCTCACGCACCGCAACCTGATCGCCAACATGTTGCAATGCAAGGCGCTGATGGGCTCCAACCTCAATGAAGGTTGCGAGATCCTCATTACTCCGTTGCCGCTGTACCACATCTATGCCTTCACCTTCCATTGCATGGCCATGATGCTGATCGGTAGCCATAACATCCTGATCAGCAACCCGCGCGACTTGCCGGCGATGGTCAAGGAACTGTCGAAGTGGAAGTTCAGTGGTTTTGTGGGCCTGAACACATTGTTCGTTGCCCTGTGCAACAACGAGGGCTTCCGCACACTGGACTTCAGCGCGCTGAAAATGACCGTGTCCGGTGGCATGGCCTTGCAGTCGTCGGTGGCCGAGCGCTGGAAAGCGGTGACCGGTTGCGCGATCTGCGAAGGCTACGGCATGACCGAAACCAGCCCGGTTGCTTCGGTGAACCCGGCGCAGCAGATCCAGGTCGGCACCATCGGTATTCCGATGCCGTCGACACTGTGCAAGGTGATCAACGACGAAGGCCAGGAACTGGCCCTGGGCGAAGTCGGCGAGCTGTGCATCAAGGGCCCGCAGGTGATGAAGGGGTACTGGCAGCGTGAAGACGCTACCGCCGAGATCCTCGACGCCGATGGCTGGCTGAAGACTGGCGATATCGCGCTGATCCAGCCGGACGGCTACATGCGTATCGTCGATCGCAAGAAGGACATGATCCTGGTGTCTGGCTTCAACGTCTACCCGAACGAGCTGGAAGACGTGCTGGCGACCTTGCCGGGGGTATTGCAGTGCGCAGCGATCGGTGTGCCGGACGAGAAGTCGGGTGAAGTGATCAAGCTGTTCATCGTCGCCAAGCCGGGCACGACGCTGACCAAGGAGCAGGTGATGGAGCACATGCGCGCCAATGTCACTGGCTACAAGGTGCCGCGTTTCGTCGAGTTCCGCGAGGCACTGCCGACCACCAACGTCGGCAAGATCCTGCGCCGTGAACTGCGCGATGAAGAGCTGAAAAAGCTGGGCTTGAAGAAGATCGCCTAAGCCCTATCGCGGGACGAGCCCGCTCCCACAAGGTTCTTCACTGCCCTTGAGTTCAGTGATAACCCTGTGGGAGCGGGCTCGTCCCGCGATGCTT
>NZ_QETK01000014.1 GCF_003105155.1 Pseudomonas sp. SDI | reverse complement strand
GGACGAGCCCGCTCCCACAGGGGGGAGCGGGCTCGTCCCGCGATGAGGTCGGCAAGAGTGCTAGAGCACTCAGACGATCCGCACGCGCAACGAGCGTCCCTTGATCTTGCCGCTGTTCAGCCGTTGCAGCGCCTGCTTGACGATCCCGCGCTCCACGGCAACGAATGCCTGGAAGTCGAAGATCGCGATCTTGCCGACCTGGGTGCCGGGGATCCCGGCGTCACCGGTCAGGGCACCGAGAATGTCGCCCGGGCGCAGTTTGTCCTTGCGCCCGGCGCCGATGCACAGGGTGCTCATCAGTGGCACCAGTGGGGCGCCGCCCTGGTCTTTCAGGCTGTCGAGCTGCTCCCAGCGCAGCGGTGCTTTCTGCATCACTTCGATGGCCTGGGCACGGTGGCCCTCGGACGGCGCTACCAGGCTGACTGCCAGGCCCTTTTCGCCCGCCCGGCCGGTACGGCCGACGCGGTGCACGTGAATTTCCGAATCGCGCGCCAGCTCGACGTTGATCACCATGTCCAGCGCATCGATATCCAGCCCGCGCGCGGCCACATCGGTAGCCACCAGCACCGACAGGCTGCGGTTGGCGAACAGGGTCAGTACCTGGTCGCGATCACGCTGTTCCAGGTCGCCGTGCAGTGCGTCGGCAGCAATGCCCTTGGCCTTGAGGTGTTCGACCAGTTCCTGGCACTGCTGCTTGGTGAAGCAGAACGCCACGCACGACTGCGGACGGAAGTGCCCGAGCACGCGGGTGACCGCTTCCATGCGCTGCTCCGGGTCGATCTCGTAGAAGCGCTGTTCGATCTGGCTGTCGGCGTGCAGCGCCTCGACCTTGACCTGCTGCGGGTTGCGCATGAACGCGGCCGACAGCTGCTTGATCCCGCTCGGGTAGGTGGCGGAGAACAGCAGGGTCTGGCGCCGTTCCGGGGTCTGCCCGATGATGTCGGCGATGGCGTCGTAGAAGCCCATGTCGAGCATCCGGTCGGCTTCGTCGAGCACCAGGGTATTGAGCCCGTCGAGTACCAGGGTGCCCTTGCTCAGGTGCTGCTGCACGCGGCCCGGGGTGCCGACGATGATGTGCGCGCCGTGCTCCAGCGAAGCGATCTGCGGGCCGAGGGAGACACCGCCGCAGAGGGTCAGGATCTTGATGTTGTCCTCGGCACGGGCCAGTCGGCGCAGCTCTTTGGCCACCTGGTCGGCCAGCTCGCGGGTTGGGCACAGCACCAGCGCCTGGCAGCCGAAGTAGCGCGGGTTGATCGGGTTGAGCAGGCCGATGCCGAAGGCGGCGGTTTTGCCGCTACCGGTCTTGGCCTGGGCAATCAGGTCCATGCCCTTGAGGATGACCGGCAGGCTCTGGGCCTGGATCGGGGTCATCTGGGCGTAGCCGAGGGCGTCCAGGTTGGCCAGCATGGCGGCGGACAGCGGCAAGGTGGCGAAGGCAGTGGCAATGGTGGTCACGAGGCGGGCCTGCAAAACAAAATGTCGCGCAGTGTACCAGCCTCGTGGCCATTAGCCCTAAGGCTCCAGTTCCGGTTCCGGACGAGGGGCACGCCTTCCGTCCGTCCTCGCCAACTGAACGAAGATCGCCGCCGCCAGCATCGACATCACGCCGATGGTCAGGAAGGTCAGTTGGAACGCGCCCAGGGTGGTTTCCACGCCGTCGGCGCTGCCGGCCGCGGTGAAGCCGCCGAGCAGTGCGCCGGCGCAGGCCACGCCAAGGCTCAGGGACAATTGCGCGACCACCGAGAGCAGGCTGTTGCCGCTGCTGGCGCTGTGGTCGTCGAGGTCGATCAGGGTCACGGTGTTCATCGCCGTGAACTGCATCGAGTTGACCGCGCCGAGCAGGCCCAGCATCAGCAGCAGCAGCGGGTAGGGCGTGTGCTCGTTGACCAGGCCCATGCTGCACAGCAACAGGCCCAGCAGCAGGGTGTTGCCGGTGAGGATGATGCGGTAGCCGAACCGCTCGATCAGCGGCCGGGCGATGGACTTGGCGAGCATCGCCGAGGCCGCCAGCGGGATCATGCTCATGCCCGCCTGCGACGGCGAGTAGCCCAGCGCCACCTGCAGCAGCAACGGCACCAGAAACGGCAGGGCGCCGCTACCGAGGCGGGCGAACAGGTTGCCGAGAATGCCCACCGAAAAGGTGCGGGTGCGGAACAGCCGTGGCGAGAACAGCGGGTCGTCGATGCTGCCGGCACGCAGCCAGTAGGCGGCCAGGCAGGCCATGCCAGCGAACAGCAGCAGCATCACCCGCAGGTGCGGCAGGTGCAGTTCGCCCAGGCCTTCCATGGCAATGGTGATCAGCACCATGGCCGCGCCGAACAGAACGAAGCCGATACCGTCGAACGGCGTGCGTTCCGAGCCGCGCAGGTCGGGGATGAACTTCCACACCGCGTAGCAGCCGATGGCGCCGACCGGCAGGTTGAGCAGGAAGATCCAGTGCCAGCTGAGGAACTCCACCAGCCAGCCGCCGAGTGTCGGCCCCAGCAGCGGGCCGAGCAGGCCGGGAATGGTGATGAAGCTCATGATCCGCACCAGCTCCGAGCGCGGGTAGGCGCGCAGCACCACCAGGCGTCCGACCGGCAGCATCAGCGCGCCGCCCAGGCCCTGGACGACCCGGGCGCCGACCAGCATGCCGAGGCTGTCGGCGAGGGCGCAGAGCAGCGAGCCGAAACTGAACAGCAAAATAGCGCCGAAGAAGATCCGTTTGGTGCCGAAGCGGTCGGCGATCCAGCCGGAGGCGGGGATCAGCAGGGCCACGGTGAGCATGTAGGCGACGATCACCGACTGCATGCGCAGCGGGTTTTCCGCGAGGTCGCGGGCCATGGCCGGCAGTGCGGTATTGAGGATGGTGCCATCGAGCGATTGCATGAAGAAGGCGATGGCCACCACCCAGGGGATCCAGCGGGCGGTGACGGGGTCCAGCGGCGGGCGGGTCGGCATTGGGCTGTCCTTTAGGGCCTTATCGCGGGACAAGCCCGCGATAACGACCATCACAATGTCAAAGTCAGGCGTTTGACCAACGCCCCCGGCAGATGGCTCGAACGGGTTTGCCGTTGCCCATAGGTACTGGTGGAGAGGATCAGCTCCCGCGCCTGGGTCAGCGCTTCCAGCTGGCTGCCAAGTAAGCTGTAGACACTGTCGTCGAAGCGCATGGTGCTCACCGGTGCGCGAATCTGCCCGTCCTCGACCCAGAACGTGGCAAAGCGCGTCAGCCCGGTCATCCGCGCGGCCGGCAGGTCCGAATAGTTCAGGTACCAGAGGTTGCTGATATACAACCCGGTGCCCAGCGCTGCCAGCACATCGGCCAACGCCAGCTCGCCTGCAGCCATGCTCAGCGCCGTTGCCGACTCATGCGGCTCGGCGCCGTTGGCCAGGCGCTGGAACTCCACCGCGCTGCGCGCATTGGTCAATTGCTCGCACGCCCGGCCCTGCTCGATCAGGCGTACGTCGTCGCGTGGATAACCTTCCTCGGAAAACGCCGGGCTCAACGAACCGCTCACCTGTTCGGTCATGCTCACCAGCCTGCTCAGCTCGCCGTCGCCGCCATACAGGCGCTGCAGCGGGCTGTCCTTGCTGGCAATCGACTGCGCCGAAAAACCGCCCCAGTTGAGCATGCCGACGATCTCGTCGAGCGCCGCCGGGGCCAGGTAGGCGCGGTACTCGCCGGGGGCCAGGGTTTTCAGCGGGCGGCCGAGGTGCTCCAGCTGTTCGCGGGCCAGCGCCATGCGCTGGGCGAAGGCGTCGGCGTCCCAATGCTGCCCGGCATAGGTGGCCTTCACCGCCTGGCCATTGGCGTGGAACAGGCTCCAGTCGAGGTTGAAGCTGTTGGCCTGATGCCAGCCGAACGCCCCGAACGAGCTGGCAAAGCCACGGCTCACCGGGCCGGCGGCATAGATCCCGACCAGGTCCAGCGCAGTGGCCGCCGCGCTGATCTGCGCCAGCACGTCGGCGCTGTCCGGCAGCGGCGCGTCGGTCACGTCATGGCTGTGCCAGGCGCTGTCGTTGAGTTGCAGGTAAGGGTCCTGCGGGATCAGCGGCAAGGTTTGCCGCAACTGCTCCAGCGCCTCTGCCAGGCGCTCGCGGTCGACCAGCGGGTCGCCGCTCAAGGTCAGGTGCAGGTCGGCCTGGCGGCCATCGTCGATCAGCTTCAGGGTGGCCTCGGCCTGCAGCACGACGCCGGCCTGGCGGACTTTGGCATGGTTCAAGCGGATGAACTGCGATTGTTCGCCGCTGTAGCTCAGGGTGAACTGTTCGCTGGCGCGCAGGTGCGCGCGCAGCCAGGCGACCAGGTCCTGGAAAGTCTGCAGTGGGGGGGTGGCCATCAGGCGTCTCCTCCGAATACGTCGATCTGGCTGAACACGCAGGCCGGCGAGGCATGGCCCACGCGCACCACCTGGTTGGGTTCGCCCTTGCCGCAGTTGGGGGTGCCGAGCACCTGGAAGGTGCTGGCGTCGCCGACCGCGCTGAGGTTGCGCCAGAAGCTTGAGGAAATGCCGCGGTAGTTGGGGTTCTTCACCACGCCCTTGAGTTCGCCGTGTTCGATCAGTTGGCCCCACTCGCAGCCAAACTGGAACTTGTTACGCGCATCGTCGATCGACCAGGAGCGGTTGGTGCGCATCAGGATGCCGCACTCGATGCCACCGATCAGTTGTTCGAGGGACTGCGTGCCCGGCTCGATATTGAGGTTGGCCATGCGGTCGATGGGCGCGCGGTTCCAGCTGCAGGCGCGGCTGTTGGCAACGCCGTCGAGGCCCGAGCGGAACTGCGACAGGGCGCCGCCCAACGGCCGCACCAGCAGGCCGTCGCGAATCAGGAACTGCTTGCTCGCGGCACTACCGTCGTCGTCATGGCTGTAGCTGGCCAGCTCTTCCGGGATCGCCGGGTCGAAGGTCACGTTGAGCAGGCGGGAGCCGTATTGCAGGTGGCCGAAATCTTCGGCTTTGACGAAGCTGGTGCCGGCGTAATTGCGTTCGTCGCCGAGGATGCGGTCCATCTCCAGCGGGTGGCCGATGGACTCGTGGATCTGCAGCATCATCTGGTCGGGCATCAGCAGCAGGTCGCGCACGCCGCTGGGCGTGTTCGGTGCCAGCAGCAGTTGCAGGGCCTGCTCGGCCACCCGTGCGCCGGCGCCGATCAGGCCGAAGCGTTCGAGCACATCGATGCCGCCCTGCTGGCCGAAGTTCTCCCGGCCGAGGCTGCGACTCTGGCTGTCCTGGCCGTCGTAGGCGGTGACGTTCATGCCGGGGAAGACAAACCGCTGGGCCTGGCGCAGCTCGGCGCCGGCAGTGTTCAGGTAGATCTGCTCGACCGTGCTCAGGCCCAGGCTCGCCTGCCAGTTCACCAGGCGGCTGTCGCTCGGCACGCTGGCCGACTCCTGGCTCAGCAGCGCATAGCAGTCGCGCAGCGAGGGGAATTCGCGCTCGACGTTGGGCGAGCAGTAGTCGGCGCGGTCAGTGGCCACCGGCTGGCTGCTCAGGTCGAGCAGGGCATGGCGGGCAATCTGCCGGGCCAGCGCTTCGGCCTGCTCCAGCGCCCGTTGCAGGCCGGCTTGGGACAGGTCGGCGGTGGCCGCGTAGGCCTCGACGCCGTTGACCCGCACGGTGAGCATCGCGCCCTGGTCGCGGCCCAGGCTGGGCGGTTCGGCAATGTTCTTGCGTACCGAGAGGTGCTGGTGGGTCTGCTGCACATGGCGCAGGGAAAAGAACTCGGCGCCGCTGCGCAGGCCGGCGAAGCGCTGGCGCAGCGAGGCTGTTGAATCGAACATGCGGGAACCTCCGTGTGCCGGTGGTTCCCCCTCAGAACCACTCGTCGTGCATGCTCAGGCAGGTGTCGTCGCGGGCCTCGAGCAGTGCGAGCTCATTATGGCAGCCCGGCACTTCCCAGGTGAGGAAAAACCGTGCCGCCTGCAGTTTGCCGCGATAGAACCCGGTATCCGCCGGGTTGCCTTCGGCCAGACCCTGCTCGGCGCGAATCGCCTGTTCCAGCCAGCGCCAGCCGATCACGCAATGACCGAAGGCCTTGAGGTACAGCGCCGAGTTGGCCAGGGCGCTGTTGACCTCGCCGCGGGCCAGGTCGCCGAGCAGCCCCAAGGTGACCTGCTGCAGGCGGCTCAGCAGCTGTTCCAGTGGCTGGCGCAGGGCATCGAGGCTGGCGAACGGGCGCGCGCGCTCACAGCAGCCAGCGATCAACCGTACCAGTTGCTTGAGTCCGGCACCGCCGTTCTGCGCCAGTTTGCGCCCAAGCAAGTCGAGCGACTGGATGCCGTGGGTGCCTTCGTGGATCGGGTTCAGGCGGTTATCGCGGTAGTACTGCTCTACCGGGTATTCGCGAGTGTAACCATGGCCGCCGAGAACCTGGATGGCCAGCTCGTTGGCCTTGAGGCAGAACTCCGAGGGCCAGGATTTAACGATCGGGGTCAGCAGGTCGAGCAGTTGCTGGGCCTGCTGGCGCTGCTCTGCGCTGGCGGCGGTGTGGCTGTCGTCGAACAGCCGGGCGGCGTACAGACCGAGGTCGAAGGCGCCTTCGACGTAGGCTTTCTGCGCCAGCAGCATGCGCTTCACGTCGCTATGGCCGATGATCGGCACGGCGGCGGTGGCCGGGTCCTTGTTGTCCGGCAGGCGACCTTGCGGGCGTTGGCGGGCGTAGTCGAGGGCGTACAGGTAGCCGGCGTAGCCGAGCATCACCGCGCCCATGCCGACACCGATGCGCGCCTCGTTCATCATCTGGAACATACAGGCCAGGCCCTGATGCGGCTGGCCGATCAGGTAGCCGACGCAGTTGCCGTGGTCGCCGAAGTTCAATGCGGTGGAGGTGGTGCCGCGCCAGCCCATCTTGTGGAACAGCCCGGCCAGTAGCACGTCGTTGCGTGGGCCGAGGCTGCCGTCGGGGTTGACCAGGAACTTCGGCACGATGAACAGCGAGATGCCTTTGACCCCGGGCGGGGCGTCGGGCAGTTTCGCCAGCACCAGGTGGACGATATTTTCGGCCAGCGGGTGGTCGCCGCCGGAGATGAAGATCTTGTTGCCGCGCAGGCGGTAGCTGCCGTCGGCGGCGGGTTCGGCACGGGTACGGATGTCGGCCAGGGACGAGCCGGCATGAGGCTCGGTGAGGGCCATGGTGCCGAAGAAACGGCCGTCGATCATCGGTTGCAGGAACAGCCGCTTCTGCTCGTCGCTGCCGAAGTTCTCGATCAGGTTGGCGGCGCCCATGGTCAGGAACGGGTAGGCCGTGGTGCCGGCGTTGGCGGCCTGGAAGTGGGCGAAACAGGCCTGCGAGAGCAGGGTGGGCAGTTGCATGCCGCCGGCTTCGAAATCGCGGTTGGCGTTGAGGAAGCCGGCCTCCAGGAAGGCGTCCACGGCGGGCTTCACCTCGGGAATCAGCACGGCTTCGCCGTGCTCGTAGCGCGGTTCGTTCTCGTCGCCTTTGCGGTTGTGCGGGGCAAAGTACTTTTCGGCGATGGCGCGTGCGGTGGCGAGGGCAGCGTCGAAGGTTTCGCGGCTGTGCTCGCTGAAGCGTGGGCGTTGGGTGAGGGCCTCGGCATCGAGCACTTCGTAGAGTTCGAAGGCCAGGTTGCGGGCGCTGAGCAGGGTCTCGGACATGGCGCTGTTCCTGTGCGGGGATGAGCCGAGTCTAGGCAGCGCGCCGAGTGCTGCACAGGGAAATAGATGGGGGTGATGGTGGGGTAGAAGAGATGGCCTTGCTGCACGCTCTGTGGGCGCGGGCTCGTCCCGCGATCTGGCGCAAAACGCCAGCTCGGATGAACGCCCTCATATGAGAAATGCAGAAAGGTCGTACGCCAAGAAAAGCACAGTACGACATTATTCGCTGCACGATGAGCATTAGATGACGGCTTTCGTAAGCGAGGGTCAGTCAAATGTCGATAGTGAGTATTTCCCGGGTCAGCGCTGAAGTGCCCGCTCAGTTCAACGCACCCCCCCACTTTCACGTGGTGGCTATTTCAAAATTCTTGATCATGCTGGTCTTTACCATGGGGCTTTACGCTGCCTACTGGTATTACCGCAACTGGTCGCTGTGCCGAGGGGCGAAAGGTTCCAAGTGGGTGCCGTTGTTGCTCTGCTTTCTCGGCCCCTTCACGCTCTACCCATTGCTGAGACGCGTGTCGCAACGTGCGGCGGTAACAGCGCCTGGCTTTGTCGTGTCGCCGCTACGCATCACATTGATGTACTGGCTGCCAACGTTGCTCCTCCTCGTACTCAGCGTGCTCAGCGCTATTCCGGCCAGCCCTGTGCGCTGGTTGGTGATGTCCTCGTCCATTGCCATGTGGATCGCATTTGCACCGCTTACCTGCCTGACTTTCGTGTCCATGGTCTGTGCCCAGCAGGCGATCAATATTGCCGAAGGCGATGCCGCTGGGCGGCAGAACTTCCGCATCACCTGGCTCAATGCAACCTGGATGGCCATTGGCACGTTGATCATTTACGCCTGGAGCAGTTTGTATGCCATTGCATGGATGCTGGCGCAGCGGGTGCAGTGACGGCAGGCTCCCCCGCGTTTCTGTGAGGGCTGGCCTTGCCAGCGAAATCTGGCACCGCCCTGCAATCGAGAAGCGTCCTACGATGTGGTAGGAAGAAGATGGCATCTTTCGGTTGGAGTTATGGACTTGAATTTCGGCTCCTAAGCAAAGGTTGAAATCATGTCCATGGATACAACTTCCCAGGCAGTTCCCGCCGCACCGCCCACCGACAAATCCGCGCCTGCATTCTTTGTGGTGTCGCTAAAAAAGCTGATCGTGATGCACCTTTGTACGGCCGGTCTTTACGGCGTCTACTGGTATTACAAGAACTGGGCGCTCTACAAACAGGCCAGCGGGCAAGCCATCAGGCCGCGCCTGCGCACCATTTTCGGCGTGCTGCTGCTTTACCCACTGTTGTCCCGGGTCCACCTGCGGATTCGCGCGTCGGAGCGGTATCACCCGTTCTCACCACTCGGTATCACGCTTGCCGCGATCATTCCGCTCATTCTGGGGATAGCGACCAGTTCGTGGCTGCTGAGCGCTCCGCTATTGTGGGGGGTGACCAGCGTCGTGCTCAGCGCGGTCCAGTATGTGGCGCTGGTCAAAGCACAGATCGCGATCAACTTCTGCGAGGGCGACGAAGAGGGCAAGGGGAATGCCGATTTCACGCCGGAGAACGGGCTCTGGATGCTTGGCGGTGGCTTCCTCTATTTCATCCTCTTCAAGCCGCTGCTCAGTTGAGCAGGCGGTCCAAGTGGATTGCCTGGTAGCGCCGGGCAATAAAAAAGGAGAGCCGAAGCTCTCCTTTTTCTTTTTCAGTGAAACCCGCCGAAGCCGATCAACCGATGGTCATCAGGCTTGCGTTACCGCCCGCTGCCGCCGTGTTCACGCTCAGCGCGCGTTCGATCACCAGGCGCTCCAGGGCAATCCCGGTATCGCCCGACGACAGGCCATGCACGCCAACAATCGCGCCAGCACGCTTGGCCACCTGCTCGCAGACGCCGCGCAGCTGGTCGGAGTCGCCGTGGTGCAGCACCGCGTCGAACACCACCTCGTCCTTGTTCCAGTCGGCCACCAGCTGGATGCGCGCTTGCACGTCCTTCGGCAGGCGAGCCCGCAGCGATTTGCCCGGCTCGGCATCGACAAACACTGCCGAACTGCCCACCGCCAGTACCGCGGCCAGCTGGGTCAGCAGGTCGGCTTCGCTGTCGGCCAGGCACAGCACGTGTTCGCGCGGCAGGATGGTGTAGCTGTTGCGCTCGCCAGTCGGGCCGGCCAGCAGGCGGGTCACGCCGCTCTGCGACTGCTGGGCGAACTGCTCGCTCAACTGCACCAGGTCGCCCAGCTGCTTGCTGCCAGCCCAGGCCTTGAACGCTTCCAGCGGCTTGAGCAGGCTGTCGCGCAGACGGCTGTCCGGCACGCTGTCGCCATCGGCACGCTTGAACGACTGCTCGATTGCATCGGCCGGACGGGTCGACAGCAGGCGGTACAGGTACAGCGGACCACCGGCCTTCGGCCCGGTGCCCGAGAGGCCTTCGCCGCCAAACGGCTGCACACCGACCACGGCACCGACGATGTTGCGGTTGACGTAGACGTTACCGGCATGGACGTTGTCGATCACCTTGGCGATGGTCTCGTCGATACGGGTATGCACGCCCAGGGTCAAGCCATAGCCGGAGGCATTGATCTGTTCGATCAGTTGGTCGAGGTTCTTGCGGTTGTAGCGGACCACGTGCAGAACCGGGCCGAAGATCTCGCGCTGCAGCTCGTCGAAGCTTTCCAGCTCGATCAGGGTCGGCATGATAAAGGTGCCGCGCTTGCATTCTTCGCTGTCGGCAATCGCCACCTGGTACACCGAGCGACCTTTCTCGCGCATGCCCTGGATGTGCTTCTCGATGCCCGCCTTGGCTTCGGCGTCGATCACCGGGCCGATATCCACCGACAGGCGCTCCGGGTTGCCCAGACGGCTTTCGGCCATGGCCCCCTTGAGCATTTCGATCACGCGGTCGGCCGAGTCTTCCTGCAGGCACAGCACACGCAGTGCCGAGCAACGCTGACCGGCGCTGTCGAAGGCCGAGGACACCACATCGATCACGACCTGCTCGGTCAGCGCCGAGGAGTCGACGATCATTGCGTTCTGCCCACCGGTTTCGGCGATCAGCGGGATTGGCCGGCCCTGGTTGTCCAGGCGCCCGGCAATGTTGCGTTGCAGCAGGCGAGCGACTTCGGTGGAACCGGTGAACATCACGCCTTTGACTCGCTCGTCACCGACCAGACGCGCACCGACGGTTTCGCCACGGCCCGGCAGCAGTTGCACGACGCCTTGCGGAATGCCGGCTTCGAGCATCAGGCGTACGGCCTGGGCGGCGATCAGCGGGGTTTGTTCGGCCGGCTTGGCCAGCACCGGGTTGCCGGCAGCGAGGGCCGCAGCCACCTGGCCGCTGAAGATCGCCAGTGGGAAGTTCCACGGGCTGATGCAGACCACCGGGCCCAGTGGGCGGTGGGCGTCGTTGCTGAAGTCGTTGCGTGCCTGCACCGCGTAGTAGCGCAGGAAGTCCACGGCCTCGCGCACTTCGGCGATGGCGTTGGCGTAGGTCTTGCCGGCTTCGCGTACCAGCAGGCCCATCAGCGGCTGGATCTCGCCTTCCATCAGGTCGGCGGCACGCTCCAGAATGGCGGCGCGTTCGGCCGCCGGCGTCGCCTGCCAGATCGGCGCGGCGTTCAGTGCGCACTGGATGGCGTTGTCGACGTCGCCAACGGTGGCTTCCTGCACATGGCCGACCACGTCGCGGTGATCCGACGGGTTCAGCACGGCAGCGGCCGGCTCGTTGCTGGCAGCGCACCCGAGCAGCGGCTCGGCCTTCCAGTTGTTGTGGGCGGTCGCCAGCAGCGCGCAGGACAGCGACGCCAGGCGGTGTTCGTTGGCCATGTCGATACCGGCCGAGTTGGCGCGCTCGGCACCGTACAGCTCACGCGGCAGCGGGATACGCGGGTGTGGCAGGCCGAAGCCGCCTTCCTGGGTGGCCATGCGCTCGATGGTCGCGACCGGGTCGGCGACCAGTTCCTGGATCGAGATCGACTGGTCGGCAATGCGGTTGACGAACGAGGTGTTCGCGCCGTTTTCCAGCAGGCGGCGCACCAGGTAGGCCAGCAGGGTCTCGTGGGTACCGACCGGGGCGTAGACCCGGCACGGACGGTTCAGCTTGCCATCGGCAATCTTGCCCACCACTTGCTCGTAGAGCGGCTCGCCCATGCCGTGCAGGCACTGGAACTCGTACTGGCCCGGGTAGTAGTTCTGCCCGGCGATCTGGTAGATGGCCGACAGGGTGTGGGCGTTGTGCGTGGCGAACTGCGGATAGATGACTTCCGGCACCGACAGCAGCTTGCGAGCGCACGCGATGTAGGACACGTCGGTGTACACCTTGCGGGTGTAGACCGGGTAGCCTTCCAGGCCTTCGACCTGGGCGCGCTTGATTTCGCTGTCCCAGTAGGCACCTTTCACCAGGCGGATCATCAGGCGATGGCGGCTGCGGCGTGCCAGGTCGATGACGTAGTCGATCACGTACGGGCAGCGCTTCTGGTAAGCCTGGATGACGAAGCCGATGCCGTTCCAGCCGCTCAGTTGCGGCTCGAAGCACAGGCGCTCGAGCAGGTCCAGCGACAGCTCCAGGCGGTCGGCCTCTTCGGCGTCGATGTTCAGGCCGATGTCGTATTGCTTGGCCAGCAGGGTCAGCGACAGCAGGCGCGGGTACAGCTCTTCCATCACGCGCTCGTACTGCGCGCGGCTGTAGCGCGGGTGCAGGGCCGACAGCTTGATCGAGATGCCCGGGCCTTCATAGATGCCACGGCCATGCGAGGCCTTGCCGATCGAGTGGATCGCCTGCTCGTAGGAGGCCAGGTATTTCTGGGCGTCGTGCTCGGTGAGGGCGGCTTCGCCGAGCATGTCGTAGGAGTAGCGGAAGCCCTTGGCTTCGAACTTGCTGGCGTTGGCCAGGGCTTCGGCGATGGTTTCACCGGTAACGAACTGCTCGCCCATCAGGCGCATGGCCATGTCGACGCCCTTGCGGATCATCGGCTCGCCGCTCTTGCCGATGATGCGGCTGAGCGAGGAGGTGAGGCCGGATTCGTTGTGCGTGGAGACCAGCTTGCCGGTCAGCAGCAGGCCCCAGGTGGCGGCGTTGACGAACAGCGACGGGCTGTTGCCCAGGTGCGGCTGCCAGTTGCCGGTGCTGATCTTGTCGCGGATCAGCGCATCGCGGGTGCCCTTGTCGGGGATGCGCAGCAGCGCTTCGGCCAGGCACATCAGGGCCACGCCTTCCTGCGACGACAGCGAGAATTCCTGCAGCAGGCCCTGAACGATACCGGCACGGCCGCCGGCGCTCTTCTGGTTGCGCAGTTTTTCGGCGATCCCGGCGGCCAGCTTGTTGGTGGCCTCGGCCATCGCGGCCGGCAGGCGTGCCTGCTCCAGCAGCATCGGCACCACTTCCGGCTCGGGGCGACGGTAGGCCGAGGTGATCGCGGCGCGCAGTACCGACTGCGGCAGGATGCTTTCGGCGAATTCGAGGAAGCACTGGTGTGCAGGGTCGGTCGGCACGTCGCCGGCCTCGTCGACAAGATTGCTGGCCTGGCCGTTGAGTTCGGTCAGGGTGGCGCCACCCTCGAGTTTCTCCAGGTAATTGAAGATTGCCTGTTTGATCAACCAGTGCGGGGTGCGGTCAATGGACTGCGCAGCCGCTTTCAGTCGCTCACGGGTCGGGTCGTCGAGTTTGACCCCAAGGGTGGTCGTCGCCATTTCTTATCCTCATTATTGCCACGGGGCTGTGGCGTAAGCTGGCGCCAAGATTAGCCGTGCGCGAATTTGGGTGCAACCTAGTGCAACCCAAAATCTTCATGAAATAAGTGCAACTCGTCCGGAGGCTAAAGCCGTACAGCCGAAAGGGCTGTTTGCAGTGCATTTTCTTCTGAAAACGGATGTTTTTGCTCCAAAAAGGAGCAAAAAAGCACTGTTACGGAAAAAATCCGATGAGGTGCAACTTGATTGTAAAAACTGGTTGCACCTCGTTCACGTTGTTGCATAGCATGCGCCGCCTGGGTGCAACCTCCTTCAAGAGGCTGCGGCTACATAAAAACAACGCCAGGGCGCAACATCATGAGTGTAAGTAACCCAACCTTGATCACGTTCGTGATCTACATCGTGGCAATGGTGCTGATCGGCTTCATGGCCTATCGCTCCACCAACAACCTTTCCGACTACATCCTCGGTGGCCGCAGCCTCGGTAGCGTTGTAACCGCGCTCTCCGCTGGTGCTTCGGACATGAGCGGCTGGCTGCTGATGGGCCTGCCGGGTGCCATCTATATGTCGGGCCTGTCGGAAAGCTGGATCGCCATCGGCCTGGTCGTCGGCGCCTACCTGAACTGGCTGTTCGTTGCCGGCCGCCTGCGCGTGCAGACCGAGCACAACGGCGATGCACTGACCCTGCCGGACTACTTCTCCAGCCGTTTCGAAGACCAGAGCGGTCTGCTGCGGATCATCGCCGCCGTGGTCATCCTGGTGTTCTTCACCATCTATTGCGCCTCCGGCATCGTTGCTGGCGCCCGCCTGTTCGAAAGCACCTTCGGCATGTCCTACGAGACGGCGCTGTGGGCCGGTGCTGCCGCGACCATCGCCTACACCTTCGTCGGTGGTTTCCTGGCGGTGAGCTGGACCGATACCGTGCAGGCCACGCTGATGATCTTCGCACTGATCCTGACCCCAGTGATCGTGCTGATTGCCACCGGTGGCGTCGATACCACCTTCCTGGCGATCGAAGCGCAGGACCCGTCGAACTTCGACATGCTCAAGGGCACGACCTTCATCGGCATCATTTCGCTGATGGGCTGGGGTCTGGGTTACTTCGGTCAGCCGCACATCCTGGCACGCTTCATGGCTGCTGATTCGGTCAAGTCGATCGCCAAGGCGCGTCGTATCTCCATGACCTGGATGATCCTCTGCCTGGCCGGTACCTGTGCCGTTGGCTTCTTCGGTATCGCCTACTTCTCGGCTCACCCTGAGTTGGCTGGCCCGGTCAGCGAGAACCACGAGCGTGTGTTCATCGAGCTGGCCAAGATCCTGTTCAACCCATGGATCGCCGGGGTGCTGCTGTCGGCCATTCTGGCTGCCGTCATGAGCACGCTGAGCTGCCAGTTGCTGGTGTGCTCGAGCGCCCTGACCGAAGACTTCTACAAGACCTTCCTGCGCAAGAATGCCTCGCAGGGCGAGCTGGTCTGGGTCGGTCGGCTGATGGTGCTGGCCGTTGCGCTGATCGCCATTGCCATGGCCTCCAACCCGGAAAACCGTGTGCTCGGCCTGGTCAGCTACGCCTGGGCCGGCTTCGGTGCCGCCTTTGGTCCGGTGGTGCTGATCTCGGTGCTGTGGAAAGGCATGACCCGCAACGGTGCGCTGGCCGGGATCCTGGTCGGTGCCATTACCGTGATCGTGTGGAAACACTACGAAGTCATGGGCCTGTACGAAATCATCCCAGGCTTCCTTTTCGCCAGCATCGCCATCTTCGTGGTGAGCAAGCTGGGTCGTCCGACCGGCGCGATGATCTCGCGCTTCGAAAAAGCCGACGCGGCCTACCACGCCGGCAAGTAAGCGCAGCCTGAACGGTGCCTGACAACGGCCCGGCTTCCTGGTGAAGCCGGGCCGTTGTCGTTTTGGCAGGCTTCACCTGACGGCGTCGGTTTCACAAGGTAAACTTCTCCGCCTTGCAGGAGTTGCCATGAACTATCGTCACGCCTTCCACGCCGGCAACCATGCCGACGTTTTCAAACACCTTGTGCTGACCCGGCTGATCGCCTTGATGTCACGCAAGGAGCAGCCGTTCGCTTATATCGATACCCACGCCGGGCTCGGCCTGTATGACTTGCAGGGTGACCAGGCGACGCGCACCGGTGAATACCTGGAAGGGGTGGCGCGGCTCTGGGGGCGCGACGACTTGCCGGAAACGGCTGCCGACTACCTGCGCATCCTGAAAAAGATGAACCCGGACGGCGAGCTGCGCTACTACCCGGGCTCGCCCGAGCTGGCCCGGCGCCTGGCGCGCCAGCAGGACCGTGTGCTGCTCAACGAGAAGCACCCGGAAGACGGCCAGATGCTCAAGGACAACATGAAAAAGGACCCACGCGTCGCCGTGCACCTGGGTGAGGGCTGGCACGTGCCGCGCGCCTTGCTGCCGGTGCAGGAGAAACGTGCGGTGATGCTGATCGACCCGCCGTTCGAGAAGCCCGACGAGCTCAAGCGCTGCACCGTGGCGATGAAAGAGGCAATCGGTCGCATGCGCCAGACGGTCGCGGCGATCTGGTACCCGATCAAGGAACAGCAGCAACTGACCCGCTACTACCAGGACCTGACCAGCACTGGTGCGCCGAAGCTGTTGCGCGTCGAGCTGTACGTGCACCCGCAGAACACCCCACAAAGCCTCAATGGCTCGGGCCTGGCCATCGCCAACCCGCCGTGGGGCCTGGAGGAAGAACTGCGCACGCTGATGCCGTGGCTGGCGCAGACCCTCGGGCAGACCCAGGGCAGTTGGCGGATGGATTGGCTGATCGCCGAGTAACCGCCAGGTGCTGTGTATTTGAATGAGAGGCTGTGCAATGGCTAGGGTTATTGCACAGCGCTTTACGTTATAATCCCGCCCTTTCGCTGCCATCCGCCCATACGGCCGAGGCGCAACTTTTAAGATTGAAGAGGCTAGACCCTTGGCATTGACGATTCTTGGCCTGTCCGGCGCCCTTAGCCATGATCCTTCCGCAGCCCTGTATATCGACGGCAAACTGATCGCCGCCGCTGAAGAAGAGCGCTTCGTACGCGATAAACATGCAAAGAACCGCATGCCCTACGAATCGGCGAAGTTCTGCCTGGAGCAGGCGGGCATCAAGCCATCCGACGTTGACGTGGTGGCCATTCCGTTCGCCCCGATCAGCCTCTTCGGCAAAGCCCGCTGGCACTATGCAAAGCGCTACTGGTACGCCCCGGACCGCGCCCTCGACGCGCTGCTGATGGGCAACCGGCGCTACAAGCGCTACCGCAACAAGATCGTCTGGTGCCTGGAGCAACTGGGCTTCGATCCGAAAAAAATCAAGATCGAGCCGGTCGAGCATCACCTGGCGCACGCGTCCAGTGCCTACCACTGCTCGGGCTTCAAGGAAAAAACCGCGATCCTCGGTATCGACGGCAAGGGTGAGTACGCCACCACGTTCTTCGGCTACGGCGAGAACGGCAAGATCCACAAGATCAAGGAATTCTTCGACCCGGATTCGCTCGGCGGGCTGTACGGCGCGATCACCGAGTTCCTCGGCTTCGAGATGCTCGACGGCGAGTTCAAGGTCATGGGCATGGCCCCGTATGGCGATGCCAGCAAGTACGATTTCTCGCGTCTGGCCAGCTTTGAAAACGGCGAGCTGGTCATTAACACCGAGTACGCCAACGTCATTGGCCTGCGCCGCTATAAAGAGAAGGGCAAGGGCTTCTACTTCTCGCCGAAACTGATCGAGTGGCTGGGTCCCAAGCGCGAAGGCGACATCGCCGACGAGCCGTACATCCACTACGCGGCCAGCATGCAGGCGCTGTTCGAGAAGCTGGCATTGCAGATGATCGACCACTACCTGGGCGACATCCTCAAGGAAACCGGCAAGCTGGCCTTCGCTGGCGGCTGTGCGCTGAACGTCAAGCTGAACCAGAAGATCATCGCCCGCCCGGACCTCAAGGAGTTGTTCGTGCAGCCGGCTTCCGGCGACGCCGGTACGGCCGTCGGTGCGGCGGCTTATGTGTCGCACGCCCGCGGCGTCCCGGTCGAGAAGATGGAGCACGTCTACCTCGGCCCGGCGTACAGCAACGAAGACGTGATCGCCGCCTGTGCCCGTCACCCGGATGCACCGAAATGGCGCAAGCTCGACAACATGCCTGAGCAGATCGCCAAGATCATGGTCGACGGCAACCCGGTGGCCTGGTTCCAGGGCCGCATGGAATTCGGTCCGCGGGCCCTTGGCGGTCGTTCGATCATCGGTTGCCCAAGCGTCGAAGGCGTCGCCGACCGGATCAACCACCAGATCAAGTTCCGCGAGCGCTGGAGGCCTTTCTGCCCGTCGATGCTCGACACCGTTGCGCCACAGATGATCAAGATCGACCATCCGGCTCCGTTCATGACCTTCACCTTCGAAGTGGCTGAAGAGTGGAAGACCCGCGTGCCGGAAGTCGTCCACGAAGACGGCACCTCGCGGGCCCAGGTGCTCAAGCGCGAGTACAACCCGCGCTACTACGACATGATGAAGGCGTTGGAAACCCTGACTGGCAATGGCGTGTCGCTGAACACCTCGCTGAACCGTCGTGGCGAACCGATGATCTGCTCGCCGACCGACGCGCTGAACATGTTCTTCGGCTCCGACCTGCAATACCTGATCATGGAAGACATCCTGGTGGTCAAGGACGGCGCGGACACCTATGACTCGCTCGGCTGATCGTCAGGTCCTGCAGTTTTGTCACGGCTATGACGGGCCTTTCCTCGATTGCGCCCGTCAGTACGCCAGCCTGTTCGCCGGCAGTGGCTACAAGGTCACCACGGTGTTCCTCACCGGCAAGGCCGACCCGCAGGTAGCGGCCGGCTGTGCCAGTGACGAAGTGCTGTTCATGGAGTTCAGTTCCAAGGCCATCCGTGGCCTGAAGCTGGGCGCCATCCGCGCGCTGCGGCAGATCGCCGCCAGCCGCAACTTCAGTTTCTGCATCGCGCATCGCTTCAAGCCGATCTACATCACCCTGCTGGCGACCCGCCTGCCGGTGATCGGCGTGCACCATGCGTTCGATGACTACAAGCGTGGCAGCCGTCAGCTGTTCGCCAACCTGTTCAGCAAGCGCCTGAGCCTGCTCGGGGTGTCGGACGCGGTGCGCGACGACATGCGCAAGTGCCTGCGCAAATGGCCGGCCGAGCGTATCCAGACGCTGTACAACCGTATCGATATCGAAGCCCTGCAGGCTGTGCAGGTGCCCGCTGCCGAAGCACGCCAGGTGCTTGGGCTGGACCCGCAGGCCTGGATCGTCGGCAACGTCGGTCGCCTGCATCCGGACAAGGATCAGGCCACCCTGCTGCGCGGCTTTGCTGCGGCGCTGCCGGGCTTGCCGGCCGGTGCGCGGCTGGCGGTGCTCGGCAAGGGCCGTCTGGAAGCAGACCTGAAGGCCTTGGCCGGCAAGTTGGGCATCGCCGCCCAGGTCGACTTCCTCGGCCAGGTGCCGGACGCCCGGCGTTACTTCCGGGCGTTCGACGCTTTTGCGCTGAGCTCGGACCATGAGCCGTTCGGCATGGTCCTGCTCGAAGCCATGGTCGCTGGGGTACCGCTGCTGGCCACCCATTGCGGTGGCGCTACCGAAGTGGTCGAAGGTGTTGGCCTGCTGTTCCCACTGGGCGATGCCGAGCGTCTGGCCCAGGGCCTGCAACACTTGGCTGGGCTGGACGAAACGCAGCGCCGGGCGTGCGCCGAGCGCATGCTTGAGCGTTTGCAGCAACGGTTTTCCGACAGCGCGGTGCGCGAGGCGTTCTGGCGTCTGCCGCAGGTCGTCGCGCTGGCCGCGGAGGCGTGATGTTCAATCGAATTCAAGCCGTACGCGAGCGTGGCTGGAGTGAAATCGACGCCGCCACGTACGCGCAGGCCTGGCAGCGTTTCGGCGGCAGCGTCGCTACACACCCGCTGGTGATCGAGCAACTGGCGCAACTGGCCGAAATCCCGGTGCGCTACTTGGGCTTTGCACAGCAGGGCGAACTCAAGGCGGCCATTCCGACGTGGGGACGGCACCTGGCGCTGTCCAAGGACGTGCTCAAGCGGCATGGCAAGAAAGGCCTGTTCGACCTGGGCAACGCCGAATTGATCCTGCCGGCGGCGGCCGATGCGCAGGCCCCGCTGCGGCATGCCGGGCGCTATCTGTCCGAGCTGAACCAGGGCCGCTTTACCGGCCTCAAGCCGCAGGCCGAGCAACTGGCCATGGCCCGCACGCCGGAAGACCTGTCGAAAAAGTTCCGCTACAACCAGCGCCGTGAACTGCGCCTGCTGGAAGAAGCCGGTGGCGTGGTAAAGCCGATCAGCGACTTCCGCAGCGACGAAATTGCGGCGATGTACTGCGACCTGTTCCTGCGCCGTTGGGAGTTTGTCGCAACCGGTGCCGAGCGTATGGCCGAGGTGGTCGAGCGCCTGCGCCCGCTGCTGATCGGCTCGGTGGTGTTCCTCAATGAAAACCCGATTGCGATTCAGCTGGTGTACCGGGTCGAGGCGCCAGAGTGGGTGAGCGTCGAATACGTCAATGGCGGCGTCGACCCGCAAACCCGCGACTTCAGCCCGGGCAGCGTACTAAGCTTCCTCAACACCCAGTCCGCATGGGAACACGCCCGGGCTGCTGGCAAACCGCTGCGTTTCTCCTTCGGGCGGGCTGATCGGGAATACAAGGATCGTTGGTGTGGCCGCGTCCCCGTATTTCAGGTCTGACCGATGAGTGCACGCAAGCAGCAATTGCTCAAACAGCACCGTAAACGCAAGCGCCTGGTGCTGCTGGTCGCCTTGTTCGTGCTGCTGGCCAGCACCTGGCTGGCCTGGTGGCTGCCGGTGTTGCTGGGTGTGCTGCTGTGGGTGGGCCACGAAGCCTGGTTCTCCGACCACCTGTTCTACACCCCGGCCAGCGATTACGACTACCAGCTTGATGCCGATCAGCGTCATGCGCTGAAACTGGATCAGGGCACGCTGAGTCTGCCGCAAGGCTGCACGTTGCAAGCGGGCGACACCCTGCTGCTCAAGGTGCGCCTGCGTGGCGGCTGGCTCGGGCGCTTTCTCGACCCGGCGGTGCGTATCCAAGGCGATGTCGACGATTGCCAGGCATTCGAGCGAGGTGTGCAGGGCATTCGCTATCTGAACCTGACCGGCCAGCATGCTGCACTGAACGAAGGGCGCTTGCGCTTGAGTGGGTGGCATTGCCGGCTGGATGACGACGTCGAGCTGTTGGTCTGTCGGCACCCGGATTATCTGCAAGGGCCGCTCCTGGTCATCGCGCCCCACGCCGACGATGCCGAACTGGCCGCATTTGGCGCCTACGCTCAGGCCACGGAAAGCTGGATCGTCACCCTGACTGCCGGTGAAATCGAAACCGAACACTACCGCGACATGGGCCTGGAGCCTGTTGCCGCGGCACGCCTCAAGGGCCAACTGCGCGCCTGGGACAGCATCAGCGTGCCGCTCTGGGCCGGTGTGCCGCAACAGCGTTGCGTGCAGCTAGGCTACTTCTGCCTGCAACTGCCGGCGATGCAGGCCGAGCCGGCGTTGGCGGTGGGATCGCGCGAAGCCGAGCTGCACGACACCCGCCTGTTCCGGCGCTTCAACAGCCTGGCGCTGCGCAGCGATGCCGATGGCGTGCCGTCGTGGCGCAACCTGATCCAGGACCTGGGTGAACTGATCGAGCAGATCCGGCCGGCGACCATCGTGCTGCCCGAACCGCGGCTTGATCCACACCCGGACCATATCTGTGCCCGCGATGCAGTGATCGAAGCCCTCGCGCAAACGCAATGGCAGCCAGAGGTGATCCTGCAGTACGCCAACCACCTGCACGACAACGATCGCTGGCCGATGGGCAATGCTGGCAGCGGGGTGGCGTTGCCGCCGCACTTCGACAGCCAGGTGCCGATGCGTCCCTGGGTTTTACCGGTGAGCACTGAAACACAGTGGCACAAGGCTATGTCTTTGGGCATGATGCACGACCTGCAGCCCAGTCCTCCTTTCAAGCGTCGCCTGCGGCGGTTCCTGCAGCGTTATCTGGCCGGTCGCCAATGGCCGGCTTTTGGTGAAAACGAATTCTTCCGCAAGGCCGTGCGTCGGCACGAGCTGTTCTGGGTCGGCGCGAAGGCTGACAAGAGAGTGCAACAGTGAAAGTCCTTTTTCTGGTTCAGAAAGAACAGCGGGCTATTCTGGACCGTCTGTACGACGGCATCGCCGCCGATTGCGAGTGCGATATTCGCTGGCTGAGCTCTGCCGAACAGGACGACCTGCGCGGTTACTTCCGCCAGCATGTAAAGGTCGAGGACTACGACCGCATTCTGTTCTTCCTGCGCTTCAAGAAGGAAATTCGCCAGGCCGGTTTCATTCGTACGCTGCCTAACCTGGTGATCCTCGAGCACGACGCCTACCAGAATTACATCCCCTGCAAGTACACCGGCAAGTTCAGCGAGTATTACCGCAAGCTGCCGTGGGCACGGGTAATCACGTCCGGTGCGGTGGTCACCCGCAAGCTCTGCGACGAGGGCTTCGATGCCGTGTTCGTGCCGAAGGGCTACGACCAGGCGTTGTTGCGTCATGAGCAGCGCGAGCGCGATATCGAGCTGGCCTTCGTCGGCAGCCTGCGCAGCGTGGCCTATTCCGGGCGCAAGGCGATGCTGGAGTCGATCGCCGCAGTGGAAAACCTGCTCATCACGCGCACCAACTCGGGTGAGGAGTACAGCCAGACCCTCAGCCGTATTCGCTACTTCGTCAGTGCCGATGTCGGCATGGGCGAATACATGATCAAGAACTTCGAAGCCATGGCCTGTGGCTGTGTGCTGTTTGCCTTTGATCAGGGCGAAGAAGAGAATCGCGCGCTGGGCTTCGTCGATCTGCACAACATCGTCCTGTACCGGGACCTGGCCGAACTGCGCGCCAAGTTGCAGCAGTTGCGTGCCGACCCGGCGCTGGCCGATACGATTGCGCGTAATGGCCAGCAGTTGGCCGAGCAGCATTTCACCTTCCATGCCCTGGGTAAACGAATCGTCGAGGCAATGCGCGCGCCGCTGCGTCCGCGAGGCGAAGCCAGCTGGTGGGAAAAGTTGCGTAGCGTCGTCGGCTTTTGAGCCCGCCCTATTTTTTACGAGGAACAATGATGGTCTTCAGCCAAAGCAGTGAAATCACGCTGATGGTGACCAGCTGCGGCCGGTTCGACCTGTTGAAGCGCACCCTGGAAAGCTTCGATCGCTACAACACCGCGCCGATTCGCGAAGTCTTCATTACCGAAGACTCCGGCGACGAGGCGGTGCGCGATTGTGTGCCGGCGCATTGGCGCGAGCACACCACGTGCATCGTCAACAACCCGAAACTGGGCCAGATGCGGTCGATCGACGTGGCCTACGCCCAGATCAAGACCACCTGGGTGTTCCACTGCGAAGACGACTGGGACTTTTACCGCCCCGGCTTTATCGAAGACTCCCAGGCCCTGCTCGAGGCCGACCCGCAAGCCTTGCAGGTGTGGCTGCGCAGCTTCAACCACGATCTGCAGGTGCACAGCCCGTATGTGTTCCTCAACGAACGGCAGGTGCTCGATGGCATCCCGTTCTACCAATTGGGCTCGCACAAGCCCGACTGGCAGGGTTTCTCGTTCAACCCCGGGCTGCGCCGACTGGCCGATTACCAGCAACATGCCCCGTATGCCGGGCACTCCGGGGAAAAAGCACTTTCACGTCTGTACGCCGGCGAAAATCGTTATGCCTTGATCCTGGAAAACGATGCCGTACTGCACACAGGTTTTGGTGGGCATGTCGAGGTGCCGCAAGAGCGCCTCAACAAGCAACGCCGGAAACGCAGGGATCGCTTCAAACTCATTGGAGCGCTGGTCATTGGATTGGTTATAGGTTGGCTGCTGAATGTTATTTAGTGGGGTAAACGTGGAAAACAGAACGAGTCGGCGCTATTTCGGTGCGATGACCATTGTGTTTCTGCTCAGTTACATACTGATGGATTCGTCCAAATGGACGAACAACATCTTTTACGCCTTTATCGCACTGCCTGGATTGGTGTTCTTGATCAAGGAGCGCGGCGCCGGCTTGCTGGCGCAACCGTTGACCTGGGCATGGCTGGCGTTTCTGCTGTGGTTCCTGGTTCCCGCGGCGATTGCCAGTGATGGCCAGTTCTACAAGCACATTCTCTACGTGGCGCTGTTCGTGTTTATCGTGGCGGGGCTGCTCGATGCCGACCTGTTCCGCAGCGGGCCATTTGTGCGTGGAATGTTCTGGATCCTCTGCCTGTACATCTTTGGCTATGCTGCGTATGGCTACCTCACTGGGGTATTTGCGTTCGGTGCGCGGGTAGACTTGTTGCCCTCGCGTCTGCAGAACGTCATTTATGCCAGTATCTGGTTGTTGTGCGCCCTGGCCCTCGCGATGCCCGCGTGGGTTAAGGAACGCCGCTGGATCGAGGCTGGCGCTGCGGTCATCCTCTCGCTGGTGGGGGTCGCGTTTGTAATGCAGACCCGTACGGCATTGGTTGGCGCGGCGTTCCTGTTTGCCATCTGGGCGGCCTGCGTCGTATGGCATTACCCCAAGCGCGGTGTGCTCGGCCTGGTCGCCGGCGCAGTGCTGCTGGCGCTGGTCTTGTGGGCGGTGCGCGACGAAGCCTGGTTCCTGTCATTGCTCAACCGTGGTGACTCGTATCGGGTGGAACTGTTCCGGATCATGACGGGTGAGTGGCGCAATTGCGGCTGGATGCTGGGTTGCGGGGTTGAGTTCGTGACCACGCAGACACTTGGAGGCGGAATGCCGATCCAGCACCCGCATAACATCTTCGTGGCCATGGGGCTTTACACCGGCGGTGTTTCGCTGGCGCTGTTCCTGCTGGTGATGGCCATCACCCTGTGGCAAGCCTGGCGCTTGCGCGATGCCTGGGGCCTGTACCTGGCCTGCGCGCTGGTGATGCTCAACTTCGACGGCAGCAAGCTGATCGGCAACCCCGACGAGCTGTGGCCGCTGGTGCTGCTGCCGGCCGCGATGGTGCTGGGCCGAGTGCTGCAGCAGTCGCGCCGCAACACCTTCTGATGCTTCTACTGCTGTAGCCATCGACCACCCTTCGGGGTGGTCGATTGGTTTCAGGCCAGGGCCAGGCTCAGTTCGTTGGCGTTGCAGGTGGCCTGGGCGCCGAGGTAGGCATTGGCGAACACCGCGTGGCCATCGCCGAGCAACCAGGCGCGATCCTCCTGGTAACGCAGCATGTGCTTGAAGTTGCGCAGGCGCTGGGCCTTGCGCAGTGGGCGGCGGTAGGTGCGCAGGTCGGCGATGTCGATCAGGCCAAGCTGGCCGTCGGGGGTCAGCACCACGTTGCCCAGGTGCGCCGAGCGGAAGTAGATGCCCTTTTCATGCAACTGGGCAATGAACCTGCCCAACTGACGGCGCAGTTCGTCGCCGCTGCTCGGTTCGTCGAGCAGTTGGCGCAGGGTCTTGCCTGGCAGCGGGTCGTAATGCACAGCGTCGCGGGCGATCTCGGCGATGCGGTACACCTGGCGCACCTGCGGGCAGGGGATGGCGCGTTCGGCGAGGGTCTTGCAGTTGTCGGCAAAGCGCCGCGCGTACGGGTACCAGGCGGCCGAGGTGATCAGGCGTTTGCGCCGGAACAGCTTCAGCATCGAGCCGTCGCGCAGGCGTAATACCTTGTCGCCGGTGCCATCGGCTTCCAGAACGTGCGCACCTTCGCGCAGGGCAAGGTAGCGGGCATGGTCGAGCGCTTGCATCGATACTCCGGTGTAGAGGCCCTGAGGCTTGAACGGCCGGCTATCTTACCGCAGCAGGGGGTGGCGAAAACCGCTTGTGATACAATCGCGCCTCTTTTTCACACGACGGATTCTCATGACTGCTCCCGAATCTGCTGCCCCATCGAGCCTGAAGATCTACTTCCGTCTGCTCAGCTATGTGAAGCCGTATATCGGCATTTTCCTGCTCAGTATCGTCGGCTTTATCATCTTCGCCTCGACCCAGCCCATGCTGGCCGGCATTCTCAAGTATTTCGTCGATGGCCTGAGCAACCCCGAAGCGGTGTTGTTCCCGACCGTGCCGTACCTCAAGGACCTGCAACTGCTGCAGGCCGTGCCGCTGCTGATCGTGCTGATCGCCGCCTGGCAGGGCCTGGGTTCGTACCTGGGCAACTACTTCCTGGCCAAGGTCTCGCTGGGCCTGGTGCATGACCTGCGCGTCGAGCTGTTCAACAAGTTGCTGGTGCTGCCCAACCGCTATTTCGACAACCATAACTCCGGGCACCTGATCTCGCGTATCACCTTCAACGTGACCATGGTCACCGGCGCCGCCACCGATGCCATCAAGGTGGTGATCCGTGAAGGCCTGACCGTGGTGTTCCTGTTCATCTACCTGCTGTGGATGAACTGGAAACTGACCCTAGTGATGCTGGCGATCCTGCCGCTGATTGCCCTGATGGTCGGCAGTGCGAGCAAGAAATTCCGCAAGCAGAGCAAGAAGATCCAGGTGGCCATGGGCGACGTGACCCACGTGGCCTCGGAAACCATCCAGGGCTATCGCGTGGTGCGCAGCTTCGGCGGCGAGCAGTACGAGCAGGAGCGTTTCGCCAAGGCCAGCCAGAGCAACACCGACAAGCAACTGCGCATGACCAAGACCGGCGCGGTGTACACGCCGATGCTGCAACTGGTGATCTACTCGGCGATGGCCGTGCTGATGTTCCTGGTGCTGTTCCTGCGTGGCGATGCCACGGCCGGCGACCTGGTGGCCTACATCACCGCCGCCGGTCTGTTGCCCAAGCCGATCCGTCAGCTCTCTGAAGTCAGCTCGACCATCCAGAAGGGGGTGGCGGCGGCCGACAGTATCTTCGAACAGCTCGACGTCGAGCCGGAAGTCGATACCGGCACCATCGAGCGTGATCGCGTCAGTGGCCGGCTGGAAGTGCGCAACCTGAGCTTCGCCTACCCGGGTAGCGAACGGTCGGTGCTCAACGACATCAATTTCACCGCCGAGCCGGGGCAGATGATCGCCCTGGTTGGCCGCTCCGGCAGCGGCAAGTCGACCCTGGCTGGGCTGATCCCGCGCTTCTACCAGCACGAGCATGGCGAAATCCTGCTCGACGGCATCGAGGTCGAGGACTACCGCCTGCGCAACCTGCGCAAGCACATTGCCCAGGTTACCCAGCACGTCACCCTGTTCAACGACACCGTGGCCAACAACATCGCCTATGGCGACCTCGCCGGCGCGCCGCGTGCCGACATCGAGGCAGCGGCTGCCGATGCTTATGCCAAGGAGTTCATCGAGCAACTGCCGCAGGGCCTGGACACCGAAGTCGGTGAAAACGGCGTGCTGTTGTCCGGTGGTCAGCGCCAGCGTCTGGCGATTGCTCGGGCGCTGCTGAAGAACGCGCCGCTGCTGATTCTCGACGAGGCCACCTCGGCGCTCGACACCGAGTCGGAGCGGCACATTCAGGCCGCCCTCGACCAGGTCATGAAGGGGCGCACCACGCTGGTGATCGCGCACCGTCTGTCGACCATCGAGAAAGCCGACCTGATCCTGGTGATGGACCAGGGGCGGATCGTCGAGCGCGGTACGCACCAGCAGTTGCTGGCCGAAAACGGCTTCTACGCGCGCCTGCATGCGATGGGCCTGGACGAGCCGAGCAAGGCCGACATCACCTGATCGCAATAGGCCTGGGCGCGTCCTGCGCCCGGGCCGTCACTGCAGGTAACCGGCTGTAATCTGGCTGGCGCGTTGCCTGTGCTAATATCCCGCCCCTGTTCAATTTGTCTATATGGGTTGCCCATGAAGTTATCCATGCCGCGTTTCGATCAAGCCCCGGTGCTGGTGGTCGGCGATGTCATGCTCGACCGCTACTGGCATGGCGGTACTTCACGCATCTCGCCTGAAGCCCCGGTCCCGGTGGTGAAAGTCGAGCAAATCGAGGATCGTCCCGGCGGTGCAGCCAACGTTGCCTTGAACATTGCCGCGCTTGGCGCGCCGGCGTCGCTGGTCGGTGTTACCGGTCAGGACGAAGCTGCCGACAGCCTGGCCAACAGCTTGCAGGCTGCCGGTGTGCGGTCGATCTTCCAGCGCATTGCCCACCAGCCGACCATCGTCAAGCTGCGGGTCATGAGCCGTCACCAGCAACTGCTGCGTATCGATTTCGAAGAACCCTTCGCCACCGACCCGCTGTCGCTGGGCGCCGAAGTCGACACCCTGCTCGAAGGGGTCAAGGTGCTGGTGCTGTCGGACTACGGCAAAGGCGCACTGAAGAACCACCAGAGCCTGATCCAGGCGGCGCGGGCCAAGGGCATTCCGGTGCTGGCCGACCCCAAGGGCAAGGATTTCTCGATCTACCGTGGCGCGAGCCTGATTACCCCGAACCTCAGCGAGTTCGAAACCATTGTCGGCCGCTGCGCCGATGAGGCCGAGCTGGTCGCCAAGGGCGCTAAGCTGATGCACGAGCTGGAGCTGGGCGCCTTGCTGGTGACCCGTGGCGAGCATGGCATGACCCTGCTGCGCCCGGAGCATCCGGCACTGCACCTGCCCGCGCGAGCGCGCGAAGTGTTCGACGTGACCGGTGCTGGCGATACGGTTATTTCTACCCTGGCGGCAGCGATTGCTGCCGGCGAAGAGCTGCCGCATGCCGTTGGCCTGGCCAACCTGGCCGCCGGCATCGTGGTGGGCAAGCTGGGTACCGCGGCCATCAGCGCACCGGAGCTGCGTCGGGCGATTCAGCGCGAAGAAGGCTCCGAGCGTGGCGTGTTGAGCCTCGACCAGTTGCTGCTGGCTATCGACGATGCGCGGGCGCACAACGAGAAGATCGTGTTCACCAACGGCTGCTTCGACATCCTGCACGCCGGGCATGTGACCTATCTGGAGCAGGCGCGGGCGCAGGGCGACCGGTTGATCGTCGCGGTCAACGACGATGCTTCGGTGAGCCGTCTGAAGGGGCCGGGTCGGCCGATCAACAGCGTCGACCGGCGCATGGCCGTGCTGGCCGGCCTGGGGGCGGTGGACTGGGTCATCAGCTTCCCGGAAGGTACCCCGGAAAACCTGCTGAGCCAGGTCAAGCCGGATGTGCTGGTGAAGGGCGGGGACTACGGCATCGCGCAGGTGGTGGGCGCCGACATCGTCAAGGCCTATGGCGGTACGGTGAAGGTGCTGGGCCTGGTCGAGAACAGCTCGACCACGGCGATTGTCGAGAAAATCCGCAAGCACTGAGGCATCTGCAAAAGCATCGCCGGACGAGCCCGCTCCCACAAGGGAAACGCAATACCCTGTGGGAGCGGCGGTGCGGCGTTCCGACTCGTCCCGCGATGAGGCCCTCAAGCCGTATTACTTGTTCAGCGCCATCTGCAACAGCTCCCGGGCCTTGCCGGTCAGCCGCTTCAACCCCGACTCCGGTTTCTGTGCCACCAGCCCCTGCTGGCGCAACCAGTCCTTCCAGCGAATCCGCTCATCGCGCACCAGCCAGCCTTCCTGGCGGGCGAAGCTCTCCGCCAGATACAGCCCACGGGTACTTGCCGGCACCAGCCGATCCTTTTTCAGCGTGTACAGCTCGGCGCGCGGCTGGCCCTCTTCCAGTGGCATCAGGTACAGGTCCGGCCGGCTCCGGTTAAGCCGCGCCACCAACTGATCGCCCTCCAGCCGCTCATCGACGTGAAACAGGCTGAGCGACTTGGCCTCCCGCGGTACCTGCAGGCGCAGGTCGTAGATCAATTGCAACGATGCCGTCGGCAGGTGCACATAGGCCCGTGGCCGCTCGATCAGTTGCAGGTTGCCGCAGCGCACCGGTCGCGCCGCGCCGGAGTGTGGTGTCAGTACGAACGGCAAGGCTTCGCGGTAGTGCAGGGCGTCGGCATATGGCGCTGGCAGCCAGGTGTCGTTGAAACGCCCGCCGAGCCAACCTTGCGGGGTCTCCAGCAAGCACTCCTCGGCCACTTCCTGCACGGCGGTGTGCAGTGGCAGGTTCAGCTCCTGTGCCGGGACGTAGCCGGAGATCAGCTTGAGCACCACATCGCCACGGTCTTGCCGGCGCTGGCGCACCAACACCCAGTAGTCGCGGTTCTGCCAGTGCAGGGTCAGGCGTACCGAAACGCCGAGGTTGGCCAGCTCCACGGCAAACCGCTCGCTGTCGGCAAGCTGGATGGCCTTGCGCCGCTGCAAGGTCTGGGCAAAGTTCAGCGGTCGGCCGATGCTTTGGTAAGTCAGCCCATCCGGGCCGGCCTCGACGTGCAGCGGCAGGGTCTTGAAGTTGCTCGGGTTCTTGCGGATCAGCGTTCGCGGCATGTCGGCGCCTTCTTGCGTTGGGGTCGGCCGCGGCGGCGGCTCAGCGCTGTTCGAGTACCCGCGCGACGGTCGCCACGTTGTGGGCCAGGTGCACGGGGTTGATGGTGCCGACAATAGCACTGCACACGCCCGGATGGGCAAACAGCAGCTCGAAGCTGGCGCGCACCGGGTCGACCCCCGGGCTCAGGCACACGTGACCGCTGGCCAGGGCCTTCTTTACCAGGATCGCCTTGCCGTGTTCGGCAGCATAGTCGAGCACCGGGCGCTCGCCCTGCTCGTTGAGATTGTAGGTGACCATTGCACAGTCGCCGCGCTCCAGTGCCTTCAGGCCGCCGGCGGCGGTCTTTCCGGAGAAGCCGTAACCGAGGATCTTGCCGTCCTGTTTCAGCTGCTCCAGGGCGTCGTATACCCCTTCCTGCTCCAGGATATGCAGGTCGTTGCCGTCCGAATGCACCAGTACCAGCTCGAGATGATCGGTTTCCAGGCGCTTGAGACTGCGCTCCACCGACAGCCGGGTGTGCGCGGCACTGAAGTCGAAGCGCGATTGGCCGTTCTCGAACTCTTCACCCACCTTGCTGACGATCACCCATTCATCGCGCTGCCCGCGCAGCAGCGGGCCGAGGCGCTCTTCGCTGCGGCCATAGGCCGGCGCGGTGTCGATCAGGTTGATGCCCAGCTCGCGGGCCTGTGCCAGCAACTGGCGGGCCTGCTCGTCGTCAGGGATGGTGAAGCCGTTGGGGTATTTAACGCCCTGGTCGCGGCCAAGCTTGACCGTGCCCAGGCCCAGCGGCGAAACCGTCAGGCCGGTGCTGCCCAGTGGGCGTTGCAGGGTGTGCAGGGTTGGCAGGCTCATGGCAACAGTTGCTCCCACACCGGGGTGGCCAGCGGCGGGTGCGGCAGGTCGGGTAGGGCAGGGTAGTTACCGGGCTTGATGCCGTCGCGTTCGAGGCTGTTAAGTACCCGTTCGCTGAAGTCGGGGGCCAGGGCCAGCTTGGTTGGCCAGCCGACCAGCAGCGGTTGTTCCTCGGCGAGGAAGGCGTTGTCCGGGCGCACCAGGCCCGATTGTGCTGGTTCGGCGCGGTCGATGCGCACGGTGGCCCAGTTGACCTGGCTCAGGTCGACCCAGGGCAGCAGGCTCGCCACTTCCTTTTTCGCGGCGGCGATCTGCGCTTGCGGATCGCGCGCCACGCCGTCGGCTTCGGCCAGGTCACCGCCCAGGTACCAGACCCACTCGCCGTTGGCTGCCGGGTGGCTGGTGACGGTGATGCGTGGCTTCGGCCCACCCCCCAGGCAGTGCGCGTACAGCGGTTTCAGACTCGGGCCCTTGGCCATGACCATGTGCAGCGGCCGGCGCTGCATGGCCGGCTGGCTCAAGCCCAGCGCCTGCAGCAGTTCGGCGTTACCGGCGCCGGCACTGAGCACCACACGTTGGGCGCGGATCTCGCGGCCATCGACGCGCAGGCCGACCAGTTTGTCCTGTTCGCGCAGCGGTTCGATCTGTTCGCCGGCCAGCAGGCTGTCACCGGCCAGTTCGGCGAGGCGGGCGAGCAGGCTCGGCACGTCGACCACCAGTTCCGCCAGGCGGTAGACCTTGCCCTTGAAGGCGCGGTCTTGCAGGGCGGGTGGCAGTTGGTCGCCCTTGACCTGATCGACCCGGCCGCGCACGGCCTTGCTGGCGAAGAAGCTGGTCAGGTTGCCGGCCAGGGTGCCGGGCGACCATAGGTAGTGGGCCTCGGACAGCAGGCGGACCCCCGACAGGTCCAGCTCGCCGCAGCCATCGAGGGCCTCGCGCCAGCGGCGTGGCATGTCGGCAATGGCTTCCGAAGCGCCGGTCAGGGCGCCGTGCAGGGCATATTTGGCGCCGCCGTGGATGATCCCCTGCGACTTGAGCGTCTGCTCGCCGCCGAGGCTGGCGCGTTCCACCAGCACTGTCGAGTAGCCCAGGCGGCGCAGGCGGGCGTTGAGCCAGAGGCCTGCGACCCCTGCGCCGACGATCAGGACGTCGGTGGAAATAACGGATGGCATGCACGCACCTCACAAACTGGGACAGAGGCGCAGTATACAGCCTGTAACGCGATCTACCGTGTGGCGATCAATGCCCGGTGGTTTTCGAGAACACCTGAATCACCACCACGCCACCGACGATCATGGCCATGCCGAGCATGGCCGGCAGGTCAAGCTTCTGCCCGTAGATCAGCAACGCGGCAATACTGATCAGGACGATGCCCAGGCCCGACCAGATGGCGTAGGCGATGCCCACCGGCACGCTGCGCACCACCAGGGTCAGCATCCAGAACGCCACGGCATAGCCACAGACCATCAGCAGCAGCGGCAGCGGCGTGCTCAAGCCCTTCACAGCCTTCATCGAGGCAGTGGCGATGACTTCGGCGCAGATGGCGATGGCCAGGTAGGTGTAGGCATTCATGACGGTAATCCTCTGATCTGGTCGGGCATTTTAGTGGATGACCGGATGCGGTAAAGTCATTTCCCATCTGATTTGGAGATAGGCTAGATGGCCGAGCAGTGGAATCTCGAACAGCTGCGGCTGTTCGTCAGGGTAGCCGAGCAGCGCTCGTTTTCCGCCGTGGCGCGCGAGATGCGCAGGGCGCAGTCGGCGATCAGCAGCGGCATCGCGCTGCTGGAGGCGGACCTTGGGGTGAGCCTGTTCGAGCGCAGCAGTGGCCGCCAGCCGCAGCTCACTGCGGCCGGCGCCGCCTTGCTGGAGGATGCCCGCGAGCTGCTGCGCCAGTGTGAGCGCCTCGACGGCCGCGCGCTGGCGCTGTTGCGTGGGCAAGAGGCGCAATTGCGGGTGGCCCAGGACGAGGCCATGCCCTATCAGCCGGTGATCGACAGCCTCGATGCCCTGGCCACGCAATTTCCGCTGCTTGAAGTGCAGTTGGCCAGCGGCGCCCAGGGCGATGTGGCACGCAAACTGGTGGAGCGGCGTGCCGACCTTGGGCTGTTGTTCCATCACGAGCAGATGCCGGTGGCGCTGGAGCGGCGGGCGCTGGGCAGCGTCGAGATGGTCACGGTGTGCGCGGTGCATCACCCGCTGGCGCAACTACCGTGGGTCAGCCGCCAGCAACTGGCGCGGCACCGGCAATTGCTGATCACTCCGCAAGCCAGCGGCTATCCGGGCGGCGAGCCGATCAGCCCGCAGATCTGGCGCGCCGACAGCTTTTACGCGATGGCCGAGCTGCTGATGCGCGGGCTGGGCTGGGCCTGGCTGCCGCGGCATGTGGTGCAGTACCCGACCTACCAGGCGCAGATGGTCGAACTGGCCAGCGAGTGGACGCCGCCGGCGCTGGTGGTAGAGCTGGCCTGGCGCCGCGACGAGCCGTTGGGGCCGGCGGCACAGTGGCTGGCCGAGCGCTTCGCAGTGCACTTGCGTGCAATTGGCTAGTACACTTCGCCGCCATGAACAGAACCCTTTATTCCCTGCTGTTTCACCTGGGCCTGCCGCTGGTTGCGCTGCGCCTGTTCCTGCGCTCGCGCAAGGCGTCGGCCTATGGCCAGCGTATCGGCGAGCGCTTTGCCTTTGGCTTGCCGGCGCTGAAGCCGGGTGGGATCTGGGTGCATGCGGTGTCGGTGGGCGAGAGCATCGCTGCGGCACCGATGATCCGCGCGCTGCTGGAGCGTTATCCACAGCTGCCGATCACCGTCACCTGCATGACCCCGACCGGCTCCGAGCGGATCAAGGCCATGTTCGCCAACGAACCGCGCATCCAGCACTGCTACCTGCCGTATGACCTGCCGTGGGCGGCGGCGCGCTTTCTCGACAAGGCGCAGCCGCGGCTGGCGGTGATCATGGAAACCGAGCTGTGGCCCAACCATATTCACCAGTGCGCCAAGCGCGGGATTCCGCTGGCGCTGGCCAATGCGCGGCTGTCCGAACGCTCGGCGCGGGGCTATGCGCGCTTTGCCAGGCTGACCCGGCCGATGCTGGCCGAACTGAGCCTGATTGCGGTGCAGACCGAAGCCGAGGCCGAGCGGTTCCGCCAACTGGGCGCGCGCCCGGAATGCGTGAGCGTGACCGGCTCGATCAAGTTCGACCTGACCATCGATGCGCAACTGCTGGTGCGCGCCGCCGAACTGCGCGGGCAGTGGGCCGCGCAGCAACGTCCGGTGTGGATTGCCGCGAGTACCCACGAGGGCGAGGACGACGTGATCCTGGCGGCGCACCGGCAGTTGCTGGAGCATCATTCGGACGCCTTGCTGATGCTGGTGCCACGTCACCCGGAGCGCTTCAACGCGGTACATGAGCTGAGCCGACAGCAGTTCACGACGCTTCGCCGCTCGTCTGGCGAGCCGGTGCAGGCCGATACCCAGGTGCTGCTTGGCGACACCATGGGCGAACTGCTGTTCTTGTATGCGCTGGCGGATATTGCCTTCGTTGGCGGCAGCCTGGTGGCCAACGGCGGGCATAACCTGCTGGAGCCGGCTGCGCTGGAGAAGCCGGTACTGAGTGGGCCGCACCTGTTCAACTTCCTTGAGATCGCGGCACTGTTGCGCGAGGCGGGGGCGTTGCAGGAGGTAGACGATGCGGCGGGGCTGGCAGCGGCAGTGCGCCGGCTGATCGAGCTGCCCCGTGATGCGCAGCGCATGGGCGCCGCAGGGTTGGCGGTGATGAAGGCGAATCAGGGGGCGTTGCAGCGTCTGCTGGAGGGGCTTGGGCAGTTGCTGTGATTCAGCCCCATTGAACCTGTAGGCGCTGGCTTGCCTGCGATCGCCCGAACGCGGACCGGGTGATCGCAGGCAAGCCAGGTCCTACAGCGGCCGCTCGAAATTCGCTGCGGCAGCCTTGGCCAGGTCCGGCGGCAGGAAGTCGCGGTCCGGGTTGTAGTCCGGCTTCAGGTACCGGCTGAGGTCCTGCAGGTCCTGCGGGCTCAGGGTCCCCGCTGCCTGTTTCAGGCGCAGGTTGTCGAGAATGTAGTCATAGCGCGTGTTGTTGTAGTCGCGCACCGAGGTGTACAGCTGACGCTGTGCATCCAGCACGTCGACAATGTTGCGTGTCCCTACCTGATAGCCGATCTCCGTCGCTTCCAGCGCACTCTGGTTGGAAATGATCGACTGCTTGCGCGCCTGCACCTGTTCCACGTCGGTGTTCACCGCGCGGTGCAGGTTGCGGGTGTTCTCCACCACCTGGCGGCGCAGGCTTTCGCGCTGCTGCTCGGTCTGGCTCAGCCGCGAATAGGCCTCGCGCACTTGCGAGCTGGTCAGCCCGCCGCTGTAGATCGGGATGTTCAGTTGCAGGCCGATGCTGGTCTGCTCGGCATCGCCGCGATATGGCTGGCCGGTCAGGTTCGGGTTGGTGAAACCGAGGTTGTCGTTGTCGCCTTTCTGATAGCGCGCCACGGCGTCCAGGGTTGGCGCATGCCCGGCCTTGCGCTGGCGCAGGGTCTCTTCGGCGGCGCTGACGGCGTAGTTGGTCGCTTGCAGGTTGAGGTTCTGCTTGGCTGCGGTATCCACCCAGGCCTTGGCATCGTTCGGTACCGGCAGCACCACCGGCAGGGTATGGACGATGCCCTGCAGTGCGTTGTAATTGCGGTTGGTCAAGGTCACCAGCGCTTCGAAGGCGTCGTCGACCCGGCGCTGCGCAACGATCCGGTTGGCCCGCGCGGTGTCGTAGCTGGCTTGCGATTGCAGCACGTCGGTCTTGTCCGACAGGCCGACGTCGAAGCGCTCGTTGGACTGGTCGAGCTGGCGCTTGAACGCCGCTTCCTCGGCCTTGGTCGAGGCCAGGTTGTCCTGGGCACGCAGCACCGCGAAGTAGTTCTCGGCACTTTGCAGGATCAGGTTCTGCTCGGTGGCCGACAGCTCCAGCGCCGCCTGCTCGTTGACCGCCTCGGCCGCCTGCAACTGGAACCAGCGGTCAGCGCGGAAGATCGGCTGTGACAGGGTGGCGGTCCAGGAATTGCCGCTGCGGTTGGAGGTGATCGACGGCTGGTCGAGTTTGGTGCGCGTGTTCTGCATCTCGGCGCCGGCCGAGAGGTTCGGCAGCAGCCCGGCGCGTGCCTGCGGCACGATTTCGCGGCGGGCACCGTAATCGGCTTGCGCCGCGGCGAGGTCAGCGTTGTTGGTGACCGCCTCCTGATAGACGCTGACCAGGTCGGTCTTCGCCGACAAGGGCTGCTCAGCGGCCCAGGCCATTCCGTTGGTAGCACAAGACACGGCAAGGGCCAGTGAAAGTTTGCGCAGCATAGGGCGATCCTTGAACGATGGGTGATTGCGCAGGGCAGTGTAGATGCGTGAGCATTTTGCAACAATCTGCCATTTGCGCCATTTATCGTGCGTATGTTTGTCCTGTTGCCGTTTGGGGGTAGTGCAGTCTAGACTGGCCGCGTTCTTGTCGGGGTGCCTTGCGTTGAGGCTGAGATCGGAAATTCCGGATCCCGTTGAACCTGATCAGGTTAGCGCCTGCGTAGGGAACAAGATTGCTCGTCATTGCGCGAGCCCTCTTGTGCCGGCTTCGGAATGATCGATGCAGCCAACAGGGCCGCCCGTCATGTTCGTTTTCGGCACAGCACCAGCCCCGGTGCGTCCGTGCCTTTCAGGTTCACTCCGACACCCCTACCGTCTGGAGAGCCTGTGATGAGCAAACAACAAAAATACCCCGCCCACCTGAGTGAATCGGCTAAGGTCGACGCGCAATCCGTGCAGCCGTTTACCCGTTCGCGCAAGATCTATGTCGAAGGCTCGCGCCCGGACATCCGCGTGCCGATGCGCGAAATCAGCCTCGACGACACCCCCACCGATTTCGGCGGCGAAACCAATGCCCCGGTGCTGGTGTACGACACCTCCGGCCCGTACACCGACCCGAACGTGCAGATCGACGTACGCCAGGGCCTGGGCGATGTGCGCTCGGCCTGGATCGATGCGCGCGGCGACACTGAACGGCTGCCGGGCCTGACCTCGCACTTCGGCCAGCAGCGCCTGAACGACGTCGAGCTGACCAAGCTGCGCTTCGCCCACGTACGCAACCCGCGCCGGGCCAAGGCCGGCGCCAACGTCAGCCAGATGCACTACGCGCGCCAGGGCATCATCACTGCCGAGATGGAATACGTCGCCATCCGCGAAAACATGAAACTGCAGGAAGCCCGCGCCGCCGGTCTGCTCGATCAGCAGCACGCCGGTCACAGCTTCGGCGCAAGCATTCCGAAGGAAATCACCGCCGAGTTCGTCCGTGAGGAAATCGCCCGTGGCCGAGCGATCATCCCGGCCAACATCAACCACGTCGAGCTGGAGCCGATGATCATCGGCCGCAACTTCCTGGTGAAGATCAACGGCAACATCGGCAACAGTGCCCTGGGTTCTTCCATCGAGGAAGAAGTGGCCAAGCTGACCTGGGGCATTCGCTGGGGCTCGGACACGGTGATGGACCTCTCTACCGGCAAGCACATCCATGAAACCCGTGAGTGGATCATCCGCAACTCGCCGGTGCCGATCGGTACCGTACCGATCTACCAGGCCCTGGAAAAAGTCCACGGGGTGGCCGAAGACCTGACCTGGGAGCTGTTCCGCGACACCCTGATCGAGCAGGCCGAGCAGGGCGTCGACTACTTCACCATCCACGCTGGGGTACTGCTGCGCTACGTGCCACTGACCGCCAAGCGGGTGACCGGCATCGTCAGCCGCGGCGGCTCGATCATGGCCAAGTGGTGCCTGGCGCATCACCAGGAGAACTTCCTCTACACCCACTTCGAGGAAATCTGCGAAATCATGAAGGCCTACGACGTCAGCTTCTCGCTGGGCGATGGCCTGCGTCCGGGGTCGATTGCCGACGCCAACGACGCAGCGCAGTTCGGCGAGCTGGAGACCCTCGGCGAACTGACCAAGATTGCCTGGAAACATGATGTCCAGTGCATGATCGAAGGCCCCGGCCATGTGCCGATGCAACTGATCAAGGAGAACATGGACAAGCAGCTGGAATGCTGCGACGAGGCGCCGTTCTACACCCTCGGGCCCCTGACCACTGACATTGCGCCGGGCTACGACCACATCACCTCGGGCATCGGTGCGGCGATGATCGGCTGGTTCGGTTGCGCGATGCTCTGCTACGTCACGCCCAAGGAACACCTGGGCCTGCCGAACAAGGATGACGTCAAGACCGGGATCATCACCTACAAGATCGCGGCACATGCCGCCGATCTGGCCAAGGGACACCCCGGCGCGCAGATTCGCGACAATGCGTTGAGCAAGGCGCGCTTCGAGTTCCGCTGGGAAGACCAGTTCAACCTCGGCCTGGACCCGGACACCGCGCGGGCGTTCCACGATGAAACGTTGCCGAAGGACTCGGCCAAGGTCGCGCATTTCTGCTCGATGTGCGGGCCGAAGTTCTGCTCGATGAAGATCACCCAGGAAGTGCGTGAATACGCCGCCAACCAGCCGGTCGAGGAGGCCGTGGCGGAGGGCATGCGCGAGCAGGCCGAGCGCTTCCGCCAGGAAGGCAGCCAGTTGTACCAGAAGGTCTAAAAAGCTATCGCGGCACGAGTCGGCGACCCGACTCGTGCCGCGATGAGGCCCCCAATAACAATCAGAATCTTCCTGTAGAGACCTTGTCGTGAGCACACCCAGCCACTACTCCCCCGATATTCCAATCCCCGCGCAGCAGCGTCCGTTTGGCGCGCGCGACCTGTTTTCCCTGTGGTTCTCCCTCGGCATCGGCCTGATGGTGCTGCAGACCGGCGCCTTGCTCGGCCCAGGCCTGGGCCTGTCCGGCTCGGTGCTGGCCATCGCCCTCGGCAGCCTGGTGGGCGTGCTGTTGCTGGCCAGCGCCGCGGTGATTGGCAGCGACACCGGCCTCTCGGCCATGGGCACCCTGCGGCTGAGCCTGGGCCGCCACGGCGTGGCCCTGCCAGCCGTGCTCAACCTGCTGCAACTGATCGGTTGGGGCGCCTTCGAAATCATCGTGATGCGCGACGCCGCCAGCCTGCTCGGCGCGCGCGCGTTCGGCGAACACAGCGTGTGGGTCAGCCCATTGCTCTGGGCGGTATTCTTTGGCGCCCTGGCTACCTTGCTGGCCGTGGCCGGGCCGCTGACCTTCGTCCGCCGCATCCTGCGCAAGTGGGGTATCTGGCTACTGATCGGCGCCTGCCTGTGGCTGACCTGGAACCTGTTCAGCAAGGTCGACCTGGCCGCGCTGTGGGCGCGCAGCGGCGACGGTTCGCTGTCGTTGGCCGGCGGCTTCGATATTGCCATTGCGCTGCCGCTGTCGTGGCTGCCGCTGATCGCCGATTACTCGCGTTTCGGCAAGCGTAGCGACGGCGTATTCGTTGGCACGGCGTTGGGTTATTTCATCGGCAACCTGTGGATGATGAGCCTTGGGGTGGCCTACATCCTGGCCTACGCCCCGGATGGCGAAGCCAATACCCTGCTGTTGGCGCTGGCCGGCGCCGGCTTCGGTATTCCGTTGCTGCTGGTGCTGCTCGACGAGTCGGAAAAGGCCTTCGCCGACATCCACTCGGCGGCGGTGTCGAGCAGTCTGCTACTGCGGGTCAAGGTCGAGCACCTGGCGCTGGCGATCGGCGTGCTGTGCACCCTGATCGCCTGCTTCGCGCCGCTGGCGCAGTACGAGAACTTCCTGCTGCTGATCGGCTCGGTGTTCGCCCCGCTGTTCGGCGTGGTGCTGACCGATCACTTCATCCTCCGTCGGCGTCGTTTGCCGCTGGCGGTCGATGGCCTGCACGGCGGCGCCTTGCTGGCCTGGTTCGGTGGCGTGGTCACCTACCACCTGCTGGCGAACTACGCGCCGGAGCTGGGGGCAACCCTGCCGGCGCTGGCCATGGCCGGGTTGCTGCAGGCGCTACTGAGCTTCAGCCGCGGCCGGGAAACAATTCCGGCCTGATCACGCCGTTCAGGCGCGGGTAGGGGATCTTCAGTTCGATGTGACCCATGGAGTACGGGGCGATGGCATAGACCTCGTACTTCAGCACCAGCGCGCCGTAGGTCAGGGCAATGTGCGGGGTTTTCTGGAACGGCCAGTTCTTCACGAACTCGGCGTCCTTGTCCATGCCAGTGGCTGCCAGCCAGCCACGGTGGGCTTCTTCGGCGGTTTTCCAGAAGGTTTCTTCCTGGCCCGGGACGAGCATGTCCTTGAGGGTCAGGACTTTGTCCTGCTGGCGCGAATAGTTGATGAAACCGCGCCCTGGCATGCCGTGGGCACCGCCGGTGTCCAGGTAGCTGGACAGTTCGACGATCACCAGTCCGTCATGCTGCTCGCGTACCTTGGCTTGCAGGTAGCTGCTGTGGCGGGCCTCGGCTTCGCGCAGGAAGTTGTCTTCATAGGACTTCAGCGAGGCCGGCAGCGCTGCGCCTTCGCCGTCGCGGGTCAGGCCGAGCAGGCTGCGCTCGACGATGGCATCGAGCTTGGGCAGCGCCGGGAAGTGTACGGTGTCGATGTTCACCAGTGGGCAGTCGGCGGCGGTGCAGCCGGGCTTGATGTGCTCCCAGGCGTCGCGCTTGACCTCCAACGGGGTGCGCATGTTGGGCTTGAACAGGCTCTGGCAAGCACCCAGCGCCAGCGCCAGGACGGCCACGGCAGTCAGTTTGGCAAGCGTCATGATGATCCTTTATGACAACGATGATCGGGCTTGGACCGTCGGCAGCGCCTTCGGTTCGCCACTAAGCTGAATAGACCAGCGGGCCCCTATCCTCGCAGCCCGCCGGGGAGTTTTAAAGGGGTGAAAGGCAACGGTGTGCAGGTTAGGATGGCGCGAAGCGCGATTGGGTTAACGAGGTTGCAGATGACTGACACGCAAAACGCCGAACCGACGGCAATCGAAATCACCCGGCGGGAAAACTGCTTCAAGGGCTTCTACCGACTGGACCGTGTGCACCTGCGCCACGAGCTGTTCGCCGGGGGCATGAGCCGCGAAATCAGCCGTGAGCTGTTTGTGCGCCACGATGCCGTCTGCGTGCTGCCGTACGACGCGCAACGCGACGAAGTGGTGTTGATCGAACAGTTTCGGGTCGGTGCGCTGGGCAAGGTCGATAACCCGTGGATGGTCGAGCTGGTCGCCGGTCTGATCGACAAGGATGAACAACCAGAAGCAGTTGCACACCGCGAGGCGCAGGAGGAAGCTGGGCTGGAGATTCAGGCACTGTGGCCAATGACGCGGTACTTCCCGTCTCCTGGCGGCAGCGATGAATATGTGCACTTGTATCTGGGTCGATGTGAAAGCGCCGGGGCGGGCGGCTTGCATGGCCTGGAAGAAGAGGGCGAGGACATTCGCGTGAAGGTCTGGGCGTTCGAGGATGCCCTGCAGGCTGTACGCGATGGGCAAATAGCCAATGCGGCGACCATCATTGCCTTGCAATGGCTGGCGTTGAACCGCGATGAAGTCAGGGGGCTGTGGTCGTGAATCTGTTACGCGAGCGCTACCGGGTTGATCTGGTCGGGTTGCAGGCTGCCTGCGAGGCCAACTATGCCCGTCTGATGCGGCTGCTGCCGGACATGCGCAGCGCGCAAAGCTCGCGGCGTATCGGCATGACCCAGGGCGACCAGATGCTCGGCGTGCTGGTGCTCGACGTGGTCCTGGCCTGCCCTTACACCACCACCTTGCGCGTGCGCCAGGAGCACAGCCTGCCGTGGCTGCCGGTACCGCAGCTGGAAGTGCAGGTGTATCACGACGCGCGCATGGCCGAAGTGGTCAGCGCCGAGCATGCGCGGCGGTTTCGCAGTGTCTACCCGTATCCCAATGCAGCCATGCACCAGCCGGACGAAAAAGCCCAGCTCAACCTGTTCCTTGGCGAATGGCTGAGCCACTGCCTGGCCTGCGGCCACGAACTGGAAACCGTGCGCTGAAACTGTGACCGGTGTCCCTGCTGGCGGTTTGCTCCGTTGCCGCATCGCCACCATAATCGTGCTGAATCCGCCCAAGGAGACGGCCTTGCCGCAAGCAATCCCTTCATCCAGCCCTGCCGCGCTGCTGGTGCAGCTTTCCGACAGCCACCTGTTTGCCGACCCCAGCCGCACGCTGCTCGGCATGAACACCCGCGACAGCCTGGCACGGGTGATCGAACGGGTGCTGGCCGAGCAGCCGCAGGTCGATCTGTTGCTGGCCACCGGCGACCTGTCGCAGGATGGCACGCTGGCGTCCTATCAGGCCTTCCTGCAGTTGAGCGCGCAGATTGGCGCGCCGGCGCGCTGGTTGGCCGGCAACCACGACGAGCCGTTGTCGATGGAGCAGGCCGCTGCGGGTAGCGATCTACTCGAGCCAGTAGTCGACATCGGCAACTGGCGGGTGATCATGCTCAATTCTGCGGTGCCGGGCTCGGTGCCCGGCGTGCTCGGCGACGACCAGTTGCAGTTGTTGCGCCACGCCCTCGACGAAGCGCCGCAACGCCACGCGTTGATCTGCTTCCATCACCAGCCCGTCGACATTGGCTGCGCCTGGATGACCCCTATCGGGTTACGTAACGCCGAAGCGCTGTTTGACCTGTTGCAGGGTTATCCACAGGTACGCGCTGTGCTCTGGGGTCATGTTCATCAGGAACTGGACCAGTGGCGCGACCAGGTGCGCCTGCTGGCCTCGCCCTCCACCTGTATCCAGTTCGAACCGGGCAGCGCCGACTTCAAGGTCGGCGAGCAGGCCCCTGGCTACCGCTGGCTGCGCCTAGCGTGCGACGGGCGCATCGACAGCGGGGTGTCGCGGGTCAGCGATTTCGCCTTTACCGTGGATTACGCCGGCGACGGCTATTGAGTAGCGGATTAGCGGTTGCCAAACGCTAAAGCTGATCCAGTCATCGTCGAACAGGCTAAACTGCGCGTCTTTGTGCCTGACTGACAGGCAGGTTTCGGTAACTGGGGGCGGCATGGCGGGTTCGATTCTCTATATTCACGGTTTCAACAGCGCGCCGGCCTCGACCAAGGCCCGTCAGTTGCTCGCCGTCATGGCGCAATTGGGCCTGAGCGAGCAATTACGCGTACCGGCCCTGCACCATCATCCGCGTCAGGCCATCGAGCAACTGGACGCCGAGATCCAGGCCCTGGGCCGGCCATTGCTGGTCGGCAGCTCGCTCGGCGGCTACTATGCGACCCATCTGGCCCAGCGCCATGGCCTCAAGGCCCTGCTGATCAACCCGGCGGTCAACCCGCACCAATTGTTCGACGGTTACCTGGGGCCGCAGCAGAACCTCTATACCGGCGAAACCTGGGAGCTGACTCTGGAGCATGTCCAGGCGCTGGCCGCACTCGAGGTGCCGCCACCCGAGGATGCCGAGCGCTTTCAGGTCTGGCTGCAAACCGCCGATGAAACACTGGACTACCGCCGTGCCGAGCGTTTCTACCGGGCCTGTGCCCTGCGTATCCAGGCCGGCGGCGACCATAGCTACCAGGGCTTTGCCGCGCAACTGCCGGCCTTGCTCGCTTTTGCCGGGGTACCGGCAGACACGTACCAGACGCTCGATTTTTCTGTATTTTGAGTGCTTATTTTCACTTTCAAATGACGATGAGAACCCATGGCCACTCCCAGCGCTAGCGCCTATAACGCAGACGCCATCGAAGTCCTCTCCGGCCTTGACCCGGTGCGCAAGCGCCCGGGCATGTACACCGACACCAGCCGGCCGAACCACCTGGCCCAGGAAGTCATCGACAACAGCGTCGACGAAGCCCTGGCCGGCCACGCCCGCTCGGTACAGGTCATCCTGCATGCCGACCATTCCCTGGAAGTGTCCGACGACGGTCGTGGCATGCCGGTGGACATCCACCCCGAAGAGGGCGTGTCGGGCGTCGAGCTGATCCTCACCAAGCTGCACGCCGGCGGCAAGTTCTCGAACAAGAACTACCAGTTCTCCGGTGGCCTGCACGGCGTCGGTATTTCCGTGGTCAACGCCTTGTCCAGCCAGGTCCGCGTGCGGGTCAAGCGCGACGGCAACGAATACCAGATGACCTTCGCCGACGGCTTCAAGGCCTCCGAGCTGGAAGTGGTCGGTACGGTCGGCAAGCGCAACACGGGCACCAGCGTGTACTTCACGCCGGACCCGAAATACTTCGATTCGCCGAAATTCTCCATCAGCCGCCTCAAGCATGTACTCAAGGCCAAGGCAGTGCTGTGCCCGGGGCTGCTGGTCAGTTTCGAAGACAAAGGCACCGGCGAGAAGGTCGAGTGGCATTACGAAGACGGCCTGCGTTCCTACCTGGTGGATGCGGTCAGCGAATTCCAGCGTCTGCCCGACGAGCCGTTCTGCGGCAGCCTGGCCGGCAACAAGGAAGCCGCCGACTGGGCCCTGCTGTGGCTGCCCGAAGGCGGCGACAGCGTGCAGGAAAGCTACGTCAACCTGATCCCGACCGCGCAGGGCGGTACCCACGTCAACGGCCTGCGCCAGGGCCTGCTCGACGCCATGCGTGAGTTCTGCGAGTTCCGCAACCTGCTGCCACGCGGCGTCAAGCTGGCGCCGGAAGACGTCTGGGAGCGCATCAGCTTCGTGCTCTCGATGAAGATGCAGGAGCCGCAATTCTCCGGGCAGACCAAAGAGCGCCTGTCGTCGCGCGAAGCCGCCGCCTTCGTCTCCGGGGTGGTCAAGGACGCCTTCAGCCTGTGGCTCAACGCTCATCCCGAACTGGGCATGCAACTGGCCGAGCTGGCGATCAACAACGCCGGCCGCCGCCTGAAGGCGAGCAAGAAGGTCGAGCGCAAGCGCGTGACCCAGGGCCCGGCCCTGCCGGGCAAACTGGCCGACTGCGCCGGGCAGGACCCGATGCGCGCCGAGCTGTTCCTGGTGGAGGGCGATTCCGCTGGCGGTTCCGCCAAGCAAGCGCGGGACAAGGAGTTCCAGGCGATCCTGCCGCTACGCGGGAAAATCCTGAATACCTGGGAAGTCGATGGCGGCGAAGTGCTGGCCAGCCAGGAAGTGCATAACATTGCCGTGGCCATCGGCGTCGACCCAGGTGCGGCCGACATGAGCCAGCTGCGCTACGGCAAGATCTGCATCCTCGCCGACGCCGACTCCGACGGTCTGCACATCGCTACCTTGCTCTGCGCCCTGTTCGTCCAGCATTTCCGTCCGCTGGTCGAGGCGGGACACGTCTACGTGGCCATGCCGCCGCTGTACCGCATTGACCTGGGCAAGGAGATCTACTACGCCCTCGATGAAGCCGAGCGCGATGGCATTCTCGACCGCCTGGTGGCCGAGAAGAAACGTGGCAAACCGCAGGTCACCCGCTTCAAAGGCCTGGGCGAAATGAACCCGCCGCAGCTGCGCGAAACCACCATGGACCCGAACACCCGGCGCCTGGTGCAACTGACCCTGGAAGACTTCGACCAGACCCGCGAAATGATGGACATGCTGCTGGCCAAGAAACGCGCAGGCGACCGCAAGAGCTGGCTGGAAACCAAAGGTAATCTGGCCGAGGTTCTGGCTTGATTCGTCTGGCCCTGGCTGCGCTGTTGTCGTTGTGGGCCGGGGCGGCGCTGGCCGAGCCATGGCCTGAGCTGAAGCTGCTGAGCGAACACCCGGTCGACGGCATGTACGGTGGCAATCTGTCTGGGCTGGCGCAATGCAACGGGGTGTTGTGGACGGTTTCCGACCGTGACGACAACCTGCTGTATCGCCTCGACACCCAGGCCACGGTCTGGCGCGCCGAAGGCCAGCCGCTGATGGTGCCGCCGGTGCCGGATACCGGGCTGCCGTGGGGCATTCGTTCGCGTAACTGGGCGGCGTCCTATGTGCGTGGCGGTGAGCTGGACTACGAGGGCATCAGCTGCGACGCGGCGGGCAACCGCTACCTGGTCAGCGAAGCCCACGCGGCGGTGTTGCAGGTGCCACTGGACGGTGCGCCGAACTGGTTGAAAATTGACCCGAGCATGGTTCGCCAGGCACGGGCCAGCGGCATGCTGCTGCATTTCAACGCGCTGTTCGAAGGCCTGGCGATCAGCCCCGAGGGCGACCGTCTGTGGCTGGCCGCCGAGCGCGAGCGGCGTGGCTTGTTGATGGTGAAACGCCAGCAGACGACCTGGACCTGCGGTCAGGGTTGCGTGCTGCTCAGCGAAGCCGGCACCGAGCTGCAACCGCAGCAGATGAACAAGCCCCGCGAACTGTCGCGCGACTTCGCCGACCTGACGCTGTTCAATGGCAAGCTGTTCACCCTGGAGCGCAACGCCTACCGCATCTGCCGGCGGAATGCGCAAACCGCAGCCGTCGAGCGCTGCTGGTCGTTCGCCGCCGATGCCCTGGTCGATGCGCGGCGCTACAGCCAGCCGTTCGGCCTGGCCGAAGCGCTGGTCATCGATGCCGACGGCGCCTGGATCGGCGTGGACAACAATGGCGGTACCCGCGCCGACGGTGAAGAACGTCCGCTGGTCTGGCGCTTTGCCGCGCCGAAGGGCGGCTGGAGTGCCAAACGATGAGCCAGGCACCGGGCAAGCGTGCCGGGCGGGTATTGCTGGTGCTCGCCTGGGCGGCGGGGCTGTTCCTCGCTACGCGTTTTTTCGGTGCCTGGGAAGCGCGTCAGGCCAACCCCAACAGTGAGATCAGCTCGCAGCATGGCGAAGGTTACATCGAGGTGCGTCTGGCCAGTAACGGCCAGGGGCACTTCGTCGCCGATGGCCTGATCAACGGCCAGGCGGTACATTTCCTGCTCGATACTGGCGCGACCGATGTGGCGATCCCCGAGTCGATGGCCCGGCAGTTCAGCCTCGAACGCGGCGCGCCGGTCACACTGAGCACCGCCAATGGCCGTACCCAGGGCTACCGGACCCGTCTGGACAGCCTGCAACTGGGCGATATTCTCCTGCGCGATGTCCGTGCCCTGGTCGTGCCGGGGCTGGATGGCGAGCAGGTGCTACTGGGCATGAGCGCCCTGAAACAACTCGAATTTACCCAGCGCGGCGGCACCTTGCTGCTGCGCCAGACCTTGAAATGATGAGGCCCGCATGAGCGACTCCCTTGATCTCAGCCTCGATGGCGTAGAGCGCCGGTCACTGGCTGACTTCACCGAACAGGCCTACCTCAACTATTCCATGTACGTGATCATGGACCGGGCGCTGCCGCATATCGGCGACGGCCTCAAACCGGTGCAGCGGCGTATCGTCTACGCCATGAGCGAACTGGGCCTGGACGCCGATTCCAAGCACAAGAAGTCGGCGCGTACCGTCGGCGACGTGCTCGGCAAGTTCCACCCGCACGGCGACTCGGCCTGCTATGAAGCCATGGTGTTGATGGCGCAGCCGTTCAGTTACCGCTACACCCTGGTCGACGGCCAGGGCAACTGGGGTGCGCCGGACGATCCGAAGTCGTTCGCCGCCATGCGTTACACCGAAGCGCGGCTGTCGCGTTATTCCGAAGTGCTGCTCAGCGAGCTGGGCCAGGGCACCGCGGACTGGGTGCCGAACTTCGACGGTACGCTGGACGAGCCGGCCGTGCTGCCGGCGCGGCTGCCGAACATCCTGCTCAACGGCACCACCGGTATTGCCGTGGGCATGGCCACCGACGTACCGCCACACAACCTGCGCGAAGTGGCGGCGGCCTGCGTGCGCCTGCTGGATGAGCCCAAAGCCACCATCGAGCAACTGTGCGAGCACATCCAGGGCCCGGATTATCCGACCGAAGCGGAAATCATCACCCCGCGCGCGGAGTTGCTGAAAATCTACGAAAGCGGCCGTGGCTCGGTACGCATGCGTGCGGTGTACCGTATCGAGGACGGCGACGTCGTGGTGACTGCCCTGCCGCATCAGGTCTCCGGGGCCAAGGTGCTTGAGCAGATCGCCGCGCAGATGCAGGCCAAGAAGCTGCCGATGGTCGCCGACCTGCGCGACGAGTCGGACCATGAGAACCCGTGCCGGATCGTCATCATCGCCCGTTCCAACCGGGTCGACCTCGACGAGCTGATGCAGCATCTGTTCGCCACCACCGACCTGGAGTCGAGTTACCGGGTCAACGTCAACATCATCGGCCTGGACGGTCGGCCGTCGCTGAAGAACCTGCGCGCGCTGCTGCTGGAGTGGCTGGAGTTCCGCGTGCAAACCGTGCGCCGGCGCTTGCAGTTCCGCCTCGACAAGGTCGAGCGTCGCCTGCACCTGTTGCAAGGTTTGCTGGTTGCGTTCCTCAACCTGGATGAAGTGATCCATATCATCCGTACCGAGGACCAGCCCAAGGCGGCGCTGATCGCCCGGTTCGAACTGAGCGAAACCCAGGCCGAGTACATCCTCGAAACCCGCCTGCGCCAGCTGGCGCGGCTGGAAGAGATGAAAATCCGCAACGAGCAGGACGAGCTGGCCAAGGAGCAGGCCAAGCTGATTGCCCTGCTCGGCAGCGAAAGCAAGCTGCGCAAGCTGGTACGCAGCGAACTGATCAAGGACGCCGAAACCTACGGCGACGAGCGCCGTTCGCCGATCGTCGCGCGGGCCGAGGCCAAGGCGTTGTCGGAAAACGAGCTGATGCCGACCGAGCCGGTCACTGTGGTGTTGTCCGAGAAGGGCTGGGTGCGTTGCGCCAAGGGCCACGATATCGATGCCACCGGGCTTTCCTACAAGGCCGGCGATGGCTTCAAGACGGCCGCTATGGGGCGTTCCAACCAGTTTGCCGTGTTTATCGACTCGACCGGGCGCAGTTACTCGGTGGCCGCGCATACCTTGCCGTCGGCTCGTGGCCAGGGCGAACCGCTGACCGGCCGCCTTGCGCCGCCGCCGGGCGCGGCTTTCGAATGTGTGCTGTTGCCGGACGACGACGCGCTGTACGTGATCGCTTCCGACGCCGGCTACGGCTTCGTGGTCAAGGGCGAAGACCTGCAGGCCAAGAACAAGGCCGGCAAGGCCTTGCTCAGCCTGCCTAACGGCGCCAAGGTGCTGAGCCCGCGGCCGGTGGCCGATCGTGAGCAGAACTGGCTGGCGGCGGTGACCACCGAAGGGCGTTTACTGATCTTCAAGGTCAGCGACCTGCCGCAGCTGGGTAAAGGAAAGGGCAATAAAATCATCGGCATTCCGGGCGACCGGGTGGCCAGTCGTGAAGAATATGTCACTGATTTGGCGGTGATTCCCGAGGGGGCGACGCTTGTATTGCAGGCCGGCAAGCGTACGCTGTCCCTCAAGGGCGATGACCTTGAGCACTACAAGGGCGAGCGCGGGCGGCGTGGCAACAAGCTACCGCGTGGCTTCCAGCGGGTCGATGCGCTGTTGGTCGAAAACCTCGAATAGCCGTCGCAGACGCCTCGAACAGGGATTTTCCTGCCTGTTCGGGGCTTAAGCACTGGAGTCGTGCAGCTATTTCGCGGATGATAGGCCCCCTGAGGTGCCAGCGTAGCTGTGTGCCCGAACGTTTTCGTGTGTATCACTGCGGTAAGCCGTATGGCGGCCGCCTGGATGGGATGATGAAATTTCTGCGCCTTCCATTTGTATTAATGCTCAGTGGCGTCCTGGGCCTGGCCGGTTGCAGCATGCATCAGCCGGTCGCGCTTTATCAGCTCGACAGCGGTGCGCCTGAGCAGCCGAAGCAGAGCGCAGGCATGGCCGTGGTGCTGGGGCCGGTGTCGGTTGCCGACTACCTGCAACGCGAGACCCTGCTGCAACGCCAGGCCGATGGCAGCCTGACGGCGGCCACCGATGGCCGTTGGGCCGGCAGTCTGTCGGCCGATATCGATCAGTTGCTGGTGCGTCAGTTGGCCTGGCGTCTGGACAGCCAGCGTGTGGTGCTGGCTCCGGCGAGCACTGGCTTCAGCCCGGATGTACAGGTGTTGTTGTCGATCACGCGTTTGGATTCGGGGGCTAACCAGCCAGCGGTGCTCGATGCGCAGTGGCGTCTGCTCGACCGTCGTGGCAAGGTGCGGGATAACCGTATCGTCCACCTTGAACAGCCGCATGCCGGCAGTTCGGCGGCGCAGGTACAGGCGCAGGGGCAATTGCTGCAGCGTCTGGCCGAGCAGTTGAGCGTGGCGTTGAAGCCGTTGGCCAACCAGCCGGCGATTGTCGAGGAAGCGCCGAAGAAGGCTGCACCGGTGCAGGTGCGCAAAGAGCCGGAGAAGCCGAAGATTCCGCTGGCTTCGCCGATTCGTACCGATATGGAAGTGTTCCGCTTCTGATGTACTGACGCGTAGAGAGCCCGCAGCGATGCGGGCTTTTTTATGGGCGCTGTTTGTTTTCGGTAGTCGGTGATAAGACCCGCCCAGTCTGGCCGGCAGCCACAAAAAAGCCCGCATCGCTGAGGGCTTTCTGTCAGTCAGCCTTTGACCTGTCGCTCGTGCATTCGCGCCAGTTGGCGCTCCAGCATCGACGGATAGGGCTCCATCAGTCGTTCCACGCAGCAAGCGCCTTCGGGGCTGGCAATCGGGCGGATCCGTGCGCGCTGGCGAATTAGCACATCGTCGCTGACCTTGCGTTCCACCAGCAGCAGGTTGCGGCTGTGCTGCGACAGGGCCAGGGCGTCCTGCGCCTTCTCGGTCAGCAGCAGATCGATCTGGCTCAGGCCGTTGAGGTCTTCGCCCAGCGCCAGGCCCAGTTGCAGCTGCAGGGTAATGCCGCTGTCGGCCACTTCTACCTGCAAGGCGTGCCCCAGCGCCCGCAACAGCTCGCCGCAGCAGATGGCGTTGGTGAGGTAGTCCTCGCCGCTGTCGGCACTGTGGAACAACAGCAGGGTGCTGCCATCGTTCAGTGTGTGTACTTCGCTTTCATACAGCGAGGCTGCCTGGTCCAGGCAGTCGCGATAACGCTCCAGCAACTCGGTCAGGCGCGCGCGCGGCAAGCGGCGCAATTGCTCCTGCGAGCCGAGCTGCACTGCCAGCACTGCACTGGCGGTCGGCTGGCGCGGTACGGCCACCAGCGGTTTGGCCGGCTGCGCATCGCTGTCGTCGCGCAGGTCGGCAAAGGCCTCGTCGTCTTCATCTTCCGTTGCCGTCAGCGTGCGTACCGGCGCCTTGGCCAGTGCCGACGCCTCGTCAAAGCTCGGGTCGCGCAGGTTGCGCACCTGGAACGCTGGCTCCTGTTCGTCGTCCTCGACCTCAGGCTCCGGCTCGACTTCCCGCGGCGGCGGAGCGAAGCGCGCATGCAGCTGCCGGGCCAGGTCGCCGATCTCGTCCTGGCGCTCGGTGGCTGGGGTGTACTCGTCCAACTCGCGCAGCCACACGCGCAATTGCAGCAGCGGTGTGGAGATGAAGCGACCCAGGCGCAGGCTCAAGGCCAGGGCCAGGGCCAGCAGGATCGCGGCCAGAATGCCCATGCTCTGCAGGCTGATGGTCAGCGGCTGCTGGAACTGGCTCATGTCCAGGCTGATGCGCAGTTGCCCGGCGGTCACGTCCTGGAAGGTGATCTTGGTCTGGTACAGGCCTTCGACTTCGCCCAGCAGGCTGTTTTTCGGGCGTTGCCCGGCCTCGGCGAGGATCCGGTTGTCGACGCTGTAGATCGCCGCATGAGCCACCAGCGGGTTCTTCACCAGGTTGCCCAGCAACACGTTGAGGCTGAGGATGTCGTTGGACACCAGCAGCTCGGTGGCCGAGGTCGCGGTCTGAGTGGTCAGGCTTTGCCCGAGGGCGTCCGCCTGCTCATGCATGGCCTGCTTGAACTGCAAGCCCATCACACAGGCGTAGATCACCAGGGCCAGCGCGACCAGGAACACGTTGTGACAGGCAATCCGCAATGCCAGGGGGATACGACGCTGGCGCAGGGCACGGAAGATCAGCAGAAAGAAGTTGTCGGTTTTAACGGGCGTGGGCCGGTTCACAGAGCGCGGCTCTTTATGTCGGAGAAGTTGCTGCGCAGTATAGCGAGCGGTCATGGACCGGCAAAGCATCGACTGCGCCCGATGGTCTGCGAAAGTCGGTAGAATGCGCTTTTTTTCAACCAGTCGGAGCCCGTCTTGCGCGAAATTGTCCTGATCAACATCACCGGTGAGGACCGTCCAGGTCTTACCTCGGCCATCACCGGCGTCCTCGCCCAAGGCGGTGTGAACATCCTCGACATCGGCCAGTCGGTGATTCACAACACCGTTTCGTGCGGCATCCTGCTCGAAGTGCCAGCCAGCCAGCAGCCGTCGACGGTGCTCAAGGATCTGCTGTTCAGCGGCCACCAACTGGGCCTGCAGGTGCGCTTTACGCCGGTTTCCGAGGCCGACTATCAGCGCTGGGTCGACGGCCAGGGCAAGGATCGCCACATCGTTACTCTGCTCAGCCGCAAGATTACCGCCGAGCAGTTGCAGCGGCTCAGCAGCATCACCACCGAACATGGCCTGAACATCGACCATATCGACCGCCTGTCGGGTCGCGTTGCCCTGGGCGCCGCCGATGACAATAGCAAGGCCTGCGTCGAGCTGTCGGTACGCGGTGAGCCGAGCAACGCACTGGCCCTGCGCGCCGCGTTCCTCAACCTGTCGCAGGAACTGAACGTCGATATCGCCTTCCAGCAGGACTCGCTGTTCCGCCGCAACCGCCGCCTGGCGGTGTTCGATATGGACTCGACGCTGATCGAAGCCGAAGTGATCGACGAACTGGCCAAGGCTGCCGGGGTCGGCGAGCAGGTTTCCGCCATTACCGAGCGTGCCATGCGTGGCGAGCTGGACTTCCGCGCCAGCTTCAAGGAGCGCCTGGCCCTGCTCAAAGGCCTGGACGTGGGTGTGCTCGACGAGATCGGCGCCTCGCTACGCCTGACCGAAGGTACCGAGAACCTGTTCGCCGAGCTCAAGCGCCTGGGCTACAAGACCGCCATTCTTTCCGGCGGTTTCACGTACTTCGCCAAGCAGCTGCAAGCCAAGCTCGGCATCGACTACGTGTTCGCCAACGAACTGGAAGTGGTCGATGGCAAGGTCACCGGCGCGGCCATCGAGCCGATTGTCGATGCCCAGCGCAAAGCCGACTTGCTGACCGAACTGGCCCAGCGCGAGGGCTTGCAGATGGAACAGACGATTGCCGTCGGCGATGGCGCCAACGACCTGCCGATGCTGGCCATCGCCGGTTTGGGCGTGGCCTTCCGCGCGAAGCCGCTGGTGCGCCAATCAGCCAAGCAGGCGATCTCCACCCTTGGCCTGGACGGAGTGCTGTACTTGCTTGGCATGCGTGATCGCGAAGGTCGTGCCTGATTGCGCATGGACCTAGCCGTTCTGCAGTAGGCGCCAGCGCCGAGGCTAAAGAGCCGCCCCGTGCTAGCCGGGGCGGTTTGCTACGCGGATATCAGGCCTGCGCAGGCGTGGCCAGCAACTGACCCATGTTGACTGCGGAGCCGGCGCCGAGCGATTCGGCCCACTTGACCTGTTCCGGGCCAAACAGCACCACGGCCGTCGAACCCAGCTTGAAGCGACCCAGCTCGGCACCTTTTTCCAGGTGGATCGGCGCGCGGGCGGCTTCGTCGTAGCGGAAGGTTTTCAGTTCGCGTTTCGGCGGCGTCACCAGGCCAGCCCAGACGGTTTCGATCGACGCCACAATCATTGCGCCCACCAGCACCACGGCCATCGGTCCACGTTCGGTGTCGAACAGGCACACCACGCGCTCGTTACGGGCGAACAGCTCCGGGACGTTTTCGGCGGTGGTCTGGTTCACCGAGAACAGCCGGCCCGGTACGTAGATCATTTCGCGCAGGGTGCCGGCCAGTGGCATATGCACACGGTGGTAGTCTTTCGGCGACAGGTAGATGGTGGCGAACTCGCCGCCCATGAACGGCGCGGCATTGACCGGGTCGCCGCCGAGCAGCTCGACGGTGCTGAAGCTGTGACCCTTGGCCTGGAAGATCCGCCCGTGTTCGATCGGTCCCAGCTGGCTGACGGCGCCGTCGGCTGGGCAGAGGATCGCCCCCGGGGTGTCGTCCAGCGGGCGCGCGCCGGGTTTCAGGGCACGGGTGAAGAAGGCGTTGAAGTGTTCATAGGCGCTGAGGTCTTCGACCAGCGCCTGCGACATGTCGACCTGGTAGCGTTTGGCGAACCAGGCAGTGAAGGCGTTCTTGAACCAGCGCACACGGCACTCGGCAATGCAGCCGGCCAGGCGCGAGAGCAGGTGATGCGGCAGCAGGTACTGGCTGATGATGAACAAGCGGGATTTCATTGGGTTTCCTTAACGTCAAACGTCTACGGGCGTATGCGGGTGATTGCCCCATTCGCTCCAGGAGCCGGCATAGGCTTTGACCCGTGGGTAGCCCAATTGCTTGGCCACCAGGTAGGTCAAGCCGGAGCGGCGATGTGTCTGGCAGTGGGTGACCACTTCCTTGTCCTTGGTGATGCCCAGGGCTTCGAGGTCCTTGAGAACGTCGGCGCGGATGCGCTGCTTGTCGTTCAGGTCCAGGGCCTTGGTCCACTCGAAGTTGACCGCACCCGGAATGTGTCCGCCACGGGCGGACAGCACTTTTTCGCCACGGTATTCGGCCGGGCTGCGGGCATCCCAGATCACCAGGTCGTCCGCCCCGAGGCGGCTTTGCAGGTATTCGAGGGTAGCGGTAGGCTCGGCATGCAGGCGCAGGTTGACCGGGGTCGCGCGGCTCGACGGCACGTCAGTGCTCAACACGCTGGCCGGCCAGGCTTGCAGGCCGCCATTGAGGTAGTGATAGCGGCTGTGACCGATGACGTCGAGCAGCCAGATGAAACGGCCGGACCAGCTACCGCCCTCATCGTCGTACACCACGTACACCGCATCGGGGTTGTGCCCGAGCTCGGCGAACAGCTTTTCCAGCTCGACCTTGGCCGGCAGCAGCCCCGGCGCCGGCGGCTGGCCGAGCTGGGTGCGCTTGGGGTCGACGAAACGGGCACCGGGAATGTGCCCGCTGCCGTAGCGTTCGACACTGGTCAGGTCGACCAGGATCAGCTCCGGCGCATCGAGGCGGGCCTGCAGGTCGGCGGGTTCGATCACCAGGGGCAGGCCAGAAAAGTCAGTCATCCAGTGTCTCCAGGACGGAACAGAGTGAGCGATTGTAGCGCATGGGTCAGGCGCTGCGGTTGCCGAAGGCGGTCAGGGCGCGCTCGATGCATTGCGCGGTTTTGCCGAAGGCCTGCACGCTGACATCGGAGAACGGTCCGCCGCCCTGGTCGGCGAGGATCAGCATGACCACCCGGCCATTGCTTGCCAGCGAGCGCAGCAGCAGGTTGTCGCCACGGAACAGGGTGCGCAGGCTGGCCGGCAGCAGGGCCGCGAACTGGGCGTAGTTCTCCGGGGTCAGGCGCAGTTGCGCCGACTGGGTGAGCAGGCGCTGTAGCAGTTTGCTCTGGTTGACCGCCACGGTGAGGCTGCTGATATCGCTGGCCAGGCCGGCTTGGTGGTGCACGCGCAACAGGCTGTGCTCCTTTTCCGGCGTCAGCATCAGTACCCGGCGCATGCCGCAGGCCTTGAAGGCGTCGAAGGCCTTGCCGGTCAGGTGCATGGCATTGGTGAACGGGCTCGGCTCCTTGAGCAGCTCGGCACAGTGCGCGCGCCATTGGCCGAGCGCCTCCGGGGTGGGCGCCGCTGGCGCGCGCATGCCGCGTGGCACGTAGTGCGCGTCCCACGGCCAGATCAGCATCTCGGCCGGGTGGAACAGGCCCGGACCGGCGTGTTTGCGGGCGCTGATCGCCGCCTGCTGGTGGACCATGTGCTGGACGTCCTCCAGCGCTACTTGCAGGTACAGGCTGGTGAGCTGCTGCCAGCGCAGGATATGTGGGCAGTTCCAGGCCTGCTGCGCGGCCAGCGCCAGGCCGTTGGCCAGCAGTACGGTATTGGCCGGCTGGTTGAGCCAGCGGCTCAGTGGCGGGTCGTCGTCCAGGCGTTGCTGTTGGCGCAGCGGGCTGCTGTGGTCGCGGGCGATGTGCATCACCTTCACCAGCGAGCGCCGCTCGCCCTGCAGCAGGTGATAGCCCTGGGTGACCCAGGCCGGCAGGCGCCAGAACTCGGCGAGGGTCTGGCATAGGCTGAGCAGGCGCACGCCAAACAGCTCACGCTCGACCCGCGGGGCCGGTTCGCCCTTGTGCACTACACGTAGCTCCCATTCCTCAAGCAGCTTGGGATGGGTCAGCGCCAGCGGCCAGAGCGGCGCGAAGAACAGCAGGCTGCCCCAATGGATCTCCTGCCAGAGGCGCGCCAGGCGGCTGGCAAACAACCCGCTGGCCTGCTGGCAGGCGTGCTGGCTGATCATCTGCAGGTGGCGCAGGGTCGGCGGGATCTGCTCGGTGGGCAGCGTTGGCAAACGTTGCAACAATTCTTCGGCCCGTTTCAGACCGAGGCGGTTGAGTGCGATTTCAAGGCTTTCGGCCGGTGCCGAGATACTTTCGTGGGTATGCCGGTTGGCTTCGCGCATCACGCTGAGGACCAGTGCTGGACTATCCTGCATCAGTTCGGCGATGTCGCGAAGGGAGCGGCGACTGTCGCCGATCGCCGTTTTTACCCGTTCGTGGCTGTCCGCTGGTACCGGCAATTGCACGCCGTCCAGTAGCTTGACCCAGGCGTCGAGTGTCTTTGGAGTGTGAGTTGGCACGATGGTTTCACTAGGCATGCTGGAAAATGGCCGAACTGGCTTTTCGCCTTGACTGGCTATAGTCTGGCGCAGTTCTGCCGATAAGTAGAAGAAGAGTTTTACGAACTTCCGCCCCCGACCCTGACCACGACTGTAAGTGCTTTCTATCTATGGCTAAAATTATCGGCATCATCGTCGTATTCGCGAGCGTGCTTGGCGGATATGTGCTTTCTCACGGCAAGATCGCTGCACTGATTCAGCCTTTCGAAGTGCTGATCATCGGTGGCGCGGCGTTCGGTGCATTCCTCCAGGCCAACCCTGGTTACATGACCATGCATGTAATCAAGAAGTCGCTGAGCATGTTCAGCACCCGCTTCACGCACACCTTCTATATAGAGGTGCTGGGCCTGGTCTACGAGATTCTGAACAAGAGCCGCCGCGAAGGCATGATGGCCATCGAAGGCGACATCGAAGACGCCGCGGCCAGCCCGATTTTTGCCAAGTACCCGGCGGTCCTCAAGGACGAGCGCATGACCGCGTTCATCTGTGACTACCTGCGCATCATGTCCACCGGCAACATGGCGCCGCACGAGCTCGAGGGCCTGTTCGACATGGAGCTGCTGAGCCTGAAGGAAGAGCTGGAGCACCCGTCCCACGCGGTGAACGGTATTGCTGACGGTATGCCCGGTTTCGGTATCGTCGCGGCGGTACTGGGTATCGTGGTGACCATGGCCTCGCTCGGCGATGGCGACCAGAAGTCCATCGGCCTGCACGTGGGGGCGGCGCTGGTCGGTACCTTCTTCGGTATTCTCGCGGCCTACGGCTTCTTCGGCCCACTGGCCAACTCGCTGCGTCACGACGCCAAGGAAGAGCTGAACGTCTACGAGGCAATCAAGGCTTCGCTGGTGGCTTCGGCCTCGGGCATGCCGCCGTCGCTGGCGGTGGAATTCGGTCGCAAGGTGCTTTACCCAGCGCACCGTCCGAGCTTCGCCGAGCTGGAACAAGCGGTCCGCGGTCGCTAAGCCATGGAGAACAATCAGCCCATTATCGTCAAGCGCATCAAGCGCTATGGCGACGGCCACCACGGTGGCGCCTGGAAGATTGCCTTCGCCGACTTTGCCACGGCGATGATGGCGTTCTTCCTGGTGCTGTGGCTGCTGTCGACCGCCACGCCTGAGCAGAAGATCGCCATCGCCGGTTACTTCAAGGACCCGATCGGCTTCAGCGAGAGTGGCACGCCGTTCATCATCGACCTCGGTGGTTCGCCACAGCTGGCACCGGAAAAAACCATCAACCCGGAAGAGAAGTCCGAGCCGACCCCTGACACCAGCATCCCGCTGAGCCAGGATGCGGTGGAGAACATGGCCGAACAGGTAGAGCGCGAACGTCTGGAGCTGTTGCTGCAGGAATTGCAGAACAAGGTCGAAGAAAACCCGCAACTGCAGAAGTTCAAGGATCAGATTCTCTTCGAGATTACCCAGGACGGCCTGCGCATCCAGATCATGGACGCCGAGAACCGCCCGATGTTCGACATCGGCAGTGCGCGCCTGCAGCCGTATTTCGAGGACATTCTGCTGGCCATGGCCGACACCATCAAAGCGGTGCCGAACAAGATCAGCATCAGTGGCCACACCGATGCCAAGCCTTACGCCGGCACTGGCGATTTCGGCAACTGGGAGCTCTCGGCCAACCGTGCCAACGCCGCGCGTCGGGCGCTGGTGGCGGGCGGTTACCCGGACACGCAGGTGGCGCGGGTGGTCGGTTATGCCTCGTCGTCGCTGTTCGATCGGGCCAACCCGTTCAACCCGGTGAACCGTCGCATCGACATCATTGTGCTGACCAAGAAAGCCCAGCGCGCGCTGGAAGGCGAGCAGGAGCAGACGCCAGCCAGCCCCGACGCCGGCAGCGCCGATCCGGCGGCGCCAGGCGCAACGCCAGCGCCGGGCTCGGCTGTCCCGGTCGAGCCGGAGCCGATGCAGCCGCGAGAACTGCGACAGAAGCTGAACATCTTTGAAGATGGCGTGCTGAAGATGGATGAGCCCAAGCAGTAACGGTGCTAACCACAACGCCCGCCCGGAGCGATCCGGGCGGGCGTTGTGCATTGTGCGTAGCAACATCTCAGGCGGCCCGGCCCGCGGTGCGCTTCATGCGTGCAGGCGAATGGCGTCGATGACGCTGTCGCTGTTCCAGGCGCATTCGGCATTGGCGGCCTTGCGCACTACCGTGCTGATGCGTTCGGCCCCAAAGGGCTTGACCGCGATGATCGGCTTGCCCAGGCGCTGGGCGATCTCTATTTCCTGATTGATCCAACGGCTGTGGGTGGCATAGACCCCGGCCATGATCAGCACGGCCGAACAGCGCAGGATCTTGTTCTCGATGGCCAGTGCCAGCTGGGCGTCGTTGGCGGCGTCGAGGATGGGGTTGTCCTGCGGTACCAGGAAATTCCGGTAGTTGAACGAGGGCTGGGCCTTGAGCAACTGGTTCAGGCGGTCGTAGCTGTCGGAGTAGTTCCAGGAGTGGCTGATGAACAGGTGGTAGGTGTTCATGGGGTGTCCCTTCAGGAAAGCGAAGTGAAGGGAGACAATTGATGATTACAAGGGCTGCGACAATAGGGCGAAATGAATCAGGAGTAGTCCTACCTATACAGGTAAAAATGCCTACAAATATCCGTGGAGGAGAAGCACGGGGTGTTTAGTGGCGCCCCGCGCTCGGTCGTCCAAGCCCGCTGATACGTCCCTGTGAATGCCTTGTGGGCGTCGGGCCTAACACCTTCTTCCGGGGCTAATAGCCGCGACGGATACGGGCTTTCAGGTCGGTATGGAACACGTCGGCGCTGACCATGTGGTCTTCGGCGCCGCCCAGCCCACTGAAGGTTTTTTCGTCGTGGTAGGCGCCGACGAAGAGGTCGATCTGGTCCCGGCAACCGAGCACAGGCCACTTTTGCAGGTACTCGGGCGGCGGCACCTCGGTGCTCTGGTACAGCGCGATGCGCCGGTTGTGGGCGCTGGCCATGCCCAGACCGAATGGTAGCCACCAGGTGTCGTTGCTGGCGGCGTCGCCAAGGACGACGATCATGTGGCTGCATGAGGTCAGGTTGTGCTGGAAGATCCCGTACACATCGCTGGTGGTTTGATGAGCCTCGGCGTCGAACAGCTCCAGGCAGGTATCGATACCTTCCAGTTGCAGGCGCTCGTTGAGGATGAAGGCGTAGAGGCGTTCGGTATGGCGATAGCTGATGAAGACCGGCATCACAGGGCATCCTTTGCAAGTGAAAGGCTGACCATCAGCGAGTTTTGTCAGGTGGGCAAGGGTGCGCAAGCAATAGAGAAGCGCCCTCCAATGCTTTGCGATATTTCCTACAGATTATTGGCTCGGGATGCGGTTCATGCACGTTGACCGTGCATGAACCGTCCGCCGTTAGTAGCTGTCTTGCGGCAGGCTGGCGATGATCGAACGGTAGCTGTTCATCCGCTGCTGCTGCACGCGGCCATCTTCCAGCGCTTTGAGCAGGGCGCAGCCGGGTTCGCGGTCATGCTTGCAATCGCGGAAGCGGCAGGTGCCGATCAACTCGTTGAACTCGATGAAGCCGGCTTCGACGTCGGCGCGGCTGACATGGCCCAGGCCGAACTCGCGGATACCCGGCGAGTCGATCAGCTCGCCGCCACCGGGGAAGTGGTACAGACGTGCAGTGGTGGTGGTGTGTTGGCCCTGGCCGGACCACTCCGACAGTTCGCCGACACGGGTTTGCACGTCCGGCAGCAGGCTGTTGACCAGCGACGACTTGCCCACTCCGGACTGACCGACGAACACGCTGATATGGCCGTCGAGCTGGGTTTGCAACTGCAGCATGCCGTCGCCATGGTGCGCCGACACTTCCAGCAACGGATAACCCAACTGACGGTACACCGCCAGCAGGGCATTGAGCGCCGGGGCGTTCTGCTCGTCGATCAGGTCGGCCTTGTTCAGCAGCAGCAGGGGGCGGATGCCGGCATGCTCGGCGGCTACCAGGTAGCGGTCGATGAGGTTGGCATGCGGCTCGGGCGCCGGGGCGAAGACGATCACGATCAGGTCGACGTTGGCCGCCACTGGCTTGAGCTGGCCGCGGCTGTCCGGGCGGCACAGTTCGGTGTGGCGCGGCAGTTGCGCGACGATCACGCCGATGCCCTGGTTGCCAGCCCGCCAGACCACCTTGTCGCCGGTTACCAGCGCCGGCAGGTTGGCCCGCAGGTGGCAACGGAACACCTGGCCGGCGTCGTCGCCGTCCTGCGCCTCGACTTCTACCTGCACGCCAAAGTGCGCAATCACCAGGCCGACCTGTTCGGGGCCCAGGTCACCGCCTTCGAGCACCTCCAAGGCGCGTTCTTCACGTTTGGCGGCGCGAGCGGCGCGTTCACCCTGGATTTTTTCGATGCGCCAGTTCTGGCGACGGTTGAGCTGGCGTTTGGCCATGGAGGTCTCGTGTGTGTGCAGCGTATGAATAAACGGCGTCGAGTTTAGCACGCTCCACTAGGCTAAACTGCGCACCTACCGAGGAGCACAACCATGCAAAACCCACAGAACCTGATCTGGATCGATCTGGAAATGACCGGCCTGGACCCGGACAACGACGTCATTATCGAGATGGCGACCATCGTCACCGACAGCGACCTCAACACCCTGGCCGAGGGCCCGGTGATTGCCATTCACCACAGCGACGAGGTGCTGGCCCGCATGGACGAGTGGAACACCCGCACCCACGGCGCCTCCGGCCTCACCCAGCGTGTGCGCGACAGCCGCGTGAGCATGGCCGAAGCCGAAGCACAAACGATTGCCTTCCTGGAATCGTGGGTACCGAAGGGCAAGTCGCCGATCTGCGGCAACAGCATCTGCCAGGACCGGCGTTTCCTGTACCGGCATATGCGCGGGCTGGAGAACTACTTCCATTACCGCAACCTCGACGTTTCGACCCTCAAGGAACTGGCCGCGCGCTGGGCGCCGGAGGTGCGCGACAGTTTCAAGAAGGGTGGCACGCACCTGGCGCTGGACGACATTCGTGAGTCGATTGCCGAGTTGCGCCACTACCGTGAGCATTTCATCAAGTTCTGATCTGCCTGCGCCGGCGTGCCAACGCCGGCTTGCCCCCTTTTGGTGCCCGAGGCAACTGGTTAGACTGCGCGCCCCTTTGCACGGATCTGCACCATGTTGTTGATGCTCTACCTTATTGCGATCACTGCCGAAGCCATGACTGGCGCGTTATCGGCTGGCCGGCGCGGCATGGACTGGTTCGGCGTGGTGCTGATTGCCTGTGTCACCGCCCTGGGCGGTGGTTCGGTGCGCGACGTGCTGCTGGGGCATTACCCGCTGACCTGGGTGAAACACCCGGAATACCTGGTACTGACCAGTGTCGCGGCGTTGGTGACAATCTTTATCGCGCCGTTGATGCGGCATTTGCGCTCGTTCTTCCTGGTGCTCGATGCGCTGGGCCTGGTGGCGTTTACTCTGATTGGCTGCATGACGGCGCTGGAGCTCGGCCATAGCCTGCTGGTGGCATCGATCAGCGGGGTGATTACCGGGGTGTTCGGCGGCATCCTGCGGGATATCTTCTGTAACGACATTCCGCTGGTGTTCCGTCGTGAGCTGTATGCCAGCGTATCGTTCGTGGCGGCGTGGTTCTATCTGGCCTGCGTGTACTTCAAGGTGCCGGGTGAGCAGGCGATCCTGCTGACGCTGTTTGGCGGCTTCCTGCTGCGCTTGCTGGCGATCCGTTTCCATTGGGAAATGCCGAAGTTTCAGTACAACGACGAGCAGTGATGCTGGCCGGTCTGGCCTCATCGCGGGACTTGCCTGCTCTCGCCGACTGCCCAAGGTGGACGCGGGCTAGCCCCGCGATGCCGGTGCTGCGGACCTCAGGGCATGCTGCTGCAGCGCCCACTCCACATGCTCGCGCACCAGCGCCGACGGGTACTCCCGGCGTGCCTCCAGCGCTTCTAGTACCGGAATCGTCGACGGCGCATTGCCCAGCCCCACGGCCAGGTTGCGCAACCAGCGCTCATACCCGGCCCGGCGCAGTGGCGAGCCTTCGGTGCTGGCCAGAAAGCGCTCCTCATCCCACAGGAACAGTTCCGCCAGGCCGGCATTGTCCAGGCCATGCCGTGGCTTGAAGTCGGCTTCGGCGGTGGGCTTGGCGAAGCGGTTCCACGGGCAGACGATCTGACAATCGTCGCAGCCGAACACCCGATTGCCGATCATTGAGCGCAACTCCACCGGGATCGCGTTTTTCAGCTCGATGGTCAGGTACGAAATGCAGCGCCGCGCATCCAGCACATAGGGCCCGACAAAGGCCTGGGTCGGGCAGATGTCGAGGCACGCCGAACAGCGTCCGCAATGCTCGGTGGCCTGGGCTTCGTCCACCGGTAGCGGGAGGTCGACGAACAGTTCGCTGAGGAAGAAGTAGCTGCCTGCCTTGCGATTGAGCAGCAGGGTGTTCTTGCCGATCCAGCCCAGCCCGGCCTGCTCGGCGATGGCTTTTTCCAGCACTGGCGCGCTGTCGACAAAGGCGCGGAAGCCAAATGGGCCGATTTCCTTCTGGATGCGCTCGGCCAGGTGCTGCACGCGCTTGCGCACCAGCTTGTGATAGTCGCGGCCCAGCGCATAGCGCGAGATGTAGGCCTTTTCCGGTTGCGCCAGTAACTGCGCCATCTGGGTGTCGCCCGGCAGGTAGTCCATGCGCAGCGAAACCACGCGTAAGGTGCCCGGCACCAGTTCGTCCGGGTGCGAGCGCTTGCTGCCGTGGGCGCCCATGTAGTCCATTTCGCCGTGATAGCCCGCCGCGAGCCAGCGCTCCAGGTGTTTTTCGTGTTCGGCCAGGTCCACGCCGGCAATGCCAACGTGCGCGAAGCCCAGTTCACGGCCCCAATCCTTGATCGATTGGGCGAGGGCGGGAAGATCGGTGAGGGAAGCGGACATGCGAGATAGGGCAACGGTGACTCAGGTGCGTATAATTCTGCCAGACATCGGAGCCGGACACCCATGCCTCAGACCAAACACCCTGCAAATGAGCCGCAAACGCTCACCAGCGTCATCCTTGCGCCGCTGGCGCCGCGCCCGGCCGACGCCTACAAGAGCCAGTTCGGCCATCTGCTGGTGGTGGGCGGCGATCGTGGCACCGGCGGTGCGGTGCTGCTTGCCAGCGAGGCGGCGCTGCGTTGCGGCGCCGGCCTGGTGTCGGTGGCGACCCGCAGCGAGCACGTTGCCGCGTGCCTGGCGCGGCTGCCCGAGGCGATGTGCCTCGGCGTGCATTCGGCCAACCAGCTGATGGCACCGATTGAACGCGCCTCGGTGCTGCTGGTCGGACCGGGGCTGGGGCAGGCCGCGTGGGGCCGCAGCCTGCTGTCTGCCGTGGCCAGCGCCGGCATCCCGCAAGTGTGGGACGCCGATGCGCTCAACCTGCTGGCACGCGCACCGTTGCCGCTGCCCAGTGGCAGTATCATCACCCCGCACCCTGGAGAGGCGGCGCGCCTGCTAGGGGTATCCACAGAGGCGGTGCAGGTCGACCGTGCTGCGGCGGCGCGCAAGCTGGCGCGCAAGTATGGCGCGGTGTGCGTGCTCAAAGGTGCCGGTACCCTGGTCGCCGACCCGGCCGGGCAACTGGCGCAGTGCCTGCGCGGACACCCGGCGATGGCCGGTGCAGGCCTGGGCGATGTGCTCGGCGGCGTGCTCGGTGCGCTGCTGGCCCAGGGCATGACTGCCTGGGACGCCGCGAGCCTGGGTGTCTGGCTGCATGCCTGTGCCGGCGAACGGCAAGGCGCCAATGGTCGCGGGCTTGCGGCCAGCGATCTGATTCCGGCAATTCGACAGTTATTGGAGGAGCATTCAGCGTGTCAGGCGTAACCCTGTTTTTGGCCGATGAGCAGGCCATGGTCGATTTTGGTGCGCGTATCGCCCAGACGACCGGCGGTCACGGCGTGATCTTTCTCGAAGGCGACCTCGGTGCCGGCAAAACCACCTTGTCGCGGGGCATCATCCGTGGACTCGGGCATACCGGCGCGGTGAAAAGTCCTACTTTCACGGTGGTTGAGCCCTACGAGATCGGTGAGGTCCGCGCTTTCCATTTCGACCTCTATCGGCTGGTCGATCCGGAGGAACTGGAATACATGGGCATTCGCGACTACTTCGACGGTGATGCCTTGTGCCTGTTCGAATGGCCGGATAAAGGGGCGGGCGTTTTGCCAAAGCCGGACCTGACCATTACCATAAGCCCCCAGGCGGACGGTCGTTCGCTGAACCTGTCGCCGCAGGGCTCACGCGGCGAGGCCTGGTGTGCCGCTCTGGCTGTGGAATTCAAATAGAAAATGGGGATAGGTATGCGCATTCGCGCGCTGGTTGCCGTCGTAGGACTGCTTCTTACAACAGTGACCGTTAACGCTTTTGCTGTCACACAAGTCAAAAGCGTACGTTTATGGCGGGCACCGGATAACACGCGACTGGTTTTCGACCTGTCCGGGCCGGTACAGCATAGCGTCTTCACCCTCACGGCCCCCGATCGCCTGGTCATCGACATCAACGGCGCCACCCTGGCGGCGCCGCTGAGTGTGTCTACCTCGAATACGCCGATCACCTCGGTGCGCTCGGCGCAGCGCACGCCAACCGATCTGCGTGTGGTGATCGACCTGAGCAAGTCGGTGACGCCCAAGAGCTTCACCCTGGCGCCGAATGCCCAGTACGGCAACCGCCTGGTGGTCGACCTGTTCGACAGCGAAGCCGACGCTGCGCCGTCCGCCCCGACGCCACCGGTCGCGACCACCCCGGCCGTACCGGTAACCCCGGCGCAGCCGGCGATCAAGTTGACCCCGGTGCCGAATGGCAAGCGCGATATCGTGATCGCCATCGACGCCGGCCACGGCGGCGAAGACCCGGGTGCCTCCGGCTCGCGCGGCCAGCACGAAAAAGACATCGTCTTGCAGATCGCCAAGGAGCTGCAGCGCCAGATCAACACCGAGAAGGGCTTCCGCGCCGAACTGACGCGGACCGGCGACTACTTCATTCCGCTGCGCAAACGTACCGAGATCGCCCGTAAGAAGGGCGCCGACCTGTTCATCTCGATTCACGCCGACGCCGCGCCGTCGACCGCGGCCTTCGGTGCCTCGGTGTTCGCTTTGTCCGACCGCGGGGCGACTTCGGAGACCGCGCGCTGGCTGGCTGACAGTGAAAACCGCTCCGACCTGATCGGCGGTGCCGGCAACGTCAGCCTCGACGACAAGGACCGCATGCTCGCCGGGGTGCTGCTCGACCTGTCGATGACGGCTTCGCTGAGCTCCAGTCTGAACGTCGGGCAAAAGGTGCTGGGCAACATTGGCCGGGTTACTTCGCTGCACAAGCGTCGTGTCGAGCAGGCGGGGTTCATGGTGCTGAAGTCGCCGGACATCCCGTCGATCCTGGTCGAAACCGGGTTCATCTCCAACGCCAACGAGGCCTCCAAGCTGGCCACCGCGAGCCACCAGCAGGCACTGGCGCGTTCGATTCACAGCGGCGTGCGGCAGTTCTTCCAGCAAAACCCGCCGCCGGGCACCTATGTCGCCTGGCTGCGTGACAGTGGCAAGATCGCCCAGGGCCCGCGGGAGCACACCGTGCGCCCGGGCGAGACGCTGGCGATGATTGCCGTGCGTTACCAGGTCAGCGTGGCCAGTGTACGTAGCACCAACAACCTGAAAACCGACGAGCTCAAGGTCGGCCAGCAGTTGGACATTCCGTCGACTGCCCTGGCGGCGCAGCAATGAGCAGCAGCGCCCGTATCGAGCTGCTCAGCCCGCGGCTGGCCAACCAGATTGCCGCCGGTGAAGTGGTCGAGCGCCCGGCCTCGGTGATCAAGGAGCTGCTGGAGAACAGCCTGGACTCCGGTGCCCGGCGCATCGACGTCGAGGTCGAGCAGGGTGGTGTGAAACTACTGCGGGTGCGTGACGACGGCAGCGGCATCGATGCCGACGACCTGCCACTGGCCCTGGCCCGGCACGCCACCAGCAAGATCCGCAACCTCGAAGACCTTGAGCAGGTCATGAGCCTGGGCTTTCGTGGTGAGGCGCTGGCATCGATCAGCTCCGTCGCCCGGCTGACCCTGACCTCGCGTACGCGCAGCGCCGAACAGGCCTGGCAAGTGGAAACCGAAGGCCGGGACATGGCCCCGCGGGTTCAGCCGGCGGCGCACCCGGTCGGGACCTCGGTGGAAGTGCGCGACCTGTTCTTCAACACCCCGGCGCGACGCAAGTTTCTCAAAACCGAGAAAACCGAATTCGACCACTTGCAGGAAGTGATTCGGCGCCTGGCGCTGGCGCGTTTCGATGTGGCGTTCCACCTGCGGCACAACGGCAAGAGCATCCTCAGCCTGCACGAGGCGCATGACGAAACCGCCCGTGCGCGGCGGGTGGCGTCGATTCTCGGGGCCGGGTTCCTGGAGCAGGCGCTGCCGATCGAGATCGACCGCAACGGCCTTCGCCTGTGGGGTTGGGTTGGTTTGCCGACCTTCTCGCGCAGTCAGGCTGACCTGCAATATTTCTTCGTCAACGGCCGTGCGGTACGCGACAAGCTGGTTGCCCATGCGGTGCGCCAGGCTTATCGCGACGTGCTGTTCAATGGCCGGCACCCGACGTTCGTGCTGTTCCTTGAGGTCGACCCGACCGGCGTCGACGTCAACGTGCATCCGACCAAGCACGAAGTGCGCTTCCGTGACGGGCGCATGGTGCATGACTTCCTGTATGGCACACTGCACCGTGCCCTCGCCGATGTGCGCCCGGAAGATCACCTGGCCGTACCGGCCCCCGGCGAGGCCGTGGCCAAGCCGAGCGGGCTGCAGGCCGGCGAGTTCGGCCCGCAAGGCGAGATGCGCCTGGCCGCCAACTTGCTGGAGCCGCAGCCGGCGCAGCCGAGCGCATATCAGCCGTCTTCGGGCGAAAGCCGCGGCGGCGGTTATCAGTACCAGTACAGTCCGCGGCCAAATGCCGGGGTGCCGGTCGCCGAAGCGCAAAGCGCCTACCGTGAATTCTTCGCGCCGCTGCCGGACGCTGCACCGAGTGCGTTGCCGCCAGGGCAGGGCGACATTCCGCCGTTGGGTTACGCGCTGGCGCAGCTCAAAGGCATCTATATCCTCGCCGAGAACGCCCAGGGGCTGGTGCTGGTCGACATGCACGCCGCCCACGAGCGGATCATGTACGAACGCCTCAAGGTGGCCATGGCCAGCGAGGGTCTGAGCGGCCAGCCACTGTTGGTGCCGGAGTCGCTGGCGTTGAGCCAGCGCGAGGCCGATTGCGCTGAAGAGCATGCCGAGTGGTTCCAGCGGCTGGGCTTCGAGCTACAGCGGTTGGGCCCGGAAAGCCTGGCGATCCGGCAGATTCCGGCGTTGCTCAAGCAGGCCGAGGCTAATCGCCTGGTGCAGGACGTGCTCGCCGACCTGATGGAATACGGCACCAGCGACCGCATCCAGGCGCACCTGAACGAACTGCTCGGGACCATGGCATGCCACGGTGCGGTGCGCGCCAACCGGCGTTTGGCCCTGGCGGAAATGAACGGTCTGCTGCGCGACATGGAAAACACCGAGCGTAGTGGTCAATGCAACCATGGCCGACCGACCTGGACCCAGATGGGCCTGGACGATCTGGACAAACTGTTCTTGCGCGGTCGCTGATATGGCAGGTTCGAAACCTCCAGCAATATTTCTCATGGGGCCGACGGCTGCGGGCAAGACCGACCTGGCCATCGAGCTGACCAAGGTGCTGCCGTGCGAGTTGATCAGCGTCGACTCGGCCCTGGTCTATCGTGGCATGGACATCGGCACTGCCAAACCGTCGAAGGACATACTCGCGGCGCACCCGCACCGCCTGATCGACATCCTCGACCCTGCGCAAAGCTATTCGGCTGCCGATTTTCGGCGCGATGCGCTGGAGGCGATGGCCGACATCACCGCCCGCGGCAAAATACCGCTGCTGGTCGGCGGCACCATGCTTTATTACAAAGCACTGCTCGAAGGCCTGGCGGATATGCCGCCAGCCGATCCGCACGTGCGCGCCGAGCTTGAGGCCGAAGCCGCAAGCCTTGGCTGGCAGGCCTTGCACGATCAGTTGGCCGCGGTAGACCCGGTGTCGGCGGCACGCATTCATCCCAATGACCCGCAGCGGCTGGTACGGGCGCTGGAGGTTTACCGAGTCAGTGGCCTGACGATGACATCACATCGTCAGCGTCAATCGGCCCAAAGTAGCGACGCAGGCGCTTCTGGCGCCGGACAATTGCCCTATACTGTCGCCAGCCTGGCAATCGCTCCGCAGGATCGACACATCCTGCATGAACGTATTGCGCTACGATTTGGGCAAATGCTGGAACAGGGCTTCGTAGATGAGGTCCGATCGCTGCGGGCCAGAAGTGACTTGCATGCGGGGCTACCGTCTATACGGGCAGTCGGGTATCGCCAGGTTTGGGATCACCTTGATGGCAAGCTGACTTCAGTGGAAATGCAGGAGCGCGGCATCATTGCCACTCGCCAATTGGCGAAACGGCAATTTACCTGGTTGCGTAGTTGGGCTGACCTGCATTGGTTGGACAGCCTGGCTTGCGACAATCTGTCTCGCACCTTGAAATACCTTGGAACGGTCTCCATATTGGGCTGAGTCCTTGCAATTGCCGTCTATCCTTGGGGTGGGGCGGTTTTAGCCATCAGTTTCTTGTTTTTTACTATTGATCCTTACAGGAGTGCGGCATATGTCAAAAGGGCATTCGCTACAAGACCCTTACTTGAATACTTTGAGAAAAGAAAAAGTTGGGGTTTCGATTTATCTGGTTAACGGCATCAAGCTGCAAGGCACGATCGAATCCTTCGACCAGTTCGTGATCCTGCTGAAGAACACCGTCAGCCAGATGGTGTATAAGCATGCTATCTCGACCGTTGTCCCAGTGCGTCCGATCCGTCTGCCAAGCGCAGCCGATGCAGAGCACGGCGACGCTGAGCCAGGTAACGCCTGATAGGAGTCTGCTTTGTTCTTTGAGCGCCACGGTGGTGGTGAACGAGCGGTCCTCGTTCACTTGGAAGGTCAGAGCCCTGAGGCGCGCGAAGACCCGCAGGAGTTCCGGGAGCTGGCACTATCGGCCGGCGCCGATATTGTCGCGTTCGCAAATGTGGCGCGACATCAGCCCACTGCAAAATTCCTGATTGGCAGCGGCAAGGTCGAAGAGTTTCGCGACCTGGTCAAGGCCGAACACGCCGATCTGGTGATTTTCAATCACACCCTCACGCCCAGTCAGGAACGTAACCTCGAACGTATTTTCGAGTGTCGCGTGCTTGATCGTACCGGCCTGATTCTCGACATCTTCGCCCAGCGTGCACGTACCCACGAGGGCAAGTTGCAGGTGGAACTGGCCCAGCTCGAGCACATGAGCACGCGGCTGGTTCGCGGCTGGACTCACCTTGAGCGGCAGAAAGGCGGTATCGGTCTGCGCGGCCCGGGTGAAACCCAGCTGGAAACCGACCGGCGTCTGTTGCGGGTTCGCCTGCGGCAGATCAAGGCACGCCTGGAGAAGGTCCGCAGCCAGCGCGAGCAGGCGCGGCGCGGGCGCAAGCGCGCGGATATCCCGTCGGTGTCGCTGGTGGGTTACACCAACGCCGGCAAGTCGACCCTGTTCAACGCCCTGACGGAATCCGAGGTGTATGCGGCCGATCAGCTGTTCGCCACCCTCGACCCGACCCTGCGCCGGCTCGAACTGGATGACGTCGGGCCGATCGTACTGGCCGACACCGTGGGCTTCATTCGTCACCTGCCGCACAAGCTGGTCGAGGCATTTCGGGCTACGCTCGAAGAGTCGAGCAACTCCGACCTGCTGCTGCACGTGATCGATGCCCATGAGCCGGACCGCATGGAACAGATCGAGCAGGTCATGGCGGTGCTGGGCGAGATCGGTGCCGAAGGCTTGCCGATCCTTGAGGTGTATAACAAACTCGACCTGCTTGAGGGCGTCGAGCCGCAGATCCAGCGCGATGCCGATGGCAAGCCGCAGCGGGTCTGGGTGTCGGCTCGCGACGGTCGTGGTCTGGAGTTGGTGGGGCAGGCGATTGCCGAGTTGCTGGGGGATGACCTGTTTGTCGGTACCTTGCGCCTGGAACAGCGTTTTGCCCGCTTGCGTGCGCAATTCTTTGCGCTCGGTGCGGTGCAAAGCGAAGAGCATGACGATGAAGGCAGCAGCCTGCTGGCGGTGCGGGTGTCCCGGGTCGAGTTGAATCGCCTGGTCAGCCGTGAGGGGATTGAACCCTCGGTGTTCATCGAGCAACACACTTTGCAATAAAAGCCCGGCGAAGCGGTCGGGCAGCCGTGACAGGCATTCTGTAGCATTGGACGGCGCGCCGTGGGCGCGTCTTTGCTTTATCAGATGGAGAGCGCTATGGCTTGGAATGAGCCGGGTGGCAACTCGAATAATCAGGATCCTTGGGGTGGGCGTCGCGGTGGCGGCGACAAGAAAGGGCCACCGGATCTCGACGAAGCCTTCCGCAAGCTGCAGGATAGCCTGAACGGCATGTTCGGCAGTGGCAAGAAACGTGGCGGTGACAACGGCGGCGGCAAGGGCGCTGGCTTCGGCCTGCTCGGTGTCGGCCTGGCCGTATTGGCGGCCATCTGGCTGTACAGCGCCGTGTATGTGGTGGACGAGCAGGAGCAGGCCGTTGTCCTGCGCTTCGGCAAATACTACGAAACCGTAGGGCCGGGCCTGAACATCTACTTCCCGCCGATCGATCGCAAATACATGGAAAACGTCACGCGTGAGCGGGCGTACACCAAGCAGGGGCAGATGCTCACCGAGGACGAGAACATCGTCGAGGTGCCGCTGACCGTGCAGTACAAGATCAGCAACCTGCAGGACTTCGTCCTCAACGTCGACCAGCCTGAAGTTAGCCTGCAGCACGCCACCGACAGTGCGCTGCGCCACGTGGTGGGTTCCACCGCGATGGACAAGGTCCTGACCGAAGGTCGTGAGCAGATGGCGGTGGAAATCAAGGAGCGTCTGCAACGCTTCCTCGACACCTACCGTACCGGTATCACCGTGACCCAGGTGAACGTACAGAGCGCGGCAGCCCCGCGTGAAGTACAGGAAGCCTTCGACGACGTGATCCGCGCCCGTGAAGACGAACAGCGTGCGCGCAACCAGGCCGAGTCCTACGCCAATGGCGTGGTGCCAGAGGCCCGTGGTCAGGCGCAGCGCATCATCGAGGATGCCAACGGCTACCGCGATGAAGTCATCTCGCGTGCCAAGGGTGAGGCCGACCGCTTCACCAAGCTGGTAGCCGAGTACCGCAAGGCGCCTGAAGTCACCCGTCAGCGCCTGTACCTGGACACCATGCAGGAAGTCTACAGCAACACCAGCAAGGTCCTGGTTTCCGGTAAGGACGGCCAGAGCAACCTGCTCTACCTGCCGCTGGACAAGATGATCGACAGCAGCCGTTCGGGCGCTGCCCCGGTCGGCAGCGTGCCGCCATCGGCCAACGATGCGGCCAATCGCGCAGCATCGGATCTGCAACAGCAAACCCGTGAGCTGCGTACTAGGGAGAGCCGCTGATGAGCAATAAATCGCTGATCGCCCTGATCGTTGGCGTGGTGCTGGCGATCGTGGCCTGGAACAGCTTCTACATCGTCGCGCAAACCGAACGTGCGGTACTGCTGCAATTCGGTCGTGTGGTGCAGGCCGATGTCCAGCCTGGCCTGCACGTGAAAGTGCCGTACGTTAACCAGGTGCGCAAGTTCGACGCCCGGCTGATGACCCTCGACGCCCCGACCCAGCGGTTCCTGACCCTGGAGAAGAAAGCGGTGATGGTCGACGCCTACGCCAAATGGCGGGTGAAGGACGCCGAGCGCTTCTATACCGCTACCTCGGGTATGAAGCAGATCGCCGACGAGCGCCTGTCGCGTCGTCTGGAAAGCGGCCTGCGCGACCAGTTTGGTAAGCGCACCCTGCACGAAGTGGTTTCCGGTGAACGTGACGCGCTGATGGCTGACATCACCGCCTCGCTGAACCGCATGGCCAGCAAGGAACTGGGCATCGAAGTGGTCGACGTTCGCGTCAAGGCCATCGACCTGCCGAAAGAAGTGAACCGCAGCGTGTTCGAGCGGATGAGCACCGAGCGTGAGCGTGAAGCCCGCGAGCACCGCGCCAAGGGTAACGAGTTGGCCGAAGGTATTCGCGCCGACGCCGACCGTCAGCGGCGTGTGCTGCTGGCTGAAGCCTATCGTGAGTCTGAAGAGACCCGCGGTGACGGCGACGCCCAGGCTGCTTCGATCTACGCCAAGGCCTACGGCCAGGATCAGGATTTCTACGCGTTCTACCGTAGCCTGAAAGCCTACCGCGAGAGCTTTGCCGACAAGAGCGACGTGCTGGTGCTCGACCCGAGCAGCGACTTCTTCAAGTTCATGGGCAAGTCCAAACCGTAAGTCAGAACACCCCGCCGGGCGGCTAAAACGTCTGGTGGGGTGATCCCGCGTGAAAACGGGTGTATGATGCGGCAGCCGGGAAATTCCCGGCTTTTTTGCGTCTGCAAGATCGATTGGCTGAAATCAGCCCGGGACGGCAGCGCGGCGCAAGGTATTAGAGGGTGTTGGAACGGCGGTAGCGCTGGAATCGGTGCTGCGCGTCATTGTTTGCCGACACCTGCTCCACTCAAGGCTCGCCCTACGGCTGGCCGCCCGGACCATAGGGGAAATGGCGTAATGGCAACGGTAGACCGCTGGCTGCTGCCAGATGGCATCGAAGAAGTACTGCCACCTGAGGCGACGCGTATCGAGATTGCGCGTCGGCAGGTGTTGGATCTGTTCCAGAGCTGGGGCTACGAGTTCGTCGTAACCCCGCATATCGAGTACCTGGAATCGCTGCTCACCGGTGCCGGCCAGGACCTGGACCTGCGGACCTTCAAGGTCATCGACCCGCAATCGGGCCGGCAGATGGGCTTCCGTGCCGACATCACGCCACAGGTTGCGCGCATTGATGCGCACACCCTGCGCCGTGAGGGGCCGAGCCGCCTGTGCTATGCCGGCAGCGTGCTGCATGCGTTGCCGCGGGCCCTGTCGACGTCGCGCAGCCCGATCCAGCTGGGGGCCGAGCTGTACGGTGATGCGAGCCCGGTCAGCGACGTGGAGATCATCAGCCTGATGCTGGCGATGCTGCAGCTGGCCGACGTGCCGGATGTGCACATGGACCTCGGGCATGTCGGTATCTACCGTGGCCTGGCTCGCGCCGCTGGCTTGCCGCCATCGGTCGAGCAGCAGTTGTTCGACGCCTTGCAGCGCAAGGCGGTCGACGAAGTGATCGAGCTGACCGCCAACCTGCCGGCGGACCTGGCTGGCATGCTGCGTTCGCTGACCGAGCTGTGTGGCGGTCGCGAAGTGCTGGAAGCGGCCCGCGTTCGCCTGGGCCGTGCCCCGGCGGCGGTACTGGCGGCGCTGGACGACCTGCTGGCCATTGCCGAACGGCTGGCGGCGCGGTATCCGCACCTGCCGCTGTACTTCGACCTGGGCGAGTTGCGCGGCTACAACTACCACACGGGCGTGGTGTTCGCCGCGTTCGTGCCGGGCGTCGGTGAGTCGATCGCCCAGGGCGGTCGTTATGACGACATCGGAGCAGACTTTGGCCGGGCACGTCCGGCCACCGGTTTCTCCACGGATTTGAAGACCCTGGTCACACTGGGGCGAGCCGAGGTCGTGTTGCCGTCTGGCGGGATCTGGATGCCCGACAGCAGCGATGCGGCACTCTGGCAGTTGGTCTGCCAATTGCGCAGTGAGGGTCAGCGGGTGGTTCAGGCGCTGCCTGGGCAGCCGCAAAAAGCCGCCATCGAGGCGGACTGCGATCGGCAATTGATTCAGCAAAACGGGTCTTGGCAGGTTCTGCCGCTGGCCATTTGAGATTCCCCGCCGGCATGGGCCGGCGCCAAGTTTGCGCGAATGAGGACAAGTGTTATGGGTAAGAATGTCGTAGTCCTGGGCACCCAGTGGGGTGATGAGGGCAAAGGCAAGATCGTTGATCTGCTGACCGAACATGCTGCCGCCGTAGTGCGCTATCAGGGTGGCCACAATGCGGGTCACACCCTGGTGATCGACGGTGAGAAAACCGTGCTGCACCTGATCCCCTCGGGCGTACTGCGCGAAGGCGTGCAGTGCCTGATCGGCAACGGCGTGGTAGTGGCTCCCGACGCCCTGCTGCGTGAGATCACCAAGCTGGAAGAGAAAGGCGTACCGGTGCGCGAGCGGCTGCGTATCAGCCCGTCCTGCCCGCTGATCCTGTCCTATCACGTTGCCCTGGACCAGGCCCGCGAAAAAGCCCGTGGCGAGCAGAAGATCGGCACCACCGGTCGCGGCATCGGCCCAGCCTACGAAGACAAGGTTGCCCGTCGTGGCCTGCGTATCGGTGACCTGTTCCACCGCGAGCGTTTCGCCGCCAAGCTGGGTGAGCTGCTGGACTACCATAACTTCCAGCTGGTCAATTACTACAAAGAGCCGGCCATCGACTTCCAGAAAACCCTGGACGAGTGCATGGAATACGCCGAGCTGCTGCAGCCGATGATGCTCGACGTCACCGCCGAACTGCACAACCTGCGTCGCGCCGGCAAAGACATCATGTTCGAAGGCGCCCAGGGCTCGCTGCTGGACATCGACCACGGTACCTACCCGTACGTCACCAGCTCGAACACCACCGCTGGCGGCATCGCCACTGGTTCGGGTGTGGGGCCGATGTACCTGGACTACATCCTCGGTATCACCAAGGCCTACACCACTCGCGTCGGTTCCGGTCCGTTCCCGACCGAACTGTTCGACGACGTCGGTGCGTTCCTCGCCAAGCGTGGTCATGAGTTCGGTGCCACCACCGGTCGTGCCCGTCGTTGCGGCTGGTTCGATGCCGTTATCCTGCGTCGCGCTATCGACGTCAACAGCATCTCGGGCCTGTGCCTGACCAAGCTGGACGTGTTGGACGGCCTGGAAACCATCCGTATCTGCGTTGGCTACAAGAACGAGAACGGTGCCGTTATCGACGCGCCGACCGACGCCGACAGCTACATCGGCCTGGAGCCGGTGTACGAAGAAATGCCGGGCTGGAGCGAGTCGACCCTGGGGGCGAAAACCCTGGAAGAGCTGCCGGCTAATGCCCGTGCCTACATCAAGCGTGTGGAAGAGCTGGTCGGCGCGCCGATCGACATCATCTCCACCGGCCCGGACCGCAACGAGACCATCGTGCTGCGCCATCCGTTTGCCTGATACACGTTAGGTGTAATCGCAAAGGCCCCTTTTTAGGGGCCTTTGTCGTTTCTGTCGGCCACCCGGCACAACCTTTGCTGTAAGAATCGCTCCAGGGATGCCATCACTATAGTGGCCCCAGTTGTAGAGGGTTCTCTTGTGTCCGCCGTTCTCTCACTGTTACGAAGCCGCCTATTGCGGCCTGTTTTTGTTGCCCTTGGTATCGCTCTTTTGGTGCAGGTGCTGGTCGCGGTTGCGCTGACCCGGAGCACAGTGACCCATCTTGAAGCCGATCTGGGCAATCGTTTGGCTGCTGACAGCCAGAAACTGTCGTCCGAGCTGGAGCAGGCGGGCAAGGAGGTCAGCTCCGGGCTGGAAAGCCTCTCGGCCAGCACCCGGCAGCGTCTGAGCGCAGGGTTGTCAGCCCGTCTGGAAGACGAGCAGGCGCAACTGCGCAGCACCCTTGAGAAAAACCTCAAGGACTCGGCCAATGACATGGCCGAGTTGCTGGCCTCCGTTGCACCGCGGGCCATGTGGGATAACGATGTACCGACCCTGTCGGAGTTTTCCCGGCGCGCCCAGCGCAATCCCAATGTGCTCTTCGTGGTCTATGACGACGCCCAGGGCGAGCACCTGACCCGTTACCTGAACCGGCAGAACCCGATCAACCAGGCCCTGTTGGAAAAAGGCAAGGGCGAGCGGGCGCTGGACAAGGTGCTGGAGGCGGCCCGCAACGACCCGTCGGTGTACGTCGTCGAAGCCTCGATCAACCCCAATGGGGTGGAGATCGGCAAGGTGCTGATGGGGGTGTCCACGGCGTCGGTCGATCATGAGCTCAAGGCCCTCGACCAGCGCTTCTCGGCCCTGATTGCCAGTGGCGACCAGTTGGTTGCCGACAGCCTGGTAGGCGCTGCGGCCGACAGCAACAAGGCCCTGCGGGCGCGGCTGGAGGCGGCGCAGACGAGTGCGGCGGGGATGCAGGCGAGCACCTCGCAAAGCGTTCAGGATGCGGCGGCCACCCTGCGCTGGAACATTGGCGTGGGCCTGGCCCTGGTCGGCCTGGGTGTCCTGCTGGTAGTGGCGGTGGTGCTTGGGCGGCGGGTGGTCAACAAGCTGCGCTTGCTGATCGCTGCGCTCAACGATCTGGCCGCGGGCGAGGGCGACCTGACCAAGCGTGTGCAGATCGACAGCCGCGACGAGATTGGCGACATGGCGGCGGCGGTCAACCAGTTCGTCGACAAGCTGCAGCCGATCGTGCGCGAGGCGGGCGAGGTGGCGCAGCGTACCGGTGTCGAGATCGGTACCATGACCCAGCGCAACGCTGGCGCCGATGCCGCGGCCGAATTGCAGCGCGACGAGGTGGCGGAGAGCTTGCGTGCACTGTCGACCATGGCCGACGAGGCGCAGGCGGAAAGCCAGGCGATGCAGGCGGCCTTGCAGCAGGTGGTGGATATTCGCCGGGCGACCGACGAGAACAGCCGCACCTCGGCGCAAGTGGCAGGGCTGATCGAGACGCTGGCGGGGCAGGTGCAGACCGGCTCCAAGGTGATCGAGCGGCTGGCCGAGCAGAGCGAACAGATCGAGGTGGTGCTGACGGTGATCCATGGGATTGCCGAGCAGACTAACTTGTTGGCGTTGAACGCGGCGATCGAGGCGGCGCGGGCTGGCGAGACCGGGCGTGGGTTTGCCGTGGTGGCCGACGAGGTGCGGGCGCTGGCGAGCAAGACGCAGAGTTCGACCGGGGACATTCAGGCGCATATCGGTGCATTGCAGCAGGGGGCCAAGGAGGCTGTGGCGGCGATCAGCCAGGCTGGGCGTCAGGCCAGCGAAGGCTTGCTGGTGCTGCGCGACAATGCGCGCTTGCAGCAGAGCGTGCAGGCGTCGGTGGAGCAGGTGCATGCAGCGATTGGCCTGGCGACGCGGGCGGCGGAGCAGCAGGCGCAGGGTGCGCAGGCGGTGCGTGGGCGGGTCGAGACCATCCATGCCCAGGCTGAGCGCGCGGCGCAGGTGGTGATGCAGACCACGGCAAGTAGTAAGGTGCTCGATGATCTGGCGGGGCAACTGAAGGCCAGCTTGGGGCAGTTCAGGGCTTGATCTAGTCGGGAGCGGGCTCATCGCGGGGCGAGCCCGCTCCCACGGGAACGCTGTGATTCGTGTGGGAGCGGCGGTGCGGCGACCCGGCTCGTCCCGCGATGCTTTTAGGCGCGGTTCAGGTACATCCGCGTCGTCAGCAGATACACCGGCAGCCCCGACACCACGATCAGCAGTGCCGCATACGGCGCCGCCGCCGCGAACTCGACGTTGGCGGTGTGCGCCCACACTTCGGTCGCCAGCGTGGTCATCCCGGTCGGGCTGAGCAGCAAGGTCGCCGTCAGCTCCTTCATCGCATCCAGGAACACCAGCGCAAATGCTGCTGCCAGCGCCGGGAAAATGATCGGCAAGGTCACCCGGCAGAACGCCGTGAACGGTGTGGCGCCCAGCGTGCGCGCCGCCTCTTCCAGTTGCGGTGCCGCCTTGTTCAGCGCGGTGCGCACCGGCGCCTGCGCCAACGGCAGGAACAGCAAGGCATACGCCAACAGCAGCAAGCCGGTGGTCTGGTACAGCGCCGGCACATAGTGCAGGGCGAAATACACCAGTGTCAGTGCAATCACCAACCCTGGCAGTGCGTGCAACAGGTACGGCAGGCGCTCGGCCCAGATCGCCAGCTTGCCTTTGTAGCGCACCACCAGGAAGCTCACCGGCAAGGCCAGCAACAGGCTCACCCCGGCGCCGCCCAGCGACAGCGACAGCGACGAGAGCAGCGCCTGGCTGATCGCCGCCACCGGGAACGCCGCCGACGAACCGACACTCAGCCAGTAGCCGAGCATGCCCAGCGGAATCCCGCTGCCCAACAGTGCCAGGCCGCCGCAGAACAACTGCCCCAGCGGCATCCAGCTGCGCAGGCGGATCGGTGCCGCGCGGCGCGCCACGCCTTGGCCAATTCGTACGTGCCGTGCCTTGCCGCGGACCTTCAGCTCGAACCACAGCAGCAGCAGGCACATGAACAGCAACACGGCCGACAGCATCGCTGCATTGGCGTTGCTGAATTCCAGTTCGAACTGTTGGTAGATCGCGGTGGTGAAGGTTTGCAGGCCAAGAATCGACAGTGCGCCGAACTCCACCAGCATGTGCAGGGCGATCAGCAGGCTGCCGCCGAGAATCGACGGCCACAGCAGGGGCAGGGTGACCCGGCAGAACACGCCCCAGCGGTTGAAGCCCAGGGTGCGCGCCGATTCTTCCAGCGAGGTATCGAGGTTGCGCAGGGTCGCTGCCACCGGCAGGAACACCAGTGGGTATTTCGACAGGGCCATGACCAGGATTGCCCCGCCCAGGCCTTCGAATTTCGGGCTGAGCGACACCCAGGTGAAGCCGCTGACAAACGCTGGCACGGCAAACGGCAGGCAGAGGATCACCCCCCACAAGCGCCGTCCTGGCAGGTCGCTGCGTTCCAGCAGCCAGGCGAGGGCCAGGCCGATGACCATGCACGCGGCGGTTACCCCGGCCATCAGCAGCAAGGTGTTCTTCATCAGGCCCCAGACGAACGGCCGCCAGAGCAGGCGAAACGCTTCGTGCCAGCCGGCCTGCCAGGCCTTGAGTCCGACATAGGCCAGTGGCAGCAGGCTCAGGCAGACCAGGAGCAGTACCGGCAGCACTACCCATACCGACGGGCGCTTGCGCCGTGGGACGAAGCGGGTCAAGGCCTGTTCAGGCAGGGCGGCACTCATCAGAGCAGGCCGACTTCGCGTTCAAGTGCCAGGGCTTCTTCGGCATTACCCAGGTCGGCCGGAGTGACCTTGGGCGGACGCAGGTCCTCGAACGGCTTCAGGCCCTGGTCGGAGACCATGCCTTTATGCAGTGGGTACTCGGCGGTGGTCTGGGTGATCACGCGCTGGCCTTCTTCACTGGCCATCCAGGCCAGCAGCGCCTGGGCCTCCTGCGGGTGCTTGCTGGCTTTGACTGCGGCGGCGCTGGAGATGGTTACCAGGCCACCGGCATCGCCATCGGCCAGGTAGTAGAGTTTGGAGTCGAGCTGGCCGCGCTCTTTCTTCAGGGCATACCAGTAGTAGTTGTTCACCAGGACGGCGGCCACTTCACCGTTTTCCACGGCTTTCAGGGCGACCATGTTGTTGGTGTAGGTCTTGCCGAACGCCTTCAGGCCGGTCAGCCATTCTTCGGCAGCGTCGCGGCCGTGCAGCTTGAGGATGGCCACGGCTTGTTCCTGGAAGGCGCCGCTGGTCGGTACGAAACCGATCTTGCCGTCCCACTCGGGATTGGCGAAGTCCATGACCGACGGTGGCAAGTCTTTCTCGTCGATCACTTTCGGGTTGAACGCTACCACGCGAGTGCGCGCCGTCACGCCCATCCAGGTGCCGTTGCTGGCGACGTATTCCTTGGGCAGCACTTGCAGCGTGGACTCGTCGATTGTCGCCAGCAGGCCTTTTTCGCCCAGATTATTCAGCGGTGGCGACTCTTCGGTGTAGATCACGTCGGCCGGCGAACGAGCGCCTTCCTCTTCGATCTGGCTGGCCAACTGGTTGCTGCTGCCCTTGCGGATATTGATATGAATGCCAGTCTTGGCCTCGTAGGCCTTGGCGATGGCTTCGCCGATTTCCTTGTGTTGACCGTTGTACAGGGTCAGGCTCACCGGATCGGCTGCCAGGGCAACCGGTGCACCGAGAGCCAGACCAAGAAGGGAAACGGCCAGGCCGCGCACAATCGGGTTGATGCGGATCGTCATGCGGGTATTTCCTCGCTTGCGGGCTACAAATTTTGAAACAATGATAAACGATATAGTTTCTCAAGTACGCCCATGTGAAAAAATTCATGAGCACGCTATTGGCCGTTTTGACGAGGAGGGGGGTTATCGCAGGCATAAAAAAACCCGCTTTCGCGGGTTTCTTTAGAATATGGTGCCCAGAAGAAGACTCGAACTTCCACGACCGTAAGGTCACCAGCACCTGAAGCTGGCGTGTCTACCAATTTCACCATCTGGGCAAATTTGAAGCATTGAAACAGAAAACAGTGTAGCGTGTCGCGTAAATTCCAGACGCTTTAAGCAGTCTGCAATTTGAAATTGGTGCCCAGAAGAAGACTCGAACTTCCACGACCGTAAGGTCACCAGCACCTGAAGCTGGCGTGTCTACCAATTTCACCATCTGGGCAATTTCGCTGAGGCTACTAGGATGCTTCACATCCCGCCGCTTCTCAACTATAACGACGCTGTCCGTCGTTGTGGTGCGCACTATACGGATGCCTCAGGGGGCTGTAAAGCCCCGTTTGGTAAAAAACTTAAAAATTTCAAGTCGTTGTTCCTTGAGCAGTTTTAGCTGCATTCAGGGAGCCCTGGCGGGGCTGTCCAAGCCTGACATTTCCGGTTTCAATACGCCTATGCCAAACTAACCCTTATATAGACAAGGTGAACCCCTCCTAATGGCCGATTGGCAGTCCCTCGATCCCGAGGCCGCTCGTGAAGCGGAAAAATACGAAAACCCTATTCCTAGCCGTGAGCTGATCCTGCAGCGTCTCGACGAGCGTGGCTCCCCAGCTGCGCGCGAGCAGCTGGTGGAAGAATTCGGCCTGACCACCGAGGACCAGATCGAGGCCCTGCGTCGCCGGCTGCGCGCCATGGAGCGTGACGGCCAGCTGATCTACACCCGGCGCGGCACCTATGCCCCGGTAGACAAGCTGGACCTGATCCTTGGGCGCATTTCCGGCCACCGCGACGGTTTTGGCTTCCTGATTCCCGACGACGGCAGCGAAGACCTGTTCCTCAGCCCGGCGCAGATGCGCCTGGTGTTCGACGGCGACCGGGCGCTGGCCCGGGTGTCCGGCGTCGACCGCCGTGGCCGCCGCGAAGGCGTGGTGGTCGAAGTGATTTCGCGTGCCCACGAAAGCATCGTTGGCCGCTACTTCGAAGAAGGCGGTATCGGCTTCGTCACCCCCGATAACCCGAAGGTCCAGCAGGAAGTACTGGTGACTCCGGGGCGTAACGGCGGGGCGAAGATCGGTCAGTTCGTCGAGGTGAAGATCACCCACTGGCCAACCCCACGCTTCCAGCCGCAGGGCGACATTGTCGAAGTGATCGGCAACTACATGGCGCCGGGCATGGAAATCGACGTGGCGCTGCGCAGCTACGACATCCCGCACGTCTGGCCGGAAGCGGTGATCAAGGAAGCCCGCAAGCTCAAGCCGGAAGTGGAAGAGAAGGACAAGGAAAAGCGCATCGACCTGCGCCACCTGCCGTTCGTCACCATCGACGGTGAAGACGCGCGCGACTTCGACGACGCGGTGTACTGCGAGAGCCTGGGCAAACTGCGCCTGTTCTCCGGTGGCTGGCGTCTGTACGTGGCCATCGCCGACGTTTCCAGCTATGTGCGCCTGGGCTCTGCCCTGGACGCCGAAGCGCAGGTACGGGGCAACTCGGTGTACTTCCCCGAGCGCGTTATCCCGATGCTGCCGGAAGAGCTCTCCAATGGTCTGTGCTCGCTGAACCCGCACGTCGACCGGCTGGCGATGGTCTGCGAGATGACCATGAACAAGTCCGGCCAGATGGTCGACTACCAGTTCTACGAAGCGGTGATCCATTCCCATGCGCGTCTGACCTACAACAAGGTCAGCAGCATGCTCGAACACGCCCGCACCCGTGAGGGCAAGGCGCTGCGCGAGGAGTACAGCCAGGTCGTGCCGCACCTCAAGCAGCTGTATGCGCTGTACAAGGTGCTGCTCGATGCCCGTCACGCCCGTGGTGCGATCGACTTCGAGACCCAGGAAACCCGGATCATCTTCGGCTCCGAGCGCAAGATCGCCGAAATTCGCCCGACGGTGCGCAACGATGCTCACAAGCTGATCGAAGAGTGCATGCTGGCGGCCAACGTGGCCACTGCCGAATTCCTCAAGAAGCACGAGATCCCGGCGTTGTACCGGGTGCACGATGGTCCACCGCCGGAGCGCCTGGAAAAACTCCGTGCCTTCCTCGGCGAGCTGGGCTTGCACCTGCACAAGGGCAAGGAGGGTCCGTCGCCGAAGGATTACCAGGCATTGTTGGCGCAGATTGCCAATCGCCCGGACTTCCACCTGATCCAGACGGTGATGCTGCGCTCGTTGAGCCAGGCGGTTTACAGCGCCGACAACAACGGTCACTTCGGCCTGAACTACGAGGCGTACACCCACTTCACCTCGCCGATTCGCCGTTACCCCGACCTGCTGACCCACCGGGCCATCCGCAGCGTGATCCGTTCGCGCCAGGAAACCCCGCACGTCAAGCGCGCTGGCGCGATGAGCATCCCGAAAGCGCGGATCTACCCGTACGACGAAAACACCCTGGAGCAGTTGGGCGAGCAGTGCTCGATGAGCGAGCGGCGTGCCGACGAGGCCACTCGCGACGTGGTCAACTGGCTCAAGTGCGAGTACATGAAAGACCGCGTCGGCGAGAGCTTCCCGGGCGTGATCACGGCTGTGACCGGCTTTGGCCTGTTTATCGAGCTGACCGACATCTACGTCGAAGGCCTGGTGCATGTCAGCGCCTTGCCGGGTGACTACTACCACTTCGATCCGGTTCACCATCGCCTGGCCGGCGAGCGTACCGGGCGCAGTTTCCGCCTGGGCGATACGGTGGAAGTGCGGGTGATGCGCGTCGACCTCGAACAGCGCAAGATCGACTTCGAAATGGCCGAGAAAACCCTCAGCGCGCCAATCGGTCGGAAAAACCGCGAAGGCAAGCCGGCTGCCGTGGCCGACAAACCCGCCGCTGCGCCGGCCAAGCAGGTGTCGGCGGCCACCGAGCCGTCCCGCCGTAGCAAGAAGAGCGAAACCGCCGAAGCCTACTTCCCGTCCCACGCGGCAGCGGCCAACGCCGAAGTGCGCAAGAGCCGGGAAATGAAAAAGGCGCTGATGTCCGACGCCAAGCATGGCGGCGCCAGCAGCAAGCCGGCCAAACCGTCGTCGGGTAAACCGACCAAGCATCGCAAGGGGCCACCGAAAGCCGGTTCCGCCTCACGTAAACCCAAGGGCAAGTCATGAGTCAGTTGGAAAAGATCTACGGCGTTCACGCCGTAGAAGCCCTGTTGCGGCATCACCCCAAGCGGGTCAAGCAGATCTGGTTGTCCGAGGGGCGCAGCGACCCGCGGGTCCAGGTGCTGGTAGAGCTGGCCGGGCAGAACCGCGTGTCGATCGGCCAGGCCGAGCGGCGCGAGATGGATGCCTGGGTCGAAGGCGTGCACCAGGGCGTGGTTGCCGAGGTGAGCCCGAGCCAGGTGTGGGGCGAGGCGATGCTCGAAGAGCTGCTCGATCGCACCGAAACGGCGCCTTTGCTCCTGGTGCTCGACGGCGTGACCGACCCGCACAACCTCGGCGCCTGCCTGCGGACTGCCGATGCGGCGGGGGCGCTGGCAGTCATCGTGCCCAAGGACAAGTCGGCGACCCTGACCCCAGCGGTGCGAAAAGTGGCCTGCGGCGCGGCGGAAGTGATTCCGCTGGTGGCCGTGACCAACCTCGCACGCACCCTGGAGAAACTCCAGCAGCGCGGCCTGTGGGTCGTTGGTACCGCCGGCGAGGCGGAGCAGGAGTTGTACCAGCAGGACCTGACCGGGCCGACCATCCTGATCATGGGGGCCGAAGGCAAGGGCATGCGCCGCTTGACCCGCGAGCACTGCGATTTCCTGGTGAAGCTGCCGATGGCGGGCAGCGTCAGCAGCCTGAACGTCTCGGTGGCTACCGGGGTGTGCCTGTTCGAAGCAGTGCGTCAGCGCCAGGCCAAGGCGAAGGCCTGATCCTAATCGCGGGCTCGTCCCGCGATGCTTTTAAGGCTGTTCAAATATTCACCAATTTCCTTGCTTGTGCTTCGGGCCTTCTCTACAATTGCGCCCCTTGCCGTACTGGCAGGCACGCATGTGCCTCTTTTACCCAGGCAAGTCATACAGTGTCATTCACTCCTTGTCTGACCACCCTGGTGGCAGACTACAACCCGTAAGGAGCATTCATGCGTCATTACGAAATCATCTTTCTGGTCCACCCTGACCAGAGCGAGCAAGTCGGCGGCATGGTTGAGCGTTACACCAAGCTGATCGAAGAAGACGGCGGCAAAATCCACCGTCTGGAAGACTGGGGCCGTCGTCAACTGGCCTACGCAATCAACAATGTTCACAAGGCTCACTACGTGATGCTGAACGTTGAGTGCACCGGCAAGGCCCTGGCCGAGCTGGAAGACAACTTCCGCTACAACGATGCCGTGATCCGTAACCTGGTCATCCGTCGCGACGAAGCCGTCACCGGCCAGTCCGAGATGCTCAAGGCTGAAGAAAACCGCAGTGAGCGCCGTGAGCGTCGCGACCGTCCTGAGCACGCTGACAACGCCGATGGCGATGACAGCGACAACAGCGACAACAGCGATAACGCTGACGAGTAATCCACGGACCTTTTGAGGAGCCTATTACATGGCACGTTTCTTCCGTCGTCGTAAATTCTGCCGCTTCACTGCTGAAGACGTGAAAGAGATCGATTACAAAGATCTCAACACCCTGAAAGCTTACGTATCCGAAACCGGCAAGATCGTTCCAAGCCGTATCACCGGTACCAAAGCTCGTTATCAGCGTCAGCTGGCTACCGCTATCAAGCGCGCCCGCTTCCTGGCCCTGCTGCCCTACACCGACAGCCACGGCCGCTGAGACCGGGTCGTCGACAAGTAGCAAGGGATAGAGTGCATGCGAGCGTTAGCTGATTTCATCATGCGCGGTCGCGTGCAGGCCACCTTGGTGGTGGTTGGTTGTGCGGCATTGCCGCTGTTGTTCTGGCTGAGTGCCGCTGCGGGGAGCCTGATCTTCCTGCGGCGTGGTTTCAAGGATGCCTCCGGGGTTCTCGTCTGGGCGTTATTGCCGGCGTTGGCCTGGTGGTTCTTCGGCGAGCCGCGCACCTTGATGGTGTTGCTGGGTACGCTGGGTCTGGCCGCTGTATTGCGCGCCGGGCATTCCTGGAACCGGGTGCTGTTGTTCAGCATCGCCTGGGGCCTGGTGTACGGGGTTGTTCTGGGTTCGGTGTTCCGCGAACCGATCGAGGCGTTGGCGCAAGCGATTGAAAAAGTCCTTCCGCAGATGCTCGATGGGCTCTACCAGCAGTTGTCGGTAGAGGAGCGGGCCCGCCTTGGCAGCCTCATTGCACCGGTGCTGACCGGCCTGATTGCGGCCTTGTTGCAGGCAGTCAGTGTGTTGGCCCTGATGTTGGGCCGCTACTGGCAAGCCAGTTTGTATAACCCGGGAGGGTTCGGTAGCGAGTTTCGCGCCGTGCGCCTGCCGCTGCTACCAGCGTTGTTGCTGCTGGCGTGCATGCTGGTCGGTCCGAATTTCGGTCCCGACCTGGCCATGTTGACGCCGTTGTGCAGTGTGCCGCTGGTGTTTGCCGGGCTGGCCCTGATTCATGGGCTGGTGGCACAGAAGCGATTGGCCAGGTTCTGGCTGGTCGGGTTGTACGTAACCCTGGTGCTGTTCATGCAGCTGACCTATCCGTTGCTCGTGGTCCTGGCCATTGTCGACAGCCTGATTGATTTTCGCGGGCGCCGGGCATCGAAAGATGCCGATAACGGTTCCGCGAACGGTGAAGGTTAAAAGTTAAGAGGTTATTACCAAATGGAACTGATCCTGCTGGAAAAAGTCGCCAACCTGGGCAACCTGGGCGACAAGGTAAATGTTAAGGCTGGTTACGGCCGTAACTTCCTGCTGCCATTCGGCAAAGCCACCGCTGCTACCGCTGCCAACGTGGCTGCGTTCGAAGAGCGTCGTGCTGAGCTGGAAAAACTGGCTGCAGAGAAAAAAGCTTCGGCTGAAACCCGCGCTGCCCAACTGGCCGAGCTGGAAGTGACCATCACTGCCACCGCCGGTGACGAAGGCAAGCTGTTCGGTTCGATCGGCACCCACGACATCGCTGACGCCCTGACCGCCTCCGGCGTTGAAGTGGCCAAAGCTGAAGTTCGTCTGCCGAACGGCACCATCCGTAACGTTGGCGAATACGACGTAGCCGTGCACCTGCACAGCGACGTTGAAGCCACCGTTCGCGTGGTTGTTGTCGCAGCCTAAGCTGGACCAATCGACTGGCACCCTGGGTGCCAGCCGGTTAACATCGGGCACGATCCTGTTCTACAGGTCGTGCCCTTTGTTTTTTTCAACACCCTGATTTCCAAGTGGCCATGAACGAGATAACCGCCCCCGAGCAATATGATCTGCAAACCGCTGCCCTGAAGGTGCCGCCGCATTCCATCGAGGCCGAACAGGCCGTGCTCGGTGGCTTGATGCTGGACAACAACGCCTGGGAGCGGGTGCTCGATCAAGTCTCCGACGGCGACTTCTACCGGCATGACCACCGCCTGATCTTCCGCGCGATCCACAAGCTGGCCGACCTCAACACCCCCTTCGACGTGGTCACGCTGCACGAGCAGTTGGACAAGGAAGGTTTGAGCTCGCAGATCGGCGGCCTGGGTTACCTCGGCGAGCTGGCCAAGAACACCCCGTCGGTGGCCAACATCAAGGCCTATGCGCAGATCATTCGTGAGCGCGCCACCCTGCGCCAGCTGATCAGCATCAGCACCGAGATCGCCGACAGCGCCTTCAACCCGCAGGGGCGCAACGCCGCCGAGATCCTCGACGAAGCCGAGCGACAAATCTTCCAGATCGCCGAAGCGCGGCCAAAAACCGGCGGCCCGGTGGGGGTCAACGAGCTGCTGACCAAGGCCATCGACCGCATCGACACGCTGTTCAACTCCGACAGCGACATCACTGGCCTGTCCACTGGCTATACCGACCTCGACGAGAAGACCAGCGGCTTGCAGCCGGCCGACCTGATCATCGTCGCCGGCCGTCCGTCGATGGGTAAGACCACCTTCGCCATGAACCTGGTGGAGAACGCCGTACTGCGCAGCGACAAGGCGGTGCTGGTGTACTCGCTGGAGATGCCAGGCGAATCGCTGATCATGCGTATGCTGTCGTCGCTGGGGCGTATCGACCAGACCAAGGTCCGTTCCGGTCAGCTCGACGACGACGACTGGCCACGCCTGACCTCGGCGGTCAACCTGCTCAACGACCGCAAGCTGTTCATCGACGACACCGCCGGCATCAGCCCGTCGGAGATGCGCGCACGGACCCGGCGCCTGGTGCGTGAGCATGGCGAGATCGGCATGATCATGATCGACTACCTGCAGCTGATGCAGATCCCAGGTTCCAGCGGTGACAACCGGACCAACGAGATTTCCGAGATCTCGCGTTCCCTGAAAGCCCTGGCCAAGGAATTCAACTGCCCGGTCATCGCCCTGTCGCAGCTCAACCGCTCCCTGGAGCAGCGCCCGAACAAGCGCCCGGTGAACTCCGACTTGCGTGAATCCGGAGCGATCGAGCAGGACGCCGACGTGATCATGTTCGTTTACCGCGACGAGGTGTATCACCCGGAGACCGAGCACAAGGGCATCGCCGAGATCATCATCGGCAAGCAGCGGAACGGCCCGATCGGCTTTATCCGCCTGGCCTTCATCGGCAAGTACACACGCTTCGAAAACCTCGCGCCGGGCAGTTACAACTTCGACGACGACGAATAAGTGACCGTGAGCAAATCCGACTCTTGACGTCGGATTTGGTCAAAATTTGTGCTATATTCCGCGCCCGCGATTTTCCTGCACATAAAGAACCGGTCACTGACATGCAAGCAGCCAAACCACTTTTCGACTATTCCAAGTACTGGGCCGAATGCTTCGGGCCAGCGCCTTTCCTGCCGATGAGCAGGGAGGAGATGGATCAGCTCGGCTGGGATTCCTGCGACATCATCATTGTGACCGGCGACGCCTATGTCGACCATCCGTCGTTTGGTATGGCGATCATCGGCCGTCTGCTCGAAGCCCAGGGTTTCCGCGTCGGCATCATTGCCCAGCCGAACTGGCAGTCCAAAGACGACTTCATGAAGCTCGGTGAGCCGAACCTGTTCTTCGGCGTCGCGGCCGGCAACATGGACTCGATGATCAACCGCTACACCGCCGACAAGAAGATCCGCTCCGACGACGCCTATACCCCCGGCGGCCTTGCCGGCAAGCGCCCGGACCGCGCCAGCCTGGTCTACAGTCAGCGCTGCAAGGAAGCCTACAAGCACGTACCGATCGTGCTCGGCGGCATCGAAGCGTCGCTGCGCCGGATCGCCCACTACGACTACTGGCAGGACAAGGTCCGCCACTCGATCCTGATCGACGCCTGCGCCGACATCCTGCTTTACGGCAACGCCGAGCGGGCCATTGTCGAAGTCGCCCAGCGACTGTCCCATGGCGAGAAGGTCGAGAACATCACCGATATCCGTGGCACCGCGTTCATTCGTCGCGACACGCCGAAAGACTGGTACGAAGTCGACTCCACGCGGATCGACCGGCCGGGCAAGGTCGACAAGATCATCAACCCGTACGTCAACACCCAGGACACTCAGGCCTGTGCCATCGAACAGGAAAAGGGCCCGGTCGAAGACCCGAACGAAGCCAAGGTCGTGGAGTTGCTGCCAACCCCGCGCATGACCCGCGACAAGACCGTCATCCGCCTGCCGTCGTTCGAAAAGGTTCGTAACGACCCGGTGCTCTACGCTCACGCCAACCGCGTGCTGCACCTGGAAACCAACCCGGGTAACGCCCGCGCGCTGGTACAGAAACACGGCGAGGTGGACGTCTGGTTCAACCCGCCACCGATTCCGATGACCACCGAAGAAATGGACTACGTGTTCGGCATGCCCTATGCGCGCATTCCGCACCCGGCCTACGGCAAGGAGCGCATCCCGGCCTACGAGATGATCCGCTTCTCGGTGAACATCATGCGTGGCTGCTTCGGTGGCTGTACCTTCTGCTCGATCACCGAGCACGAAGGGCGGATCATCCAGAACCGTTCGCACGAGTCGATCATTCGCGAGATCGAAGAGATCCGCGACAAGGTGCCGGGCTTCACCGGGGTGATTTCCGACCTCGGCGGGCCGACCGCGAACATGTACCGGATTGCCTGCAAGAGCCCGGAGATCGAATCCGCCTGCCGCAAGCCGTCCTGCGTGTTCCCCGGTATTTGCCCGAACCTGAACACCGACCACTCGGCGCTGATCAAGCTGTATCGTAGCGCGCGCGAGTTGCCGGGGGTGAAGAAGATCCTGATTGCCTCGGGCTTGCGTTACGACCTGGCAGTGGAATCGCCGGAGTATGTGAAGGAGCTGGTGACCCACCACGTGGGGGGGTACCTGAAGATTGCCCCGGAGCACACCGAAGAAGGCCCGCTGAACCAGATGATGAAGCCGGGCATCGGTTCCTATGACCGCTTCAAGCGCATGTTCGAGAAGTACTCGAAGGAGGCGGGCAAGGAGCAGTACCTGATCCCGTACTTCATCGCGGCGCACCCGGGCACCACCGACGAAGACATGATGAACCTGGCGCTGTGGCTCAAGGGTAATGGTTTCCGTGCCGACCAGGTGCAGGCGTTCTACCCGTCGCCGATGGCTTCGGCGACCGCCATGTACCACTCGGGCAAGAACCCGCTGCGCAAGGTCACCTACAAGAGCGACCCGGTCACCATCGTCAAGAGCGAAGCGCAGCGTCGCCTGCACAAGGCGTTCCTGCGTTACCACGATCCAAAAGGCTGGCCGATGTTGCGTGAAGCGCTGGAGCGCATGGGGCGGGCTGACCTGATCGGGCCGGGCAAGCACCAGTTGATCCCGCTGCATCAGCCGGCGACCGACACCTACCAGAGCGCGCGGCGCAAGAACTCGACGCCAGCGGGCAGCCACAAGGTGGGCAAGGATCAGAAGATCCTCACCCAGCACACGGGCCTGCCGCCGCGTGCCAGCGATGGTGCCAAGCCGTGGGACAAGCGCGAGGAGGCCAAGGCGGCAGCCTTCGCCCGTAATCAGGAAGCGGCCAAGGCGCGCAAAGACGCTGCCAAAGGCAATGGCAAGGGCGGCAAGAAGCCGCGCCAGCCGGTGTTCCCGCGCTAGATCCTCTCGCCGGACGAGCCCGCTCCCACAAGAGCACTGCGCTCTCCTGTGGGGGCGGGCTCGTCCCGCGCTGGGGCGTGGCACAACTCTTGCCCCGCTTTTCGCCATCGCGCGCGCGCGTTACCCTGACGCCACCTGCCGTCTTCGAGCTCGCCCATGGCCGACCTGCTGGACGCTTACCCACTCAGTACTGCCACCTACCACGAGCTGCTGCAGCCCGACGGCAGCGTGCGCCCGCACTGGCAAGCGCTGTTCGCCCAGTTGCAACGCAGCGGCCCGGCTCAGCTGGCCCAGCGCCAAGCTCTGGTGGATCGGCAATTGCAGGAAAACGGCGTTACTTACAACATCTACGCCGATCCGCAAGGCTCCGACCGGCCCTGGGAACTCGACCTGCTGCCGCACCTGCTGGCCGCCGCCGAATGGCAGCAATTGGCCGCTGGCGTGGCGCAACGTGCACAGCTGCTTAATGCGGTACTGGCCGATCTCTATGGCCCGCAACAGCTGATCGCCGACGGCCTGCTGCCGGCCGAGCTGATCTATGGCCATAACAACTTCCTCTGGCCATGCCAAGGCGTTGGCGTACCCCACAACACCTACCTGCACCTGTATGCCGTCGATCTGGCGCGTGGCCCGGATGGCCGCTGGTGGGTGACCGCCGACCGCACCCAGGCGCCTTCTGGCTTCGGTTACGCGCTGGAAAACCGCACCATTGTGGCGCGTGCCTTTCCCGACCTGTACCGCGAGCTCAACGTCCAGCACCTGGCCGGGTTCTTCCGCACCCTGCAACAAAGCCTCCTGCAGCAGGCACCGTGCGGCGAAGAAACGCCGCTGGTGGTGCTGCTGACCCCGGGGCGGTTCAACGAAAGCTACTTCGAACACCTCTATCTCGCCCGCCAGCTTGGCTATCCGCTGGTCGAGGGCAGCGACCTTACCGTGCGCGACGCCACCGTCTACCTCAAGACCTTGAGCGGCCTGCGCCGGGTGCACGCGATCCTGCGGCGGCTCGACGACGATTTCTGCGACCCGCTGGAGCTGCGCACCGATTCGGCGCTCGGCGTGCCCGGCCTGCTCGATGCGGTGCGTCAGGGCCGGGTGCTGGTGGCCAACGCGCTGGGCAGCGGGGTGCTGGAATCGCCTGGCCTGCTCGGTTTTTTGCCGGCGATCAACCAACAGCTGTTCGGCACCGCGCTGAGCCTGCCGTCGATTGCCACCTGGTGGTGCGGCGAGGCGCAGGCCATGGCCCAGGTGCTGGAAAAACTGCCGGAATTGCTGATCAAGCCGGCGTTCCCTTCGCAGAGTTTTGCGTCCGTGTTCGGCCGCGATCTGGACCCGACCGAACGCCAGGCGCTGGCCGCGCGGATTCAGGCGCGGCCCTATGCCTATGTCGCCCAGGAACGGGCGCAACTGTCTCAGGCACCGGTCTGGCAAGCCGACCAGGGCTGTCTGCAGGCACGCCCGGTCGGTATGCGCGTGTATGCCGTGGCCAGCGCCGACGGCTACCGGGTATTGCCTGGTGGCCTGACGCGGGTGGCGGCGCTGGCCGATGCCGAGGTCATCTCGATGCAGCGCGGCGGCGCCAGCAAGGACACCTGGATCGTCGGCGAAGCCGCGCCAGCTGGTGAGCAATGGCGCGCCAACCGCCCGCTGGGCGTCGCCGACGTGATCCGCCAGGACCCCTACCTGCCTTCACGGGTGGTGGAAAACCTGTTCTGGTTCGGCCGCTACTGCGAACGCTGCGACGCCAGCGCGCGGCTGCTGCGCAGCCTGCTCAGCCGCTACCTCGATGGCGACGACCCGCAGGCGCTCGACGCCGCCGTGGCCCTGGCGGAAAAGGTTTCGCTGCTGCCGCCGCACGGTAGCCTCGAGCAGCGGCTGCGCAGTGCCTTGCTCGATGCGGACTGGGCGTTCAGCCTGCGCGCCAACCTGCAACGCCTGCAGTGGGCGGCGGCGCAGGTGCGCGGCAAGCTCTCGCGGGAGAACTGGCAGGCGCTGGTCGAGTTGCAGCGCGAAGCGCAGGGGCTGGAGGGCGCGGGTGCCGACCTGGGTGAGTTGCTGGAGTTCCTCAACCGCCTGGTGATGTCGCTGGCGGCGATGTCCGGCTTTGCCCTGGACGACATGACCCGCGACGAAGGCTGGCGCTTCCTCATGACCGGCCGGCGGATCGAACGCCTGTATTCGCTCAGCACCAGCCTGGCGAGCTTTCTGCGTGGCCCCGGCGCGTTCGATCAGGCCGCGCTGGAATGGTTGCTGGAGCTGGGCAACAGCAGCATCACCTACCGCTCGCGCTACCTGGCGGTGGCGCAGTTGATCCCGGTGCTCGACCTGCTCCTGCTCGACGACCAGAACCCTCACGCGGTGCTGTTCCAGCTCAAGTTGCTGCTGCGCTCGCTGGAACGTCTGGGCGAGGCGTTCGGCACGCCGCAGGACCCGGCCCTGGGCGTGCTGGCCTCGCGCCTGCGCCCTCTCGACCTCGGCAGCCTGGAGCATCCGCTGTTCGGCAACGCCAGCGTGCGCGCGGTGCTCGACGGCTTGGCCGAGTTGCTGGAAAGCATAGCCCTGGCCAGCGAGCAGGTTTCGGCGCGTCTGGCGCTGCGCCACTTCGCCCATGTCGACGATGTCAGCCAGCAGACGGTATCGACCTGATGAGCGCCCGTTACCGGATCCTCCACGACACCCATTATCGCTACGACAGCCCGGTATCGCTGGCGCAGCAACTGGTGCACCTGTGGCCGCGGCCCTGTGCCTGGCAGCGTTGCATCAGCCGGACGCTGGACGTGGCGCCGGTGCCGACCCGCCAGCGCGAAGAGTACGACATCTTTGGCAACCTGCTGATTCGCCTGGCGCTGGAACGTCAGCACGAGTCGTTACGGGTTGGCAGTCAGGTCGACGTGGATGTGTTGCCTCGGGCCGTGCCGGACCTGGCCGGCTCGCCGCCCTGGGAGCAGGTCCGTGCAGCGCTGGCCTACAGCGGGCAACCGCTGCCGGCGGAGCACCTGGACGCCTGCCGCTACCGCTTCGAGTCGCCCTATGTGCGCCTCAAGCAACGCCTGGTGCAGTTTGCCGAGGCGTGTTTCCCAGCCGGCCAGCCGGTACTGCTCGGGGTACAGGCGTTGATGGAAACGATCTTTCGCGAATTCACCTTCGATGCCGGCGCCACCCAGGTCGCCACGCCGCTGCTGGAAGTGCTGGAGCGGCGTCGCGGGGTGTGCCAGGACTTCGCCCACCTGATGCTCGCCTGCCTGCGTTCGCGCGGGCTGGCGGCGCGCTATGTGAGCGGCTACCTGCTGACGCAGCCGCCGCCCGGCCAGCCGCGACTGATCGGTGCCGATGCCTCGCACGCCTGGGTGTCGGTGTTTTGCCCGGGGCAGGGCTGGGTGGATTTCGACCCGACCAACAACCTGCGTCCGGCGCTGGAGCACATTACCGTGGCCTGGGGCCGGGACTTTTCCGATGTGTCGCCGTTGCGCGGGGTGATTCTGGGCGGCGGTAGCCATGACCCACAGGTGCAGGTCACGGTGCTACCGCTGGAGCCTTAGCGCGGCGGCTGTTCGGCCCATTTCGGTGCGGCCAGCGGCTGCCAGGCGGCGAGGGCGTCGAGCAGCGCCTCGGGTTCGCCGTTGCGCTGCAGCATGGCCCGGTGCTGCGGGCGGACGAAGCCTTCGCCGACCAGATGGTCGAGGAAGCCGCTGAGCTTCTCGTAGAAACCGTTCACCTCCAGCAGGCCCAGTGGCTTGCCGTGGTAACCCAGCTGGCCCCAGGTCCACACCTCGAACAGTTCTTCGAGGGTGCCCAGGCCGCCGGGCAGGGCGATGAAGGCATCGCTTAGCTCGGCCATGCGGGCCTTGCGTGCGTGCATGCCGTCGACCACTTCCAGGCGGCTCAGGCCAGGGTGGCCGATTTCGGCGTTCTTCAGGCTTTCGGGAATGATCCCGAGCACTTCGCCGCCCGCCGCCAGTGCGGCATCGGCGACGATGCCCATCAGGCCGACGGCGCCGCCGCCGTACACCAGGGTCAGGCCCCGGCGGGCGATGGCCTGGCCGAGGGCGATGGCGGCTTCACGGTAGACGGGGTTGTTGCCGGTGCTGGCACCGCAGAAGACACAGACGGAACGTAAAGACATGGCTGACTCCTGGTCGAATTCGCGCCACAGGGTACGGTGCCGACCTGGGTCTTCCAAGCCTTGTGTCATTCCGCGCGGCTGAACGCCATGGCGCTACCGCTGGCGCCGCACGCATAGGCGGCCAGCAGGTTGTGTATCAGGCTATTGATGGTCATGGCAAAAAGTCCTTGTTGAGAGGTTGTCGCATCCTCCCTTATTGGCGCATGATGGTCTCTTAGATTTCCTGTATACAATCCATAGAACAAAATCACTGCCTGGCTACCGGCCTCGGGCTTGACCCACATCATGGGCTTGCCGGGTGCACTCGGGCAGTCTTGAAATCGATAAAACCCCCTGCCATGGAGATTCACGATGTTTGCCAAAGTTGTAGCAGTATCCTTGCTGACCCTCGCCGGCACTCAGGCGTTCGCTGCTGAATGCAAGGTCACCGTCGACTCCACCGACCAGATGGCCTTCAGCACCAAGGCGATTGAAATCGACAAGAGCTGCAAGACCTTCACCGTTGAGCTGACCCACTCCGGCTCCTTGCCGAAGAACGTCATGGGCCACAACTGGGTGCTGAGTAAAGAAGCCGACATGCAGCCGATCGCCACCGACGGTCTGAGCGCCGGTATCGACAAGGCTTATCTGAAAGAAGGCGACACCCGTGTGATCGCTCACACCAAGGTGATTGGCGCCAAGGAATCCGACTCGGTGACCTTCGACGTGGCCAAGCTGGCAGCAGGCGAGAAGTACGGCTTCTTCTGCTCGTTCCCTGGCCACATCTCGATGATGAAAGGCACCGTTACCCTCAAGTAATCGCGCCACCCTTATCGCGGGGCGAGCCCGCTCCCACAAGAGCACTGCGCTCTTTTGTGGGAGCGGGCTCGCCCCGCGATGCTGTTAAGGGGCGAGCGGCAGCTCACGCTTGTGCTGCGTCTTGCGGTACGTGTTGGCGATAATCTCGAACGCCTGCGCGCTCACCGGCTGCCCATGCAGGAAGGCATCGATCTGCGCATAGGTCACCCCGTGCGAGGCCTCGTCCGGCTTGCCCGGCGCCAGGTCTTCCAGATCCGCCGTCGGCACTTTCTCCACCAGCGATTCCGGCGCGCCAAAGCTGCGCGCGATATCCCGTACCTGGTTTTTCACCAGCCCGCTCAGCGGCGCCAGGTCGCACGCGCCATCGCCGAACTTGGTAAAGAAGCCCATCACCGCTTCGGCCGCGTGATCGGTTCCGATCACCAGCCCCTGCCGTGCACCGGCGATGGTGTACTGCGCCACCATGCGCATGCGCGCCTTGGTATTGCCCACGACGAAATCGACCATGCTCGGCGCACCGCCTTCCAGGGCCTTCACTTCCAGGGCCAGGGCACGCACCGCCGGCGCGATGTCGACCGTATGCACCTCGTCGGCCTTGATCACCTCCAGGCAGGCCTGGGCGTCATGCTCATCGTGCTGCACCTGGTACGGCAGGCGCACCGCGATGAAGCGGTAGGCGGCGTCGCCGGTCTCGCTGCGCAGCTCGTTGACCGCACGCTGGGCCAGCAGCGCGGCGGTCAGCGAATCGACCCCGCCACTGATGCCGAGCACCAGCACCTTGAGCTGGGCGTTGTGCAGGCACTGCTTGATAAAGGTCACGCGCCGGGCCACTTCGGCCTGCCGGGCGGCGGCGTCGGCGAACGGCGGCTGCACCTTGAGCGCTTGGGCAATCTCTTGCTGAACGGCTTGCATGCTGGGCTACTCCTTGGAATCGGTCGGGGGAACTTTGAATACGTGGCGCAAGTAGGCGACAAAGTTCGGATCGCGGCATTGGGTCTTGGCCGCCTCGTCGGAAATCTTCGCCACGGGCTGGCCGTTACAGTCGGTCATTTTAAGCACGATGCTCATCGGCGCCACGCCGGGAATGTCGCAGGTCAGGTTGGTGCCGATGCCGAAGCTGACATTGATCCGCCCGCGCAGCGCCCGGAAGATCTCCAGCGTGCGCGCCAGGTTCAGGCCGTCGGAGAACACCAGGGTCTTGGTCATTGGGTCGATGCCCAGGCTGCGGTAATGCGCGATGGCTTTTTCGGCCCAGACCACCGGGTCGCCGGAGTCATGGCGCAGGCCGTCGAACAGCTTGGCGAAGTACAGGTCGAAATCGCCGAGGAAGGCATCCATGGTGATGCAGTCGGTCAGTGCGATACCGAGCAGGCCCCGGTATTCGCGGACCCAGCAATCGAGCGCGGCGATCTGGCTGTCGATCAGCCGCGGGCCGAGTTGCTGGTGGGCCATGATCCATTCATGGGCCATGGTGCCGAGCGGCTTGATGTCCAGTGTGCGTGCCAGGTGCACGTTGCTGGTGCCGACGAAGCGCGCCGGGAAGTCGGCCTTGAGCAGCTGCACCACCTGTTCCTGCACGGCGTAGGAAAACCGCCGGCGGGTGCCGAAATCGGCGACCTGCAATTCGCGCAGTTCCTCGCTGCTGGCGTTCGCCCGCAGCCAGTCGAACTTGCGGTACAGCTGCTCGCTGGCCTGGTCCAGGCGCACCTGTGGATAACGGTTGCGGTTGCGCACTTCGCTGATGATCGCCAGCAGCGGCACTTCGAAGAGGATCACGTGTAGCCACGGGCCGTGCAGGCGCAGCACCAGTTCGTCGTGCTCGATGCCCAGGTGCAGGTAGCGCAGGTTGAAGCGAAACAGACCGAGAAAGCGCAGGAAATCTGGCTTCATGAAGCTGATCTGCTCAAGGAAACCCAACTGCTCGGCGCTGATGCTCAGTTCGGCCAGGCGCTCGATCTCGCTGCGGATCTGCGCCAGGTATGGCCGCAGGTCTTCACCGTTGCGGCAGCGGAACTCCCATTCGACGTCGACGTTGGGGTAGTTGTGCAGTACCGCCTGCATCATCGTCAGCTTGTAGAAGTCGGTGTCGAGGATGCTTTGCACGCTGCGCTCGGCGAATGCGCTTTCGCTCATAAGAGGCTCCAGAGGTGGCGCGTGCCATCAAGGCCGCCAATGGTGCTCATTGTGCCAGTGTTTGCCGCGCTATTGCCGTCGGTAATGGGGTAAATCGGTAGCAGGCTATGGGTAGCGGCGGTTTGTCGTTCCAGCGGCTAGCCTCAAATGGTGCCCGCTGTAGCAGTCGCGCACCAAGGATGTGCAGTTCGGTTACGCATCCTGTTACAGGCTGGTTGCACGTAAACACTCGGCAGGGTTGCAATGATGGCACGGGGTGGTTGCGCTTTTTTCCTATCGACGGTGGCGCTTACCGTGGGGCAGACGGTTGCACGGCCAATGAAATTGGCTCGGCAGACGCGGGTGGCAATCCTGAGCGGGCATTTTTCCAGAACAAAAATCTACTGGCACGGCCCTTGCTCATTGCAATTGCTGATCGTTGTAGTGCCAACCAAAAAAATTATCAGGAGCACCACCTCATGTCGCAGACGTTTTACAAGAAAGGCTTCCTGGCCCTGGCCGTAGCAACGGCGCTGGGCGTTTCTTCGTATGTTCAGGCCGACGTCAAGATCGGTGTAGCAGGGCCTATGACGGGGGCCAACGCAGCGTTTGGCGAGCAATACATGAAAGGTGCGCAGGCAGCGGCCGATGCGATCAACGCTGCCGGCGGGGTAAACGGCGAGAAGATCGTCCTGGTCAAGGGCGACGACGCCTGTGAGCCGAAGCAGGCTGTGGCCGTGGCCAACCGCCTGGCCGATCAGGACAAGGTGGCCGGCGTGGTCGGGCATTTCTGCTCGTCCTCGACCATTCCCGCCTCGGAGGTGTACGACGAAGCGGGGATCATCGCCATCACCCCTGGCTCCACCAACCCACAGGTGACCGAGCGTGGCCTGGGCGCGATGTTCCGCATGTGCGGGCGTGACGACCAGCAGGGCATCGTGGCCGGCGACTACATCGTCGACGTGCTCAAGGGCAAGAAAGTCGTCGTGCTGCACGACAAGGACACCTACGGTCAGGGCCTGGCCGATGCCACCAAGGCGCAGTTGGCCAAGCGCGGCGTGACCCCGGTGCTGTACGAAGGGCTGACCCGTGGCGAGAAAGACTTCAGCGCCGTGGTCACCAAGATTCGCGCCGCCGGTGCCGACGTCGTCTACTTCGGCGGCTTGCACCCGGAAGCCGGCCCGCTGGTTCGCCAGCTGCGCGAGCAGGGCCTGAAGGACGTGAAGTTCATGTCCGACGACGGTGTGGTCACCGACGAACTGGTCACCACCGCCGGTGGCGCGCAATACGTCGACGGCGTGTACATGACCTTCGGCGCCGACCCACGCCTGCTGCCCGACAGCAAGGCGGTGGTGGATGCCTTCCGCAAGGCCGGCACCGAGCCTGAAGGCTACACCCTGTACGCCTACGCCTCGGTGCAGGCACTGGCCGCCGGTTTCAATGGCGCCAAGTCGAACAAAGGCGAAGACGCGGCCAAGTGGCTCAAGGCCAACCCGGTGAAAACCGTGATGGGCGAGAAGGCCTGGGACGCCAAGGGCGACCTGAAAGTCTCCGACTACGTGGTCTACCAGTGGGACAAGGACGGCAAGTACCACCAACTGGAAAAACAAAAATAACAACGGTAACCGACCCGGGCCCGCGTGGCCTGGGTCGCTACCCGGTTTTGCGCCGTACCTGTCTTTTCTCGTAGATCTGCACAACCCTGCGCTGCGAGGGCCGCTTCATCCGTGGCTCACCGTAGTCGGCGCTTGTGCAATCTCAACTCGTGAGATTGCGTTATGGATGGTATTTTCCTGCAGCAACTGATCAATGGTCTGACCCTGGGGTCGGTCTATGGTCTGATCGCCATCGGCTACACAATGGTCTATGGCATCATCGGCATGATCAACTTCGCGCACGGCGAGGTGTATATGATTTCCGCGTATCTCGCGGCAATCAGCCTGGCATTGCTGTCGTATTTCGGGCTCGAATCCTTCCCGCTGCTGATTCTCGGCACCCTGATCTTCACCATCGTGGTCACCGGCGTGTACGGCTGGACCATCGAGCGTATCGCCTACAAACCCTTGCGTAACTCCACCCGGCTGGCACCGCTGATCAGTGCCATCGGCATCTCGCTGATCCTGCAGAACTATGCGCAGATCAGCCAGGGCGCACGCCAGCAAGGGGTTCCGACCCTGCTCGAAGGCGCCTGGCGCCTGGACATCGGCACCGGCTTCGTACAGCTCACCTACACCAAGATCTTCATCCTGGTGGCGGCGTTCGTCGGCATGGGCCTGCTCACCTACATCATCAAGTTCACCAAGCTCGGCCGCATGTGCCGCGCTACCCAGCAGGATCGCAAGATGGCTTCGATCCTCGGCATCAATACCGACCGGGTGATCTCCTACGTATTCGTCATCGGTGCCGTCATGGCGGCCCTGGCCGGCGTGCTGATCACCATGAACTACGGCACCTTCGACTTCTATGCCGGCTTCATCATTGGCATCAAGGCCTTCACCGCGGCGGTACTCGGTGGCATCGGTTCGTTACCGGGCGCCATGCTCGGCGGGATCATACTCGGCATCTCCGAGTCGCTGTTCTCCGGGCTGATCAACTCCGACTATAAAGACGTGTTCAGCTTCTCGCTGCTGGTGCTGATTCTGATCTTCCGTCCTCAAGGCCTGCTGGGTCGCCCACTCGTGGCGAAGGTGTAAGTATGTCTGCTGCCAAAACAACCCGATTCGATATCAAGCGCAGCCTGATCGACACGATCCTCGCCGGGCTGCTTTCCCTGATCGTCTTTGGCCCGATCGTCGGCGTGGTGCTCGACGGCTACAGTTTCAACCTCGAACCCAAACGTGTGGCCATGCTGGTGGCGGTGGTGATGGCCGGGCGCTTCCTGCTCAGCCTGTTCATGCAGACCCCCAAGGGCCAGGCCATCCTGCAGGGCTTCGAGGGCGGCGGTTCCGGGGTGCACGTGCTGGCGCCGGACTACAAGTCGCGGCTGCGCTGGATCATTCCGGCGCTGATCGTGATCGCCATCATCTTCCCGATCTTTGCCAACAAGTACCTGCTGACCGTGGTCATCCTCGGCCTGATCTACGTGCTGCTGGGCCTGGGCCTGAACATCGTGGTCGGCCTGGCCGGCCTGCTCGACCTGGGCTACGTGGCGTTCTACGCCATCGGTGCCTATGGCCTGGCGCTTGGCTACCAATACCTCGGTTTGGGCTTCTGGACGGTGCTGCCACTGGCCGCCATCGCCGCTGCGCTAGCCGGGTGCATATTGGGCTTTCCGGTGTTGCGGATGCACGGCGACTACCTGGCTATCGTCACCCTGGGCTTTGGCGAAATCATCCGCCTGGTACTGAACAACTGGCTGTCGTTCACCGGTGGGCCGAACGGCATGCCGGTGCCGTCGCCGACGTTCATGGGCCTGGAGTTCGGCCGCCGGGCCAAGGACGGCGGGGTGCCGTTCCATGAGTTCTTCGGCATCGACTACAACCCCAACCTGAAATTCCTGTTCATCTACATCGTGCTGTTCCTGGTGGTGCTGGCGGTGCTGTACATCAAGCACCGGCTGACCCGCATGCCGGTCGGGCGCGCCTGGGAAGCGTTGCGCGAAGACGAGATCGCCTGCCGCTCGATGGGCCTGAACCACGTGCTGGTCAAGCTCTCGGCGTTTACCCTGGGGGCTTCAACCGCCGGCCTGGCCGGGGTGTTTTTCGCCAGCTACCAGGGCTTCGTCAACCCGTCCTCGTTCACCTTCTTCGAGTCGGCGCTGATCCTCGCCATCGTCGTGCTCGGCGGCATGGGTTCGACGGTCGGCGTAGTGATTGCCGCCTTTGTGCTCACCGTGGCCCCTGAGCTGCTGCGCAGCTTCTCCGAGTACCGCGTGCTGCTGTTCGGCGTGTTGATGGTGCTGATGATGATCTGGCGACCGCGTGGGCTGATCCGCATCAGCCGCACCGGTGTGACCCCGCGTAAAGGAGTGGCGCCATGAGCGACGACGTTATTCTCTCGGTCGACAACCTGATGATGCATTTCGGCGGGATCAAGGCCCTCAGCGACGTGAGCCTGAAGGTCAAGCGCAATGCCATCTTCGCCCTGATCGGCCCCAACGGCGCCGGCAAGACCACCGTGTTCAACTGCCTCACCGGGTTCTACAAGGCCAGCGGCGGCAAGATCGAGCTGAACCTGCGCGGCACCCGCACCAATGTGATCCAACTGCTCGGCGAACGCTTCCAGGCGGCCGACTTCGTCTCGCCCAAGCGTTTCGGCAGCCGGCTGTATTACAAGATGTTCGGCGGTACCCACCTGGTCAACCGCGCCGGGCTGGCGCGGACCTTCCAGAACATTCGCCTGTTCAAGGAAATGTCCGTGGTGGAAAACCTGCTGGTGGCCCAGCACATGTGGGTCAACCGCAGCCTGCTGGCCGGGGTGCTCAACACCAAGGCCTACCGCAAGGCCGAGAGCGATGCGCTCGACCATGCGTTCTACTGGCTGGAGGTGGTCGACCTGGTCGACTGCGCCAACCGCCTGGCCGGGGAACTGTCCTACGGCCAGCAGCGGCGGCTGGAGATCGCCCGGGCGATGTGCACGCGCCCGCAGGTGATCTGCCTCGACGAACCGGCGGCGGGCCTCAACCCGCAGGAAACCGAAGCGCTGAGCAAGATGATCCGGGTATTGCGCGACGAGCACGACCTTACGGTCGTCCTGATCGAACATGACATGGGCATGGTAATGAGCATTTCCGACCATATCGTGGTGCTGGACCACGGCAACGTGATCGCCGAAGGCGCGCCGCAGGAGATCCGTCACAACCCGACGGTGATTGCCGCCTACCTGGGTGCCGACGAAGAGGAACTGGTATGAGTGCACCTATCCTCGAACTGAAAGAGCTCGACGTGTTCTACGGGCCGATCCAGGCCCTGAAAAAAGTCTCGCTGCACATCGACGAAGGCGAAACGGTGAGCCTGATCGGTTCCAACGGCGCCGGCAAATCGACCCTGCTGATGTCGATCTTCGGCCAGCCGCGGGCGGCGGCCGGGCAGATCATCTACCGCGGCACCGACATTACCCACAAGTCCTCGCACTACATCGCCTCCAACGGCATCGCCCAGTCGCCGGAAGGGCGTCGGGTGTTCCCGGACATGTCGGTGGAAGAGAACCTGATGATGGGCACCATCCCGATTGGCGACAAGTTCGCCAGCGAGGACATGCAGCGCATGTTCGATTTGTTCCCACGGCTCAAGGAACGGCGTAACCAGCGGGCCATGACCATGTCCGGTGGTGAGCAGCAGATGCTGGCCATCGCCCGCGCGTTGATGAGCCGGCCGAAGCTGTTGTTGCTCGACGAACCGTCACTGGGGCTGGCGCCGATCGTGGTCAAGCAGATCTTCGCCACCCTGCGTGAACTGGCCAAGACCGGCATGACCATCTTCCTGGTCGAGCAGAACGCCAACCACGCGCTGAAGCTGTCGGACCGAGCCTACGTGATGGTCAACGGGCAGATCCGCCTGAGCGGTACCGGGCAGGAGCTGCTGGTCAACGAGGAGGTGCGTAACGCCTATCTTGGCGGACATTGACCGCATGTTCAGGAAAAGCCCCGCCAAGCGGGGCTTTTTTTCGTTCGCGGTTTTGTGGACAAGTTATTCGCGATGCTGCGTGTAACGCGACAGAAAGTCGCTGCAAGCAGTTGTTTTAGCGGCGCTTGGAGTTGTCCACGGTTCGTGTGGAAGCGACTGTGGGTAACTTGGTAGTACCTGTCCGCAGGCCACGGTTTATAAGGGTTACAGCCTTGTGATCGTTTTTTGACCAGTGCTCGAGCGGTGGGCCGAAGGCGTGATTGTCAAGGTTTTTATAGCGAGCCGAAAACACCCTCAAAGCCGTCTATCAGCCTGTGGATAACTCTGTGGGCAAGCCTTGGAAAGACCGCCGTGGGCAGCGGAATTACAGGCCCGGCGCCATCATCGCGAGTTATCCCCGTGTGGCGTATGCGAACGGGTGGTTCAACGCCGGCAGCGGGCGTCAAGGAAAATACTTTTGCGTACACCCCGCAGGCTGTGGAAAACCGCGCCCTGGCGCGCGCGCAGTTGCCCCCAATCTGTGTGGAAGGGCTTGTGGATAACATGCGCATAGGCTGCGCCAGCCCAGCGGCCACGGGGCTTTGCCGGGGTTGATCGTTTTTTGTACAGCGACACAAGCGACTTGCTGTGCGGTGGGCTGGCGGGGCAAGCTTGCAGGCCTGACTCCAAGGAGAATCACATGACTTCCACCGTATTCATCACTGGCGCCACGTCCGGTTTTGGCGAGGCCTGCGCCCGTCGTTTTGCCGCGGCAGGCTGGTCGCTGGTGCTTACCGGCCGCCGTCAGGAGCGCCTGGATGCGCTGTGCGCCGAGCTTTCCCAGCACACCGACGTGCACGGCCTGGTGCTGGATGTGCGCGACCGCAAAGCGATGGAAGCGGCGATTGAACAGCTGCCGCCGACATTCGCCAAGCTGCGTGGGCTGATCAACAACGCCGGGCTGGCGCTGGGCGCGGACCCGGCACCCACATGCGACCTGGATGACTGGGAAACCATGGTCGACACCAACATCAAGGGCCTGATGTTCAGCACCCGCTTGTTGCTGCCGCGGTTGATCGCCCATGGGCGTGGGGCGACGATTCTCAACGTCGGTTCGGTGGCGGGTAATTATCCGTACCCGGGCAGCCATGTGTACGGCGGCACCAAGGCGTTTGTCGGGCAGTTCTCGCTGAGCCTGCGTTGCGACTTGCAAGGCACCGGGGTGCGGGTGAGCAACATCGAGCCGGGGCTGTGCGAGAGCGAGTTCTCGCTGGTGCGCTTCGGCGGTGACCAGGCGCGGTATGACGCCACCTATGCCGGGGCGGAGCCGATCCAGCCGGAGGATATTGCCGAGACGATCTTCTGGATCATGAATCAGCCGGCGCATATCAATATCAACAGCCTGGAGCTGATGCCGGTGAGTCAGGCCTGGGCCGGGTTTTCGATTGACCGATCCGGCAAGGCTTGAGGGCCCTATCGCAGGCAAGGCCAGCTCCTACAGAGGGTCGTGTGGGAGCCGGCGTTGCCGGCGATAGCGTCAGAGCAGCCGCTGCAACCCTTGCAGGCAGGTCGCCAGATGGTAAGGCGTCGTCGACGGCATGTCGCTGCGGCTCACCTGGCCAGCCGCGTCGCGGCACTCATACCAGCCGGCCTCCGGCAGGAAGCGCGCCTGTAGCGTGCGCAACTGCGCCAGCACCTTGTCGGCCGCCCCCGGCCGCAAGGCCAGCGCCCGCAGGTACTCGGCCTGGGCCCAGATCCGCTGGGTGGCATCGCGCACCTCGCCTTCGGCACTGAGCATCGCCAGCACCGCGCCATCCTTCACTCCGCACTGCTCGGCATAGCCGAACGCGCGCTGCAGCGAGCCATGCAGCTCGCCCCCGCGCAGTAACGGCGAGGACTCCAGCAGGTAGAACCATTCGAATTGGTGACCCGGCTCGAACCAGTTATCCACAGCCCCGCGCGGCTTCTCCAGCATCACTCCGTGCTGCGGTTCGACGAACTGCGCCTGCATGGCCTCGGTCAGTGCCAGCAGTGCGGCGTGCGCCTGGGCGTCTTCGCGCACGGACACCGTGGCCAGGAACGCCTCGGCCAGGTGCATCAGCGGGTTTTGCAGCGGCCCGCTGTTGAGGTCCGACCAGTCTTCGCCGAGGCTGGCCTCGTACAGGCCGTCGCCTGTGGAAAACTGTTCGGCGATCACCGTCAGTGCGGCGTTGAGGGTCGACTCCACCAGCGGCTCTTTGACCTTGCTCCAGTAATGGGCGCAGGCGAACACGATGAAGGCGTGGGTGTAGAGGTCCTTGCGCCGGTCCAGCGGTTTGCCCTGGGCGTCAATGCTGTAGAACCAGCCGCCGTGTTCGGCGTCGTGGAAGTGCCGTTGCAGCGAACGGAACAGCGCAGCGGCGCGGTCGCTGGCGCCGGGCTGCTCGAAGCGGCTGCTGAACAGGTACAACTGACGCGCGCAGGCCATGGCTCGGTAGCGTTGCGCCGGCAGCGGCTGGTGCTGCGGGTCGAGGGCTTCGAAGGGCAGGGCCATCTCGGCATTCCAGCCCGGGCCTTGCCAGAGCGGCACGATGCGCTGGTCGAAGTGTTGCTGGATTTCGTCGAGCAGGGCGGGCAGTTCAGGCTGGGCGGTGCGCAGGTCGGGCATGGGCAAGTCGTCGCGGTGGAGGCGGTTTGGGCGCAATGGTAGCAGGATTTGTTAGCGGCTTTCGGGCCACATCGCGGGACGAGTCGGGTCGCCGCATCGCCACACAGAGGTGCGGTCAGTCCAGGCTGCCCAGCCCCTGCCAGTACTTGGCACCGACAAAGATAAAGCGCAACTGCTGAAGAATCTTCGCCTGCGCGCTCAACTGCCCAGGCTTCAGTTCCTGTGGCGGGTCGATCAGCTCCGGCAAGGTGGCGAACACGGTCTTCACCACCAGGTCGGCCATCACCGCCAGCGCCGCCTGGTCCAGGTGCTGCCAGCGCGGCATGCGCCCGAGGTCGGCAGCGAGGTCCGAGCTGATCGCTTCGCGCAACTTGGCAATTGCCTGGCGCACCGGTTGCGAGCCGCCGTACTGCTCTCGGGCGAGAAACAGGAACTGCGCACGGTTGGCCGTGACCACATCGAGAAAGATCCGCACCGAGGCATCGGTGATACCACCCAACTCGAATTCGTTCTGCCGCACCAGGCGGATGGTCTGGCGGAAGGTTTCGTCGACTTCGGTCACCAGGGCCAGGCCCAGTTGATCCATATCGGCGAAATGCCGGTAGAAACCGGTTGGCACGATGCCCGCACTCCTGGCCACTTCACGCAGGCTGATGCTGCCGAAGCCGCGACCGCTTTCCATCAGGTGGCGGGCTGCATCCAGCAGGGCTTGGCGGGTCTGTAGTTTCTGTTCGGCGCGCGGCAGCATGGCGGGTATCGGTATGCAATAAAACAGCCCTGCACTCTAATGGCAGCGAGGCGGAAAACAAAGCCCGGTCAATAGACCGGGCTGGGAGGATAGGTGCAAGTGCATGCGGGCATCTTGTTATGGGGCATAGGCTTAACTCACGCGCTGGTTTTTCTCGATCAGGCGATCGGAGCCGCCCTCGGCAACCGCGTTATTACGCTCCAGCAGACGCTCCGAACCGCCTTCGGCAACACGGGCGGCACGTTCTTGCAGGCGCTCGGCGCCACCTTCGGCGACCCGGGCAGCACGCTCATTCAGACGATCCGAACCGCCTTCGGCGAGGCTGTTCAGTGGCTGGGAAATCACCGCCGAACTCGACCGCGCTTCGGCAGACAGGTGCTGGTCGGCAGCGGGAACAGCGAAGGCGTTGGCGGCCAGGATGGACAGGGACAGGCTCAGCAGCAATTGGCGTTTCATGGCTTGGCGCTCCTTGGGAGGGCTGGAAAGTGGGTACGGGGCCAATGCTACGCTCGAGAATTAGATATAAAAGTTCATAAAGGTAATGGTAACAATCAACGGGATTGATACTTTCCGGCGGGGGCTCTAGGTCGCTTGTTTGCGCGGAGTGAGTGTGGTCGTTGCGGCGCCCGTGCAGGGTTTTGCAGGCCGCCCCCCGAAGGGCGAAACTGGCGAAAGCGTCAGGAAAAACCTGGTTATCATCGCCCGCCGATTAAACCCCGCGACGTTTCGTCAGTCCCAAGGTTAAGTGCCATCATCGCGCACGCTTTACGCCCCACCGTCATCAGGAGATCCGTGCAATGACGCGCCGTGCCAAAATCCTCAGCTGGACCTTCGCCACCCTGTTACTGGTGCTGGCGGTGCTGCTGATCGTCATCGCCAGGTTCGACTGGAACCGGGTCAAGCCGCTGCTCAACGAGAAAGTCTCGGCGGCCTTGCAGCGGCCGTTCGCCATCAACGGCAACCTGGCTGTGCGCTGGCAGCGCGAGCCGGACGAGGGCGGTTGGCGGGCCTGGATGCCGTGGCCGCGGTTCATTGCCGACGACATCACCCTGGGCAACCCGGACTGGCTCAAGCAGCCGCACATGGCCAGCCTGGCGCGTGTCGAGTTCCGCCTGTCGCCGCTGCCGCTCCTTGCCCAGCGCATTGTCATCCCGCGCATCGACCTGACCAAACCGAGCGGCCGTCTGACGCGCCTGGCCGACGGTCGTGCCAACTGGACCTTCGACTTTGGGCCGAAAGACGAGAACGCCGCGCCGTCGAGCTGGGTACTGGACATCGGCGCCATCGGCTTTGACCGGGGCCAGGTCGGCTTCGACGACCAGACCCTGCAAACCCAGGTTGACGTCGTGATCGACCCGCTGGGCAAGCCGATTGCCTTCTCCGAGATCGTCGGTAACGCGTCGGCGAAGCAGGCCGCCGAGCAAGGCCGGGTGCCCCAGGCGTACGCTTTCGCGCTCAAGGTCAACGGCCGCTACAAGGGCCAGGCGCTGGCCGGTACGGGCAAGATCGGCGGGCTGCTGGCCTTGCAGGATGCCACCCGGCCGTTCCCGCTGCAGGCCGACATGCAGATCGGCGACACTCGCATCGCCGTCGCCGGCACCCTGACCGACCCGCGCAACCTCGGCGCCCTGGACCTGCGCCTGAAACTGGTTGGCGCCAGCCTGGGCCATCTCTACCCGCTGACCGGCGTCACCCTGCCGGACTCGCCGGCCTATGCCACCGACGGCCATCTGATCGCCAAGCTGCATGAGCCGGGTGGGGCGACGTTCCGCTACGAGGGCTTCAACGGCACGATCGGCGACAGCGACATCCATGGCGACCTGGCCTTCGTCGCCAGCCAGCCGCGGCCCAAGCTCTCGGGCAACCTGGTGTCGAACCAGTTGCTGTTCAAGGACCTCGGCCCGCTGATCGGCGCCGATTCCAACGCCGAGCAGAAGGCCCGTGGCGCTGCCAGCAAGCAGCCGGCCGGCAAGGTGCTGCCGGTGGAAGCGTTTCGTACCGAGCGCTGGCGGGCGATGGATGCCGACGTGAACTTTGCCGGCAAGCGCATCGTGCACAGCGAGAAACTGCCGTTCAACGACCTTGCCGCGCATGTGCTGCTCGACGATGGCCTGCTGCGCCTGGAGCCGCTGCGCTTTGGCGTGGCCGGCGGCAAGCTGGACGCGCAGATCCGCCTGGACGGTCGCAGCGTGCCGTTGCAGGGGCGGGCACGGCTGACCGCGCGCGGGTTCAAGCTCAAGCAACTGTTCCCGACCTTCGAACCGATGAAAACCAGCTTTGGCGAGTTGAATGGCGATGCTGATATCAGCGGCCGGGGCAATTCGGTGGCGGCCTTGCTGGGGACCGCCAATGGCGACCTGAAGATGCTGATCAACGATGGGGCGATCAGCCGTAGTCTGATGGAGATTGCCGGATTGAACGTGGGCAACTATGTGGTCGGCAAGTTGTTCGGCGACAACGAGGTGAAGATCAACTGCGCGGCGGCGGATGTCGGCATCAAGGATGGCCTGGCGAAGACCCGGCTGTTTGTGTTCGATACCGAGAACGCTGTGGTGTACATCGATGGTACGGCGAACCTGGCCAGCGAGCAGCTGGATTTGAAGATCAACCCGGAGTCGAAGGGGCTGCGCTTGTTCTCGCTGCGCTCGCCGCTGTATGTGCGCGGGGCGTTCGCCAAGCCGAGTGCTGGTGTGCAAGCGGTGCCGCTGGCGCTGCGGGGGGCGGGGATGGTGGCGCTGGGGGTGGTCATTGGTCCGGCGGCAGGCCTGCTGGCGCTGGTGGCGCCGAGCAGCGGCGACGCGCCGAACCAGTGCACGCCGTTGCTGGAGCAGATGAAAGCGGGCAAGGCGCCGAAAACGGTGAAGGCCGGCTAAGCGCAATCGCGGGGCTGGCCCCGCGATGAGGCCCCTGAGGCTTACAACCCGTTCAACAGATCCACCCTATCGTCGGCATGTTCCAGCGCCTGGGTGGCATGTTCGAGAAACTCGTCCGCCGCCACGCTCGCGCAGGGTGTTCTCATCGGTCAGTGCTACCTTGCTCATTATCTTCTCCAGGCTGAAACAGGGTTATGCAGCGGAGACCGCGAGGTCATCCTTCTGGCGCTGCTCACAGGTCTTGAAGCCTTTCGCGTCGACATGCCCGGTGGCATCGAAGCGCACGTAATAAGGCTGCTGGCGGCCCTCATGGTTGAGCACATAGTTGTTGCAGGTGCCACCGTGGGGCAGGTCGATCACTGTCGACGGGCTGCCGCCAATGGCAATGACCCGCTGCATGGTCATGCCGTTCTCCACCTGCTTGACTAACGGTTCGTCGCGGTAGGTGGCGTAGTTGATCGGGTTTTCCGGGCGGCTGCCGCAGCCGACCAGGGTGGCACTTGCCAGAACGACTGCCAGAACGTGCTTGTACATGGTTGCGCTCCTTCGGGTGAGCCGTCATGGCCCGTTACCTGATTGGAACCACAGCGCACGCCAGGAGTTCGATTGGCATGCCGACGCGCTGCCTGTAGTGTGTGCCGAGCCTCCACGGATCGGGAACGCCGCCATGTCGCGTGCACTTGCCACACGTTATCCACTGGTTCTGGTACCGGGCATGCTCGGCTTCGTGCGTCTGCTGCTGTACCCCTACTGGTTCGGTATCGTTGCCGCCCTGCGCCGCGGCGGCGCCGAGGTGTTCGCCATCCAGGTCTCGCCGCTCAACAGCACCGAAGTGCGCGGCGAGCAGTTGCTGGCGATCATCGCGGACATCCGGCGGCGCAGCGGCGCCGACAAGGTCAACCTGCTCGGCCACAGCCAGGGTGCGCTGAGCGCCCGCTACGCCGCGGCGAAACGGCCGGAATGGGTGGCCTCGGTGACCTCCATCGCCGGGCCCAACCACGGCTCGGAGCTGGCCGACTACCTGCACCAGCATTACCCAAGCGATTCGCCGCGCGGGCGCCTGCTCAAGGCCCTGCTGCATGGCCTGGGCGTGCTGATGCACTGGCTGGAAACCGGCTGGCGCGGGCCACGCCTGCCCATCGACGTGCACGCCTCGCACCATTCGCTGACCGCCGCTGGGGTCGCACTGTTCAACCAGCAATGCCCGCAGGGCCTGCCCACTACCTGGGGCGGCGAAGGCCCGGCCGAGGTCGATGGCGTGCGCTATTACTCGTGGTCCGGCACCTTGCAGCCGGGCATTACCGACCGTGGCCTGAACCGGCTGGACGGCAGCAGCCGCTTCTGCCGGCTGTTTGCCCGCACCTTCGTGCGTGAAGCGGGGCAGTGCGACGGCATGGTCGGGCGCTTCAGTTCGCACCTGGGCCAGGTGATCGGCGACAACTACCCGCTCGATCACCTGGATATCGTCAACCAGTCACTTGGCGCTGTCGGCAAGGGCGCCGAGCCGGTCCGCCTGTTTACCGAGCACGCGGCGCGGTTGAAGGCGGCTGGGCTTTGAGGCGCCGCAGCGGGGTGGTCCAGCGTTCGGCGAGGACCACCCCGGCCAGGGTCAGCAGGCCGCCCACCAGGTGATACAGGGCCAACTGCTCGCCAAGCACCACCGAGGCGATCAGCGCGGTGACGATCGGCAGCAGGTTGAAGAACAGCGTCGTGCGGCTCGGCCCGAGGCGGCTCACCGCCCGCATCCAGGCCAAGGGCGCGATCATCGAGGCGAGCACGCAGGCGTACAGTACCAGGCTGATATTGCCCAGGCCCAACCCGCTGTGCGGCGACATCAGGTACAGCGGCAACAGCACCACAATCGCCACCAGCACCTGCAGGTACAGCAACTGTAAGGGCGGCAGGCGCAGCTGCCATTTCTTCAGCAGTGTGCTGTACACGGCGTAGGCCAGGGTGGCGATCAGCATCATCGCGTCGCCGAGGTTCAGGCCATGTTCGAGCACGGTCGCGAAGCTGCCGCCGGACACCACCAGCAGCACCCCGGCAAACGACACCACGGCGCCGACCAGCGCGCCGGCGGTGAGTCGTTGCCCCAGGCTGATGATCGCCAGGGCCAGCGACATCAGCGGCATCAGCGAAAGGATGATGCCCATGTTGGTGGCCGTGGTGATCGCTGCGGCGAAGTACGCCAGGCTCTGGTACACGGCCATGCCGAGCACGCCGAGGATGAAGATCTTGCCCAGGTGCGGGCGGATGTTCGGCCAGTTGCGCAGTACCGGGCGGAGCATGAAGGGCGTGAACAGCAGGCCGGCCAGCAGCCAGCGCCAGAAGCCGATTTCGGCCGGGAAGATGGCGCCGACGGCCAGCTTGTTGACCACCGTGTTGCCGGCCCAGATCAGGATTGCCAGTAAGGGAAACGCGTAATTCATGAAGCAGGAACTCTGAGGGATAACGCTGGCCATTATCCGCTTGTCTGTCTTGCAGCTTATACTTCGATCCAGACAAGCCGCCCATCGATCCAGACAATCGCCCGAGCATGACCCGCAAATACCTCGCCATCCCGCAGTTCGACGCCTTGCCGGCGCCGGTGTACTTCCGCTACGACGAGTTCGGTGCCGACACCCACAGCGCCGCGCACCGGCACGCCTGGGGCCAGCTCAACTACGCGGCGCACGGGGTGATGCAACTGGAGATCGGTGGCCAGCACTTCTATTCGCCGCCGCATTACGCGGTGTGGATTCCGCCCGACACCGAACACAGCTGTTATAACCCGCAGGCCATCGTCTACCGCTCGGTGTACCTGACCCGCGAGCTGTGCGCGGCACTGCCGGCGCAGGCCTGTACGCTGGTGATCAGCGGCATCCTCAAGGCGATTCTCGGCGACTTCGCCAGCCGCGACGTGCATATCCCGCAAGACCCGGCCGACCAGCGCCTGGCGCAGGTGCTGGTCGACCAGTTGCAGCGCGCACCGATGCAGACCTGCTACCTGCCGTACGCGCAAAGCCCCGGCCTGCTCGCGGTGCTCCAGGCGCTGCACGCCGAGCCTGGGGATAACCGTGCGCTGGGCGAGTGGGCGGCGCAGGTGCATGTCAGCGAGCGCACCCTGGCTCGGCAGTTCGTCCGCGAGCTGGGCATCAGCTTCGGCGAGTGGCGGCAGCGCTTGCGCTACCTGCGCGCCATCGAGGCACTGGAGGGCAGCCAGTCGATCCAGGAGATTGCCTTCGACCTCGGCTACAGCACGCCCTCGGCGTTCATCGCCATGTTCCAGCGCCAGGCCCGTTGCACCCCGGAGCAGTACCGGCGGCAGGCGCGGCGTGCCTGAAAGCGTGTAAAAATTCTTGTCTACACTGAGGTCGAGGCTGCGCGCAGGGCGCGGCAACCAGGAGACGACTCCATGAAACTGTTGCGTATGCCGTTGCTGCTGTTGGGATTGTTGATGTGCTCACAAGGATTCGCCGACACGGCTCAGCAGAACAAAATGAAAACCTGCAACGCCGACGCCACCACCAAGGCGCTCAAGGGCGATGAGCGCAAGGCGTTCATGAGCACCTGCCTCAAGGCGGACCCGGCGGCCAAGCCGCTCACCGCGCAACAGGAAAAGATGAAGCGCTGCAACGCCGAAGCCGCCACCAAGGCGCTCAAGGGTGATGAACGCAAGGCGTTCATGAGTACCTGCCTGAAAAAATGACCCCGCCTGCGTGCGCGTTGTTGCCCTGTGGCAATGGCGCGCACCGCGTCGCCGCACGGCCCTATGCCTGTCCGCCGAAGGCTGGCAGACTGCCTGCTTTATTGGCGTGCCCGTTCGAGGTTGTATGACTTTCACCCAGCGTCAGGTAGTCCTTGCCAGTTGGATCATCGTGTTCGGCGGGCTGTTGCTGGTGTTGCCGCTCAAGTTGCTGCCGAGCCTGCTGGCCGGCTTGCTGGTGTTCGAGCTGGTCAACATGCTCACGCCGAAGCTACAGCACCTGCTGGCCGGGGAGCGCGCGCGCTGGTTGGCGGTGGCGTTGCTCGGCACCCTGATCGTCAGCGTACTGACCTTGCTGTTTGCCGGCGCGATCAGCTTTTTGCTGCATGAGGCGGAAAACCCCGGCGCCTCGCTGGACAAGTTCATGCTGCTGGTGGATCAGGCGCGTGGGCAACTGCCGCCGTTTGTCGATGCCTACCTGCCGGCCAGTGCGGCCGAGTTCAAGGTGGCGATTGGCGAATGGCTGAAGACCCACCTCGGTGAGCTGCAACTGGTGGGCAAGGGCGCGGCGCACATGTTCGTCACCCTGCTGATCGGGATGATCCTCGGCGCGATTGTGGCCTTGCAGCGGATCCCCGACATCTCGCGGCGCAAGCCGTTGGCGGGGGCGTTGTTCGAGCGGTTGGCGCTGCTGGTGCAGGCGTTTCGCAATATCGTCTTTGCGCAGATCAAGATCTCGCTGCTGAACACGGCGTTTACCGGGGTCTTCCTGGCGGTGGTACTGCCGATGTTCGGCGTGCACCTGCCATTGACCAAGACGCTGATCGTGCTGACCTTCCTGCTGGGCTTGTTGCCGGTGATCGGCAACCTGATGTCGAACACGCTGATCACCATCGTCGGCCTGTCGCTGTCGATCTGGGTGGCGATGGCGGCGTTGGGCTACCTGATCGTTATCCACAAGGTCGAGTACTTCCTCAACGCGCGGATCGTCGGTGGGCAGATCAGCGCCAAGTCGTGGGAGCTGCTGCTGGCGATGCTGGTGTTCGAGGCCGCGTTCGGCCTGCCCGGGGTGGTAGCGGGGCCGATCTACTATGCGTACCTGAAGAGTGAGCTGAAGCGGGCGGAGCTGGTGTGAAGCCTGGCGCGGGACGAGCCCACCCCCACAGGGTCTGCTGTGGGTGCGGGCTCGCCCCGCGCTAGGGCCTCAACCGTAACGCTTGCGCGCCTCGATCGCCAGCCCGCTGCCGATGCTGCCGAAGATGTTGCCTTCCACATGCTGCGCATTCGGCAGCATCGCCGCCACGCTCTGGCGCAGCGCCGGGATGCCGCTCGAACCGCCGGTGAAGAACACCGTATCGACCTGCTCCACACCCACACCAGCCTTGAGCAGCAGCTCGTCGACGCTAGCGCGCACGCGCGCCAGCAGGTTCTCGATGGAGGCCTCGAACAGCGCCCGGCTCAGGTCCACTGCCAGGCCCTGCTCGATCCGTCCCAGATCCACCCGGCGCGCCTGCGCCTGGGTCAGTTCGATCTTGGTCGCTTCCACTTCCATCGCCAGCCAGTGCCCGGCACGCTGCTCGATCAGCTTGAACAGCCGGTCGATACCGCCGGTATCCTCGATGTCGTAACGCATGCTGCCCAGCGCCAGCTGCGACTTCTGCGAGTACACCGAGTTGATGGTGTGCCAGGTCGCCAGGTTCAGGTGATAGCTGGTGGGCATCAGGGCCTGGCTTTTCATCCGGCTGCCATAGCCAAACAGGGGCATCACGCCCTGCAGGCTCAGTTGCTTGTCGAAGTCGGTGCCGCCGATGTGCACGCCGCCGGTGGCGAGAATGTCGCCCTGGCGGTCGTCGAGCATGTGCCGTTCCGGCGCCAGGCGCACCAGCGAGAAGTCCGATGTACCGCCGCCGATGTCGACGATCAGCACCAGCTCTTCCTTGCTGATGTTCGACTCATAGTCGAACGCCGCCGCAATCGGCTCGTACTGGAACGAGACGTTCTTGAAGCCAATCTTCTTCGCCACCTCCGCCAGGGTGTCTTCGGCTTCCTGGTCGGCGGCCGGATCGTCGTCGACGAAGAACACCGGGCGGCCCAGCACCACGTCATCGAATGCGCGACCGGCATTGTGTTCGGCGCGTTTTTTCAGCTCGCCGATGAACATCCCCAGCAGGTCCTTGAACGGCAGGGCGGTGCCCAGCACGCTGGTGTCGTGCTTGATCAGCTTGGAGCCCAGCAGGCTCTTCAGCGAACGCATCAACCGGCCTTCGTAGCCTTCGAGGTATTCGTGCAGGGCCATGCGGCCGTAGGCCGGGCGGCGCTCCTCGATGTTGAAGAACACGACCGAGGGCAAGGTGATCTTGCCGTCTTCCAGGGCGATCAGCGTTTCCTCGCCCGGGCGGTGCCAGCCGACGGTGGAGTTGGAGGTGCCGAAGTCGATGCCGCAGGCGCGGGCCGGGGAAGGTTGACTCATGGGGGAAACCTTGCGGGGGAAAAACGGCCGCGCAGTGTATGCCAGTCGGCGACAGAATCAAGACCGAATATCTGCTCGGCAGCAAACCTTTGGTTGCCTTGAAAGGCTATGCTTGACCCCAATCTTCAGCAGCAGTGAAGCATTCGACAACATTGGTGATCGCTTAGATGGACTTCAAAGACTATTACAAGATCCTTGGCGTAGAGCCGACTGCGGACGAAAAGGCGATCAAGACCGCCTACCGCAAGCTTGCGCGCAAGTATCACCCCGACGTCAGCAAAGAACGCGACGCCGAAGAAAAATTCAAGGAGGCCAACGAGGCCTACGAGGCCTTGGGCAGCCCGGAAAAACGCGCCGAATACGACGAACTGCGCAAGTACGGTCAGCATGGCCGGCCGTTCCAGGGCCCGCCGGGCTGGGAAAGCCGTGGCGGCGCCGGTGGCGGTTTCGGCGAGGGCGGCGACTTCTCGGACTTCTTCAGCTCCATTTTCGGCTCGGCCGGGCGTGGCAACGGCAACCCGTTTGGCCGTGGCCAGCAACGCAGCGCCGGTCGGCGAGGGCAAGACGTGGAAATGGAACTGGCGATTTTCCTAGAGGAAACCCTGGCCAACGAATCGAAGAAAATCAGCTTCCAGGTGCCGCAATACAACGCGGCCGGGCAGCGTACCGGTGACACCACCAAGACCCTCAACGTGAAGATTCCGGCCGGGGTCACCGACGGCGAGCGTATCCGCCTCAAGGGCCAGGGCGCACCGGGCATTGGCGGCGGGGCGAATGGCGACCTGTTCCTGATCATTCGCCTGGCACCGCATCCGTTGTTCGATGTCGAAGGTCATGACCTGATCATCACCGTGCCGCTGGCACCGTGGGAAGCGGCGTTGGGCACCAAGGTCGAGATGCCGACCCTGACCGGCAAGGTCAACCTGACCATTCGTCCCGACAGCCAGAGTGGCCAGCGCCTGCGGATCAAGGGCATGGGCCTGAGCAACAAGCAGGGCCAGCGTGGCGACCTGTATGCGCAACTGAAGGTGGTGATGCCGACGCAGTCGGACGCGGCGGTGAAGGAATTGTGGAGCAAACTGGCGGAGAAGGCCGCGTTCAACCCGCGAACTCAATGGAGTAAGTGACCATGAGCAGTACCCTGATCGTTCAACTGGACATGCGTACCCTTTGTCAGGAAGCCGACTTACCGGCGGACTACGTGATCGAGATCGTCGAGCACGGCATTGTTGAACCGTCGGGGCGAACGCCGGAGGATTGGCTGTTCGACGACCACGCGCCGGTGCTGGCCAAACGCGCTGCCAAGCTGCATCAGGAGCTTGAGCTGGAGTGGGAAGGGGTAGCGCTGGCGCTGGAGTTGCTGGAGGAAGTGCAGCAGCTGCGCAGTGAGAATTCGATGCTCAAGCAGCGGTTGGGCCGGTTTGTGCAGGGCTGACTTCATCGCGGGATGAGTCGGGTCGCCGCACCGCCGCTCCCACAAGATCACCGCTGTACCCTGTGGGAGCGGGCTAGTCCCGCGAAGGGGCCCTACCGCCCAGGCTGCGCCCCTGGGTTCAGGATCAACTGCATAAACGTCAGATCCAGCCAGCGCCCAAACTTCACCCCCACCTGCGGCATACTGCCGTTCTGGGTAAAGCCCAGTCGCTGATGCAGGCGTACCGATGCGGCATTGCCGCTTTCAATCGCGGCCACCATCACGTGCTTGCCGCAGGCCCTGGCGCGTTCGATCAACGCCAGCATCAGCGCCGGCCCCAGGCCGTTGCCACGCTGATCGGCGCGGATATACACCGAATGCTCCACGGTGTAGCGGAAACCCTCGAACGGCCGCCAGTCGCCGAACGACGAATAGCCCAGCACCTCGCCCGCTGCATTCACCGCCACCAGAATCGGGTACTGCTGCGCCTGGCGCGCGGCAAACCAGGCCTGGCGGTTGCCGAGGTCGACCGGTTGTTCGTTCCAGATCGCCGTGGTGTTGAGCACGGCATCGTTGTAGATGTCACGGATACCTGGCAGGTCGGCATGCACGGCATCGCGGATCAGGTAGGTCATGGCAGGTTCTCGAAGCGTTGAGCAGGGCGTCAGATTAAATGGTTACCAGGCCGCGCACACCCTCGGCCTCCATGTTTTCGCCACGGCCCTGCTGCACGATCTCGCCCCGCGACATCACCAGGTACTGGTCGGCCAGCCCGGCGGCAAAGTCGTAGAACTGTTCCACCAGCAGAATTGCCATGTCGCCGCGCGCGGCAAGCGTGCCGATCACCGTGCCGATCTCCTTGATCACCGACGGCTGGATGCCCTCGGTGGGTTCGTCGAGGATCAGCAGGCGTGGCCGGCTGGCCAGGGCACGGCCGATTGCCAGTTGTTGCTGCTGGCCGCCGGAAAGGTCGCCGCCACGACGCTGTTTCATCTGCAGCAGCACCGGGAACAGCTCGTAGATGAATGCCGGCACTTCACGGGCGTCTCCGGCACTGAAGCGCGACAGGCCCATCAGCAGGTTTTCCTCCACACTCAGCCGCGGGAAAATTTCCCGACCCTGCGGCACGTAGGCAATCCCGGCCCGCACCCGCTGGTGCGGCTTGAAGCCGGTGATGGCCTGGCCTTCCCAGTGCACACTGCCCTCACGCGCTGGCAGCAGGCCCATCAGGCAACGCAGCAGGGTCGTCTTGCCGACGCCGTTGCGGCCGAGCAGGCAGGTCACTTCGCCGACCCTGGCCTCGAAGGAGAGGCCGCGCAGGATGTGGCTGCCGCCGTAGTATTGGTGCAGGGAGTCGATCTTCAGCATGCTTTGAACCTTGTATTGTTCTGGCTGGCCTCATCGCGGGACTAGCCCGCGATGCTCTTGAAGCTATCGACCGAGGTACACCTCGATCACCCGGTCATCCGCCTGCACCTGCTCCAGCGAGCCTTCGGCCAGCACGCTGCCCTGGTGCAGCACCGTCACATGGTCGGCAATGCTGCCGACAAAGCCCATGTCGTGCTCCACCACCATCAGCGAATGCTTGCCGGCCAGGCCCTTGAACAGTTCGGCGGTAAATTCGGTCTCGGCATCGGTCATCCCCGCCACCGGCTCGTCGAGCAGCAGCAACTGTGGTTCCTGCATCAGCAGCATGCCGATCTCCAGGAACTGCTTCTGCCCATGCGAGAGCAACCCGGCCAGGCGCTGCTGCGCCGCCTCCAGCCGGATCGTGCGCAGCACCTCGTCGATGCGATCCTTCTGCGCGCCGCTCAGGCGCGCACGCAGGCTGGCCCACACTGATTTGTCGGTGTGCTGCGCCAGCTCCAGGTTCTGGTACACGGTCAGCGCCTCGAACACCGTCGGCTTCTGGAACTTGCGACCGATACCGGCCTGGGCGATCTGCACTTCGCTCATTCGCGTCAGGTCCAGGGTCTCGCCGAACCAGGCCTTGCCGGCGCTGGGCCGGGTCTTGCCGGTGATCACGTCCATCAGCGTGGTTTTGCCGGCGCCGTTCGGGCCGATGATGCAGCGCAGCTCGCCCACGCCGATGTAGAGGTTCAGCGCGTTCAACGCCTTGAAACCATCGAAGCTGACACTGAGGTCCTCCAGCGTGAGCACAGTGCCGTGGCGCACGTCGAGCCCCGGCTCGCGGCGCTGGCCAAGGCCGATGGCGTCGCGGCCGGCGCCGTCGAGGAGCGGTTCGAGCATGAATTCCGGGTGCACGGCCGGTAACGGTACGCTTCTCATTGTTCGCCCCTTTTCTTCAGCAGACCGACCACGCCCTTGGGCAGGTACAGCGTCACCAGAATGAACAGCGCGCCGAGGAAGAACAGCCAGAACTCGGGGAAGGCCACGGTGAACCAGCTCTTCATGCCGTTCACCAGCCCGGCGCCGAGCAGCGGCCCGATCAGCGTGCCGCGCCCACCCAGGGCCACCCACACGGCGGCTTCGATGGAATGGGTCGGCGACATTTCACTGGGGTTGATGATGCCCACCTGCGGCACATACAGCGCCCCAGCCAGGCCGCACAGCACCGCGCTCAGCACCCAGACGAAGAGCTTGAAACCGCGCGGGTCGTAGCCGCAGAACATCAGCCGGTTTTCGGCATCGCGCAGTGCCGTCAGCACCCGGCCGAATTTGCTGCGCGCCAGCCGCCAACCGAGCAGCAGGCTGGCCAGCAGCAGTGCCACGGTGAGCAGGAACAGCGTCGCCCGGGTGCCGGGCGCGGTGATTTCGAAGCCGAGGATGCTGCGAAAGTGGGTGAAGCCGTTGTTGCCGCCAAAGCCGGTTTCGTTGCGGAAGAACAGCAGCATGCCGGCAAAGGTCAGCGCCTGGGTCATGATCGAGAAATACACGCCCTTGATCCGTGAACGGAAGGCGAAGAAGCCGAACACCAGCGCCAGCAAGCCCGGCGCCAGCACCACCAGGCACAGCGCCCAGGCGAAGTGCTGGGTGCCGGCCCAGTACCAGGGCAGCTCGCTCCACGACAGGAAGGTCATGAACGCCGGCAGGCTGTCGCCGGCCGCTTCGCGCATCAGGTACATGCCCATCGCGTAACCGCCCAGGGCGAAGAACAGGCCGTGGCCGAGCGAAAGCAGCCCGGCATAGCCCCAGACCAGGTCCAGGGCCAGGGCGACGATGGCGTAGCAGAGGATCTTGCCGACCAGCGTCAGGGTGTAGGCCGACACCTGCAAACTGTGCCCGGCGGGCAGCAGCGATAGCAGCGGCAGGGCGAGCAGCACCAGCAGCACGACGGCGCCGATGGCCAGCGACAGGTGCGGGCCGGCTTTTTGCGTGGCAGTCACAAGCAGAGGCTGGTTCATCAGTCGATTACCCGTCCCTTGAGGGCGAACAGGCCTTGCGGACGCTTCTGGATGAACAGAATGATCAGCGCAAGGATAAGGATCTTGCCGAGCACCGCACCGATCTGCGGTTCCAGCAATTTATTCGCGATGCCCAGGCCGAAGGCCGCCCAGAGGCTGCCGGCCAGTTGCCCGACGCCGCCGAGCACCACCACCAGGAACGAGTCGATGATGTAGCTCTGGCCGAGGTCCGGGCCGACGTTGCCAATCTGGCTCAGGGCCACCCCGCCGAGGCCGGCGATGCCCGAGCCGAGGCCGAAGGCGAGCATGTCCACGCGCCCGGTCGGCACCCCGCAGCAGGCGGCCATGTTGCGGTTCTGGGTGACCGCCCGCACGTTCAGGCCGAGCCGGGTGCGGTTGAGCAGCAACCAGGTCAGCAGCACCACGCACAGCGCGAAGCCGATGATGACGATGCGGCTGTACGGCAGCACCAGGTTCGGCAGCACCTGAATGCCGCCGGAAAGCCAGGCCGGGTTGGCCACTTCGACGTTCTGCGCGCCGAACAGCAGGCGGATCGCCTGGATCAGGATCAGGCTGATGCCCCAGGTGGCCAGCAGGGTTTCCAGCGGCCGGCCGTAGAGGTGACGGATCACCGTGCGCTCCAGCAGCATGCCGACCCCGGCGCTGACCGCGAAGGCCACCGGCAGTGCCAGCAGGGGGTAGAACTCGAGGGCGCCGGGGGCGAAGCGTTGCACCAGCAGTTGCACCATGTAGGTGCTGTAGGCGCCGAGCATGAGCATTTCGCCGTGAGCCATGTTGATCACCCCGAGCAGGCCGAAGGTGATCGCCAGGCCCAGGGCGGCCAGCAGCAGGATCGAGCCCAGCGACAGGCCGCTGAAGGCCTGCCCGAGCAGTTCGCCGAGCAGCAGCTTGCGCTTGACCTGGGCCAGGCTGGTTTCGGCGGCGGTGCGCACGCCAGGGTCGGTTTCTACGGTCGGGTCGAGCAGTGCTTCGAGGCGGGTCCGCGCCAGCGGGTCGCCGGTTTCGCCGAGCAGACGCACGGCCGCCAGGCGTACCGCCGGTTCGGGCGCCGCCAACTGCAGGTTGGCCAGGGCCAGGCCGAGGGCCGCCTGCACGCCGGCATCGGCCTCGGCCGCGTAGCGGCGGTCGAGGAAAGCCACTTGCGCCGGCTGCGCGGATTTCTGCAATTGCTGGGCGGCGGCGAGGCGCAGGCGGACGTCGTCGCTGAGCAGGTGGTGCGCCGCGAGGGCGTTGTCGACCAGCCCGCGCAGGCGGTTGTTCAGGCGCAGCTTGCGATTGTCGTCAGCGCTCAGGCGGCCTTGGTGCAGCGCGTTGAGCAGCGGCAAGCGGGCCGGCTCGGGTTGCGCCGCCCAGTCCTGGAGCAGGCGGGCCTGCTCGTTGGGCTTGGCGGCGCTGAAAAACTCGGCATCGCCGGCCTGGGCGGCCAGCGGTAGCAGCAGTAGCAGGAGGTAGAGCAGGGCCTTGGGCATGGCGGTGTTCCTGTGTTGTTCTTCAGGGCCTTGTCGCTGGCAAGGCCAGCTCCCACAGGGCGGCATAAACAGTTTTCCCGCTGTGGGAGCGGGCCGTGCCCGCGCTAGCGTCACCGCCGAATCAGTTGCCTTTCACCGCATAGTCAGGCCGCTTGTCGTTGCCCGGAATGAATGGGCTCCATGGCTGCGCGCGCAGCGGCTGCTCGGTTTCCCAGACCACGTTGAACTGCCCGTCGTCCTGGATCTCGCCGATCATCACCGGCTTGTGCAGGTGGTGGTTGGTCTTGTCCATGGTCAGGGTGAAGCCCGACGGTGCCTTGAACGACTGCCCAGCCAGCGCCGCACGAACCTTGTCGACATCGGTGGACTTGGCCTGCTCGACCGCCTGCGCCCACATATGGATGCCGACGTAGGTGGCCTCCATCGGATCGTTGGTTACCGCCCTGTCCGCGCCCGGCAGGTGCTTGGCCTTGGCGTAGGCTTTCCAGTCGGCAACGAACTGGCTGTTCACCGGGTTCTGCACCGACTCGAAGTAGTTCCACGCCGCCAGGTGGCCGACCAACGGCCTGGTGTCGATACCGCGCAGTTCTTCCTCGCCCACCGAGAAGGCCACCACCGGCACGTCGGTGGCCTTCAGGCCCTGGTTGGCCAACTCCTTGTAGAACGGCACGTTGGAGTCGCCGTTGACCGTGGAGATCACCGCAGTCTTGCCGCCGGCGGAGAACTTCTTGATGTTGGCGACGATGGTCTGGTAATCGCTGTGGCCGAACGGCGTGTAGACCTCTTCGATGTCCTTGTCGGCCACGCCCTTGCTGTGCAGGAACGCACGCAGGATCTTGTTGGTGGTGCGCGGGTAGACGTAGTCGGTGCCGAACAGGAAGTAGCGCGTGGCCGCGCCGCCGTCCTCGCTCATCAGGTACTCCACCGCCGGGATGGCTTGCTGGTTGGGCGCCGCGCCGGTGTAGAAGACGTTTGGCGACATTTCCTCACCCTCGTACTGCACCGGGTAGAACAGCAGCCCGTTGAGTTCCTCGAACACCGGCAATACCGACTTGCGCGACACCGAGGTCCAGCAGCCGAACACCACCGCGACCTTGTCCTGGGTCAGCAGCTGGCGGCTCTTTTCGGCGAACAGCGGCCAGTTCGACGCCGGGTCGACCACCACCGGCTCCAGCAGCTTGCCGTTCACCCCGCCCTTGGCGTTGATCTGCTCGATGGTCATCAGGGCCATGTCCTTGAGCGATGTCTCGGAAATCGCCATGGTGCCCGACAGCGAATGCAGGATGCCGACCTTGATGGTCTCGGCGGCCTGGATACTCCAGCTCAAGCCCATCGCTGCAATCGATGCGCTGAGGGTAAAGGCCTTGATCAGACTGCGACGCTTCATGGTGCTCTCTCCGATGAGTGGTTCTGCCAAGCAGAGGTCGACTTCGGAGTGGAGCTTTAGCAAGCGCTGTGCCTACTCGGGCAAGCGCTCTACGACGGGGTTTTGCGTGTGAGGAGCGGGCATGCCTGCACCGGCCTGGAGCTAGCCGGTGCACGCTGCCCGGCAGGTTGCGCTGTGCTGGTGCGCAACCTGCCGGGGGCTCAGTCGGCCTGCGGCGCCAGCGCCTGCTGGCGGTTACGCCGGACGAACTGATAGGTGATGGTCAGCAGCACGAACCACAGCGGCGTGACGATCAGCGCCTGGCGGGTATCGCTCTCCAGGCTCAGCAGCACCAGGATGGCGGCGAAGAAGGCCAGGCATACCCAGCACATCAAGCGCCCGCCGGGCATCTTGTACTTCGAGGCCTGGTGCAGGGCCTGGCGCTGTTTGCGGTAGGTCAGGTACGACAGCAGGATCAGCGACCAGACGAACATGAACAGGATTGCCGACACCGTGGTCACCAGGGTGAAGGCTTCCACCAGGTCCGGGATCACGTACATCAGCGCTGCACCGAGCAGCAGGCAGGTGCACGAGAAGTACAGGCCGTTGGCCGGCACATCGCGCTTGGACAGGGTTTCGAATGGCTTTGGTGCGTCGCCTTGCTGGGCCAGGCCGAACAGCATGCGGCTGGTGGAGAACACCCCGCTGTTGGCCGAAGACGCGGCCGAAGTCAGCACCACGAAGTTGATGATGCTGGCGGCGGCGGGCAGGCCGGCGAGGATGAACAGCTCGACGAACGGGCTCTTGCCCGGCACCACGTCGCGCCATGGGGTCACCGCCATGATCGCGATCAGAGCCAGCACGTAGAACATGATGATGCGGATCGGGATCGAGTTGATGGCCCGTGGCAGGGTGCGTTCGGGGTTCTTCGCTTCGGCGGCGGTGGTGCCCACCAGCTCGATCCCGACGAAGGCGAACACAGCGATCTGGAAGCCGGCGAAGAAGCCCATCAGGCCGTGCGGGAACATGCCGTCGTCGTTCCACAGGTTGGTCAGGCTCGCGGTGCGTCCGGCGGGCGATTCGAAGCCGGCGAAGACCATGTACAGGCCGGTGCCGACCAGCGCGAGGATGGCGACGATCTTGATCATGGCGAACCAGAACTCGATTTCGCCGAACAGTTTTACCGTGATCAGGTTCAGCGACAGCAGCACGCCGACACAGGCCAGGGCCGGGGCCCATTGCGGCAGCTCGGGGAACCAGAACTGCGAGTAGGCGGCGATGGCGATCACGTCGGCGATGCCGGTGATGATCCAGCAGAACCAGTAGGTCCAGCCGGTGAAGTAACCGGCCCAGGGGCCGAGCAGGTCGGCGGAAAAATCGATGAAGGATTTGTAGTTCAGGTTCGACAGCAGCAGTTCGCCCATGGCGCGCATGACGAAGAACAGCATGAAGCCGATGATCATGTAGACGAAGATGATCGAGGGGCCGGCGAGGCTGATGGTTTTGCCGGAGCCCATGAACAGGCCGGTGCCGATGGCGCCGCCGATGGCGATGAGCTGGATGTGGCGGTTGCTGAGGTTGCGTTGCAGGTGGTGTTCGCTTGGATCGGGGGTCGAGGTCCGGGTCATAGGCTGCATTCCATTGTGGTTCAGTCTTCTTGTACGTAGTGAGCGCCGGCTACGTTAACACGGGATTTTCCGGCGCTGGCGCGACAAGTCGTCTCAACCGGGCAGGGCTGGCGTCGGCAGGGTCAGGCCCGAACCGCCAGCATCCGCCGCCCGAGCAGCCGATCCAGCCCCCACACCACCAGCATCGACACCCCCACCAGTGGGAACGCCACCCCCAACCCCACCATCACCACCGTCGCCACCTTCCAGCGCGGCAGGTCATGGCGCAGCGGCGGCACGCCCAGGCCACCTTGCGGCCGGCGTTTCCACCACATCACCAGGCCACTCACCGACCCCAGCAAGATCAGCAGGCAGACCAACAGAATCAGCAGCTGGTTGACCCAGCCGAACATCTTTCCCTCATGCAGCATCACGCCCAGTTCGGTCGCCTGCGCCACCGGGCTGTAATCGGCCCAACGCACGTCCACCAGCACCCGCCCGGTGTACTGGTCGACATGCAGGGTGGCGTCGTTGCGCGGGTCATCGGCAAACACCGCCACGGTGAACACTCCGCTGGCGCTGGTCGGCAGGGTAATGCTGTACCCCGGCTCGACCCCACGGGTGTTCGCCAGGTCCTCGACCTGCTGCAACGTCACCTGCGGCGCTGCCGGCGCATCGTTCATTGCAGCATGGCCCATGTGTTCGGCATGCGCCCCGGACACCGGCATCGGCGTGTTTTCCAGCGCCCACGGCACGGTCTGGCGCGCGGCACTGTTCAAGGTCCCGGCGTGCTGATCCGACGTCGGCACGTCGTTCCACATCGCCGCCGGGAAGGTATTCCACACATCCGCGTACTGCTTGCCCCAGAACCCGGTCCAGGTCATGCCACTGAGCAACATCAGCAGCAACAACGCCGAACCCCAGAACCCGCTGACGGCGTGCAGATCGCGCCACAGCAGTCGCCCCCGCGCACCGAAGCGCGGCCACAGCACCCCGGCTGTCGCCCGCCCACGCGGCCACCACAGGTACAGCCCGGACACCACCAGAACGATGCCCCAGCCCGCCGCCAGCTCGATCAGCCGGTCGCCAACGGTGCCGATCATCAACTCGCCGTGCAGCGCTCGCGCCACCGCCTGCAGGTTCTGCTTGGCATCCTGCGCGCCGAGCACGCTGCCGGTGTAGGGGTCGACGAACACATTCAGCTCGCGTCCGGCGTCGCTGATCACGAACTGCGCGCTGCGCGCGCTGTTCAACGCCGGCAGGTACTGGCTGACCTGGGCCTGTGGATAAGCGGCTTTCACCTACGCCAGCAGGCTGTCGGCGCTGTGCCGGTGATGGCCAGCTTCTACGACCATCAAGGGGCGGTACAGCAACGGGTCGAGCTGCGGTTTGAACAGGTAGATGATCCCGGTGATGGCCAGCAGAATCATGAACGGTGCGACGAACAACCCGGCATAGAAATGCCAGCGCCAGGCCAGGTTGTAGAAAGAAATCTGCGGTTTGCTCATGGAGCACTCCCTTATGGCTGCCGGAGTAGGGCGCGGCCAACGACCGCGCCCCGGGTTGCATCAGAAACTCAGGTCGACCTTGCTCCAGAACGTCCGCCCCGGCTCGTTGATCGCCTGTGGATCGCTCGCCGGGTAACCGAACCCGGCGTTGCCGGCCAGGTTCAGGTGCTCGGCATAGGCCTTGTCGAACAGGTTGTCGACGCCGGCGCTGAGCTTGACGTTCTTGCTCACGCGGTATGCGCCGTTGAGCGAGAACACGCCAAAGCCGGCGCTCTTTTCATAGTCCTTGCCAACCACGTTGCCCGCATTCTGGTCGATGCGGTTCTGTGCCGAGACCAGCCGCCAGAGGGCGCCGGCGCTCCAGTCGTCGCGGCTGTAGGTCAGGCCCAGGCGGCTTTCCAGCGGTGGCATCTGCGGCAGTGCCTTGCCATCGCTGCTGTTCTTGCCCCAAGCGTAGGCCAGGGTCGCATCGGCCTTCCAGTTGCTGGTCAGCTGATAAGCCGCGCCCAGTTCACCGCCCATGATCCGTGCGTCGATATTCTCGGCCTGGGAGTTGAGCATGCCCATCATCCCCGGCCGGTAGTCGAACAGGATGTAGTCGCGGACCTGGCCGATGTAGCCCGAGGCCCAGGCTTCGAGCTGCTCGGTCTTGTACTGGATGCCGACGTCGAGCTGGGTGGTTTTTTCCGGCTTGAGCTTGTCGAAGGCATTGCGCGAACCGTCCGGGCCGGACTTGGGCGAGAACAGCTCCCAGTAGTCGGGGAAACGCTGCGCATGGCCCAGGCCGATGTAGGTGGTGGCCGGGATCGCCGCCAGGTCGTGCTCGAAACGCACAAAGCCGCTGGGCAGGGTATCGGCACGGGTGTCGTCGCGGGTCGGGCTGGCTTTGCGGTAGTCCTTGGCCGAGGCGCGGTCGAGGCGGGCGCCGGTGATCAAGCGGTCCTGGCTGCTGGTGTCCCAGGTCAGTTCACCGAACAGGCCGTAGTTGTGGAAGTCAGCGTCCTTGTTCCAGCTCTTGCCGCGATGTGCATCGATGCCCATGCCGCCGCGCTGGCGGTGTTCGTTGGTTTGCGCGTCGATCCCGCCGACCAGCGCCACATCGTCCCAGCGCCAGGTAGCCTTGATCCGTCCGCCGAGGGTACGGCGGTCGACGTTGCTGACCATCGGCCCGGCCATCATGCCGCTGGTGGGCGAACTGCGCAGGCTGTAGTTGTCCATCACATGGTCGGCGTAGTTGTAGTAGACCTGTGCCTCGACCTTGTCGAGCACCTCGCCGAGGTTGGATTTCTCGACGCGCAGGCCGAGGCTTTCGCGCTCGAACTGCGAACCGTCCATGCCACGTCCGGCATAGCGCGCTTCGCCATCGCCCTTGCCGGCGGTGAGTTCGAGCAGGGTGTCGGCATCCGGGGTCCAGCCGAGGGTGACGTCGCCGTTCCACTTGTCCCAGCGCGATGGCACGGTGTCGCCATTGCCGTCGTCGTAGTCGTCCGAGCGCGACTGGTTGCCGACGAAGCGCACATAGCCGTAACGGTTGCCGGCAGCGGTATCGAGCACTTTGTCGAAGCGGCCGTTGGAGCCGGCCAGCAGGCTGGCGTTGACCCGCGTGCCGAGCTCGCCGAAGGTCTCCGGCTCACGTTCGAAGAGGATCGTCCCGGCCGACCCGCCCGGGCCCCAGAGCACGGTTTGCGGGCCCTTGATCACGGTCAGGCGGTCGTAGGTTTCCGGCGAGATGTACGAGGTGGGCGCGTCCATCCGGTTCGGGCAGGCGCCGAGCATGACCCCGCCGTTGGTGAGAATGTTCAGCCGCGAGCCGAACATGCCGCGCAGTACCGGGTCGCCGTTGGTGCCGCCGGCACGGATTGCCGAGAAGCCGGGGATGGTCTTCAGGTAGTCGGCGCCGTCGCTGGCCGGGACGGGCTGGCGCGGGTCCTTGGGGTTGGTGACGATGGTCAGTGGTGAGCTGGGCGCTACGGCGGTGATTACCGTGGGGCTCAGTTCGCCCTTAACCTGGGCGTGTGTGTGGTCGTCGGGGTGCGCGTCGGTGGCCAGGGCCAACGGGCTGAGCAGGGTGCCGCAGAGTACGGCAATGGTCCCTTGCAGGGACAGACGATAAACAGCGGTGTAGCCGGACATAGTGATTCCAACATCGATCAGTCATGAAGGTGCGCGCGTGGCCCGGCGAGTGCCGAGCCGCGCAGGCGCATACGGTGGTTTCAGACGACGAGGCTGGCCGGTGGCGCGCGTGAGCGGGCGCCGGGGAATATTGCCTGGCGGGCATGGCCCTGGCGGGGTTGGCTGATCAGCCCGCGCGGGGCGGGGGCGGCGGTGGTGGTGAGCAGGCTCAGCGGTTGCGGCAACGCCGGGCAGTGGAAGAACAGGCTGCAGTAGCCGCATTTCTCCCAGATCACATGCAGCGACGGGTCGCCGTGGCGGGTGTCGCTCGCACTGGCAGTGTGGCAATCGTGCGCGCTGTCCATGTCCATCGGCATGGACATGCCCGGCATGCTGGCGCGGTGATCCATCGGCATCGACTGGGAAACCAGTGGGCCGATAAAGATCATCAACATGGCGAACAGGCTCAGCCAGCTGCCGCGCAAGGTCCGTTCAGGGAGCCTTGCGCGCGGGGCGAGTCGGTTGCGGGCGATGCTCATGACGAGCAGGGCTCAGCGATCAGTGCGTATGGGCTGCGCCTTCAGGCGCCTGCTTCTGCACGGCGACGTCGACGGTGACGTCGCCGGCTTTCTCGAAGTGCAGAGTCAGCGGGAAGTGCTTGCCGTCGCTGAGCAGGCTGCGGTCCTTGGGCTGCATCAGCATCACGTGGTAGGCGCCGGGGGCAAATACCAGGTCTTTGCCGGCGGGCACCACGACGCTGGGCACTTGCTGCATTTTCATCAGGCCGTCCTTGTGCACGTGTTCGTGCAGTTCGGCGCGGTCGGTGATCGGGCTGTCGACGCCGAGCAGGCGGTCATCGGCCGTGCCGTTGTTGTGCACGACGAAATAGGCCGCGACGTTGGGGGCGTTGGGCGGCAGTTCCTGCGACCACGGGTGGGCGATGTGCAACTCGCCCTGGGTGAATTCGTGGGCGTTGGCAAAGGTCGCCGGCAGGCACAGGGCGGCCAGCAGCAGGGCGTTCTTGAACATGGTGCTTCTCCAGTCGATTCGGGTTCGCAGCAGTGAGCGTAGTGAATCTAGACGGAAGGGGAAGCGCGCGGGTTGAGCGCCGGCCATTGCTGGCGCGGTGTGGCCTGGGCAATGGCCTGAGGCGTGCGGCTGGCCAGGTAATCGTGGCTGGGGTGCCGCAATTGCAGCGGCTGCCCAGGTAGGGCCAGCAGCGGTGCGGCGCCGGAGCAGCACCAGCAGTGCTGCATGGTCGAGTGGTCGTCGTTCTGCGGGGTGGCGTCTTGCGGGCCGAGCGAGATGGCGACCATCTTGCTGCCGCCGGCGGCGCAGAACACCCCCCACAACAGTTGCTCGGCCGGGCCCTTGGGCGCTGCCGAAGACAACGGCATTGCCAGCAGATTGAACAGCACTGCGAGGCAGGCAATCCAGGCGGGGGCAAGCCGATGTCGAGGCATGGAGGGATCCGGTCAGGATTCGATGGTGGCTATTTAGCCAGAGTTGCACGTATATGTAAAAAAGCCGGGGGTGCGATGAAGTGCCGCAGCCCCAGCTGGCGGGCCCTGGTCAGGCCTTGTTGCGCCCCATCAGGCCGCGCACGGTTTCCTGCAGGTCGGCCGGCAGTACGACGATCTTGGCGTTTTCGCTTTGTGCCAGGTTTTCCATGGCGCCGATGTAGCGTTCGCCGAGCAGGTACATGGCTGGGGTGACTTCGCTGCCGATGGCGTTCTTCACCAGGGTGATTGCCTGGGCCGAGGCTTCGGCGAGGTTGATCTGTGCTTCGGCGTCGAGTTTGGCCGATTGCTGGCGGGCCTGGGCTTCGAGAATGGCGGCCTGCTTGGCGCCTTCGGCGCGGGTCACGTCGGCTTTACGCTCACGCTCGGCGGCGGCCTGGCGCTCCATGGCCGCTTGCATGTTTTCCGAAGGGCGGATGTCCTGGATCTCGACCGAGCGCACGGTCACGCCCCAGTCTTCGGTCTGTTCCGACATCACTTCACGCAGGCGTGCCTTGATCTGTTCGCGGCCGGAGAGGGCTTCGTCGAGGTCCATGGCGCCGACGATGGCACGCAGTGAGGTCATGGTCAGGCTGGTCACGGCATAGGAAAAGTCCTGCACACCGTAGGAAGCCTTCTGTGGGTCGACGACCTTGGCGAAGCACAGGGCGTTGGCGACGATGACAGCGTTGTCGCGGGTGATGATTTCCTGTTGCTGCACGTCGAGGATGATGTCCTTGGTTGGCAGGCGGTAGGCGACCACGTCCATGTACGGGATGAGGATGTTCAGGCCGGGTTTGAGGGTGGCGTGGTAGCGGCCGAGGCGCTCGACGATCCACTCTTCGCCTTGCGGCACGATGCGTACGCCTTTGAACAGGGTGATGAGGACGAACAGGGCTATCGTGCCGGTGACTATGAGGCTGGTCATGTCGTGAATCTTCCTTTGATGGGTGGCGCGGTGTCAGGCGCGGGTGACGCGCACGGTATTGCCTTCGATGGCGAGGATGCGCACGCGCTCGCCGCTGGCGATTTCGGCGTCGGCGATGCAGGTCCACTCTTCGTTGCCGAGGATGGGTTTCTGGAAGCGCACGCGGCCTTTGTGGAATTCGGAGACGGTTTGGGTGAGCAGACCGACTTCACCGATGGCGGTGTCGGCGGTCCAGCGCACGTCGGCGGTTTTTTTGCGCAGGAGCTTGAACCAGAGGGCGGCGGTGGTGCTGGAAAGGGCGACCCAGAGCAGCACCTGCATGTCCAGTTGCAGGGTCGGGATCAGCCAGGCGATAACGGCGACGACCACGGCGCCGATGCCGAACCAGAGGATGAAGAAGGTTGGCAGGACGAGTTCCAGAACGATCAGGCCGAAGCCCAGGACCAGCCAGATCCACCATTGAATTTCCATTTCTAGGCCTTGAGGTCAGCGGCAGGTGAGGGGGGAGTTTAATGGACTCCGTGGGGCAGGCCATACCCAATGTGTGAGCAATCTTTGTGGGCGCTGGTCTTGCCGGTGATGCATTTGATTGTTGGGGGGTAACGCTTTGACATACCTAGTTGTTGCCGCTCCAGCTTTCGCCGGTTGTCGCCAAAGTCCAAGTCCTCTATCCTCGCTCAGCCGCTGCCAATTCGGCGGCCGGGTGTGCAAGCCCGACAGAATATAGCGCGACAGCGCCCAACGACCTTTTCGGCGCTCATGTCCGCGAAGGCGCTTTATGGCGGCTGTGCGTGGGAGACCTTCGGGTCTGCCGGGTCCTATATCCTCGGTCTTGCACACCTGCGCACAGCTGCCACCCATTCGTGTGCAAGCGGATGCTGGTAGCTCCCATGGCGATATAGGAGCTGCACCATGAACAAGATTGTCCCTGATCCTCCGCCAGCCGGCGCTCCTGTAACAACCTTCAGCACGGCCTTCGCTTCTTGCTCAGGCAGTCATGATCCAGTATTCGCAGTACGCGCGGGGGTCGATATCGAAGATGCCCTGGTGCATCTTTCTGTGCTGCTTCGGTGTGCTCAAGTCACCACGGTCAAGGCGTTGGAACTGGCCGAGGGTGAGCAGCAGTCGCTACTTTGGTCGACTCAGCAGTCTCTGGATATGTCTCATGCCTTGACTGAGGCGGTGTTGAAAGGGGTCGAGGTGCATACGAAAACGACCTAGGTAATTGGTCGGGGTTGGAGTGTGGGAGCCGGCCTTGCCGGCGATGCGCTTGATCTTGGGGGGCATATCCATTTGCCGTGGCGAGGCTGCCGGCCCCTTCCGCCCTGACGGCGGCCAACTTTTGACGGCGCAAAAGTTGGCAAAACGCCCCGGCCCTGCATACGGCCCCTGCGCTGCGCTCCGGGGTTCCCTCGCTCCGCACCTGC